>NZ_JACOPB010000002.1:0-847499 GCF_014288005.1 Hungatella hominis
CCGCCGCTAAGTCGATTTCAAATCCATCCGAAAACTTCATTGAAACCGCTTCGCTCGACTTGCATGTGTTAAGCACGCCGCCAGCGTTCATCCTGAGCCAGGATCGAACTCTCATGTTATAGTCTTCGACTTAACGAGGTATTTTCGAGTTTAGTCGAAACATACGACTCATTACTTAGTGAGGTTCTTTCGAACTTAGTAATGAGGTCGTTACCCCTTCGTTTGATCCGGGGTCAAAATCAACTAACTAGCTAATTTATTTCCCGTTTTACTTGTTGTTTGGTTCGTATACAATAATTGTATTCGTTCTGAATTTTCTCATTCAAAGCCATCAAACAATGGCTTATTTTATTAGAATTTTCAGGGTTTTACATACTGTTCAATCTTCTGTTTTCAAAGTGCGTTTGCTGTCGATCTATGTCAGCAGCAACTTTTATATCTTATCACAGTGATTTGTTTTTGTCAACCACTTTTTTCATTTTCTTCAAAACTTTCTCAGCGGTTCAGCTGGAAGATTTTTGGAAAAGTTTGCCGCCGTTTTCAGCGGCGAGGTATATCATATCAAAGCAGCCGACAAAAGTCAACATGTTTTTTGAATTTTTTTGATATTTTTTATTATACCCTCAATTTTATGTTTTCATACACAATATATGGTGTTTATTTCTCTATGACACACAATACGCTCATCTTAATCACAGCAAAGGCCCGGGCAAAGCAGTGAATCTGCTGCTTAGCCGGGGCCCCTGCTTGTTATTCTCTATCGGCGTACCGATGCCACGACCATTTTTATCTCTCCGTCTTCCGGAACAATCCGGTAGCACTTTGCGGCAGCCGGCACAATGGCAGTCTCCGCATAATGAATCTCAAATGGCTCAAAACTGCCATCCATGCTTTCAATGCGGGCGCATCTGCCGTCTACCAGATTCATCACATGAACGGAATCGTCCATCTCAACTGAAGCAGCCTCGGTCAGCGTATAACGGCAGGTATCGATGAACTCCCGGTTGTGAAGTCCGGTGCGCTCCACCATTTTCCCCGATTCATTGGACAGTACCGTTTCCTGGTGTACAATGTTATCGTATATCCAGTCCGTGTCACGGTCCCACTGAATATTTTTTAAACCGTGCTCCACGTGAATCGGGCGCGGGATTCCGTCGAGTCCCACTCGGCCCCAGTCCCACAGCTTAAAGGTAAAGATATAGGGGGTGGCGCTGATCTCCAGCACCATGGTATTTTTGCCGGAGCAATGGATGGTTCCCGCCGGGATCAGAATATGATCGTGTTTCTTTACCGGTACCCGGTTCACATACTCTTCCGCCGGAAATGGAATTTCCCCCTTTTCCGCCCGTTTCAGATCACGGGCCATGGCGTCGCGGTCTACCCCATTTTTCACGCCTAAATAGACGTAAGTCTCTTCGTCCTCTGCCGCATCAAGAAGATAATAGCTCTCGTCCTGTGTGTAGTGCATTCCAAAGGAATCCTGAATATACTCCGTCAGCGGATGGACCTGAAGAGACAGATTGCCGCCTCCCATGGTATCCAGAAGGTCAAAACGAATGGGGAACTCCGCGCCAAAACGGCCGTGAACCCGTTCTCCCAGAAGCTCATGAGGACGATACATTACCAGGTCGATAGCTGGTATTTTTACGGTTATGTCTCCATATGTAAGATTCAGGCAATTTTCCTCGGGTACTCCGTCGAAACTCCACGCAAAATTCTCCTTCTCCGGATCCAGTCCGAAATTCTCCTGCATCCAGTGACCGCCCCATACGCCGGGATCGAAATACGGTTCCATTCTGAACGGCTCTGCGCTGACTTTTTCTAAGCCGCCGCGAAAAGCCTGGCCTGTTATCAGTTTGGGATTACCGGTTTCTTCGCTCTCCAGCACATAATCAAACTGATCATACCGCTCCTTCTTGTAACGGTCCGCCAGCCTCCACTCGATAAAAAAGGCCCGCTTATATTTTGTTAAAATGGGAGCATCTCTGTTGGTGCAGTGCCAGTTGGGCATTCCCTTCCGGTAGCGCAGCTGGATTTCCCATCTCGTTATGCCGCAGTAAACGTAAATATCGCCTCTGCTTATGAGACCGGCTCCTACGCCGGCGATCACCACCAGCCCTTCCTTCTGCGCTTCCAGCTCCGCTGCCGCCGCTTCCAGCTTGGCCGCGTCAAAGAAATCGGCCAGCTTCTTGTGGCAGATCACTCCGAATACGCGGTCTTCCGTGATGAAGTCATGAAACTCGCGGTTCAGTACTTCCTCTGATTTCGCATAGTCTTCCATATCCATGATTTTTGCTGGATTTAAGGAGAGCGCCAGCTCCATCAGTTCCTCTTTGGCGACACCGGGATAGAAATCCAGACAGAGAACCGCTCTTTTTTCCCGGCTCAGGATGTCCTCTGCCTTGCGGGTCAGCTCCGCCTTGACACCTGGGACGCCTTCCCACGCCTGATCCTCAAATCCTGGAATCACCTTTTTCGGATGCGGATCGTAATTGTTATATTTACCTGCGATATTCATGATATTGCCTCCCTGTTATTCATGGTAATTTCGTAACGATTCAGCCGTAAGGCAGCAAGATGATCCACGGCTGAATCGTTACTATAGATCGACTGTATATTTGTAACGGTTTCCCGGATAGTAGCAGACGGAGTATTCGAAGACCAGCCCATCCTTTCCGCCGTTATGCAGCTCGGGAAAGTCTTCTCCCGGCAGAAATGTCTGGCGGATCCGCTTAAATACCGGCATCTGAGCCTCTATTTCCAGGAATTTCTGAACCTCCGGAGAGGGCAGCGCCGCTTCCAGTGTGTCCCTTCCTTTTACAATTCTTATTTCATGGATTTCACTTAAATATTTGTACAGAGACTCCATATAATACTGGCTGTCCATAGGAAGCTCCACGATATCTCTCAGATACGTAACGGTATACACCAGCGGTTTCCCCTGGACACTGCGGACTCTGGTCAGGCAGTAGCACATCTCCGTTTTAGGAATCTGAAGCGCTGATGCCACGGTGGTACCCGGCATGACCTTCTCCATGCGGCAATAGGTGGTTTCCATAGTGATATTGTGCTGTTTCATCTCATCCGTAAAGCTGATGACGCTCTTCATGTGTTCGTCGATTTTCTCATAGATCACCTCTGTGCCGATTCCCCTGGAGCATTTGATATATCCGGCCTGGGACAGGGCCGCCATGGCCTGCCTGACCGTCACTCTCGAGACCTCATACTGATCCATCAGCATCTTTTCCGTCGGCAGAAAATCCCCCCGGTTATACTCTCCCCGCTCGATCTGCATCTTGATTATGGATTCCAGCTGCGAATAAAGTGGCGGCGCTCCCTTTTCATGATTTAACATATTCTGTCCCTCCTCATCTTCTGTTATCCTAATGGCTCATGGCAACAAACAGTCCCTGCATGGCTCTGGCCGAGGTCTCCGGTTCCAGGCAGACCGTCGTGTTCCGTTTTTCACATTCTTTTTTAAAGGCTTCCCCGAAATAGGGGAAGCTTTTTGAGATCTGCCCTCCGAGCACGACACAGTCCGGATGGAACGCATCCAGAAACGGACACATGCAGCGGTTTAATTCCTCACCAAATCTATGATATACCAGGAGCGCCTTCTCCTCCTGTTCCAGACACCGCTCATACAGCTCTTTTCCATTCAGCTCGGTTCCCGTAATCTCCCTGCTGATTTTTAAAAGTCCCCGAACGGAGAGATAATCATCAATGATGGAATCCCGGTAGGGCAGGTTATAGATCCAGCCATGATCAGGCACTCCCTCCGTCTTCTCTTTTATCACCTTTTTATTCTCTATAAATGCGGACCCGGTGCCCGTTCCAATGCAGAGGCACAGAAGCCGCCCCGCCTCCCGGCCTTCCCCGAACCAGCTTTCCCCCAGTGCAAACGCCTCCACATCGTGGAGAAAACAAAAAATTGTATCCTGAAGAAAGTCTGTCCGCTTTTTTATCTCTTCTTCTATAGAAATACCGTAAATAGAATCATATTTATCCAGTCCCTGCATCAGGCTGATACCCCGTTCATAATCGAACGGCCCTGGAAACGCCATGCCGATTCCATCGATGGAGACACCTTTCCATCGGCCCGCCATCTCCTTTATGATCATGGAAAAATGATCCAGGATCGCCTCTTGATCCGCCTTCGCATTGGAAGAAAAATGGCGGATCCCGCCCTGAATGGCGCCGTGTTCATCGAGTACGCCGGCCTTAATCTCTGTCCCGCCAACATCTAACATCAAATACATTTTTCCTGCTGCCGCCTTTCCAAAAGTTATAACATTATAATATTATAATTCAAACGTAAAAACAAGTCTTTTCCCAGCGTCTCTGTATTTTTGTTAATACTGATCAAAAGGTATTGTGCACTTGTTACAAGAACGAAGTCAGACTGCACGTTTCAGCGCAAAGTGCGCATACCAGGGAAAGCGGCTGTCCTGCAATCAATTTCCCGGTTGCAGGACAGCCGCCTTCACGGTGTGTCCGATATGAAGTTAAATTCCTAGTGCCGCCCGGCGAATTTACGCAGTGCGGCACTAGTCTATTATTACGTTCCCATCAGTTCTCTGAGCTGCTGAATCAGAGTTCCGCTGCCTGCCACGGATATATTTCCAACCTGAGTACAGATTCTCTCCAGGCATTCCAATTCCTTTAACTTGTAAAGCGTCTTGTTCTCATCCATCAGTTTCGCGGTGTTTAACAGTGACCGTGTGGAGGCGACCTCCTCGCGCCGCGTGATGACATTGGCCTGCGCTCTCTTTTCCGCGATCAGTACCGTGTTCATGATGTCCCGAATCTCCCCCGGAAGAATAATATCCTTGATTCCGATGGTCTGAACCTCCACGCAGTACTGCTCCTGCTCTTCCCTCATCCGCTGTGCCAGAAAACCGGATATGACCTCCTTCTGTTCCAGTATCTCATCCAGGCGGTAACGCCCCACATACTCCCGTACAATCAGCTGGATACGGGTATAAAGCTGATTTTCCACACCCTTGATGGTCTCCACCAGCCGCTTCGGATCTGCGATCCGGTATGTAGCAGTTAAATTCAGCCGGATTCCCACACGGTCAGCCGTCAGGATCTCCTGGCCGCTGATCTCCAGTTCCTTCATTTTTAAATCCACAATACGGCATAAGACATCACGGGCGTACAGCCAGTAATAATACGTTCCGGGTCCCAGCTCATCCGTCAGAATATTATCCTGGTACAACAGTCCCATCTCTCCCGGAAGAATCTCAATCTTTTTATAATACTGCTGGGCGATCAGACGCAGAAGGTTCTTTTCCACGTTCCGGTCCATGACCGGCTCCCTCATGTCGATGAAACGCAGCTCACACGGTTCCCATACATTCCAGTAAGCAGCCTCGCGGTCTGTTACAACAGCGCTCGCCGCATGGTTAATATACAGGATTCCCAGCTGCCCCTCCGGTACCTCCACCATCGTGACACGGCTCATAAACGCGGCATCTTCTTTTAAAACCTTTAAGGGGACTTCCTTAAATCCCACTCTCCCACGCATCTCTTCTATAATCACCTTATATCCCATGCAGGCCGGATAGTGGTACGTTCCGGCAAATATCATTTTCTCATAACAGCCATTTTTCATAACGAAACCGCACTGGGTCTGATTTACATTAATACGCATATACCTTCCCTCTTTTCTATTTTTATAATCCACTTTACGCTGGTGAACATCGCCATTTCGCGCGGGCGGACTTTTCTTTACACGGGTTGAAACACCGGACCACCGCACAAAAAAGCGGGATGGACTTTGGCAGATTCTTCATTCGCCGTGACCGGGCCGGCAGCGGGCTGCGGCATATGACTCACCACCTCCGCCTGTTCGGCCGATCAGGGCATAACTCGAAATCTGCGGTAGCCGCCTCATCGCATGGCTCTTTTCATGCTGGCCGCAGGACTAAAATACGATCCTCAGCCTGGCAGTCCGGCCTTCTCCCCATCTTTTAGGGGACACTAAAAAGGTGTCTAATGATTGCTATACCAACTTAGCTACTGCCTGAATCAGGCAGACGGGATTCGAACCCGCGACACATCATCCTCCGATGGCAGTTGCCTGCCGTTTCGGCGCTATCATATATAATTCCTCGCCCTTGCGGACGATGGAATTCACTGCGGCATACCGTACTGCAGAGCAGCCGGCACCATCTGGCTTTTACGCCATGATTTCTGCAGCTATGATTAATTTCTTTCCGGCGTAATGCAGTTCTAGTACAGCTTTGCATTAATAACGCAGTACTAGCCTTTCACCACGCCGACCGTCTTCAGCTTTTTGACCGGAACGACCAAATCTTTCTGCTGATCCATCACATGGTCAATGTCTTTGTAGGCGAAGCGGCTTTCCTCCGCCACATCGGATTTGTTCATTTTCCCGAGGACGACGCCCTGGGCTTTTAAATCATTAATGACTTCCTCGCAGGAGAATTTCTCCATCGCGGCCTTTCTGGAATAGGCCCTTCCCGCCCCGTGGGACGAGCTCTCGAAGCTCTCCGGGTTTCCTTTTCCCATGACGACATAGCTGTAGGAACCCATGGCACCCGGGATCACGGCCAACTCACCGTTACCGGCTCTGGTGGCGCCCTTCCGGTGCACCCATACCTCTTTCCCGTAATGGGTCTCCAAAGAAGCGTAATTATGGTGACAATTGATCTGCTCGGTAAATTCCATGGTCGTATCCAGGTACTTTTCCACCTTCTGAGCCACAATCTCCAAAGTTTTCTCCATCATGCGCTTTCTGTTTTCAAACGCGTATTCCAGCGCCAGGTTCATCCACAGGATATAGTCCTGTCCCTCCGCGCTGTCCACAGGAAGGAACGCCAAACGGTACGAATCCGGAACAGCGCTGTGCCACGCGGTATTTAATACTCTCGCTCTGTTGTGGAAATGGTCACAGATTTCCTTTCCAAAATGGCGGCTTCCGGAGTGTATCATGATCCCCAGATACCCATCCTGATCTTCCTGAAGCTCGATAAAATGGTTGCCGCCTCCCAGCGTACCGATCTGGTAAAAGGCATCCTCAATTAACGGAAACAGCGTCTCATTCTTCTCATAATCGGCTGCATGCGCCAGGCACCGGTCCAATACCTCCGATTCCTGTCTCTTCTTATAAGAGTTATAGCCAACCGGAATATTTCTCATGATCTCTCCGGTAATGGCCTGGAACATGGTTCCATTGCCGGTCATAATCGGTTTAAGATCTTCTGCTTTTATATTGGTAGAGACAAAATTCATTCCGCAGCCGATATCGACGCCCACTGCATTTGGAATGATGACGCCGTCCGCAGCGATGACTCCGCCGATCGGCATTCCTTTTCCCTGGTGAGTATCCGGCATCAGGCACGCCCATTTATGGATAAATGGAAGCTGCGCTAAATGGCGCGCCTGCTCCAGGCATCCTTCCTCAACCTCTTCTATATTTTCCAGCCAGATTCTCACCGGCTTATTCATCTGCTCTTCTTTCCATGTAAACATAATCTCATTCCCCATTTCCTGTTCTTTGTTCTCTGTTGTGACTTTATCTTACCAGCATTTACCGGAGGAATCATTTAAAAAAGGGTGCGAACCTGGTGACAGCAGGAAAAATTGGAAGTATAATCAAATTTAACAGCTGTTACAAGGGCATGTTTGAAAATTTCTTTCTGTCAGATGTGCGTCACATTTTGTGGGAACGTTGTCCCGAATGAGCGCAGCGTAGTGGGCTACGTTAAGCGAATACGGGGCAACGCTCCCGCGAAATGGGGCGTGCAGATGGCAGGAATGAATTTTCAAACATGCCCAGAGCCCGGCGGAGCGGCAAAAGAAGAAGTCCAGAAGGAAGTGAAGATACCATGAAAGAATTTTCAGAGCTTGTGAAACGGTTCGACCGGATCCGTACCTATGTGCGGGATTTTTACGTATATGGGTTTAAGACCCGGGAGGACTACAGCGATGGCAGCGGCCGGACCTACGACAACGAGCGCCGCAGGATCGAAAGCTGGTTTTCTCCCTATATTCACAGCGAGTACAACGAGGAACGGAAGAAAACGGTGGCCATCATCGCCCACAGCAACCGGATCGCCGTCAACCCGCTGTTTTCCGCCTGGAAATCGAAGAGCTTTACCTCCAATGACATCATGCTGCATTTCTTGATTCTGGATTTTCTCGCAGACGGCGGATTCCACACGGCAGATGAGACGGCAGACGAGCTCCAGAGCCGGTACGGAGTCCTCTTTGACTCCCAGACTGTTCGAAAAAAGCTGGTGGAGTACGAGTCTTTGGGAATTTTAACTGCGAAGAAGGAAGGGCGAAGGCTGCTTTACGGAAAGCGTGAGAATCGTTGTGAGGAAAATACCTCGAATCTGAGTTCCATGGATTGGCTGGAAAAGATGACCGGTTCCCCCAGATTCCTTGATATGGTCAGTTTCTATCAGGGAAGTGCCGCCTTCGGATTTATCGGCAGCACCATACTGGATAATCTTCAGAAGGAAAATACCGTATTCCGTCTCAAACACGACTTTCTGGTCCATACGCTGGAGGACGAGATTCTCCTGGAGCTCCTGCGCGCCATGAGGGAACGAAAAGAAATCCAGTTGGAAAATAAGAGCGCAAAGACAGGCCGGACCGAACAGGTGGAAGGGACTCCTTTAAAGATTCTGGTGAGTACCCAGACCGGCCGGCGCTACGTCATCGTTCATCAGACAAAATCAAAACGTTTCTCCAGCTTCAGGCTGGACTATCTCCTGTCGGTGACGCGCTTAGAGTCAGGGGGAGATGACGGGGAAGCCCGTTACGAACAGCACAAAAAGGATCTGGAAAAGAATCTTTTTAAGACATGGGGCGTTTCCTTTGGTGACGGCCGGAAAAAGGAAAGTCCCCCTCTCCGGCGTCCGGCGGAACGAACTGCACGGATGGAGTCGATTTCTTTTACGCTGTCTCTGGATGAAGAGCGGGAGGCTCACATTATCGGGCGTCTGGAACGGGAGGGCCGCGGCGGTACCATAACGCGGTTGGATCACGGTGTCTGGAGCTACACGCGGGAGTGTTTTGACTGCAACGAGATGATGCCGTGGGTCAAAACATTTACAGGACGGATTCTCTCCTTCTCCTGCTCCAATTCCATGATTGAAAAGAAATTCTTCCGGGATATGGATCGCATGGCGAAGATGTATGCGGAAAGTCCCCCTCATTTACGTTCAGCGGAATGGTCGGAAAGTCCCCCTCACTTACTCTCGGCGGAATCGGAGGTGAACAAGGATGGAATCTGAACTGTTTTCTGAAATCTATAACTGTTACTTTCTGGTCGTCCGGCGAATTCTGGACGAGGCCGCAGAACACGGGCTGTCAGAAAGCGACTTAAACTGTATTGCGGATACATACGGCTATGAGGAAAGTGCCCTTGCCATCGTCCCGAAGCTGGTGAGCGGGGAATGGAATTTACTCGTCAAGTCGCCGGAGGGGCCGTCCGGCAAGCCGCTCTTTTACTCCCGGGTAAAGGCACCGGAGCCGCTGCCGCTGACCGGGCTCCAGCGTTCCTGGCTGAAAGCCGTCTCCGCTGATCCCAGATTTCGCCTGTTTTTTACTGATGAGGAGTGCTGGAAGCTGGATCTTTCGTTAAGAAATGTTCAGCCGTTGTTTTATCCGGAGGACTTTTCTTATTTTGACCAGTATTCCGACGGAGACGGGTATGAACTCGATTCATACCGGGAGCATTTTCAAGCGGTTCTGGAAGGGATCCGGGAGAACCGGATCCTGGCCATCGATTACTTTTCGGCAAAAAACCACTTAACTACATTCCGATACCTTCCCTGCCGGCTCGAATACTCTGCCAGGGACGACAAATTCCGTCTCATGGCAGTCCGGGTTCGGAAGGATGACAGCTTAAGCCGTCTGACTATCCTGAATCTGTCGCGGATCATGCGGATTAAAGATACTGGAAAATCCCTGGAGATTCGGCCCGATATCGATGCCTGCTTAGAACACTCCCTCTGCCGGGAACCTGTGGTCCTGGAAATATCCAATGAGCGCAATGCGCTGGAACGGACCATGCTTCATTTCGCCTGCTACAAGAAACGGACGGAAAAGCTGGGTGACTCCGGTAAGTACCTCTGCCGGATCTATTACAGCAGAGATGTGGAGACGGAGCTGTTGATACAGATTCTCTCCTTCGGACCGGTGGTAAAGGTGCTGGGGCCGGAAAGCTTTCTGAAACAGGTGAAGGAACGGGTGGAGAGGCAGCAGCGGCTGTTTGCGAAAGACTGCAGTAACCCGTAATAAAATTTTACGCGTTGCGGACAAGATGACAGCACTTACTTTATCTTGTCAGGACAGGAAGATCACTCCCGGCTAAACGGCCGCAGCCAGCGAAGCTTGTATTTCGGAAGCTTCAACCAGAAACATTGTCAAAAGCTAAATTTAAAAAGGGGCTTGAAAAAAACAAGCCCCCAGTGTATAATTTACTTAGAAGTAATCAAAGAGACAGTCGTTCGTCTGATGATTACGCTTCAGATATCTGGTGTAATTTTTAGTTACACAGCTATCCTCTACTGCAATAGAGGATAGCTATTTTCTATTCTGATGAATCTCTATGTAAGTCAGTGCTGCAAATATCACCAGCACTAATGTCAACACTTCAAGTGTATTCATATTACATTTCCCCCTTCGCCCATTCTCGCGAAAGCAGCAAACCGGATTCTCATAACAGCATTGCCATCCGGCCGCTGTCCGTGGTATATCCAGCTTCTGAGGGGAATCATCAAGCTATCCTCTGACTTCTATTCAATTATACAAATTTATTTTATCATATCGCGGATCACTTTACAACCATCATGCGTATTTATAACTCATATTATATGTCAGGCGGTGCCGCCATTCCACACCGCCTGACACTAGCATAACGTATCATAAGCCCTTGTGCATAGAGTGCCTGATGCGAATATCAGGCACTCTATGCACAAGGGCTTACAATACATTATACCAGATCTATCCCTGTTCCCTATAACAATCCAGCGTAAACCAGAACTCCACTCCGCCTTCCACATTTCTCACTCCGCAGGCCTTTCTGTGTGAGTCCATGATCGCCTTCACGATCGACAGCCCGATTCCGCTGCCGCCGTATTCCCTCGTATGAGACTTATCCACCTTATAGAACTTCGTCCACAGATTGGGGATATCCTCATCCGGGATATTATTTCCTGTATTAAATACCGTGACGAGAGCTTCCTCCCCGTTGTCTTCCACAGTGATGACGATCTTTTTCTCGCCGGCCAGATGGTTCAGCGCATTATTCAAATAGTTTGTCACTACCTCTTCGATCTTAAACTCATCCGCGCATACGTAGACCGGACCGCAGTCCTCTAAGTGCACCTCCGCTTCCTTCTGCTGAATCAGAATACCTGCGGACGTGATTACTCCGCGGACTAAGTCAGTTAAGTCAAACCGGTCCATGACCGGGGCGTCGTTGCCGGCCTCCAGCGCTGACAGGGTCAGGAGCTGGCGCACCATCTTATTCATCTTATTGGCCTCATCCATGATGACTTCACAGTAATAATCCCTGCTCTCCGGGTCCTCTGCCATCCCTTCCGTCAGGCCTTCCGCGTACCCCTGAATCAGCGCGATCGGCGTCTTCAGCTCATGGGACACGTTGGCTATGAAATCCTTACGCATCTCATCGACCTTGATCTTTTCCTCGATGTCCTGCTGCAGCTCCGTGTTGGCCGTTCTCAGCTGACCGATGGTCTCCTTAAGTGTATCGGACAGACGGTTCATGCTGTTCCCCAGCACACCGATCTCATCCTCCGCCTGGCCTGTGTATTTGGCGTCGAAATCCAGGTTGGACATCTTCTCCGACAGATTCGCAAGCTGGAGAATCGGGGAAGTGATCTTTTTCGTGGTAAAGTAAATAAACACACTTCCCACAAACAGCGCCGCGATTCCCACGTATGCCAGGAAACGGTTGGCCAGATCCACGCTCTCCCGGATACTGGCCAGCGGCGTGGACATCAGAAAGATGGTCGCATTATCCGAAAAATACCCCCAGCTCTCCAGATAATAAGAATCGGAGCGCTTGTCATACGTCTTCTGGATAAAATAATTGTCGTGGGTCTTTAAAATACTGACCTTGGGCATGTCCTTGCCAAAGATATACCCCTGAACCCGGCTGGACAAATAGTCGCGCTCCCCCGTATTGGAGATCAGAACCTGATCGGTGGCGCTGTCCATCAGCACGATGTTCATATTATATTTTTCACCGAGGACCCTGAACATCTGCTGGACCGGACCTTCATTTTCACGGTTCGGATCATAGGTGCTCTTAAAATACTCGAATATATCGGTGCCCTTTTTTTCGGTTTCCGTAACGATCCGGTCGATTCCGTTGTATGCCTTTTCCAGTGTGGCTACCTTGTCCATGGTATAAAAGCTTTCCAGAAACCAGTTGTTCACACACCAGGTAGCAATCAGCACGAATGCCATCAGCCCTACGAATACCATGGCAAACCGGGCTTTTATGGAATGTCTCATTCAGTCACCTCGAATTTATAGCCCATTCCCCAGATGGTCCTTATATAGTCCCCTTTCTCTCCCATCTTGCTCCGGAGCTTCTTTACATGGGTATCGATCGTCCTCGCATCTCCGAAGTAATCGTAATTCCACACATTATTAAGAATCTTCTCTCTCGAAAGGGCAATTCCCTGGTTCTCTACAAAATACGTCAGAAGCTCAAATTCCTTATAGCTCAAATCAATGTTCTGACCGTCGATCGTAACCTGATGCGCCGCCTTATCAATGCGGATTCCTCCGATCTCGATTAAGTCGGAAGAGACAGCGTTGCTTCTTCGTAAGATCGCTTCCACGCGCGCCACCAGAATCTTCGGGCTGAACGGCTTGGAAATGTATTCGTCCACACCCAGGTTGAAGCCCTGCAGCTCGTCGCGCTCCTCGCTTCTGGCCGTCAGCATAATGATCGGCACCTGGGAATATTTTCTGATCGTTCTGCATGTCTCCCAGCCATCCATCTTCGGCATCATCACATCCAGAATAATCAGTGCAATATCCTTCTGATCGAAAAACAGATCCACCGCCTCTTCACCGTTGGAAGCCTCGAGCACCGTAAATCCCTTAACACTCAAGAAATCCTTTACCAGCTTTCTCATTCTGGCCTCGTCATCTACTACTAATATCTTCAACTGTTCCATGATAACCTCCTGAACTGTAAGCCATTTTCTGATTATTATTGTAACAAAACGGCCGGATAAATTCTACATTTTCACAGAGATTTCACATAAAACAGCGGTATTTACGCCTCTGCGTTCCGTAATGTCCTCTTGGCCGCGTACGCCAGCATCATGCTGATCACGGTTCCAACCAAAACCACCACCCATGGACTGCCGGAAAACAGCTCAAAGAGTCCGCCGTACATCGCCTGGCCGATGGGCAGCGCACAGACGCAGATGGTGGATACGAATGCGCCGACTTTCCCCAGCATATGAACCGGCGTGCTCTTCTGAATAAAGGTCTGCGCCGCAATGGTAAATAACGCAGCGAAGCCCATTCCGATCATAACAGAAAAAAGAAGAACCGCATAAATCATCTTCCCAGGAGCCTGGAACAGCAGAATCAGAATCACCGGTATCAAAAGCAGCGGCGTCCCCAACAGGAAATAGTGGGAATGCTTAAATGGAATCTTCTTCCCTGCCAGACCGGATACCAGCCCCCCTAGAATCGAGCCCATCCCCATGGCCGCCTCGGCAAATCCATAAGCCTGCGCCGACATACCTAAATATATTTTAACCAGATACGGCAGACCTATGATAAAGAGGGCAGATAAGAAGAGATTGATTCCTGCAACCACGATGAGCAGCTTAAAAAGACAGGTATTTTCCCGGATTAAGTAAGTGACGGCTCCCTTTAAATCGAGAAGTGCCATACGCACCGGTGATCCATCGGCCTCTCTCTTTTCGTGAGGGATACGCAGAAACAGCTCCATCACCGCCGATAAGAAAAAGCAGACCGCGCTGGCCGCAAGTATGGGCTTCACGCCCCCAATCCCGTACAGCATCCCGGCCAGGATCGGCCCCAGCAGGCCTGCAAGCGCCTGGACCTGCATCACAATCCCGTTAGCCGCCATCAATTCCTCCTGGGAAGCCAGAAGCGGGATGCTGGCCTGAACAGACGGCTGGTAAAATGCCTGGATCAGAGTCAGCAGAATCATAAAGATCGTGACAGCGGCCAGATTCCCCGCACTCCCATAAACCGCATTATAAAACACGATCAGTCCGGCCGTTACAAAATCCAGAATCGTCATGATCTTCTGCTTCGGAAGACGGTCCGCCAAAACACCGCCGAACGGTGACAGCAGCACCGTGGGAATCATGGATACGGCCAGAATGGTGCCAAACACCGCAGCCGATCCCGTAACCTCCAGAACATACAGTGACAGTGAAAAACGCAGAATCGCATTGCCGAACAGCGAAATAATCTGTCCCAGAATCATAATCGTAAAATCTCGTTGAAACAGGCGTGAATTCATATTTTTTATATTCTCCTTATTTTTAATACCGACGGTTGGTATGTATAACTGTAAAAAGGAAGGGTGGGATTACGCCCACCCTGGCTGTTCTTTTATTACCTCATCAAAATAACAGATAAAAGCTTCCTTTATGCGGTCATCGATAACCGGAATGCCCATCTTCTCACAGAATTCCTGGTAATAATCGACCTTTACAAGAAAATCCTCTCTGTTTTCCGCGTACATGCCCACCCACACATTCATCAGAATCATCATCATCTCAGACAGTTCCTTGGGCCGTGTGGCAGAAATGGAGCCATCCCGGATTCCCTCCTCGATCAGATCTGCGATAAACGGCGCAGAATCATGTATGGTGGAATCCAGAATCAGGGTACGGAGCCTCGGATTATCCCTGTTGGTATACGGCATCAGCTTATCCAGCTCAAATTTTTTCTTATCCGTAAACAGATAATAAAATATCTCCTTCAGCTTTTCCAGGCCATTTAAGGATGGGTCCAGCCGAATATCCATAAACCACCCGGCCTCGTCGTAGTAGACATCGGTCAGCCGGTCCATAATCTCTTCCTTTGACTTAAAGTGGTGGTAGACTGCTCCCTTCGACATTCCCAGTGCACTTACAATATCCTGGATCGTCGTATGCTCATACCCCTTCTCCCGGAACAATGTGCGGGACACATCCAGGATCTTCTGAACAGTCTCCTCCGGATACTTATTACGTGCCATAATCTCCCCTCCTTTTACATACATACCGTCGGTATGTTTATAATAGCAGAAGCAGATTTAAATGTCAAGTCCAGCTTTCTGGCAGTATGCCGCTCTCAATCTTCCCGATGAGTCCTCAGCAGCTCCCCCATCTCCTTCAAGGAAAGATACACGCCATCCGGGACGACCTCCGCCCCCTCCAGATCCCCCCTCTTCGTTTCCCCGGTCAGCACCAGCATTCCCATGGCGCCATTGTTCACACCGGTGGCCACGTCTGTGTACAGGCGGTCGCCCACGAAGGCGATACGATCCCTGTCCACGCCTGTTTTCTTCAAGATCATTTCCACGGTCTCGGGGAAAGGCTTACCGACGTATCTCGGCTGCTTTCCCGTAGACAGGGAGATGGCCGCGCAGAATGCGCCGCAGTCCGGGATAAAGCCTTCTTCCGTAGGGCAGTTGATATCCAGATGGGTTGCCAGGAATTCAGCTCCGTTCCTGATATAGGTACACGCCCGCTCCAGCTTTTCGTAGGTCAGGGTCAGATCGAAACCGATTACCACCACGTCCGGCATCTCCTGCGTCAGACGGATTCCCTCCTCCCGAAAGCTCTCCTCCAGAGCCGGTGTGCCGACCAGATACACGGAGCAGTCCGCATAGCCGCTCTTTAAGTACTGGATCATCACATCTCCGGAGGTCATAATCTGCTCCCGGCCGATTATGCAGTTCATCCCCTTCAGTTTTTCAAGATAGGCCTTCGGTGATTTTGAAGAATTGTTCGTAAAAAACAGGTATCTGCGCCCCGTTTCCTCCACGGTCTTTAAAAAGTCAAGCGCTCCATCCAGAATCCGGTCACCCAGATAAAAGGTTCCATCCATGTCCAGGACAAATAATTCTGTTTTATTAAGCAATTCTGTTTTATTAAGCAATTCAGTTTTTTCAAGCAGTGCAGTTCTCTGTTCCTTCAACGACTTATTTCCGCCTTCCCTGTATGTAAAGTAATCTTCCCTATTTCTGCATTGCCTGCTGCCAGGCGCGGCAGATACCCGGAAAATTCGTAATCGCCCCGCTGCAGTTCAAGTCGCCCAGCCTTTCCAGCAGAGCCATATCATTGATGGTCCAGGCATTGATTTTGATCCCATGGCGGGCGCAGCTCTCCGCCACGGCGCCGGTCAGCTTCGCTCCGTTGGGGTGGTAACACTCAAAGCCGTACTGGCTGCAGTAATATCCCGCGTTGCCCAGTTCGTCGTCCACCAGTATTCCGCACGCTATATCCGGTTCCAGCTCCTTCGCTTTTAACAGGGACACGTGGTTGAAGGACGAGAACATCACCTTCTCTTCCAGATGATACTTTCTCAAAAGGTCTATCGTCTTTTCTTCCAGCCCCTCATAATAGTAAATGCTGGTTTTAAACTCGATATTAGTGGTCACAGGCTCATCCTTCACCCAGATGCAGTACTCCTCAAACGTGGGAACCGCCATCCTGTCGTACCTTCCGTCCCAGCATTTGGCCGCGTTAAACTGCTTTAATTCCTCGTATGTATAATCACGGACATAGCCGGCGCCGTCCGTGGTCCGGTCGATCCGCTCATCGTGAAGGACCACCACCACATCATCCTTTGTCAGCTGGATATCCAGCTCAATCTCATCACATCCGGCCTCCACCGCCTTCTGAAACGCCAGCATCGTATTCTCGGGATACCTTCCGCTGTATCCCCGGTGTGCAACTACTTTCATTACCGGTTCCTCCTGTCATTGATTTCCTTAATTTTTTCCGGGTCAAATTTATACTGATGGGTGCTTGTCAGAAGGCCGTTGGTCTCCTGTTCCACATCAGTCAGCTGCGTATAACAGTATCCGCAGATCAAGTCTGAATCGTAGACCGCGTCAAGAATCCTGCTGTATTCCTTTAAGAATTCCGACCGTCCGATCGCCGTATAGCCCCAGCCGCTCTCGTCCTCCGAGACAGCGATTCCGCCGAACTCAGTCAGCACCACCGGCTGCTTCTGATAGGAATGACCCTTTGCAAACAACCGTTTTTCCACAATCTTAGGCAGCACGTCGATCTCTTTTAAACAATTTTTATATAATTCCTGCTGCTTCTGGTCGTCCTCTCTTCCGTGCTGGTAGGAGTGAACCGCACAGATATCTGTATCCGTCATCTCCCAGCCGTCATTGGAGATCACCAGGCGGGTGGAATCCAGGCTGCGGGCCATATAATAGAGGGATTTTGAAAAGCTCTGCTGCTCCTGATTCTCGTAGATGCCGGGGACGCCCCAGCTCTCATTCAGCATCCCCCACACAATGATGCTGGGATGATTGTAATCCCTGCGGATCACATCCATCCACTCTCTCATAAAGGCACAGGCCCCCTCCGGCGTATAGACCCAGAAGCTGGCCATCGCCTCCCACACCAGAAATCCCAGATGGTCCGCCCAGTATAAGAATCTGGGATCTTCCACCTTTTCATGCTTCCTGCACCCATTAAAACCCATGGCCTTGGACATCAGGATATCATTTTTGTAATCCTCATCGGACGGCGCCGTGATCAGGCTCTCCTCCCAGTACCCCTGGTCTAAGAGAAGCTTCTGATAGTAGGGCTGGTTGTTTAGATAGATTCTTCCGCCTTCGATCCGGACCTTCCGCATGCCGAAATAGCTTTCCACCCGGTCGGTCACCTCCGTGCCGTTTTTAAGCTCCATGGTGACCTCATAGAGATTGGGATTTTCCGGAGACCAGTATGCTCCCACAAAATGAAAGGAACCGTTTAACGCCTTCTTCTGAAATACATCCACCGTGATGGTGCTGCACAACTCGCGGCACCACACGGTACCTTTAAAAACAGGCTTTTCCTCCCGGCAGATGGTGATCATCGCCTCGCACGGAAGCGCAGTCCCCTGCTCCAGCCGGTAGTCAATCTTCACCGTACCTTCATCGATGTCCGGCGTGAAGCGAATCCAGGAAAACCGCGACGCGGACACCGGCTCCAGCCATACCGTCTGCCAGATTCCAGTGCTGGGTGTATACCAGATAAAGCTGGATTCATCCTCCCAGTACTGTTTTCCCCTGGCGATCTGCTCATCCTTCAGCCAGTCTTCCACCTCCACGCGGATGCACTCTTCCCCCCAGTTCAGGCAGTGGGTCACATCAAAGCTGAAAGGCGTCTGGCCTCCGGAATGGGTCCCGACGCACTGCCCGTTGACCCACACCCGGCAAAAGTAATCGACCGCACCGAAATTCAGCAGCACCGACCGCCCTTTCCAGGTATCCGGCACGAAAAAGGTCCGTTCATACACGACGGCATCCTCACGAATCCGCTCACCGATCCCGCTCTTTCTGCACTGGCATACGTATGGCACCTCGATCGTTCTCTTTTCTCCGCCCAGATAAAAATCCCAGGCCCCATTTAAATTTACCCATTCACTCCTCACAAAATCAGGACGCGGATACTCATCTCTCATACTTAATCCTCCAAGCTTATTTGATACCCGACTGTGTAAATCCTTTAACGACATACTTATTGGCAAACATAAAAATAATCAGGACAGGCACCACCGATACGAGGGTCGATGCCATCATAAGGCCGGGGTTCGTATAATTTTCCCCCAGGACCAGCGCGGCGATTCCCAGTGTCACAGTCCGGTTCTCCTGCTTGTTGACCACCAGCGACGGCCAGAGGTAGCTGTTATAGAGTCCGAGAAATGTGATAAAGGCCTGTGTGATCACCACCGGCTTCACCGACGGAAGAACGATGTGCCACAGCACCTGGAAGACATTGGCGCCTTCCACCAGCCCGGCCTCCTCCAGCTCCTTCGGGAACGCCAGCAGGAAGTTATAGATCAGATAGATACACATAACGCCGGAGCCGGAGGGTAAGATCAGCGGCAGCAGCGAATTGAGCATATTAATCTGCTTGAAGATATAAAACAATGGGAAAAATGTCACGATCTCCGGAATTGCCATCGCCCATACAAGCCCCACCACGATGAACCGCTTTCCGGGAACCGGAAGACGCGCCAGCGCGTAAGCCGCGAGAACGCTGGTCGTAATTCTCAATATCGTACCGCTGACCGTCACCACCGCCGTATTCATCAGCCATTTAAAGATCGGCGCCGTGGAGGTGCTGGCAAACAAATCCCTGTAATTCTGCAGCGTCCATGTATGGGGCAGCAGTGTAGAAGAGGTCATCGCCTCCGCCAGGCCCTTAAAGCTGGTAAACAGCATGAAGAGCAGCGGCAGCAGAAACGCGTATGCGATCACGCAGGCACACATGACCAGCAAAATCCGGTTAAAATATTTCTTTTTCATCTTGCCGCCCTCCTATTTTAAATTATCTTTCTCTTTGGTCAGGTAATACTGTCCGACAGAGCAGAGGATGATGACCACTCCCATGAGAATCGTCATCGCACTTCCCACGCCCAGATCGTTGCGGTCCATGATCGTAGAGGTGATCATCATGATCAGGGGCTTCGTAGTCTCTCCCGGCCCGCCCTTCGTCATCAGCCTTGGCTGGCCGTAGACGTTGAAGGAAGCGATGATTGTCGTCATCAGGACAAAGAAAAACACGTTTTTGATATTTGGCAGAATGATGTATCGGAGCTGTACCCAGAATCCTGCGCCATCCATGGCGGAGGCCTCGTACAGATTGGTGTCAATTTCATTGAGTGCGTTGACAAACAGCATCATATTGTAGCCGATCGTCCACCAGACCGTGGCTACCGTCAGCGCCACCCATACAAATGGCTGCTGCTCCATCCAGGGAATCGGTGACTTAATGATTCCCATGCTGAGCAGCATGTTGTTAAAATAACCGCCGTTTCCCTTCATCAGCCATACGAACACCGCCGCCACAGCGGTTACGGAAACGGAATAGGATGCAAAATAAATCGTCCGGAAAATCCCCTTCATCCGTTCCGGCAGCCGGTCCAGCAGAAGCGCCAGAAACAGGCTTCCAAACACCAGAAACGGAGTGGTGAGCACGACGAATATTACCGTATTGCTCAATCCCTGAATAAATGATTTGTGGTACATGGATGAGGAAAATAAAATCTTGATGTAGTTCGCGAATCCCACGAACCCTTTGTTTCCCTGAATCAGACTGTATTTTGTTACGCTCATCGCGATACCGTATACAAATGGGATCAGCCAGAACAGTAGAAAAAACAGTAGAAAGGGAATGATAAACAGCACTGCCGTGCCTTTTCTTTTCTTCATGATAACCTCCCGTCTGCTGCCCTGCAGCTTGCGTCAGAAATATTGCTGCTCCCCCGCGGGAACAGCGACTCAGAAAGGGCTGCCGCACTCATATTCTTAAAAAGCGGCAGCCCCTCATGGTTTAACGATTATAATTCAGATAATTCTGTCGCAATCTCCGTTGCGTTCTTCAGCTCCTCCATCAAATCCTCTTTCTTTAAATCAGGAGTCTGGATTACCATGGACCATACGGTTGTATTGACGTATTTCACCTGTTCCCTGATATTGTAGATGGCCGGAAGAATCATGGCGTAATCAAAGATCTGATAGTTTACATTGGCAACCGGATACTTCTCTGGAGACTGTTTTACCAGTTCCATGGTCTTTAAATGAATCGGAGCCTGACCGGAATCTGCCCAGTTTAACATGATCTCCGGCTGGTATGCGAATTTCATAAATGCTGCGATTCCGTCAATCTTCTTCTCGTCTGTCACCTTTGCAGATACGCCGAAGGTATGGCCGCCGGCCGGAACCACTTTCGTGTCACCGTACAGCTGCGGAAGTGTGCCGATTCCCAGATTGTCGCCCAGAACTTCTTTGGCAGCCGTGTAATTCCACGGTCCCGTCAGAGCTGTAGCTGCGCTGACATTGGTGTTGTCCTTGGATTCTTTGATAAAGGTGTTGAAATGGTCGTTGTCGCCTAAGCCGGCCGCGCTGATATGATCCTTATAGATCAGGTCATGAATCTTCATAAATGCGTCTGCGATCTCATCGGTGTCCATCTTGATGTGCTCGCCTTCCACCCAGTTGCATCCGGACTGGCCGAGAGCCGTCATCCATGCCCACTGATGGTCGCCGGTAAGCGGGATCGACATCGGGTAGATTCCTGAATTTTCAGAATCCAGCTGATCGCGCAGTGCCTTCATATCGTCGTACGTCTTCGGTATTTCTTTTACGTATTCTTTATTGTAGTAGAAGGTCTCTGCGTATAAGTCTAACGGGAAAGCAAAAATTCCGTCGTCGTACTTGGCATACGTCTGGGTAATCGGATGCCAGTCATTCTCAAAGGACAGCCCCGCCTTCTCATAGATGTCAGATACTTCTCTTAAAAGGCCCAGCGCGTGATACGTGGAAATCCAGTCCGCATGGATAATCAGCATGTCGAAATCATCCGATTTGAACTTCGTGTAATGGTCTGCATCCTGAAGCTGCTCGATAAAGTACTGATCCTGGGACTCATTAAACGCATCCACAATCTTGGTCATAAACGGACCGTCGCCGCCGGTAAAGCCGTTGATAAACGTAATCGTCGTCTTTTCCCCCGCCGGCTGTGCCGCAGTCGTCTCCTCCGCTTTGGCCTCGGCCGTTGTCTCCGCCTTGGTCTCCGCCGGTTCCGCCGCTTTCGTCGCCGGTGCTGTTCCTCCGCCGCCGCATCCTGCTAACGACAGAGTCATAACCGCCGCCATTGTCAGTGACATCATTTTCTTCATTTTTCTCATTTCTCCCTCTCCTTTTCTTTTTTATTCCTACTTGATTTTTAACCCAACTTTAATTACAATAAATATGTATTAAACAGAGAAAATTCACCCCAGTTTATGTAATCCCCTCTCTGTCATTCCACATTTATTACATAATTTATCTTACCATATTTTGTATATTATATCAAGTATGTTTTATATTACGTCTATATTTTTATGTAATTTTGCTAAATATTGTACTGCTTTTTTATTACAGTTGATATTTTATTACATTTTTTATATAATAAATATATGGTTTTAAATTACAGTAATTAAAAAATAATGTAAGAAAAGGAGGAACCGTTCATGTCACGAAAACAGAAAGCCCCGGTTAAGATCATCGGTGAGCGTGATATCCAGCTTCACTTAAGCAATCCGGCCCATCACGAGCAGATTGTCAGGATCGGAAAAGCCCTGTCCTCTCCAATCCGTCTCAATATTTTAAACCTGTTGAAAAATACGCCCCTCTCTTTACAGGAGATCGCAGACATTCTCTCCATCCCCGTGTCCTCCACGGCGCTGCACATCAAGATCCTGGAAGAGGCGAAGCTGATCGTCACGGAAACCCAGCCCGGACTGCATGGTTCCATGCGTGTCTGTATCTGCAGCATGCAGACTTTTCACCTGGAGACCTTTGACGCGGACGCGGATCTGGCTGATAATACGATCACCCTGGATATGCCTGTGGGCAATTACTATCAGATCGAGGTGGAGCCTACCTGCGGTCTGGCGGATGAGAACGGCGTCATGGATGCATACGACAGCGCCCGCACCTTCTACTCCCCGCTGCGCGGAAATGCACAGCTGATCTGGTTTCAGCAGGGCTTCGTGGAATACCGCTTTCCCAACCTGACCAATCCCTTATTGGAGCTCCACGAAATTTCTTTCTGCATGGAGCTCTGTTCCGAAGCCCCCGGCTTCCTGGAGGACTGGCCGTCCGACATCACCGTCTCCATCAATGGACACGAGGTCGCCACCTACTGTTCCCCCGGAGATTACGGCGCCCGCCGCGGCCGCCTGACTCCCCCCGCCTGGCCCAATGGCCGCACGCAGTACGGACTGTTAAAAAACTTCTCCGTCCGGGAAAGCGGCAGCTACTTAGACGGGCGCCTGATCGATCCGCAGCTGTCTCTCAAAGACTTAAAGCTCCAGGATCACCCCTACATCTCGCTGCTAATCCAGATAAAAAAAGATGCCAGGCATATCGGAGGCATCAATTTATTCGGGGAAAAGTACGGAGATTTTCCGCAGGGGATTGTGATGAATCTTATCTATTAGAGGGTGCAGGGCGTACTGATACCCGTGCACTTATTTATCGATATCAATCATCTTGCGGTACTGGTTGGGGGACATGTCCATCTCTTCCTTAAAGACACGATAAAAGGTAGTCGTATCCGGGTACCCAATCAGCTCTCCAATCTCATACAGCTTCAGAGACGAGTCCTTCATCAGCTGGAGCGCCTTCTGGATGCGGTATCGGCGCAGGTAACGGACAAAAGTCACTCCCGTCTCATTTTTAAAGAGTGTAGAAAAATAATTGGGATGAAGCTTCACCTCGTCAGCCACATCCGGGAGTGTAATTTCCTTCCTGTAATTAGCCTCAATGTACCGGACCGCTTTCTGAACCATAAAGCTGTTTGCACTCTCTTTTGCATATTCGTGGTAATCGTAAATATACTGATGCCACAGCTCCAGAAAACGCTTATATAAATCGTAAGCCGAATACGCTGTCTGTATGACATTTACCAGGTCCATATCGGTCAGTTTGTAATGGCTGATGACCCGGATAAACCCGTTGTCCTTCGCCATCACCCTGTACACGATATCAGACAGCAGCTTCTTCGTATCTCCTACATTCTTTCTGGACCTGCACAGATAGGCAAACAGCTTCTCCGAGGACTTCTGCAGCCCGTCAAAGCTGCCGTTACAGATATGAAGGCATACCTCATCCACCAGGCCCGCGGAGGACTCTCCTTCATCAGTTCCTTTGTCCGGGAAATCGTAAAAGGTCAGGCTGAGGGCCTGTCTGCACTGGTCAAAGACATGGTCTGCACTGGAAAGGCAGAATAAATCGCTGACTGCAATATATTTATATTTTTTCTTTAGCATTACTTTCAGCTTTTCATACTGCTTTTTACTGATATCATTGACGATCACCACCCAGAGTCCCTGATAAATCCCCTGCAGCAGCTTAAAACTGCTGCTGACCTTTGCATACGCATTCTGAGTGGCGATAAAAAGTGTCTCGGTCTCCTCCTTTTTGGGCTGATAGCCGCGGAACACCTCCTGCAGAACCATGACAGAATCTCCGGCGTATTCCGAGACCAGTTCATCGATTTTATCGTTCTGCATCAGCTGTTCCACCCGGTGCTGCTGGATCAGCATCAGCTTTTCCAGCCCCATCTGGTGGTTGTAAAATTTTTTCAGATAGTTTGTCCGCTCTGCGCTTCTCATGCACTTTTGAAGGACCATGGAAAAATCGTCAGGATCAATCGGCTTCAGAAGGTAGTCCACCGCCCCATAACGGAGTGCCGAATGGACGTATTCGTAATCATCAAATCCGCTGATCACTATGATCTGCCCATCATACTGAAGACCGTTAAGCCGTTCCATCAGTCCGATTCCGGAGCACCTTGGCATCTTTACATCGGTAAATATAATATCAATAGGATACATACATACTTTTTCAAATGCCTCGATCCCATCCCTGCTTTCAAAGACAGCCGCAAAACTGCACTGGGAATCCTCTTTTATAAATTTCCGTATAACCGCACGGATCGCATCGTCGTCATCAACTATTAAAATCTGCAAATTCACATCTTCCTTTCTGCAAATGGAGCCAGGCCCCCTGCCGCAAGCGACGCAGCATATGCCCTTGCGGGAATAACCACGATCACACTGGTTCCGAAAGGGGGACTGGATTCGATATGGACATCATACTGCGATCCATAAAACAGCTGTATCCTCCGGTTTACATTGCGCAGTCCTATGGTCTTAAATTTCTCATTTTTCCCCTGTATGTAATCATTCAAATCCGTCAGGTACGGTTCTTCAATCCCCGGACCGTTATCAATGACCTTAAAGATGATTTTTTCGTTCTTCACATATCCCAGCAGCTCAATGCTGCCGTTCTGCGTCTGCATGCTGATGCCGTGGTAGACCGCATTTTCAATCAGCGGCTGCAGCAGAAGCTTCAAAATCCGGTGGTCATAGAGTTCTTCCTCTATGCTGACACAGAAATTCAGCTGCTCCTTATAGCGGATTTTCTGAAGCTCCATATAATCGTGGAGTTCGTCCAGTTCCTGGCGCACGGTAACCGTATCATCCGGCTGGGAGATACTGTAGCGAAGACTGCGCCCTAAAAGGACAGCCATATAGGCAAGCTCCTTTTCTCCTTTCAAATAGGCTCCAGCAGATATGCTCTCCAGCGTATTATATAAAAAATGAGGATTGATCTGCGCCCGGAGCATCTGGATCTCCAGGTGGTTATACTGCAGCTTCTGCTCATACTTTTCCTGGATCAGGAGCTGAATCTCGGAGGTCATGGTCTCGAAGGACTTTGAAAAATGAGTCAGTTCATCCTTTCCCTCATCATCCAGTGTTATCGAAAAGTTCCCCTTTTCCACCTCCTTGCAGGCCGCTTCTAAATGGCGCAGGGGATTCCTGATACTGTTCACAATACTGCTGAAGCAAACGGCAAGTCCTGCCAGCACAAGGCACATGAAAATAAAAAATGCCCGTTCCTGGCGTATGATATATTCCACATAGACATCATAAGGGGTCAGGACGGCCGCTGTATATCCCTCCGCTGTCACCGTATAATCGCCCAGATACCGCCTGCCTCCGATATTCAGCTTTTGTGAACGGGCCGATGTCTTTTTGTTGTCATCCCCAAAGGAAAGCGCCCGTGAAAGTTCCGATGTGTATTCTGCATCCAAATCACCGAACAGCAATTCTCCCTCCCGGTTAAAAACAGACAGCTTCTGGCTGGAAAACGTCCGTTTATCTTTGAAATAGTCCAGAAGCGGCTCTACGTCACATCGGATCAGGATCATACCGATCGGTCTTACCGTGTCGGAATTCACGATCGCCCGAGCTGCATAGAACGAAGTATCCTGTTTTATGAAATGGTCTGTCCCTTCAATCAGATCCTTAGGAAGGCAGTACATCCGGCCTCGCAGCTTCATGACGCGCTCCGTCCACGTTTTATCCAGATTCATCTTCCCCATCACGTAGCTGTGCATATAATAGTAATTTCCGGATATCTCTTTATATACCATATCGTGATCTTCCGTGGAAAGCGTTCTTAAGTAATTTCCCTTTAAGTCTGTAATATCAATCGTCGAAACGCGGGAATTCATTTCCATCAGGGCGTAGCATTCCTTATATGCATTATAGAAATAGGTATACCGGTCTTCGCTGGAGCTTCTTGTTATATCGCCCTGATTGGCGGTCAGAAAATTATAGATTTCCGTCCGGTCCGGCGCCTGCAGAATCGGCATTTTCGTGGCAATATACAAATCTCTCAGCCAGTCATCCAGGTTGATGGAGATGACAGTCACCACCGTAGAGTTACTGTTCCGGATGGTCGCCCTGGTCACCTGTACCGATCTGAGCGTCAGATAAAACAGACAGGCGCATGCCACAGCCAGCACGATCAGTCCAAGAGACAGCAGCCTCTGCCGTATGGATATTCCCCGCAGCAGCGTTTCTACCTTTCTTGTAAGCTTTTTCATCTCCACTATATCTCCAGGCAAAAGCCATCGTATGCCACATACCAGCCATCGGTTCCCACTTCCTGCTCCAATTCCTCATGAAGGACACCGCCATGATGGGAAAAATGGGTGATCACTATTTTCGTATCCGAATCCACGCATCCATACAATTTAAGCCGTTTTATGACCTCCCGGTTATCCGGAATTCCCATATGGTTGGTTCCCTCCTTTTGCCTTCCCATGGTACAGTCTAAGCTGACTCCGTCAAGGTGCCCCTCCCGTTCCAGAAACCTCCAGGTCTCATCCGGAAACCAGCCGGTATCATTTCCATACAGCAGTTTCTTCCCGTCCTTTTTCAGGAGATAGATCAGGCAGTTCTGCCTCCTGTCATGAAGCGCAGGAAGGGGAGTAATGGTATATCCCTGTAAATTCAGAGTTTGAAATTTCGTTATGGTATGAAAGGCAAGTCTGCGATCCAGTTCCATGTATGGAGATGCGGTTCTCACGGCCTCCCCGAACCATTCGCAGCATAATTCGTTTCCATAGATCTGAAGGATTCCCGTTACCTCATCCGAGAATCCGTTTCCTCTCATGGTCAGGTCCAGGGGATAAAAATGGTCCTGGTGGGCATGAGTCAGAAGAATATTCTGCACGGCCGCCATCGGGACGTGGTACTGAATCATATGGTAATAGGAATCCGGCGGAAAATCGATTAACAGGGAATCATCGACCAGGGCCTGACTGCGGCTCCGTATATTTTTACCGCCTCTTCTGACAGCCTCCCTGCATACCGGACAGTTACAGAAGATCCCTGGCCAGCCTTCCGCTGCCGCGGTTCCAAGATATTGTATTTTCATTCACAGCCTCCTATGATTTTACGGCACCACTGGTCAGTCCGCTGATAATGTATTTCTGCATAAACGCGTAAAAGATAAGAATCGGCAGCATGGACATGAGAATCGTTGCAAAGGTCAAGCCATAGTTAATCATATATTCCGTCTTAAAATTATACTGGAACAATGTCAGCGTCCAGTACTTCCAGGAGCGGTTTAAGGTAACCAGCGGGAGCATGAAATCGTTCCACGTCCAGAGCGCCATTTTAATCAGAACCGTTGCAAGCATGGGCTTTAACAGCGGGAACACAATTTTCGTATAGGTCTGAAACGTGCTGGCCCCATCTACATAAGCCGCCTCTTCCATCTCCTGGGGAATCGCTCCCATATATCCGACCAACAGGAATACACTTTCGCAGGTAGAACTGGAGATGCACAGAATGATCAGACCCGTGGGATTTAACATATGCAGGTAACTCATCATCTTAACCAACGGCATCATCTTCACCTGAAACGGAATGAAGATTCCCAGCAGGAGAAAATAGTAGATCCACCGGTAGACACGGCTTGACGGCATACTTCTCGCTATGGCGTAGCTCATGGCAGGCATGATAATCATATTGCCCAGAAGCACAAACACGGTGATATACGCAGTGTTCTTAAAGGCGGACCAATACTCCTTTGATGTCAGGATTACCCACACATTTTCCATGGTTGCAGGGAGAGGGGGCGTAAAAAAGCTTTTGGCCGTCTGGATATTCGTCTTAAACGCTGTCACGATCGTGATATAAAGCGGAAACAGAATGAGAATCAGCCCCAAAATCAGAACGAAATAGGTAAGTATACGAACTTTTTTCTTTTTTGTCACGTACTTACACCCCCTTCTTCTTATTCGTAAATGTAATCTGGACCGCAGAAATCGCGGCGATAATAATACCTGCGATGATGGCTTCCGCGATGCTGTAAGCATATTTGTTCTGTGTAAATCCATGTTCATAAATCAATAGTGCGATACTTCTTGTCGCTCCGCCCGGGCCGCCCCCGGTCATACTCTGGATATAATCGAAGACCATCAGACCACCCTTCAGTGTCAGGACCAACACGACACTGAGCACCGGCAAAATAAACGGAACCGTGATAAACCGAAATTTCTGAAAATCCCTGGCTCCGTCTAAAGAGGCGGCTTCCAGCAAATCCATGGGGATGGACTGTAAACCGGCCAGAATCAACAGCGTCGGGATCGGAAGCCCCTGCCACAAATTGACGAAGAGAATTGCCCATATCGCCATTCTGGGGCTGCTTAACAGGCTCTTGCTTAAGGTGGGATTTCCAAGAGCTTTTCCAATCGGCGGCAGTATATAATAAAAAATCTGATTAAAAATCAGACCGACCGTCAGCATGCTGAGCACCGCCGGTATAAAATACATGGAGCGGAAGAACCCGCGGCCCTTTACCGATTGATTCAAAAACAGCGCCAGACATACCGCAAGAATAATGGTCAGAATAATCAGAAACAGGCTATACTTCAGTGTGAATCCGAGCGCATTGATAAACTGCTTATCCTGGAAGATCTTCACGTAATTCTGCATTCCTATCATGTTGAACTTCTTTTTTACCCCATCCCAATCCGTCAGGCTGTAATACGCTCCCATCAGGATAGGAAAAATAAAAAAAGCAGAATACAGAAGGAAACCAGGAATCGTAAATACCATAAATGTCCTTCTCTTTTTTGCATCAGCTTTGCTTTTTGACATTCTATCTTCTCCTTTAAAAAAGGAGAGAGATGTTTACTCTCTCCCCTGTCATTTATTGATTATAGAAGCTCTTTATTGCGGTATCGCAGGACTGCAGGAATTCTTCCTTATCTCCGTCTATGAATAGCTGCTGAACTGGTGTCCGCAGTTCCTCGCGAAGGGAATTAGGCCAGAAATTAACTGCGGTCAAGAAGGTATCTCCGCTCTGAATCGCAGCGTTGATCTGCTCATGCTCGCTTACTTTATATTCCACGCCTTTGATCAGATTCGGGTTTCCATCGGCGTCACAGTAGGTCTGTGCATTTTCTGTGCGCGATAAAAATTCCAAGAACTTCGTGGCTTCTTCCGGATGCTTCGTATTCGTGCATACGCTGAAGGAACAGTCTACATTAATCGGAACATTAGTCTTCTCTCCGGTCGGATTCGGGAATGGGATCAGAACCACATCGACGTCCGGATTATTATTTCTCAGTGTGGTAAGCCCCCAGGTACCGCACAGCATCATAGCGGCTTCCTCATTTGCCATGGCCGCATATCCGATATTGCTGTCAACACCGAGGGAGTCATCTCCGCTGTATCCATACAGTTTATACATGACATCGGCTATGGTATTCAAAGCTACGGAATCCTCTGCCTTGATCTCCCCTTTTGCAATTTTCTCAAATTCGGAGTTGCTGTCATTGTTGATGACTCCGACCAGACGCTCAAACCGCTGTGCGATATTGCCAAGCTCTTTATCGATGGACACCATGGGCTGAATCCCTGCTGCCTGGAACTTGTCGCACGCTGCAATCAGCTCTTCATACGTGGTTGGCAGCTCGATTCCCTGCTGTTCAAACAACCGGCTATTACAGTAGATACCAAATGCGCTGACCGAATAAGGAAGGGCATAGTACTTACCGTCACAGACTGTCATATCCCGGGATTCCTGGGATACCTGATTTAAGAATTCCTGGTCCGAGATATCAATCATGATTCCTTCCCGGAACATATCTTTATAAAACTGCTCCGCCGGATAGGTGTTCAGCAGGTCCGGCATCTCATTTGTTGAAAGTCTGGTCTGCAGAACAGTCCGCCCATCGCTTGTCACAGTTATATTGATCTTGATATTCGGATTTTCCTCTTCAAATTTCTTTGCCAGCTCTTCCATAACCGGCTGTATCTCTGTTTTGGAAAGAAACAGCTCCAGCTCTACCTTTTCCTGCTCCGCCTCCTTCTGGTCCGCTGCCTCTTTCGTCGTTTCTGCCGCAGCTTCCCCTGCCGTAGTCCCCGCCGGCTCCGTTTTGTTTCCCGAACTGCATCCTGCAAGTCCCATTACCACTGCTGCTGTAAGTAACCCCGCCATCCATTTTCTTTTCATATGATCCTCCTTTGAACGATTTTCCTTCTCTATAAGATGATACAATCATACCAGCTTCAAAAATCAATATGAATTGTAATTTCTAATATTTTATTGCATTTTTTAACATTTTTATATTTTTTATCCATATTTCAGGCCGTTTTCCCCCTCTGTAAGGTGATACTGCACAGAAAATTCTTAAGACACACTCCAGGACAGGTAACACAAAAAGAACGGGAATGGCATATCAATTATGCCAATTCCCGTTCTTTTCGTCAGAAAGTATCCTGTACGGCAATGGAATTTACATTATCTAAGTTCCGTCGTAGAGATTACATCCATATCATCAAATGCCTGGTTCTCGCCGCCCATAGCCCAGATAAATGTATAGTTGCTGGTGCCTGCGCCTGCGTGAATGCTCCAGGATGGGCTGATAACAGCCTGCTCGTTCTGCATTACGATGTGTCTTGTCTCGTTTCCTTCGCCCATCATGTGGAATACCACATTGTTCTCCGGAATCTCGAAGTACATGTAAACTTCCATACGTCTCTCATGAGTATGAGCCGGCATGGTGTTCCATACGCTGCCCGGATCAAGCACGGTCATGCCCATGGAAAGCTGGCAGGTCTCAAGAACGTCCGGATGGATGAACTGATTGATTACGCGCTTATTGGAAGTCTCCATAGCGCCCAGTGGCTTCTTTGCTGCCTTCTCAATCGGAATAAAGGTTGTCTTGCAGGCCTTGTGAGCCGGTGCACTCACCATGTAGAACTTTGCAGGGTTCGCTGCATCGTTGCTGGAGAAGAGTACTTCCTTTGTTCCCTTTGTGATGTATAAGCAGTCTTTATAGTTCATATCGAAAACTTCGCCGTCAGCTGTGATCTTGCCGGCTCCGCCGATGTTGAAAATACCGATCTCACGTCTCTCCAGGAAATAGCCTGTCCCGAAGTTTTTCCAGATGTCGATTCCCTTGTCGATGGAAACAGTCTCCGTAGTCGGCATGCATCCCAGTGTAACCATACGGTCTACGTGGGAGTATACGGCTACGACTTCATTAGCAGCATATAAATTCTCGATTAAAAATTCATTTCTCGTCTCTTCTGTTGTGTAACGTTTAAAATCCTTCTGATTGGCTGAATAACGGATATCCATTTATTAAGAACCCTCCTTGTAATATGTATTAATTTGTAGAAATAACTGACCAATCTCATGGTAACACAAGGAAGTTTTTAATTCAATCCTTTCTTTGAGATATCATAAAAAAGAACATCTTTTCCTGAAAATTGTGTATCTTTTCTACGTGTCTCAGGCCCTTCTTTCTCTCCTCCATCCGCCTTTTGCCGTCACGAAATGACCTTCAGAATGTGGTCCACATAATTTTGCACCGCTGTTTTTGTCTCTTCCGTCACCGCCCGGTCCGCCATCTCGCCGGACACGTGTTTGATTCCATACGCCGGCTGAACCGCTCCTTTGATATTGCACGGAACAGAGATCGGAACCATGCCCATATGCTGGGCAAAGGTATTCATCACCTGCAGGCAGAGCTCCGGCCCGCCGCATCCGTCTCCCGCTGATGTGAAGCACCCGAAATACATCCCGGCCGTAGGCGCTTCCACCCACAATTTTTCGAAGGAATCCATAAATGCCTTCATCTGCGCCGAAACGCATCCGTAATACGTCGGAGAACCGAGAAGCAGCACATCACTTCCCAGAACCTGCGCCGCTTCCTCTATGACCGGCACCGCCTCTATTGCATCCTGCAGACACTTGAAATCCTCTATCCTCTTTTCCCCTGACTCGAAGGAGGCATCCGCGGTTCTGTAAAGAGCCACCTCCTGCCCTCTCTCCTGAAGCGCTCTGTAAAAACAGTCTGCGATCTGATACGTGTTTCCGCAGACACTGTGAAATACAATCGTAAATTTTGCCATGATTTTTGTCTCTCCTTTTAATACCGCTATGGTTTTGTAGTTTTACTTTATGATCACCGCCTATAGCATTATGTTTTATTATACCAGATGATTAGCGAAAGAAAAGAGCGCTGATAAAATTTAAAAGGAATGATTGCCGCATAGGCATCAATCATGTATAATATAGTTAGTTACATCTAACCATATTTCAAATAAAAAGAACTCTATTTCAAAAGGAGGTCCTACACATGAAAAAGGAAATGGATATCAGGCTGTATAAGTATGAGATCATCAAAGGGAAAGAGGAAACCGCAGAAGAATGGCTGAATTTCTTAAACGCCAACCGGAAGGCAGGAGAGGCCTTGTTAAAAGATGAGCACGCTTATCTGGAGGCGTATTTCAAGACAATGGAAGGCGGCAATCTGTATGTCTACATGTTTTTTGCCTGTGAAGATGTGAATTTTTCTAACGATAAGGCGATCAATCAAGGCAGTGGGCTGGATGAACAGCATTTCGCCTATATGAGGGAATGCATAGATCTTTCCAGGGGGGATATCATGGATTGCCTTCTTTACCTTGACAACATGGAAGACGCTGTCAGGTAAACCAATCCTGATCCCCCCTGAACCCATTGACCGGACAGTGAAACACAATTATCAGACACTTTCTAAGTCCCACAGTCTGATTCTGCTCTTCTCACAATCGATCATGACACGAGATTCTCTGGATACCGGATAGTATCTGGAAGTGAATACCGTGCTGCCTTGGTTTACATAAACTTCAATTGCAGAGGTATCCATGATGATGCGGATATCCTCCAGACTGCCGATTTCGGCACGCCTCACAGTACGCCCTGCGCCCGTCCGGTTTAAAAATTTCATGGAGAAAACTCCGTCCTTATAATCCAGAACCAGGTCCTGGTTAAAACAGATACGGCAGGAAGCCGGTTCCATTCCATTGATACCTTTTTGATTGATATCTTTCTGATTTATTTCTATTTTATCTATCTCTACCTCATATATCCCCTCAGAAAGGACGGAGGTTTCTCCTGTTTTTACCTCTCTCTCATTTCGGCGCAGCCGCTTTAATTCTTCCACCGGCCTCTGGCACAGCCGGCCGGCCTCATACGTGATTTCCCGCGGAAGCGTCAGGGCATGCTGCCAGCCATCGCCCACCGTCGGATTGCTGTACTCTCCCTCGATATCAGGGAGCCCCATCCAGCCAATTAAGATTCTCCTTCCCTGTTCATCGGTAAATGTCTGCGGTGCGTAGAAATCAAAGCCCTTGTCCCACTCCGTAAATGCCTCCGCTTCCACTATCTGAGGTTTGGCGATCCCTTCCTTAAGGTGGACATAACCGGACTGGTAGACATTCTGATTTTGAAATTCACCCCGGGGCAGCCCCTGCGGACAGATGGATAAAAATGCGGCGTCCTCCATCTCAAAACAGTCCGGACATTCCCACATATAGCCAAATGGATTTTTTGTTGTCATCTCACCGACATACTCCCAGGTCACCATATCGGCCGATTCATAGAGAAGCACCGCGCCCTGGCCGCTGTTCTTCCGGGCGCCCAGCATCATATGATATCTGCCATTTTCCTTCCAGATCTTGGGATCTCTGACGTGAAGCGTGCAGTCCTTCGGATAGTCATCATTGGTGAGAAGCAGCCTCTTCTCTCCCGCCCTGCTTCCGTCTTTTGTCTCCACCAATACCTGGGCGGCCTGCCTGCCCTCGTGGATATAATCATAATCTCCCTCTTCCTTTACATTTCCGGTGTAAAAGAGATGGATTCCATTTTCATCGGTCCAGGCGCATCCGGAATAGACGCCATCCCGGTCGAAGGGACGGTCGGGTTCCAGGAAAATGCCCTCGTCTTTCCAGTGGATCAGATCGCTGCTGACCGCGTGACCCCAGCATTTTCTCCCCTTTCCCAGGGCGTTCTCCGGCACATACTGATAAAATGCATGGTATGTGCCGTGATACTGACATAAGCCGTTGGGATCGTTGAGCCAGCCAGCGGGGGGCGTCAAATGAAGTTTTAAACGATAAGGGTCCTTTGTTTCATTTCCGGTGGTTCGGTTCATGGCCGGCTCCTTTCAAATCTGGCGCCGCATCGGTTTTATTCTGGGGAAATCCCGATGCGGTCATCCTTCGGTTACTGTAATCAAAACATCTCCTGCTCTGACGGCGCCCTCCGCGCTCATTGCCACAGACGAATATGCATAACTGTTGGAGATGATCACTGGTGTCGTAATATCGTATCCCGCCGACTGAATGGCTTCCGCATCGAATTCCAGCATTAAATCCCCCTTTTTCACGGTGTCTCCGCTCTTCACATGAGGAGTAAAATGCTTTCCTCCCAGCTGTACGGTGTCGAGCCCTACGTGGATTAAAATCTCCGTTCCATCTCCGGACATCAGTCCAATCGCATGGCAGGTCTCAAAGATCGTGACTACAGTGCCGTCACACGGGGAAAAGACTTTTCCCTCAGATGGTACCACCGCCGCTCCCTTACCGAGAACTTCAGCAGCAAATGTAGGATCCTTTACTTCTGTCATAGGGATGACAGTTCCGCTCAGAGGGCTGTAAACGGTATGAGGCGTGTTCGGAGTACTTTCTGCGGTTGTGTTCACGAAAGGTTCTTTGGAATCATGAGACTCGTTGTCTGCATCTTTTTTATCGTTTGCCTCTTTTTCTTCCTTCTCGTCGTGGAAAAATGACCAGGAAAGGAAGAACGCCACTGCTGCTGCCACGAGAATGACCAGCGCATACTGCCATACATAGTCGGTAGTGATGAGGAATCCGAACAATCCTGTGATTCCGTAAGCGGAAGCGCCGACACCGAGAATACCGGATACCATGGCTCCGCAGGCGCCGCCGATGCAGCCGGCAATAAAGGATTTTATAAATCTTAAGTTCACACCGAAAATAACAGGTTCCGTAATTCCCAGAAATGCGGAGAGGGAGGCCGGAAGCGCCAGCTCTTTCATTTTTTTATTCTTCGTCTTCATGGCTATAGCGAGAGCCGCCCCGCCCTGGGCCACATTGGCAGCCGTGGCAATCGGCATCCAGGTGTTGATTCCGGCAGAGCTTAACAGACCGGCTTCCAGTGCATTATACATATGATGAACTCCGGCCACAACCGTCGGGGCGTAGACCGCGCCGGCAAAGAACGAACCGATGCCAAATGGAATGGTGATCAGGAACTTCACGCCTTCCAGGACGCCATTTTCCAGCAGCGAGAAGACCGGGCCAAAAACAGTCAGAGTTACGTATCCTGTCACAAGGACCGTCACTAGCGGAGTTACAAATAAGTCAAACATCTCAGGAACGACTTTATGCAGCTTCTTCTCCAGCTTCGACATGAAGAACACCGCGATGACGACCGGTATTACATGGCCCTGATAACCGGTTAGATTAATATTATAGAGACCAAACCACACGGAAGCAGTCGGAATCGACTCGGCTCCCGCCACGGACCATGCGTTTAGGAGGTCCGGATGGATCATGACCATACCGATAACGGCTCCCAGAAATGGATTGCCGCCGAAAACCTTTGCCGCGCTGAACGCAATTAAGACAGGAAGGAAAGTGAAGGCCGCACTGCTCATCAGGTGAAGAATCGTATAGGTTCCCGATCCGGCAAGCGCCGGGTATACCTTGCAGATACCTTCTAAAAGTCCCATCAGGAGACCGCTGGCAACGATGGCCGGAATAATGGGGACGAACACATCACCGAGCGCCTTGATCGCTCTCTGGAACGGATTCCCCTTCTTCGCGGCGGCCTGCTTTACCTCATCCTTCGATGCGGCTGTAATCCCGGCCACAGTGATAAACTCCTCATAGACTTTATTCACCGTGCCCGTGCCGAAAATGATCTGAAGCTGGCCGGAGGCACTGAATACTCCCTTCACCCCGTCTACATTTTCTATGGCTCCCTTTTTGCAGACCGACTCATCTGCCACCACAAGGCGCAGTCTGGTGGCACAGTGGGCTGCCGATATCAGATTGGATTTTCCGCCGATCAATTCAAATACCTGTTTTGCTGATTCCCTGTAATCCATAATTACCCTCCTATACATCTTATGAAATTGTTCCCATTCTTTTTCCCTTTTATTATTCTGTCTTCTTTGTGTTTACTTTTAATTTTATATGAGATCGATCTCATATCTTGTTTTTATTATATACCCTACAATCTTTACTGTAAACCGTCCAATACAACAAACAAAAACTATTTTTTTGTATAAAATGCACAAAATCTGCTGGTCTTCCTATTTAAAGACATTTCCCATTAAAATCTTGCGCTAAAATTTCTCATTAAATTTCTCATTAAATTTTTCCATTAATTTTCAATTAAAATAAGCCGGGCCGAACAGTATCCATATCCTGTGTCCGATCCGACTTTACTTTACTTTACTTTACTTAACTTTACTCCCCCTGAACTATCGTACTCTTCCCATAAACAATCTCATATCCCATCTTCACCTCCCGGCGAATCTGGTCTCCGGTGCTCAGCATGTTGACCAGCATACGCGCGGCCTCCTCCCCGCTCGTCTTATAGTAGTAGTGAACGGTGGTCAGCCTCGGCACGCATACCCGTGCTGTGTCAGAATCTCCGATTCCGGCAATCTGAATCTCCTCCGGGACCCGCCTTCCGATCTCCCGCAGATACGTCACACCGCCTATGGCGATACTGTCCGTTGCGCAGAAAATGGAATCGATCTCAGGATTTTCACGCAAAAGGAGCTTTGTCTGCTCGTATCCGGAATTCATGCTGAATTTGCCTTCCGCATAGGGTACCCGGTCCGCGCCGATTCCGGCGTCTCTCACCGCCTCCAGAAAGCCTTCCTTTCTTCGCTTACCAGCCGCCTCGTCACGCTCCAGCACGCCTATGCAGGCCGGGTTCTTTCCATGGGCGAGCAGCAGAGAAGTCAGGTCGTATGCTGCGTGATAGTCATCGTGATAGACGCAGGAATACCCCGCAAGGCTCTGGCCCAGGATCACCACCGGAACGGCAAGCTCCTTCAGGACCTTTTTATGAGCCGCCGTAAACACGGTTCCGATCAGGATAATTCCATCGACCTGGTTCTCGGCCAGCACACGCAGATACTTGACCTCTTCCTTCTCATCATTATCCGTATTGGCAAGGAGGAGCTGGTAGCCTGCTTTGGACAGCACTGCGCTGATCCCCGCCACCATACGGCTGATGGATGCGGAATTGATCTTCGGGATAATCACCCCGATCAGATTCGTCTTCTTCGTCCTCAGCGTCTGGGCCTGGGCGGAAGGCTTATACCCGGTCTCCTCGATCACTTTTTTTATTTTCTCTTTTTTATCCTCACTGACGTAGCCGTCATTTAAAAACCGTGAGACCGTCGCCCTGGACACTCCCGCCAGCTTCGCTATTTCATTAATATTCATCGGCTTCCCCTGATTCACCGCAGCACCGGTTCGCTGTCATTTTCTCTATTTCTGCCGGAAACGGTCAGAAGCCGTTCCATAGGCAATCTCGTGTATTTCATTCTTATAAGGTTCAAACTCTTCTTTTGTCACAGGTTTTCCATAACTCATCACCCACAGCGGAATGGGATGGTCCTCCTCCTTCAGCGGAAGCTGCATATAGGGGAACGTATTGATGAAAAAGCCCAGTCGTTCATAAAAACCGGCCCGCCTTCCCGTCATCGGGTCTTTCTCCGTCACGGGTTCAATCTCCAGAAACACGGGTTTGTCCGTCTCGGCAAGGCATTCCTCCACCAACTGCTTTCCATACCCTTTTCCCCTGCATCGCTCCGTGGTAGCCAGATGTTCCAAAAACAGACAGCCGGGCAGTTCCCAATAGCTCACAAACGCCAGCATACTGCCGTCTTCCTCCTTAATCCTGACACGGTGGCGCGGATGACTTAAAATGTCTCTCTGCTGCTCCCTAGTCCTCCGCTCCTTACTGGGGAAGGACTCTTCATAGATACGGTAGTACTCCTCGAAGCGGGACTGTGGTTCTTTCAATAGCATGATATCTCTCCTGTTCCTGTTTTGTAACTAACAGTGTACCATTTTTCCTGAAAGTTTTCAACGGGGGCTTCTGACAGAAGATTTTACAGGATTTCTGCGGCCTTAACCGGGTCCGGACCTCTTCTTTCATGTATACCACAGTTCCGGAGGAAATGGAAATTCAAGAAAGACGCTGTGAAACGTAGTGTACTCTCTACCTTTCCCAGCGTCTCTATCGCAATCGCTTCCGAATTTACGTATCCAGAAATTCTTTCATAATCTCCCCGCGGATTTCCAGGAATGCGGAATCGGTACGATCCCTTGGAAATGGCAGGTTTACAGGTACAATCTTCTTTACAACACCCGGATTTTTCCCCATAATCACAACCCGGTTGCTTAAGTAGATCGCCTCGTCGATATCGTGCGTGACGATCATCATCGTCGTCTTGTCCTGCTCCCATATGCGCAGCACTTCCTGCTGCATGGCCATACGGGTAAATGCATCCAGCGCGCCGAATGGTTCATCCAAAAGAAGCAGCTGAGGCCTTGTGGCGAGCGCGCGGGCGATGCTGACACGCTGCTGCATGCCGCCGGAAAGCTGGTTCGGCACGGCGTTTGTAAACTCGGTCAGCCCTACCAGTTTAATGTAATAATCCACCATTTTCTTTTTCTCGGTCCTCGGCACAGTATCGGATATTACAAACTCGATGTTCTGCTCTACGGTCAGCCAGGGAAAAAGCCTTGCCTCCTGGAATATCATGCTGCATTTGGGAGATGGCCCGTTTACCGGCTCCCCATCCAGTAAGATCTCGCCGGAGCTGATCGTCTCCAGAGTGGTGATCAGCTTTAACAGCGTGCTTTTTCCACATCCGCTGGCTCCGACTATGGCCAGCAGCTCCCCTTTTTTAACCGTTAAATCGACGCCTGCGAGCACCTCGAATTTCTGCCCCCTGATAAAGAAATTCTTATGCAGGCCATTGATCTCAAGAATATTTGTGTTCTCTGCCATGGTATATCCGCCCTCCTTATTTGCTGTCGATAATGCCGCGGGTCTTTGCCAGATAATAGTGTTCCAGCCGGGTCAGGCCCTTGTCGATGATCAGGCCGATCACGCCGATGACCAGCACGCACATGTACATGACGCGGGCATTTGCCGTCTCGCGGGACAGGGTGATTAAATAACCGATTCCGGTGGAGGAAGCGATCATTTCTGCGGCAACCACACTCATCCACGCATTGCTCATTCCAAGCCGGAGGCCTGTGAGAATGGCGGGGATGGAGGAGGGAACGATGATCCTTAAAATAGTTTTTGAGGTCCGTATCCGGTATGTGTAGGCCACTTCCAACAGCTTGTTGTCCACGGTCTGAATTCCGTGCATGGTATTGAGCAGCACCGGCCAGAATGAGCCGAAAGCGATAATTGCAACCTTAGACGAGAATCCGATACCAGCTAACAGGATCACAATCGGGACCAGCGCGATGGTCGGAATCGGGCGGAGTACGCTGACGATACCGTTTAAGGCTGCGCTCACCGGCTTAAACAACCCCATCAGAAATCCCACTGCCACGCCGCACATCGCGCCGATCACATAACCGCACGCCACACGGCCGAAGCTGACACTTAAGTTTTTCCAGAGCTTTCCTGATTCGATATAGGACAGAAATGTCTTCGCAATCGTCAGGGGAGCCGGTACAAGAGAAGCCTTCACCAGTCCGTGAGTTGACGCATACTGCCAGATAAGAATCACCAGGATGGGAAATACAATGGCGATTACCGGCAGTATTTTATTTTGTCTTGCGCTGTTTTGGGTTTTGAGATTGAACATTCGTAAACTTCCTTTCCATATATTTGTAACTGTTCAGCCGTGCATCTTCTTGTTTTCGAAAAGCACGAAAACAAGAAGCTCGGGCGTTCAGCCCTATGTCAGTTTACACAGAAAAGTACTTATACAAGCAAGCTTGTAACATACTTTTCCGCGCAAACCGCCGCACGGCTGAACAGTCACATATATTCCGATGTACGGCAAAACCGGCGGACCATCCAGTCAGACGGACAGCCGCCGGTTTTAATGCCATTTACCGGTAACCGGCCATTTCCAGATATTTCAGTTCCAGAATATCGTCCATGGTGATATCCGGATTGGATAACAGATCATTACTCTTCATGAATTCCAGCACCTCGCCCAACACGCGCAGATCCTGTTCCGTCAAGTTGATGCCGAAATTAGAGCCGCTGTACATGGTGGAAAACCAGGTTTCCTCCCGCTGGGTGATTTCCGCCAGTGTGGTAAATGCTTTTTTCTGATTATCTTCGCTCTCCGCCATCCAGTCATCCACGCGCTGAACCACCTTCAGGACCTTGGCCGTGATTTCCGGGTATTTCTCACAGAATTCCGTACGTCCCACAAATGCACTGATCTGGCAGGTCTCGCTGACAGCTCCGTCAGCCAGTACATGTACGTCACCGGCATCGATCATAGAACTGAATTTTGCCAGCTGGTCGGCCGCACCCTGTACTTCACCGGAAGCGAGAAGAGTTACCGTATCGTTCGTGTTGACCAGTTCGATGTCATCCTCGGAAAGTCCGAGAGAATGTAAGTATGTCAAAAGCAGGTAGTGGGCGCTGGTGCCGACGGATACGGCGACCTTAGCCCCCTTGAGTCCCTCCGCGTCCGTAATATCTTTGCCCGCCACCAGCGGATACATCGTTTCCGTATCGCAGTTGCGGCCGATAATCTTATAACCGTAGTCAGCGGAGATACCCGCGATCGCCGCCTGTTCGCCGAACTCTGCGAAATCCAGATCACCGGAAGCGAACGCCTCGGAGATGGCCGGACCGTTCTGGAAGTAATCCATCGTAAAGGTCACGTTGCTTCCCTCAAATTCTTCCTGCAAATATCCCAGATTGTAAGCCAGATTTAATGGAAACTGGCTGTTGATGTCCCCCAGATGAATCTCAATCGGATCGCCGTCGTATACGTAGTCATCGATGGACGACTTCGCCTTCGTTGTGTCTGCTTCTGCGGAAGCCGTCGTCTGCGGAGCCGTGTCCCTGCCAGTTCCGGACGAGCACCCGAACAGGGCTGCTGCCATACAGATTGACAGTCCGATAGATAATACTTTTTTCATGTTGCGTTCCTCCTCTTTTTGTGCGTTTGGCGGTGGCTGTACAGCCAGGTCAGTTACAGTTTGAGCAGCTTTGCTGCATTATTGTAAAAGAAATCCGGCTTTACGGATTCTTTTAAGCCGCAGTTTTCGTAAAACCTGGCTGTATCCATGATGTTGAGGATGGGATAGGCCGTGCCGAACAGCATCTGGTGCTTCATCAGCGTATTGGCCGCTTTAATATAATCCCCGCTTCCCGCTCCGGTTAATCCGTACATATCCGGAACAATGTAAATATTAGGTGAGTTAAATGCCATGGCCATCACCTCTAAGTGCCATGGCCAACCTCCATGGCCCACAATGATCTTCAAATCCGGAAAATGGTGCAGCACACTCCCCAACTGGCGTACCGTGTCCGGATCAACCACCGGCAGAAGCTTGGCGCTGTAGCTCACAAACAGGGCCAGATCCTCTTTTTCGAGTTTTTCATACATGGGAAATGCGATCGGATCATCGAAGGCATAGGGCTTCGGCTGATAGGTCGGCTCTATGCTCACTCCCCGGATATCCCACCGGTCTCTGCATCGGTCGATCTCGTAAAGAGCCTCATCCCCGTCGGTCGGATCGATGTAGGGAAAGATCATAAAACGTCCGGGATATTTCGCTGTAAGCGGAAACATTCCCTCGCTGTCCACTCCCAGATTCTTTCTTCCGGGAACGACTGAGATCTCAATGTCTGCCAGATCCATTTCTTTTACAAACTGCTCCAGATTTCCCGTGCGCTGTGAGTCGGAGACGGTCATATCGAATGCGTCTGCGAGTCGTGCAAAATGCGCCTGTTCGTTCTGGAACATGGTCAGATAATTTCCGTAGGGCGGGCGTACCCTGAAATCAATTTTCTTATACACGTTTGTACTCCTATACAAATATTCATATTAATTTTGCTTTACTTAGTATATAATAAAGGAAATGAAAAGAATATGAGATTTCTCACATTTTGGTGAATTTTAGGAGGTGCGAAATGAAGAGTGCAGAGAGCACTGCCGTGACGGACAGGATACTTAAGGAGCATGAGTTTGAGAGCCATTTTTCCTTTGATATCCGTCCTCATGTCCGTGTCACAGAGTATGAAAAGGGCGAATATATTATCCGCAACACCGATCAGCTGGCGAGGATTCTCTACCTGTTTTCTGGGACGGCGAAGCTGTATGGCTTCCATAAAAATGGCCGGCAGTCGCTGATTAATTTTTTTACGCCGTTCAGCCTCTTCGGCGTACCGGAGCTGTTTGAGGAGAACAAACGCCCCTATCCCCTGGTGGCACAGACGAGATGCCGCTTTATCGAGATCGATACAAAGGGCTGCCGCGCCGGACTTCTGCAGGATGCACAGTTTCTGAGGTTCTGCTGCAGCATGGCCTTAAAACAGAATGTGGCCCAGAACCGCAAATACATGAGCCTGACCGCCTATCCCAGCCGCAACAATTTTGCCGCCTGTCTCCTCCTTCTCCAGAACGGCGGACTGCTGTCTGTGAAATACACAGAGATTGCGGAGTACTTAACGATCTCCTACCGCCACCTGATGCATCTAATCTCCACCATGTGTGAGGAACAGATTCTGGAGCGTGTACCAAAGGGCGTCCGAATCCTGGACTGGGATAAGGTACGGGAGCTGGCGGAGGAGATACGGGAGGAGGAATAGATGGGGATGAAGACAAAGGCTTAAAGACGATTGATATATATTAAAAAGGCGGCTCACGAATTATAGATCGTGAGACCGCTCTTTTTATAATAAGTATTAATAAAGTCGCTAATGCGTCATTTTATGGTATTGATTTTATAACATTTTATTTGATGTCATTCATTCACTGATACTATTTTACCGTAATTCTTCCCTGGCCGTGCGGGTCGCCGTAATCAGCGCCTACATTGCCGCCTAAGTTTGTATTGATATATGCGGAAAGAATGTCCACATCCGTCATGACCTCGTCCCTTGTGATATTCGCACCTGCGAACATGGTCATTCCGTCACCGCCGGATTTCAGCATGTAGTTATGGGAAGCGACCGTATATGTCTTGTTTACATCCAGAGCTTCCGCCCCTACCTTGATATCGGTCACGCGGTAAGCGCCGCCAACTTTTATAAAGTTCCCCTTTTCATCGGTCTGAACCGTAGTCGGAACAGACGTATCGATGGTATAGGATAGTCCTGATACCTGAAGGAAGCCGCCGTTTTCATCCGGGCAGTTTCTGGAAGCCATCTCCAGAGCGTCCTTAATCTGCTGACCCTTCACTTCCACTACACATCCCATGTTGCCGTATGGGAATACTGCCAGTGTATCGTTATATGTAATATTGCCTGCCGCTATGTTGGCACGGATGCCCCCGCCGTTGGATAATCCGATATCGGCGCCCAGTACGTAGCGGTATGCATCAGCAGTCAGATCGCCCAGGTTCGTCTCGGCGCTTCGCACTGCGCGTTCTCCCGTCGCAGGATCGTTGACGGTCAAGTCCACGTCACTATGCCCCAGAACTGCTTTTAACGTCTCATTGTACTGCGCCTGAATTCCTTTGATGAACTGATCGGTGTCATAGTCCACATTTTTCCCGTCCTCCGTGACGGCACTTCCGCCTGGAAGAGTGAGCTGCATGCCGATCGTCAGCATATCAGGATTTTTAATCTTATCTCTGTTGGCATCGTAAATCTCTCTCCAGCGGTTATAGGATCCCAGTTCTCTCTTTGCAATTCTGCTTAAGGAATCCCCGGATTTCACCGTATACGCCCTCGAAGCGCCTCCTGCCTCTACCTTGGAGATCAGTTCTGTCGTGATTGTTCCGTCTTTTTTGATCGTCATCTTTCCGATATCCTGAAGCTTCGTACCAGTCTGCGTAAGCGTGATATCTTTTCCGTCCTTGTTCTTCACAACCTTAGAGGGAACCGTCTCATGAGAGTGGCCGTCGATCACAGCATCAATCCCGTTGGTATTCTTAATGACGCTGTCAGATGACCAGCGCTCGGTGGTTCCGTTTTCTCCCAGATGGCCGACGAGAATGACGTAATTGGCTCCATCCGCTCTGGCCGCGTCCACGCTGGACTGAATCCGGTCATAGAGCTTCTGTCCGCTCTCATCCTCACAGAAACTGTAGATATAGTTTCCGTTTGCATCCTGGAAATACGCCGGAGTGGATTTCGTAAAGCTTTCCGGTGTGCTGGCGCCTACGAGGGCAACCTTCGTATCTCCGTATGTCATCATCTTGTACGGGGCGAATACGGTCTGTCCTGTGCGCAGATCCAGGAAGTTACAGGAATAGTAGCCGCAGTTCAGTTTCCCCGCCAGTTCCAGGAAACGGGGCATACCGTAATCGAATTCATGGTTTCCAGGTATGGCGAAGTCATAGCCAACCTTATTCATGATATCGATTAAGTAGCCTCCATCGGAAAGCGTTCCGATGGGCGCGCCCTGAATGGCATCGCCGGCGTCCACGAGGACAACGTACGGTGTCTGCTCAAGCATCTGCTTCTTATAAAGCGCCAGCCCTGCATATCCGATGTTGTCATCAACGCCGCAGTGGACATCGTTGGTATACAGCACAACGATATCGTGGTCTGCCGCCGCCGCAGTAAACGACATGCCAGTGGCCAGGGACAGCACCATCAGCAGCGTGAGCCACAGAGACAGAAACCTTCTTTTTCCGCTTCTTTTCATTTCTTAAAGCCTCCTTTTTTACATTTTTTACCTTTAAGTTTATTATAACAGATAAATGTAAAATAAGGGTATTGTTTTCCTGTTTTTTTCTTATATTAGTGAAATAAGCTGACGGAATGACAAACAACAGCCCGCATCCTGGCGCCATTTCCGGCGCGAGATGCGGGCTGTCTGTATCTGTCTCTATTTCTTTTTATTCTTCTGTCTCTGCGATCTCAATGTACAGCTCTTCCAGCTGTTTTGGATCAACCGGCGCCGGTGCTTCTGACATCATGCAGGAAGCGTCCTTCACCTTAGGGAATGCGATTACGTCACGGATGCTGTCAGCACCTACCATGAGCATGACCACACGGTCGAGGCCGTAAGCCAGACCTGCGTGAGGCGGTACTCCGTATTTAAATGCGTCAAGCAGGAATCCGAACTGCTCCTGTGCCTGCTCCGGGGTGAAGCCCAGTACTTCGAACATCTTGGACTGGATGTCTCCCTGATGGATACGGACAGAGCCGCCGCCCATCTCGGTACCATTTAATACAATATCGTAGGCTTTTGCACGCACTGCGCCCGGATCGCTGTCGATTAAATGCCAGTCCTCGTCCATCGGCATGGTAAATGGATGGTGCATGGCAACGAAACGTCCCTGTTCCTCGGAATACTCAAGAAGCGGGAATTCCGTTACCCATAAGAACTTGAAGTCGTCCTTCTTCAGTAAATCCTGCTGCTTGGCCAGCTCAAGTCTTAAGTTTCCTAATACATCGAATACCACTTTATCTCTGTCAGCCGCAAAGAGGAGTAAGTCTCCCGGCTTTCCTTCCATGGCTTCCACTAATGCGTGAAGCTCATCCTCTGTCATGAATTTTGCAAAGGAGGACTTGTAAGTTCCATCCTCAGCTATGGCAATGTAAGCCAGTCCCTTTGCACCGAAGCCCTTTGCGAATTCCACCAGGGCGTCGATCTTCTTACGAGGCATGGCTCCCTGGCCGTCTGCATTGATACCGCGCACGGAACCGCCTGCTTCCAGGGCATTTTTAAATACTGCAAACTCGGAACCACGAACCACATCGGACACGTTCTTTAATTCCATGCCAAAACGCATATCAGGCTTATCGGAACCGAAGCGGTCCATCGCCTCGCGCCATGTCATTCTGGGAATTGGAAGTTCCAGATCAAAATTACAGATTTCCTTAAATAATCTCTTTAACAGTCTCTCATTTACCTCAAGGACGTCTTCCACGTCCACGAAGGACAGCTCCATATCGATCTGTGTAAATTCCGGCTGTCTGTCGGCGCGTAAGTCTTCATCACGGTAGCATCTGGCCAGCTGGAAATACCGGTCATAGCCGGAACACATGAGCAGCTGCTTATATAACTGCGGGGACTGCGGAAGCGCATAGAAGGCTCCCGGATGAACACGGCTCGGTACGAGATAATCTCGTGCGCCTTCCGGTGTGCTCTTAATCAAGGTAGGAGTCTCAATCTCGAAGAAGCCTTCCTCTGCCAGAAATGCTCTCGTGATGATCGCGACCTGGCTTCTGACCATAATATTTCTCTGAATATCAGGTCTTCTCAAATCAAGATAACGGTATTTTAAACGAAGTTCTTCCTTCGTCTTGCTGTTCTCCTCAATCGGAAATGGCGGTGTCTCTGATTCGGAAAGAACGCGAAGACTCTCTGCTCTGACCTCAATGTCACCGGTTGCCAGATTTTCGTTCACTCCGCCTGCACGCTTCTCCACGTGTCCGGTTACCGCAATTACGAATTCGCTTCTCAGCTTCTCAGCCTTTGCAAAATTCTCAGCGCCGCAGTCACTCTCCTCGAAGATAATCTGCAGAATACCGGAACGGTCTCTTAAATCCACGAAAATAATTCCGCCTTTATTTCTGCTCTTCTGCACCCAGCCCATAACGGTGACGGTCTCACCGGCATTGCTGCTCGTTACCTCTGTACATCTATGGGATCTTTTCAGTCCCAGCATTGATTCTGCCATAATGTTCCTCCAACTTAATCGTAATATTATTTCAAAGCTTCCCTGTAAAATTCCTTAAATTCGGTATAGCCTTCCTTCTGTAAATTCTCCTTCTGGAACTTCTTGTTCTTGTTCATCTGAGATACGAGAACGCAGACACCCTTTGCACGCTCGTCCATGGCCTCCTGAATAGCCGCTGTCATCACATCGGCACTGACGCCCTTTTCGATCAGAAATGCCTTCTTCTCCGTACTTCCCGGAACGGTAAAGCCCTCTTCCATCAGGATGGTAATGATTCTCTCGAAACCGATGGAGAAGCCGCAGGCCGGTGTCTCCATGCCGGTAAATTTGCCGATCATCTTATCGTAGCGGCCGCCGCCGCCAACAGATCCCGGGAACCCATCCACCTGAATCTCATAGATTGTGCCGGTGTAGTAGGACATTCCGCGCACCAGGGTCGGATCGAATATAATATCGAACTGACTGGTAGCGATACTGTTTACACTGTCCATAATGGCTGCCAGATTCTCTGTCATCTCGGGATCCATTACGTCTTTTAATGTCTCGCCGAGAGAACGTACCCCCGCCGCATCCGGTGTCACCGAACCGAACAGGGCTAAATACTGATCGATCTTCTCTTTCTCATAACCGGCTTCTAAAAGCTCGGCCGCAACGCCTTCCATGCCGATCTTATCCATCTTATCCAGAATGATAAACACCTGGTCAAAGGATTCCTCCGGGAAACCACAGTAGGACGCCATTCCCTTTAAGATATTTCTGTCATTGATGCGGACATGGTAACCCTTAAAGCCGACTTTGCCAAGAAGCGTGGTAGTTGCGAGAATCAATTCGATTTCAGCCAGTCTGGTCGGATCGCCCAAAATATCAATATCACACTGAACAAACTGACGGAATCTGCCTCTCTGAGGCTTGTCCGCCCTCCATACGCTGCCCATCTGAAGCGCCTTAAACGGCACTGGAAGCGTCGCCGCATTATTGGAGTAATAGCGGCATAACGGTACGGTTAAATCATAGCGAAGACCGCTGTCTGCCAGATCGTTCTCCGTCTCCGCGGTATCGAGGCGCAACTTGTCTCCACGCTTCATGATCTTGAAGATCAGTTTCTCATTATCGCCGCCCTGCTTGCTGGTCAGGTTTTCAATATGTTCCACACACGGGGTCTCGATGGAATTAAATCCAAATCCACCGTATGTCTCACGAATCTGATTCATTACATATTCCCGTACCGCCATCTCTGCGGGCAGGATATCTTTCATGCCGGTAACCGGTTTCTTTTTCAGTGCCATACGTCTCACTCCGTTATCATTTTATTCATTTCTTCCCTGTATTTCGCCGCTTTCGCGGGAATAACACGTCTTCTCTCTATTTTACTGGTCTTTTTTAGTTTTGCAAGCGATTTTTGAAATTTTTCTTCTTATATTCATAGATACGCTGCTGCAAACCAGTATTTTGAACACAGAACAGCCACTTATGCGCCGGATAAGGCATTTTCCCGTTGATTTTTGTGCGGAAACTGGCTGGTTCTTCCATTTTTCTATCTCATATACAAAAATATGCCCCTAAGACGATCATTTTATTTGAATCATCATCTTTAAGGGCATATTTCTAAGATTCATGGTATAAACTATTCAGTGCTCTACAGATTCCCGTCTACATCTCCTTCCTCTGGTGTTTCTGCTTTCTCAACTTTTCCATCTACGGATTCCGGCATCCCGGCTTTCTCACCTTCTTCATCTCCAGCTTCCTGTGTATCCACTTTCTCACCTTTTCCATCTTCCGTATCCGGTGTTTCTATTTTCTCTCCATCGGCCTCTCCGGTATCCGGTGTTTCTGCTTTCTCACCTTCTTCCTTTCCGGCTTCCGGCGTCTCTACTTTCTCGCCTTCTCCATCTCCGACTTCCGGTATTTCCACCTTTTCACCTTCTCCATCTCCGGCTTCCGGCGTTTCCACTTTCTCTCCTTCGCCCTCTCCGTTGTCCTTTCCATTCTCTGGAAGCTGGGCGCCGGTATTTTCTTCCTCTGCCGGATTATCCTTCGGCACCGTGACTGCTAAATCAGCCGAGTCAACCGCTGCGGACTTTTCTTCCACAGTGATGATAAATTCCTGCACCTCATAGCCATCCGCTTCGAGGGTCACAGTATTATCTCCTTCGCTGAAACCATCTGCGGACAGATCCAGATACTTCACTACACCATTTTCTCTGGTTGCTTTGAACGAGGTTTCAGAGTCATCATATATACCCATGGAAATTCTCGTATATGGCACGCCGTTAACCGATACTGTTAAAGCTTCATTTTCCAGATATTCCTTTGCCGCTTTTTCGTCTGTTGTATCAAAGACGACTCTGTAGTAATCCGCGTATAAAAAGGATTTTTCAACGTATTTATAAGACTTCATCTGCGGGGTCAGTTTCTCTGCTGTATTTTCATCTGAATCAATCGTGAACTCCAGCGTCTCATAGCCCTCGTTCTCGACTGTCACCTTATTTTCCGCCTCAGTAAAACAGTCCGAGGTCAGATCCAGATACTTCATCACTCCATTTTCTCCAGATACTTTAAATAACTGCTTATCACTGTCGGAGAAACTCATCGAGGTTCTCTGATACGTTTTACCATTGACCGTTACCTTTAAATCCCTGCTCTCCAGATATTCTTTCAATGAGTCTTCATCCTCTGCGAGGAAGCTCACCCGATAGTAACCTGAGGATACAAAAATGTCTTTCACAAGTTCATAGGATTCTATCTTCGGTGTCTCTTTTCTGCCTTCGGCGCTATCCTTTGCGTTGATGACAAATTCCAGCTTTTCAAATCCCTTCGCTTCCATAACTACGCGGTTCTCTTTTTCCGTAAATCCATCCGTCGACAAATCTAAATATTTCTCCACCGCGCTGCTGTCCTTGGACAGTTTATACGATTTGGTCTGATCGTCATAAAGCCCCGACAATACCTTCGCATATGGAGTTCCATTAACAGTCACTTTAAGATCTTTGCTATTTAAAAACTCTTTCAGCAATGCCTCATCGGAGGCATCAAATGTAACCCGATAGTAACTGCCTGACAGGAAACCGGCTTCCACGTACTCCTGCGCCTCCACTCCCGGTACCTTTTTGATTTCCTCTTCCTGACCGCCCTGATCCGCTTTCTTTTCAATGGTAAATTCCAGCACCTTTGGCGTATATCCTTTTGCCCTGGCTGTTACGGTATATTTTCCGGCATCTTCAAACAGTCCTTTCTGAAGGATAAATCCATAGTCGCTGCGGATGTAATTATCATCTCCTCCTATGGTGCCTTCTGTCTCCGACGTTACTATAGAACTGCTTCCATCCGGTCTCTTCAGTGTTATCCCCGTCAAATGCTTCATGAAATCACCGCGGATTTCTTTCTGCTCCTCATCGGATTCGCCGCAGGCTGCAATAACAGGAACGTCCTGTCCGGTATAATAAACAGATGCATCCTCCGACTCTTCTCCTGCCGCCGGATTGGGATTTACAAGAGATAATTCAAATATTTCCAGGGAACCGTCTACCTTTAAGACCACGTTTGCTGTCTGGTAGCCCTCTGCCGTCAAACGGAGGGTATGAGTCCCCTTGGTCAGCTGAAGCGTTCCTCCTGCGGTTCCTTTTGTTGTCGCGTAAATAGTAAGCGTACCTTCCGCCTCATCGTAAGAATACTGGCTGATATAATCATCGTTTCGCATCTGAACCGCATTGTCATCCAGATACAAAGCGGTCACAGCGGAAAGGTAAGCCGGATCTACACTGCACCTGATTACTATATCATTTCCGAGAGCGCCCTCTACCCCTTCCAGCTGAGGGGATTTCTTCCCAACGACATCGTTAAAACGGAATGCAGAACCGAGAAGGCCATCCTCAAGCACACGTTTGACCTGATATGGACGGTTTTTCGTCAATCCCGCTCCCATTTCCGCATATTCGCTGAAGGAAAGTGATTTTCCGTCTTCCAGCTTCGCATCCTTCACTGCGTTCAGATAGGAGATAAAATCGTACAGCTCCTCTGCTTCTCCATCCATCACGGAAACCGGTGTCATATCGGCCCAGCGTGAGAGAACCGTCTCGGAAGCCTGATTATCGATCCCAATCTCATTAAGAATCATGGCATTGGCGAGAAGATCCTGATCGAAGATCAGAAATGCATTTATATTGATGCTTCCAGACGAACCGGAGTCTCCTGAAGAACCGGAACCGCCTCCAAGGGAAGCGCTGGAAATCGCATCAATTCCATAGCTTCTCACCGATGCAAGCGTATTAAAGCCTGATCTCGACTCTCCGTCACGTATTTCCACAGACTTTGTCATGGTCTGATAGCCATTTGCATAAACCTTTACTTTATAAATTCCGTTTTCTTTTGTGACCTTTTCGTCCTCGGTGTTAGTGCCGCATATATGAAGCATATCACCGATTTCATACCATTCCGAGATTTCCTTCAGAGTCTTTACTTCTCCGGACGGAGTCGTTAATTCCACCCGGTATATGGGGGAAAGAATCTCTGTGCCGAATGTCTCGCCCTCTGGTCCTTTGATCACAAACGCAAAGCACTCCCCCGGCTTCGGACTCGTATTCAGAGTATTTAACTGCATGGTAAAAAGTCTGTTATCTACAAGATGTGCCGGTACCGTCATGGCAGCGCTGCTGTAATTGGAAGACAGATGAATCTGGACGCGTCCTCTCGAAAATAAATTCGACTGCGGCAGCTGGATCCGGATTATTCCTGTCTTGCCGTATGTACCTGATTCAGTCTGCTTTATATAGGACAGATTGTCGTTCAGTACGCTGTTTTCCGTATCAAGCGCCCGGACCGTTCCGAGTCCATTAAACCAGGCCGCCTGCGCCTCTGTCTTTAAGGACAGCTTCACAGTGATCTCTCCATCGCCTGACTCGTTATCAATCAATGCGTCCGGGACGTAATATTCTGCCGGTATCTCAGCTGGTTTTTCGTCCCGCTTTCCTGTCAAATCAAAGGTGGTACGCTTTGGTTCTTTGCGGACGTTACCATTGGCATCATACACGTCGAGATAATAGTCAAAACCGGAAACCGGACCATTGGCGAGAATCGCTGCAGGGGCGGAATCTGCGCTGCCGGATTCAGGGGCCGCTGTCGCTGCTTTATTTCCGATTCTTACCTGCTGCTCCTTATGGTCGCTCTTTCTTGCCACCGTAACCATCTCCGGATTTACTACAGTACTTTCCCATTTAACAACAGTTCCATCGTCGTCCACTCTGGTCAGTGACGCTGTAATATCCGTTCCATCAACAGAAACCGTATAGTCGTCAAGGGTTCCATTTTCAAAGGTAACCACAACGTACTGTATCCAGCCCAGGTCCAGAAGTTTCGTCTTCTGAGTGTTTACCAGAGCGGCTTCCGGTGTTGTCTGCCCCTCGTCGCCGCTGCCGGATCCCGAACCGGAATCGGTACCGTCGGTGTTTCCGTTGTCGCTGCCGCCGCTGTTTCCATCGCTTCCGCCGCTGTTTCCACTATCGCTTCCGCCGCTGTTCCCAATGTCGCTTCCGCCACTATTCCCACTTCCGCTTCCGCCGCTGTTCCCACTTCCGCTTCCGCCACTACTTCCACTTCCACCGCTACTACTGTCATTCCCCCCCGCAGTCCTCGCGTCCGCCGCCTTCTGCTCCGTCGAGGGAATTCCCCGGCCGGCCTCATAATGGACGGTGCCGTCTTTTTCGGTCCATCGGCCGTCGGCATTGGTCAGGAAACCGTCGGGTGTTGTCTCACCTGCATACATTCTTCCCGCACTGTCGCCGTCTGCTTCCTCAAAATAGTAACAGTGTCCGTCGATCCACTGCCAGCCGGTTACCGCGCTGCCGAAGCTCCCATCGTGAACCGTATTCATGAAAAACCAGTTCCGGTTCTCGTCCTGAAACCACCCGGTACGCATCCGTCCGGCTGTCCCATCCTTTTCCTGATTAAAATAGTAGTTTTTTCCGTCAATCTGCTGCCATCCGGTGCTCATCCCCCCGTCTGACGGATTGATATAGTACCATCCCGATTCCGTCTCAATCCAGCCGGACACGGCATTCCCCGACGACTCATAATATTTCCAGCCCCCGCTCTCATACTGCCATGTACCCTTTTTTATCTCCCCGGGTCCCGCCGCCCAGGCCGCCCCGGTCTGTGATATCATGCAGACCGCTGCCAGCACAGATATTGCTGTTTTTCGAACCAGTTTCTTTTTTAGCATCATACTTCCTCCTGTCTCTTTGATTAGTTGCAACTAACCATATGAAACAGTATATCATTCTGCCTTTCTGGCTGTCAACGGATGTGGTTAGTTTATACTAACCTTTTTTTATCAGTAACGCTCCGCGCTGTTCCTTAACCGGATCCGTCAGAGGATGAAAACAGGGCCATGTCTGCGGCTTTACGCCAATCAGACACAGCCCTGCGGCCTGCCGCCTCAAATGCCCCTGTCTCCCCGACACTGCTGCATTTAACACGGCTCAGCCCGCAATCTATCTTATCAATCTCTCCCCGAACTGTAAACAAATGCTCCCGGCACCGCCTTCGACGGGTCGTAATTCTCCAGGATCTTTCTGTAACGCTCCTTATATCCGTTATCCACGTCAAGCTGTGGAATCACCTTTGCACCTTCCTCAAAGAAATGGATTGAACCGCGTCCCATCTCCTGGCCGCGCCTTGTGTGCTTGTCCAGCGCCACATCCAGGATCTCCGGTACTTTGCCCATGGCCGCCTCTTTAATGATGATATTCTTTAAATAATCACTGGAACGGTCCTTCGTGCATGCGCAGAGAATTCTGATCGCATGGATAAAGAACATGGGCTGGTCGCCGTCGTCATAAGCGAACTTCTTTCTCATTTCATCTAAGGTATTGATCTTTCCTGCCGCGTCCAGATCTCCGAATCCGATGTCCTCCACAGAGATTGACAGCAGGCGGTGCCATACCTTTTCCAGTAAGGCCGGACCAGAGGTGTACAGCTCATACGCGTACTGACACGCTTCCTCCACCATTCCGCGGCGGATTGACTTCTGCAGACAGGAGATGATCTCATCTGCTGCAAAACCATTCTTTGTCGTGGCATTTGCCCATATCGTGTAATTTGCCATCCTCATGCTCCCTTCTGATTCGTATAGATTTCTATCAATTCTTCTACCAAAACGCGCACCAGCTCCGCCGACATGATCTGATCCTCTGCGTGAGACATTAACAGGGTGATCTGCGGCTCCAGGGTATTGACCTCTTTTAACAGGATCTCGCCGTGCTGCTCGTGAGCCTGGCGGTAGAACTGCTCGCCTTCCTTGATTCTCGGCTCCACAAGCTCCCAGTTTCCTTTTTTCGCCTCCTGCAGCGCCTGCATATAACAGGACTTGGCACAGCCGGCATAGGTCACGATCTGCATTGCACATTCCGATAATTTCGTAACATCAGCCATATTTTAAGCCTTTCTCATGATTTTTTTGCCAGTTCAATCGCAAAATCCAGGGCTTTATCGCCATCGGCCAGTGCATAAACCCTTGGTTCAATGCTTGCAACCGGTATATTTAAAATACTCTTTATGTTGTTTACCGCATAAACCAGCTGTGGTCCGACGAGACACACGTCCCACTTACCAATTTCATCACTGATTCCCGCATTTGGCACCGCCTCACAGGTAAGCTCCATATTCCGCTTCTCAGCCGCGTCCTTCATCTTTTTCATGATGATGGAACTGCTCATTCCGGCATTACAGCAAATTAATATTTTCATATTGTCTCCTCCTACTTTAATTCCGGCCAGTACTCCTTGTTCACCTCGATATAATCGTCGAGAATCTTCTTGGCTACATTGGCGCTCGGTACGGTCTTCGATAAGGTCAGTGCCTGCCACAGCTTATGATAGCTTCCCTGCTCGTAAGCGTCAACCGTCAGTTTCTCCACTGCGACCTGCTGTTCCATCAGTCCCTTCTGGAATGTCGGGATCGTTCCGATGGTGATTGGCTCGTAACCGTCTTTTCCAACGATACACGGAATCTCCACCATGGCATCCTTGTCGAAATTCTCGATGGCGCCGTTATTTCTTACGATGAGCAGCATTCTCTCATGCGTATTGAAGGCCAGTGCTGTCGCTAAATCCACGATGAAAGAAGCGTGAATACCGATCTCCAGGGAGGTTCCCTCAGCGGTTCCGGCTTCTGCAATCCTTGCGCATTCGCCGAAGACGCGTTTCTCTCTGCCATCCATAACCTGATTTGCTCTCGTATATTCAGGATTTGTGTGGGCTACCATGTCGTCGCCGAATAAGTAGTACTGGAAATAGGAGTTGGGAGCCATAGTAGGATCAATGGCGGTTAAATCTTTTACCTTCTTCGCCGTCTCATACCAGGAGTTGTCCGTATAGTCTCCGTTATTTCCTTCGTCAGGAAGCGTATTGCCGTATTCCAACTGATGCGCAAGGAGTTTATCAATGTATTCGTTGCCGTCGTCGTCCTTTATGGAGGTCCACCAGCCGAAGTGATTGAGGCCGAAGTAGCGCACGGTCATTTCCTTGCGGTCGTTAAAGCCCAGGATCTTCGCAATGTTGTTTTCCATACCGATCGGCATATCGCAGATGTTGATGACTCTCGCATCCGGCTTAAAGCGTCTGCACGCCTCCGCCACGATGGCCGCCGGGTTGGAGTAGTTCAGCATCCAGCAGTTCGGGGAGTATTTCTCCATGTACTCGATGTTTTCCAGAACGCCGGGGATAGAGCGCATGCCGTAGGCGATTCCGCCTGGGCCGCAGGTTTCCTGGCCGACTACGCCGTATTTTAACGGGATCTTCTCATCCTTTTCTCTCATCGGAAGCTGTCCAACGCGGATATGGGCCAGACAGAAATCAACGTCTGTATAAGCCGTCTCCGGATCTGTGGTAGCCACAAACTCGATGGAAGGATCCTTTTCCCTGACGATAATCTCGCAGGCCTTAGCCAGTCTGCCCTGGCGCTCCTCATCGTTGTCATACAGCTTGATGGCGCGGAGCGGAAGCCTGTCCATGTTGTCCAGCAACATCAGAATAATCTCCGGTGTATAGGTACTGCCGCCGCCTGCTATTACTACGGAAAATTTTTTCTTATTCATATTCTATGATTCTCCTTCTACTAGATATATTTTGTTTCTCTCATCCTGTCTCTTAAAAAAGCTCGATGGAAGTTGATATGCTTATTAAGCGGTTCAGGAAATCTGTTTCATCTTTTGCCTCATACAGGGTGTGCACCAGGTTTTCATTCATGGCTACCTGTTTGAAAAATTCGAACAGAATACTCACATCGTCGTTGGGTCTTCCCTCAATCGCCAGGAGGAAGATGACCTTCACTGCTTTTTTGCAGATCGTGACCGGCGGCTTTAAGATGGCTGCCGCCACCGCAGTCTCCTTCGCAAAGGTCATGAGCGGGTGGGGAATCATCACGGACTCCCCGATGACTGTGGGGTAGTTGACTTCTCTGGACAGGACGTCATCCACATATTCTTCCACCGTCTCGATCTTATCCTGCTCCTTAAACTTCCTGGAAAGCGTCTCGATGACAATTTCAAACGGCGCCTTTCCATTCCAGTCTGCGGATCCGGCCTCCTTTGCAAAGATCTTGATGCACTGTGTGTTAAAATACTTGTTGACGATCGTGGTAAACCGTCTGCTCACCCGCATGCGTCTGATAAACCCGTTCAGCGCTGAAAAGTCCTGCTGGTTTGGAATTCCATTGATCCGGAACACGGGTATGTCCGTCTTTACTCTCTGCCCTTCGGTGGAAATGATCAAATCCACCGCAGAAGCAGTAACAGCCCCCTCGCCGCCATACGGCGAGGGATACTCCAGCTGGTGCTTGGGAAGGACCTTTACAAGTTCAATCTGATTCTGGAAATGATCGCCCAGCCAGTTGCAGATAACCGCGTTGACGCTCTGCCGCGGAGCACTGATCACCACGGTTTTTAACCGCCGGTTCACCTTTTCCAGAAAGTAGGCCACATAAAGGGCCATATAGGCGATCTCTTCATCCCGGATGGGAATGCTTTTATATTTAAACATGATCGGGACGAGCAGAATCGCAATTTCGTAGGCATATGGATACTGGGTTTTGATATCCTGCAGAATCGGATTGTCGATCCGGTATCCGGTATCAATCCTGCGGATTAAATACTCCAGATGAAGCGCCATATTGTTGAACAGCTCGTCGGACTGGTGTAAGTCAAAGCTGTATTTGGCCAGCACTTCCTGACAGAACTCATTTAAAATGACACCGCTCAGCGCACTGGCCCTCGTGTCCTTCTGGCTCTGAACGAGCCTTATGGAGTACAGAAATATTTTAAGGAGCGCTTCGTCGCTCTCTGTCAGATCCAGTTTCTGTGCCTTTAAATGATACAAAAGATTGGTCAGGACCTCCACCGGGAATTCGTCCGCCTTCACTCCAAAGAGCTCATGGCCCTGGCGTTTCCTCATGACTGTGGCGTAAATGGCGCCCACCACCATGTAGAGACTGGCATCAGATACAAGAATCTCATGACCGCCGAAATAATCCTTGACCGCTTTTATGAACGACTCATACTCTACCCGGTCAAACTGGCCGCGAAACAGGAGTTCCAGATAATCACTGCCCCAATCCGTATGAGTCTGTACTTCATATTTGATAATGTTAAAAATGGAAAGTCTGATCTTTTCTTCATTTTCCACGATCCGGATCTGGTTTCCTTCCAGAACCAGAAGGCATAAGTCCATTTTATCCTTCAGCATCCTGCGAAGCTTCAGCACTTCCTCCCGAAGCGCCGTCTGGGATAAGAACAGTTCCTCTTCCAGATCGTATAAGTTGCAGCTCCCCTCTTCCAGGGTGTGGCCCAGAATCGCATAGCCGCGGTTGTGGGGGGCAATGACATGATTCCTGTCACTGCCTCCGCTTAGAACAGCCCGAAAATATTCCATATCCTCCTGCGTGATATAATAACCGATTCTTTTCGAGGCTTTTATGGAGGGGGAAAGCAGCCTTCCCTCCGTTTGGCAGAGTAATTGATCACCGCTTAAAGCCGAGTTTATCTGCAGAATATCGTTCCTGATCGTGCGGGAAGACACTCCAAAATATTTTGCCAGTTTATCACCTGTGATGCCTGACACGTTATTCATGATATACTCTATGATTTCTATCTGCCTTTTCGTAACTGTCATGTTCTGTCTACTCCGCTTCGCTCTGGGCTTCTCTCTTCAATTCGTCTTTTTCCATCATCTTGAAGAATGGATAATAAATCAGTGCCATGAGAATCAGTGATACAAATACGAGTACAACGCTTCTCCAGTCATACGTGGTTAAGAACGCGCCTACGCCCGGAGGTAAGAATCCTGGAGGTGCTGCCACCGGATAGCCAACCAGCCCCATCTTCATGCTAAAGTATGTAAGAACGGTAATGAGCAGTGGTCCGAATACGAACGGAATGAACATATACGGATTCAAAAGAATCGGAAGTCCGAAGATAACCGGCTCATTGATGCCAAAAATAGATGGAACGAGCGATGCCACACCGATGGATTTAAACGACTTCGCCTTTGATTTCATCATAAACAGGACGAGGCCTAATGTCAATCCGGAACCTGCCACCTGAAGGAAATTGTAGTAGAGTCCATAGGTGAAAATATGGGTAACCGGAGCACCGGAGGCGTAATTGGCCATATTCTCAGCCTGATAAGCAATTGCAAATGCAGCCCACACCGCGGAGGTGATGGAAGGTCCGTGAAGACCAAAGAACCATAAAAACTGTGTCAGGAATATGACAATCAGCAGGGCCGGAAGCGTGTCCATAGTGCTGATCGCAGGTGCCAGCAGCTTCATAATAGCCGCCGGGAATGCAAGACCGGATACCGCAATCGAAATATTGGCGATAGCGACCGCTACAATTACATTGACTACCAGAGGGATCAGGGAAGCAAAGCTCTCTCCTACCATCGGAGGTACAGAAGATGGCAGCTTGATAATCACATTGCGCTTAATAAGGAACCGTGTGATCTCCACACTCATAATACCGGATATAATACTGGTAAAGAGTCCCGATGCACCTAAAAACTCAGTACTGATACCGCCTTCGATGGAAACCGCGGAAAGAATCAGGTGAACGATAATAGCCGTAACACCCGTCTGCGTATTATGGGTTCCGTATCTTTTAGCCAGTGCTGTGGCAATAAAGAACGCTGCAAAAATCGACAGCAGGTCATTGGTGAAGCCGGCCGCATACGTCAGTACACCCATATGAGCAGAAATAAAATCGTGGATCGGTCCTGAAGCGATTAAGTTGTTCAGCGCGATCGGCAAAAGGCAGATGGAGCCGATAATGATAACCGGAATATCTGCGATCATGCCGTCTTTGATGGCCTGGAGCCAGTTGTTTTTCTCAACCCAGTTGGCAACGGGCATCATGTACTTCATAAGCTTGTCCTGAAAACCTGTGGTTTTCTCATTCATAAAGAAAGTTCCCCCTTTAATCATTTGTTCTTAAGGCCTTAATATTGTAACTAGAGTGTACCTGATTTTATTTTTCACCGCAAACGTTCTTTTTCCTAAGTGTTAGGAAACCATGTCACGATCCCGGGATATAATTTTAGGGCCTTAAGAAAGCCGGCAGTCAAAAAAAGAATGCCCAAAGAGCCGCGCTCCTCAGGCATTCATCTGCTTTTATCCTAAATCTATATCCACATGATCTCTGTCACATACCAGTTGTTCCCCCTCCACCTTCAGCTCCGCCACCTGCAGGGAAGTTCTCCTGTGCCTGTATTCCCAGACAAAATCCGGATTACTGCGTTCCTCCCTGCTCACCTCCGGGTGGGTAAAATAGAATATATATGCCCTGTCCTTATGGACCAGAACATCGGCATGGGCCGCTATCGTCCCGTCGTCGGTCCTGCTGCCCGGCTGTGCCAGAATATTTGGACAGCGGTCCCAGAGCTTTAAATCATCACTTCTGTAAACCCCAAGCCCCTCCCATGGATCGGTAATCATCCAGTAATGATGCTTAAAGAAGAAGACATTGGGGCCTTCATGAGGGCAGTCCGTAATCTCCGCCCCGCCCGCAGTCCAGTGGTAAAGATCTTCGCTGTACGCCGTATAGGTATGACTGTCATGAACCTCATCTTTATACCACATTTTCCAGGTGCTATCCGGACAGCGCACCACGCAGGCGTCTATCACCCGGTCTGAAGATAGAGCAAGGGGTCCCTGAAGCGTCCAGTCCCACAGATTCCCGCTGGTATAGTGTAAAATCGTTCTTTTACAGTCCCACGTGGCGGGAATCCCTCTGACGTATGACACATACATATGGTAAACGCCCTCATATTCCATAATCTCCGGCGCCCAGTATGTATTTCTGCCTTTCTCGTATTCCAGTCCCCGGGCGGTTCCCCGGTAAATCCAGGTCTTCCCCCAGTCATCGGAACTGGCAATCCCAATGTCGGTTCCGTGTACATAGGAAAACCCATGATTGACGGCTGCGGCCCTTCTGTTTGTATAAAATATCCACCAGCTCTGTTCCTGTTTATTCCAGATAATTACCGGATCCGCGGCGCCGTCGTAAATCGGATCGCGAAACAGCGGAGCCCCGGGCACTACTGTATTTTTCATTAATGATTGACCTCCTTTATTTTCGCTGACAGTGCACCAGCCTGACCTGTCACCCTGGTTCGCTGCCGCAGTAACAGTTCAGCCTTCACTTCCTGCTGCATTTAACCTTTGACTGCTCCGCTTGTAATGCCGGCAATAATATGCTTCTGCATCGCCACGTAGAAAATCGTAATTGGAATCAGCACAATCACCATGGTGCAGAGCATCACGGTCCAGTTGTTGGCGAACTGTCCGACCCCCTTGTATACCTCCATAATCAACGTAAACTTATCCGAAGAACTGATAAAGAGATAGGGCAGCATGAAATCATTCCATATCCACATAACATCAAAGATCACAATCGTCGTGGTAACTGGCTTTAGCAGGGGAAATACGATCCGCCAGAACAGTTTCCGGAGATTGGCTCCGTCGATCAGCGCAGCCTCCTCCAGGTCCTTTGGCACTCCTCCTAAAAATCCCTGATACATGAACATGGCGAAATTACACCAGCTGGAATACAGCACAATCATACCGGCTACGGAATTCTGCAGTTTAAAGAAGGACATCAGGTTAAACAGCGGAATCAGCGTCGTCTGGACCGGAACCATGAAGCCAATCAGAAAATAGAAGAAAAGGAATTGGGTCAGCTTATTTTTTCTCCTGCTTATGGCATAGGAAGCCATAGAGCCGATAGATATGATAATGACCACCGATACCACCGTAATCAGAATCGAATTGCGGAAGCTGCTCCAGAAATTGATTGTATCAAGCGCCTGTCTGTACAAATCAAGAGTAAAGCTTTTTACAGGGAGAGAAAGCGGGGATACGGTTGCTTCCCTGGCTGGCTTAAACGTATTGACGAGAAGATAATAAAATGGTATGAAGAAAATAATACAGACGCCCAGCATCGCCGCTTCACCCAGAATACTCTTTACGCCTCGCTTCTTTACTGTCATTTATTCCACCTCCCGTTTCTTCATAAGCTTTAACTGAATCACGCTGATCACTGCGATAAAGACAAAGAAAATCGTCGACATGGCCGTCGCTTTGCCATAGGACTTTTCGACAAAGCCCGTTTTTATAATTATCTGTGAAACCAGTGTTGTCGATGTACCGGGACCTCCGCTGGTCAGTGCAAACGGCAGATCATAAAGCTTCATGGAATTTAAGAGCAGAAGCATGACGCTGACCGTCATAGCGGAAGCCAGCATGGGAAATGTGATATACCGGAATTTCTGCCACGCAGTCGCCCCGTCCACATTGGCGGCCTCATAATACTCCGTTGGAATGCTCTGAAGCTGCGCCAGATAGATACAGGCGTGCCAGCCGACAACACTCCATAAGTTGACCAGAAGCACGGAAAACATGGCCCATTTCGGAACAGCCAGCCACATGACCGGATTGATTCCGAACAGTCCCAGCAGCTTATTCAGCAATCCGTTGCCTGTAGGCGATAAAATATACGCCCATAGATAGCCCAGAATAATCGCACTGGGAACAGATGGGAAAAAGAATACGGCTCTCTGGAGATTCTTCGTTTTCATTCCGGAGTTTAACACCAGTGACAGCGGAATGGCAAAAACAGTTGTCACCAGAGGGAACACAATGCTGTAAAAGCACGTGTTCAGCAGAGCTGTCTTCATAGACCGGTCCGCAAACACCAGCCTGAAATTTTTAAGTCCCGTAAAGCTTAAGTGACTCATGGAATATCCATCCCAGTTGGTAAAAGACAGTCCCAGGGTCTGGACCAGCGGTATTACCGTAAGTATCGTATATACAATAAACGCAGGCAGAATAAACAGCAGATAGGGCAGTTCTTTTCTCAGTTTAACCTTCATTTCAATCATCCTTTCCTGAAAATGGGTAGAAAAAGGGTGCCGCAAAAGGGTATGTTCCTTTTGCAGCACCCTTTTATAGCTCTTATGTGATGAAAGCTATTGACTTAATTCTGCCTGTTTTTCATCAAGCCTCACAGGTATATTCTCGATCGTATCGGCTCCTGTAATCGTATCCTGGATACCGGATAAGAACTCTTTGTAGATACCGGAGGAATTATTCCATACAATCTGCGGCAGATAGAAGCTGCCGGAAACCGCATCCTCTTTGAATTTCTCAAAGACAGTTCCCATGGTATAGTCGATTCCTTCCACGATGATCGCATTATTTGTAACCTTCTGCCATTTCACAATATTTTCATCCCTTGCCATATACTCTATAAATGCACGGCAGGCATCCTTATGCTCGGAGGTAGTGCTGACAGACAATCCTACATTCACCGCACCCGGCAGGACACGGTTTCCGCTGTTGTCGGAAAGTCCGAAAATATCGTAGTTCAGCTCGGGGTTCTTCTGTTCAATCGTGGCAATATTCCATGGACCGCCGTGCATCATGGCAACCTCACCGTTGGCAAACATGTCGATCACCTGATCGCTGTTAAGTCCAAGCGCCATCTGGCTGTAGAGTCCGCTGGCTATCATATCGTTGTACCAGAGCTTCAGCGGCTCCGTATATTTCTCCTGGAACGTTGCCTTTCCCTCGTTGATCTGGACATCCGCATCCGGTTCCTGGCTGATGACGCTGCACTGATACAGATCCTGCGCCAGGTTATGAACATTATCGGCATCATCCAGATAGGGTTCCACGCCAATCGCCTTCAGTTTTGCCGCACAGTCCACGAAGTCCTGCCATGTCTCAGGCTCCTTCTCAATACCGGCCTGTTCAAACAGATCTTTGTTATAGAAGATTCCGCCAATCCAGGCATCCGGAGAATACCCGTATATCTTCCCATCTTTTCCGTAGGTCGCCGAGGTTGCAGGGTCGATTCTGGAGAATATCTCCATATCACTGATATCTTCCGCTACGCCCTTGCTGATAACCTCCTGCTTATTCTCTGCCGCGATATAGAACATATCGGTCATCTGCCCGGAGGCAGCTAATACACTGAATTTATCCACATACTGCTGTACCGGCGGAACGTATTGAAGGTCTATTTTGATATTGGGATTTTCCTGTTCAAAGCCCGCAATAAACTCTCCCAGAATCTCATCTGTATTCCACGACAAAAGACTGATCGTTACCTTTTCCCCTGAAGCTTTCGCACTTCCCTCTGTTGTACTCTCCGCTGCGGCACTGTCCGCCGAAGTAGTCGATCCGTTGTTCCCCTGGCCGCCGCAGCCGGACAGAACCGCCGCTGCTGCTAATACGCCTGCTAATAATGCTGCTCCTTTTTTCATTTCAGGAACCCTCCCTTTCTTTGATAAGTCCATTATATCCGTCCGGGATCCATTTCTAAATGTTTAAAACTCGGGGATTTTTGCTTCTTATCAAGGGGGTCTGCCGTTAATCCTGCTAAATACTACGCTTCTGTTGCTCAAAACTACGAATGCCTGCGGTACCGGTTGGGAGACTGTCCCGTATACTCTTTGAACTTTCGCGAAAAATGGTACTCGCTTTCATATCCGATCTGCCTTGCAACAGTCCCGATGGTATCATCCGTCGTTGTGAGAAGCTCTTTTGCCTTCTGCATCCGCAGCTGTGTGACGTAATCCCAGTACCCAATCCCCGTTTTTTCTTTGTACAGACTGGTAAAATAGTTTTTGCTGATTCCGATAAAGTCCGCCGCCATCTGGACAGAAAAGCCGGGATCCGAGAACTTAAGCTCCGCAAAGGAATTTGCCCGGAATACGGCGTGTTCTCCTTTTCCCGCCTTTCGCATCGTATGGTCAAGCTCATCGAATGCCTCTTCTATCCTGCGGCATAAGAAGCGCTTCAGCACATCGCAGCTGACCGTATCGTAGATTTTCTCCATGCGAAGATTTCTCATCAGGTGAAAGGACTCCTCAGGTGCAAACTTTTTTAAACCGAACTTTATTTTTACCAGAACATCCAGCGCAAAATTTTTCAGTAGACGGGGCGAGATCTGCTCCAGCCTGGCCTTATTAAACTGGCCGTCTATCAGACTTATCAGACTCTCCGGTGTATTCTCTGCCAGCGCTGCCACGATCAATCCGTCCAGTGGCGCCTTCAGCTCCGTATCCTGAAACGGATAATCCTCCAGCTTGTATACGCTGCCGTATTTCTCATAGAAACCGTAATTTTCCTGTGAATAGGACCGCGTAAGGAAATCGCAGAGCGGCCATGTACTCTCTTCGAGTTTCCATAAGTAAAGCTCTGCGGCGTAATCATTTTCCCGAAAAAACGCTATTATGGCCTGTGCCGCAGACTCATCGGGAACTGCATCGCCGTAACCGAGGTAAAGGGAGGTCCCCGACAGAATAAAGATCAGATCCAGCCCCTCAGAGACAACCGGCTGTGACGCCAGCCCCGCTGTAAGTTCTTTCATCCTCGCCGCCGGCGCCTCGTCACCGGTAAGCGGACGCAGAATCAGGCGGTACAGGGCCTTCATTTCTGAAAGGTACTTATACGGCGGCATTTTTCCGTCCGCATTCTGGGAAATACAGGCGAATATCTGATTCATTTCGTCTGTATACGGATTGGAATACAGATCCCGGTTTTTCTCCTGCCGGCATCTGGAATCCAGTGTTTTTTTGATTTTATCCACCTGCTGGTTCAGCATCATACGGCTCACCGGTTTTAGGAGGAAATCCTGTACGCCATAGCGGATGGCCTTCTGTGCGTAAGAAAAATCACTGTATGCACTGACAATTACGATCTGGACATCCTGATTTTCTTCTCTAATACACCGGATGCACTCAAGGCCGTCCAGAAGCGGCAGCTGGATGTCCATAAAAATCAGATCCGGCTGGAGGCGTTCGTACATTTGAAGAGCTTCCTGGCCATCAGCCGCTGTTCCCACAATTTGAAATCCCTTCTCTTCCCAGGGAACCATTTTTTCAAAGAGCTGGTAATTAATGATCTCGTCATCCACAAAACAAACCTTATACATAATTTCCCCCAATTATACGGTCTCGTACGGGATACGCAGGGTAACCTCCGTATACTCTGATTCTCTGCTGTCGATGGTAATGCCATACTCTTCCCCGTAGGTCAGATGCAGCCTGGAATTCGTATTGATAATCCCGATTCCTCCAGATTCCGCCTGGCCGTTCAGCCTGCACCGCAGAGCCTCCAGAGCCTCTTTTCCCATCCCACGGCCATTATCTCTTACCAGTATCAGGATGTCTTTCTCTTCTTTCCACACACGGATGGCAATTACACCGCCAGTCCGGTTCTTAAGCGCGTGCTTAAAGCAGTTTTCCACGACCGGCTGCAGCACAAACTTGCAGGTCCGGCAGTCGTAGAGTTCCGGATCACAGCTGATTTCATAAGTAAACATTTGGGTAAACCTTTTCTTATAAAACATCAGATAGTCATCGGTATACTCCAGTTCTTCTTTCAGAGAGACGCTTTCCCTCTTCCGCTCCATCGTATAGCGCATCATCCGGCTGAGCGCCTGAATCATTTCTTCAATCTCCAGGTTGTCAGACAGAACAGCCTTTGCCTGGATCAGCTGAAATACATTGTAAAGGAAATGCGGATTGATCTGATTCGTCAGCGCTTCCAGCTCCGCCTCTTTCTGTTTCAGCTTCGCCACATAGACGTCATTAATCAGATCATTCATATGGTCTGCCATCTCCTCGAAGCGGGAACGTATGACAGCCAGCTCCTGCGGCGCATGTTCAAAGCCGCTGATATCCGTGGAACGGCTTCCGTCATAGGAAACAATTCTCTGAATCAGGGCGTTGAAAGGCCGTTTGATCAAATGGCTGTTATAGGCAGAGATCAGTACCAGAAAGATCAGAACCACTGCCATGAGAAGCGCTGCAACGGTAAGAAGCTGCATGATCGGCTGTATGATGATTGCCAGACTGTTCTCCGATACCATCGTCCATCTGTTTGACAGCTTTTTCGCAATGTAGACCGACTGATCGTTCTGCGCTGCTCCGCAGTCCCCTTCCTTAAGGCTGTCTAAAAATTCTTCCTCCACCTGATCTGACCAGGACCGGCCATTTTTATAGTCCAGAATCATGCGGTTATCTTCATCCAGAATGAGGAACCCTGAATCCGACATCTGCTGTGCGGAAAAGAACTCCGTCAGCTTCGACAGATCGCATTCCATCAAAATATAGCCGATCAGAAGATCCGACTGATAAACCGGAAAAAAAGCCGTAACAGTCCTGTATGGCCCTTTATTTTCGTACATGTGGTCTCTTCCATGGGGCGACGCATATCTTACAAATGTTTTATTCACTAATGCCTCCTGAAACCAGTCTGCACTTACATAATCATAGCCGCTGCGCAGAATATCATTCATGCTGTACACAACGGTGGAATCCGGCTGTATGAATAGTACATCGGTTATGTAATCACTGAATAGATTTATATTGGTCAGAAACGTGTCGACACTGCGTATGGCCTGCATCCACTCGGCGGAGTACAGCTTATAATGGCCCCGCAGCAGCCTGACCGCAGGTGTGTAGCCCGCCAGCGTAACAAAAGGCTCCTCCAGACTTTTCAGCCTGCTGTCCAGCGTGTCTGCCACGGTGACCAGCTGCTCCTCCTTACTCCGTAGGATGTTGTCCCTCATGTATCTGCCAATAAAGATGGTAAATACAATGGTCAACAGAATAATCGCCGTAATAAACACACCGGAAACTCTCATAACTGTCTGAGTTACAATTGACCGCTGCTTTTTCAATCTCTTCCCCCTGTATTAATTTCTGTTAAGCAGTCGTTCCTTCCGCTCCAGCATCTCATCAATTCTGGCAATATACTGCTCCACATCCTTTACGTTCTCCACCCGCTCCAGCCGGTTTTCCGCCGGATATACCACCTTTGTGGTAGTCCCTGCCCCGCAGGCCACTATTGTCTGCTTTTCTTCCATAATCAGAATGTTATAGATACACGCTTTTCCCGGCCTGGAATAGCCTACGTTTTCAAAATTGCCGGCCATGTTTTTCTGACGGTATAAATAGTACGGTTCCTGCCCCATTTCACGGGCACAGGAAGCGGTTAAATCGATCATATCCTGGGTGTTTGTTATCTTTAAATCCCCATATTTTTCCTTAAACATGTTAAGCCGGGCCGCACGTTTGATCGCCAGAGAGTGAACGGTGATACTGTCCGGATCAAGCGCCCTGATCTCCTCCATGGTGTGGCGGACATCTTCCAAATCTTCCTCCGGAAGCCCGATAATCAAATCCATGTTGATATTGTCAAATCCCATCTCCCTCGCAAGCCGGTACTTCTCTTTTACCATGTCTACGGTGTGGCGGCGGCCGATCAAGTCCAGCGTCGCCTGTTTCATGGTCTGAGGATTGATGGAAATACGGGTGACTCCGTAATCCAGCAGAACCTTTAATTTTTCCTCCGTGATACTGTCCGGACGCCCGGCCTCTACGGTAAATTCCTTGACTGAGGTAAAGTCGAACGTGGCTTTCAGCTTTCTCATTACCATCTCCAGATGTTCCGCAGACAGCGAGGTAGGAGTTCCTCCGCCAAAGTATACCGTATCCAGGGTACGGCCGGCCATGGTCCGGGCTGCGTAGTCCATCTCCTTAAAAAGCGCGGACAGATATTCCTCCATCCGCTTCTCCCAGCTCTTAATAGGGAAGGAGGTAAAGGAACAGTAGAGACACGTAGTCGGGCAGAACGGAATTCCCACATACAGGCTGTAGCCGTTCTCATAATCGATCGCGGAGAGAAGTTCCCGCTCACGCTCAGCGATCTCGATGCTTAAATCGATCTTCGCGTCGCTGGTTAAGTAAGTCTCTTTCATATAGGAACGGACCTCGTCCTCCCCTTTTCCCTCTGTCAGCTTGGTCATGGCAATCTTCGTCGGACGGATTCCCGTAAGCGTTCCCCAGGGCAGCTCTTTCTTCGTCTTTTCTGAGAGCAGGCCGTACAGCATGCGCTTAATCCGGTTCTTTGTCTCAAAACGGTTGGAATAGTCCGCCTCCACCGCCGCTTCGTTCTCCAGGATTTCTCCGTCTTCCACATACTCTCTGACTGTCAGGAAATAGTCGTTCTCTCCCGTCTTCCCATACACAGACAGACGGGGCTTCTCTTCCCCGTCCACTTCTTCATGAATATACGTTTCTCCCGGGTAAAATGCCATGAGCAGTTCCCGGATATCCTGCTCAAAGGCGTTGTCGTCTAATATAATTCCTATCATGGTATTTTCGTTCCTATCTGTTGTAAAATGCGACTGGATTATGGGCCTTCTCGTGTCTGATGGTGGTCGGCTCCCCGTGTCCCGGATAAACCATCGTGTCCTCCGGAAGAACAAACAGCCGTTCTTTGATGGAGCGAATGATATCCGCAGAGCTTCCTGTCGGGAAATCGGTCCGTCCCAGGGATTCCGCAAATAAGGTATCCCCGGATATCAGAACGTCCTCCTCTTCTATCCACAGGCACATGGAGCCCGCGGTGTGGCCGGGAGTCTCTATAACCTGCCATTTAAAACCGGCAAGCTCCAGGACATCCCCATCCTTTACCAGACGGTCCGGGCTCAGCGAAAAGCCGGTTCCGTAGGAGCCTGTCATATTAAGCCTGGGATCTCCCAGAAGCTTCGCTTCCTTTTCTGCCGCATAGACGGTAATCTCCTGAAAAGCACGGCGGATCTCCTCCACCGCTAAAATATGATCGAAATGGCCGTGGGTCAGCACAATCGCCTCCGGAATGATTCCATACTCCCTGCATTTATTCAGAATATGGGCTCCGTTGTCTCCCGGGTCCACGATAACCGCCTTCTTCAAATCTTCCCGGTAAACCAGGTAGCAGTTAGTTCCGACCATTCCAACGGTACACGTTCTGATTCTGAAATTACTCATACGCTCATCCTCTCTCTTCCTATTCCTTTTACCTGAACAGTACTGCATGGCAAAATCTGCCCTGCAGACTCACAGAGTTACCGTTCCTATGAAACAAGAGAACTGCGTTATCCCGCAGTCCTCTCTATATCAATTACGCCTTCAATTTGTCTCAGTTTATCGGTCAGCCGGTTCAGCTCCTCCACGCCGTGAATATCGAAAGTCATTGTGATGGTAGCCTTTCCCTGTTTGTTCGTTCTGGAATTCATGGAGGTGATATCAATCTGGCGCTCCGTGAAGACCTTGGAAATATCGACGAACATACCGATCCGGTTGTTTGCATAGATCTTGATTTCCGTCGAGTAGCGTTCCTTCGTATCATCGCCCTCCGGTGTCTGCCACTCCGCATCGATCAGACGGCTTCTCTCATCTTCCGGAAGGTTGATGACATTTACGCAGTCGGTCCTGTGGATGGAAATTCCACGGCCGCGCGTGACGAAGCCTACGATCTCGTCGCCCGGTACCGGGCTGCAGCATTTGGAAAAACGGACCGCCAGATCATGGATTCCCTTGACCACGATGCCGCTCTTGCTGTGTTTGTTGACAGGCAGTTTATTGCTCATGTCCTCGATATCATTTAAAATCGTGGTATCGGTGACTTCCTTCTTCATCTTCTTGGCCCGCTCATCCACCATCTTGTTGATGACCTGGCCCTCTTTCAGTCCGCCGTGTCCGATCGACGCCAGCACGGACTCCCAGTCGCGGAACGCATAGCGCTTCATGACCTTATCCTGGTACTCCGGCTTGTTGATATCGGAATAGACGATACCCTTCGCCTTGCAGTAGCGGTCCACCATCTCTTTGCCCCGGAGAATATTGTCCTCCTTGAGCTCAGTCTTAAACCACTGGTTGATCTTATTCTTGGCCTGTGTGCTCTTTACGATATTCAGCCAGTCGCGGCTCGGCCCCTTGCAGTTCTGGGAGGTGATGACCTCCACCTGGTCGCCGTTCTGGATCACATAATCGATATTGACCAGCTTGCCGTTCACCCGTGCGCCGACCATCTTGTTGCCAACCGCACTGTGGATGGAATACGCAAAGTCAATAGGTGTAGAGCCGCTTGGAAGATTCTTGACATCGCCGGAGGGGGTGAAACAGTACACACTGTCGGAAAACAGGTCCAGATCGCCCTTGACCATATTCAAGAATTCCTTGTTGTCTGACATGTCTTTCTGCCATTCCAGAATCTGGCGCAGCCAGCTTAACTTCTCCTCTTCCTTGCCTGCCGCCACCTGTCCGCTTCCGCTCTCCTTATACTTCCAGTGGGCGGCGATACCGTATTCCGCGGTCCGGTGCATCTCATACGTTCGGATCTGAATCTCGAACGGCTGTCCGTTGCTCCCGATCAGTGTCGTATGGAGTGACTGGTACATATTGGGCTTCGGCATGGCGATATAGTCCTTGAACCTGCCCGGAATCGGCTTATACAGTTCATGGATGACGCCCAGCGCCGCATAGCAGTCCTTGACGCTGTCCACGATGATTCTCACAGCAAACAGGTCGTAAATCTGGTCGAGAGTCTTGTTCTGGTTTACCATCTTCTTGTAGATACTGAAGAAATGCTTCACTCTTCCGTCCACCTTGGCTACGATGGCCGCCTCGTTTAAGTGTTCCTGCACTTCATCCACGATGCTCTTTACAAACGACTCTCTGGCGTCTTTCTTTAAGGAAATCTTCTCAGCCAGATCGTAATACACATCCGGCTGCAAATATTTTAAGGACAGATCGTCCAGCTCTATCTTAATTTTGGAAATACCCAGGCGGTGAGCAATGGGCGCATAGATCTCCATGGTCTCGCGGGCTTTTTCCTTTTGTTTCTCCGGTTTCATGTACTGGAGCGTTCTCATGTTATGGAGCCGGTCCGCCAGCTTGATGATGATGACACGGATATCCTTCGCCATGGCCAGGAACATCTTCCTCAGATTCTCGGCCTGCAGCTCCATCTTATCCATGGACCAGGACAGCTGAGTCAGTTTCGTAACGCCGTCGACAAGAAGCGCCACCTCTCCCCCAAACTCTTTTCCCAGTTCATCCAGCGTCATAACAGTATCTTCCACCACATCGTGAAGGATTCCTGCTGCGATCGTCTCCTTATCCATCTCTAAATCGGCCAGAATAATGGCAACACAAAGAGGGTGAATAATATACGGTTCACCCGACTTCCTCTTCTGCTCCTTATGAAAATTATCAGCAACATGGTAAGCCTTTTCGATCATGCTGATATCATCGGAAGGATGGTATCTGCGGATACTGGCGATCAATTCCTGATACAGCACCTCCGGACTGGTAAAATCAGCCGGGGCCTCCAGTTCCTCATCATTAGGCGACTTGATCTCCACCGCACCGTCAACCCTTCCAACTCCCAATGGAGTCCTATTCAGTTTTTCCATGGTTGATTCATCTGCCATATACTGTCACCTTTTCGCAACTTATCGGTTATTATAAACATAGTTAACATTCATTATAAATTTTTTTGACGAAAAATGCAAATGGTTTTTTATCAACAGATACGTTCATACAATACTATTGAATTTTTTAAACCCCACCTGTACTTTTTATAATACTATCCAACTTAACATAAATCTATAACAGGTTCAGTGTTGTCCTACCGCGCTTCCTTCTATTTTGCACACGCCGCCGGGTTATCATTTCCATAGAAAACGTCAGCCTCAAAAACTGGGACTGACGTTCTGCGTTATATATTAAGTTTCTTTATTCAACTGCGTATTTACAAGGCATACAGGCATGCTTATCCCCTTTATTTCCCGCAGATAGCTGAGGCCCCCGGTTTCGCTGTCTCTTAAATAAACAGTGATATTATCTGTATCCCGGTTGGTGCAAAGCAAGTACCTGTCACAGGAAGCCAGAATAAAATCTCTGGGGTGTTTTCCCTTACAGGAAAAATTCATGATCCGTTTTATCCGTCCATTTTCAGATACTCTGTATACTGCGATATCATCGGATCCCCGGTTAGAGCTGTAGAGATATTTCCCATCTCTGCTGATGCGGATAGCGGCACCTATGGAATACCCCTCATACCGGCAGAGGGCGCTCTCCTTTCCAACTGTCTCAAAGCCCGCTTCACTGCTGTACTCAAGGGTAAACACTTCAGAGGTGAGTTCCGCCAGAACATATGCAAATCTGCCGTTTGGATGGAACACCAAATGTCTTGGCCCTGATCCCTGCGGAAATGTGACACACAGATCTTTCTTTTCAACCAATTTGCCCTGACACCGGTCAACCTCATAGACAATCAGACGGTCTATTCCTAAATCACACACACAAATTCTCATTCCATCGGGTGTAATCGAGACAGAATGTGCATGAGCTTTCTCCTGCCTTACCGGATCGCGTCCCTGACCGGTATGCACTTTTTCATCGAGAAGACTGCCAATCCCCCCGTCTTCTCTGATCTCATACATCAGGACGCTTGCATCCCGGTAGCTCACGGCAAATAAAAGTTTTTCTTCCGGGTCCAGCGCAACATGAACGAGTCCTGCTCCTGGCGCCAGAACCTTATTAATCAGAGTAAGCCCTTTCTCCGTACAGTGGAAGGCCGCAATCTCTCCCCTGATCCCCGGCTGTGCTTCGGATACGGCATACAGTATTTTCCCGTTTCCGGACACAATCAGATAGGTAGGTGATATCATCTCCGCCACAAGCTTAAGAGGCGTTTCCGGTGCATATCCCATGTCCATGGTAATCTGATAGATCCCTCTGCTGTTCTGCTGTGTATACGTTCCGATAAATAATCTGTTTTTCATCATATCCCACCTCTGATTGATTATAGAGCAGTTTGAGTATCGTTCGGGTCTCCATGACGCGCCAGATCATACTCATTTGACCAGTCAAGCTCTCTGTATTCGCTGCCCTGAGGATCATTAGCGATGAATGCAACAAGCTGATTAAGCATCTCTTCCGTCCAGGTATTTCTGTCTATCTGGGCCGTTGTAAAGACATTCTGCGTAATCATCTCAAAACCGAAAATATCCTTAATATGAGTCTTTGCTGCGCCATTAACCACCTCTTCCACCTCGTGGCTCGGAATGAAGAACACTCCGCTGTAATCGGCAAATACAATATCCCCGGGAAGGCAGACTGCATTTCCGAACCGAATGACCGTATTAAATCCGGTCATAATAAAGTCCCTGATCGGCGTAGGATCAATGCCCCGGTAATACGCCTGAAATCCTTCCACTTTTCTCATCTGTTCCATGTCCCGAACGCCCCCCCATATAACAGCGCCTCCGGTCTTTGTTTTCGTCTGAATTGCCGTAGCCAGATTGCCCCCCACAAACGTACCTTTATAGATTTTATCATACATATCTGCAACTACAACATCGCCTTCTACCAGACTGTCGATCACCCACTGATTATAATTACCTTTGCGTCCTTCTGCCATTCCTGCATGAAAGCATACCTCATGAAGGTCAGGTCTCGTCGGTACAAAGGCGGCAGTGACTGCCCTGCCAATCAGTTTTCTCTCATCATCATGCAGCCGCTTAAGCTTTCCCTCAAATTGATTGTCATAGCCCTTTACAAAAAGGGGCTTCCAGATCTCCTCCAACGTCATTCCCCGCAGCGCCTCCAGATAATGATCCGGCACTCTCGGTCTTCCATCCGGAAAACGTTCCCCCTTCCATTCAGGAGTCAGGGCGATAATCTCCTCACGCACATTATATCTCATAGATGCATTCCTCCGTCAATCACCAGGTCTGTGCCTGTTATATAGCGTCCTTCCTCTGAACACAGAAGCAGCACGCCTCCGCTGCAGTCACACGCACGTCCTGCGTAACCACAGGGAATACCGTCCATCACTTTTTTTGAGTATTCCGGATCAGACAGAGCCGCCTCATTCCTTGGTGTCGCAATGACTCCCGGAGACATATTGTTGACGGTTACTCCAAAGGGGGCCATCTGTTTTGCCACATTTCTTACCAGATTATACTGCGCGTCCTTTGTCGCCGCATAAATGCCCATTTCCGGATGCGGTTTATACTGCTGGACACTTCCCACCGCTACAATTCTTCCCCAGCCCTTTTTCGCCATATAAGGTCCATACAGCTGCATCAGTTCCAACGTACTCAATAAGTTCACATGGACCTGCAGATGAAACTCCTCCGGTGTAATCTGATTCCATGGCTTGCGGATCTGAACGGATGCGTTCAGAACAAGAATATCGACGTCGCCGGTTTTCCGGTATAACTCGCTGCAGCTTCCCGATTCCGATAAATCTGCCGTCACCGGCCTGGAGCCCGGAATGCCAGCTGCCGCTTTTTCACATTTCTCCATGCTCTTTGAACCATGTACAAATACTGCGGCTCCCCGCTCTGCCAGACAGGAAGCGACGGCATACCCGATTCCCTGGGTAGAACCGGTAACCAGTGCTGTTTTTCCAGTTAAATCAAACATATTATCAACTCCATTCCCGGTCATTAGCCCATTCATGATCCCACTGGGCTGTAGACTCCCACTGTCCTGCATACTTTTTGTGGAGATGCTCAGCAATTAATTCTTCGTTTAATTCATCAATTCCAAGTCCAGGCTTATCCGGAACATCTATAAATCCATTCTGGAACAGCGGATTGGCAATTCCCTTCGCCAGGTCATTCCACCATGGTATATCAATGGAATGAAATTCTACCGCCATCACATTACGCACTGCGGCCGCGCAGTGAACCGCTGCCATACAGCCAATAGGGCTTTCGGCCATGTGGATCGCCATGGCAACACCGTATTTATTGCACATATCCCCCAGCTTTTTCGTCTCCATTGCACCGCCGATCGTCAGTACATCCGGATGAACGAGGGACACGCCCCCCGCTTCCATCAGCGGTTCGAAATTCTCATGCAGATAGATATCCTCGCCGGTCGCTATTGGAATCGTAGTTGCCCGTGATATGTTTACATAATGCTGTGTATTCTGCCAGGGCGCTACATCCTCAAGCCATGCAATGTTATATTTTTCTAAGCGTCTTGCAACTTTTATACAGTCCTGCCATGCGATATGTCCTAAGTGATCAATCGCCAGAGGAATCTCATATCCGATTACTTCCCGAACTTCACGGACGTAATTCTCCATATAATCCAGGCCATTTTCCGTTATCTGGATTCCTGTCGCATAATGAGGGATTGTGAAAACCCGGTAATTTTCTCCTCTCATAAGTTCATAGTCAATAGAACCGCTCTGATGCATGACCGCTTTGGCAGAATACTTTTTAATATCATCCAGAAAGCCCATCGGAGCGTTTAAGCAGCCCTTTTCTTCAAGAAGCATTTCTATTCCGAGATCCATTTTAAGAAACGTAAATCCAGCCTCCATCCGTTTTTTCAGTGCTCTTCCCATATCCGTTCCCGTATGCTTCCCATCCACATCGGTATCGCAGTATACCCTTACCTTGTCACGGTATTTGCCTCCAAGCAACTGATACATCGGCACACCGTACGCTTTTCCGACCAGATCCCACAGTGCTATCTCAATTCCGGAAACACCGCCCCCCTGTCTGGAATGGCCGCCGAACTGCCTGATCCGGTTAAAAAGCTTATCCACATTACACGGATTCTCTCCAACCAGCCTGCTTTTCAACATAAGAGCATAGGTGTCGCTGGAGGCATCTCTCACCTCTCCGTAACCGATTAGTCCCTGATTCGTGTAAACCTTGATTAACGGGCAGTGTTTGGGCGCTCCATCTATATTGGCAACTCTGATATCTGTAATCTTTAAATTCGATGGACCGGAACGCATATTTGTGTTTTCTGATACAATATCCGATATAAGCCTGTTTTCCATTCTGCTGTCTCCTCCATTGTTAAAGAATGATCTCGAAACGATTAGAGGCCTTTTTCGAGAAATCGATTTCTTTTTCTACGCTCTTACCAGCCACGTCAAACGTGAGCCTGTATTTACCGTAGAATCCTTTAAAATGTGTTTTACCCTCCCCATCAGTCATACAGTCTTCCTCTGTATGCCATTCGTTCTGGAATAAATTCTTTATAACCTTATAGGCGGGTTTTTCCGACATATCAAAACGGAGAAGTCCGCCATGGTAATAATTTTCTCCGGACGCCATATCGCCCTGCGGCGCAAAAGCGGCATACCCGTCTACCATATTCCAGTAAATAATGGCTTCTACCGCCTCATGGCTGAACCAGATGGAGTACAGCTGCTTTATGAGTTCCGCCTGAATTTCTTCGTCTTCCTCCTCCTTTGAATATGCGGGAATCGTAATCTCTGTAATCTGGATCGGCCGGTTAAGCTTTGCATATTGATCCAGAACAGCAAACAGCTTCTCAGGATTTCCCATCCGCTCAATACATACATTTTCCTGCTCTCTGGGATAGAACATATGGTACTGCATACCGATGGTATCGATGGGTGTATGGTTTAACAGTGCTCTTTCGATTTGCAGATAATACGCGGATCGATTATATTTAAACTGTTCCCAGGATGCACTGGATGCCTCATTGATGATCAGTTCATTATTTTTGAAGTAACGGTCTGCACGATCAAAACTCCATTCAACCACATCAGGTTCTTTAAAGAATTTCCGGTCCTCAAAAAGCTTGATTTCCATGGTTTCATTAATTACTTCCCAGCCATGAATCCTGTCACCGTAACGATCTGCCAGCTCATGAAAACGCTTGTCCAACAGCCGCTTGGTCTCATCAATATCGTCCGGCACCCAGTCTGGCGACCATGGCATGTAATTTAAACAGTGGGCCTTCGGCGTAATTCCATTCTCTTCGCAGTATTCCAGACAGAGATCCGGAACCGGACGGCGATATACTCTGGGGCTGTCCTTTTCAAAACGCGGCTTCCCCTGCTCCGGCTCTAAATCTTTCCAGTAAAACGGCAGTGTGGCCAGATTAAAAATCTCTTTAAACAGTTCTTTGTATTTGTCATTTTTCTCTTTTGTCTCCAACTCATCCAGCATAAACAGATTTGCGCCGTGTTTGAATTCATGTTTCTCTAAAACCGCTTTTATACGGACTCCTTTTAGAGGGGCTCCATCGCGGTCTTTGATACTCAGTTCCGCAAATCCCTTTCTGTTTTTTTCAATTCCAAGAGCCACCCGGTCATCCGTATATTCTTTCTGTTCATTAAAATACTTGAAAGCTGTTTCTTTTCTTCCCATCTTTATTTCCACCTTTTCCCTTTTTTGCTTTGATTGACTGCTATCATAAAAACTCTTATAATGTGATTAGAACACCCTACTTTATATTACCCAGGAGGCTATCATGATTGCCAAAGAATACATAATCCCGGGGCACAGCACTCCCACTTCTCAGCTACGTATGACGGAGGTTCTGACCCTGCATAAAGACAAGGTACTTCTCTATGAGCACCATCACACGGAGATTGAGATTGGACTCTACAACAGTTTTGGTGAATACAGCATCGACGGTATCATCTACCATTTTCAGCCTGGTGATATATTTATTTTCCCGAGCAACACAGACCACCGAATCTTAAAACTTGAACGCAGTTCTGATTTGAAAGTGCTCAATATTTTTCTGGAACCGACACTTATCTGGTCTCCTGGCAATGGCATGTTTAATCCCAGATATTTAAATGTATTTTCCAGACCTGAATTCAATTATCACCTGCCAACAGGAGATCCGTTTAATGCTCAGCTGACAATGCGGCTTTTAGACATCCGGAAAGAATTCTGCGACCGTCTCCCGGAATATGAATCCATGGTTAAAGTTCACTTACTGGCCATCTTAATTGAGATCACCCGCCACTACAATCCGCAGGAACAGATCACTGCCTCCCCTGCCAATGAAGAAAATCTGATATGCCTGGAACATGCGATCGAGTATATCATGACCAACTTAACTGCTTCGCTTACTTTAAATGATATTGCCCGCCATGCCGGTTTAAGCAGAACGTATTTTTCTACTATTTTTAAGAAAATGAACGGCATTTCCGTCTGGGATTTTATTACGATCAAACGGATTGACTTAGCTATCCATTACCTTACTCAAACCAGCAAGGATATCACAGAAATCGCAGGATTATGCGGATTTAACAGCACTACAAATTTTAATTACGCCTTTAAAAAGATAACCTCACTCTCTCCGGGTGTTTACCGGAAAAGTATCTGACGCTAAACCGGCCTCAGCAAAATGAATCTTCTGCCCTTGCTTTCTAAGCATGTCCTGCAGAGCCCTCCTGTCTAATTGTGAAAAGTCGCAGGTCTGAGCGGCAGCGATGCCTGCCGCCTCCCCTGTCACCGCACAGCCGGGAATTGCCCGGATGATATCCCACATACCGTCATCCACGGATACACACCGGCCCGCGCCGATTAAGTTTCTTATTTTTCCGGAGTAGAGACACCGGAATGGAATCTCATACACCATCCCCCTTTTTCTCCAGTCCCCAACCATACCGATTGAGTCCTCAAATTGCTTATCATTTTCAGATTCCTTAAGTGTATATTCGCCGCAGAGACGCCTTGTCATGCGGACCTGCGGTATCGTACTGATCGTAACCGGTTCAAAAGAATCATCTTTTAATTTATTTTGTCTGATATCTTCCAGAGTTGCTTTATGGGAAGCAAACAGCAGTTCGCTGTTCTCTTTTCCGTCCAGACCTGAAAAACGGCGTTTCAACAGTGCCTCTCCCTTATCTCTTTCCGTATCCTCCGGAGCGTCAGCAAATCCCAGTATTCTGAGTTTTACCCCCTCTCTGCCGTTTTGGTAATACCAGCCGGCAAGCGTATTCTTTTTCTTATACTCTTCTGTATCTCCATGGGCCAGCCAATAAAGGTCCGCATCTCCCGTTGCGTCCACATAGGCTGCTGCACAGACAGCACTTCTCCCGCTTTTATTTTCAATTACCAGTGCACGAACTTTATCACGCTCCATATGCACACTGCAGATCCGGGTATCATAGAGAATTTTCACTCCATTTTTCAGCAGTAATTCTTCTGCCAGAAGAGCCATACTCTGCGGGTTAAACTGAACCTCAAATCTCTGTTTTGATCGCTCCTCTTTTGTACCATTTTCAAGCCAGGCATTGGGATAACGCTCCTGGACTCCCTGGCTTATAGAAAGATGAAACAACTCCTCTGCTATGCCGTAGGACATCTGATTACCTCTGCCGTCGCACAGCGGCAGGTAGATCGTCACCAGACCGGCTGTCGCTAAGCCTCCCAGGATACACTGTTTTTCAATGAGAAGAACTTCCGCCCCGCTTCTGGCTGCTGCCAACGCCGCTGATATTCCCGCAATTCCACCGCCAGCCACCAACACGTCAACGGAAGGGGAAAGTGGAATCTTTAACTCTTCTTTTATATATTGCTCCATTACTCTCCTCCATCACTGTTTAATTCCTGACACTGCAATACTGGCCACGATGTGCTTTTGAAGCAGCAGAAACAAAATTGTTAAGGGAATCGCGCTTAACACCGCCACGGCCATTCTGGGACCGTAATATACGCTGTTCTGCTGTGCATTAAACATAGCCACGCCTACGGAAATCACCTGCTTTGCCGAATCACGGATAACTACCAGCGGCCATAAGTAGGAATTCCAGTTAGCAATCACCTGAAGGATACTTAATGTAGCCATAACCGGTTTTGACAGAGGAAGAATGATGCTGAAGAAAACACGCCATTCTCCCGCTCCATCCAGATATGCCGATTCCGCCAGTGAATCCGGGATTGATGCAATATTCTGTCTTGCAAAGAACACGCCGTATACGTAGGCAAAATTCCCCAGGATCAAAGGCCAGTATGTATTTAAAAGCCCCCAGCTCTTATACTGCAGATACAGCGGTACAAGCCTCGATTCAAAAGGAACCATCATGACAGCAAGCATAAAAATATACCAGAACTTCTTTCCGACAAAATCTCCTTTTGCGAATGCATACCCGCACATAAGGGAGAAAAATACGGAAATCAGGGTGTTCACAATTGTAATGAAAATCGTATTTCCATAGTATCTGGCCAGGTCTATCAGTTTTGCAGCGGCCTTATAGTTAAACAGAGCAGCTTCGTACGGTAACCATGAAAACGGCGGAAGTGCTGTCGTCGCGGCACGGTCAAAGGACAGAACAACCGCCCACCACAGCGGTGTCAGAATAATTGCCAGAATGACTAATAAGATAACGATTATAACTGATTTTCTGATTTTTGCTTTTCTCATACTCATTTCTCCTCATCCAAAAAGCCCGTCAACTTAACATTCAGCATGGTAAACGCAAATACCATAACAAATAAAATCATTGCTCCGGCTGAGGAAATACCATAGTTAGGCACTTCAAAGCTAAACTGATAAATATACATTAAAATTGTCTGCAGAGTGCCTCCCGGTACGCCTGCAGAACTGTTTCCGCCTATGATAAACAGATCGGTAAATCTGGATAACCCATTAATCATCGTCGTTACAAGCAAGAAGGAAAAGCAGCCTCTCATGCAGGGAATCGTTATATAGCAGATTTTTTTCCAGCCGTTGGCTCCGTCAACAGCCGCCGCATCATAAATTTCCGTTGGCACAGACTGCATGCTTGCCAGATTAATCAGCATGGAATACCCCATATTCATCCAGCACCACAGGATCGTCGCTCCGATCTTTGCATATTTAGCATTGGACAACCACCCAATGGTTATCTCACGCCCCAGAATCCGGCTTAAAAATGTATTTAATAGTCCCCCATCCCCCTGTAAAACAGCCTGAAACATCAGAATTACACTGACTCCTGTAATAATATTGGGAAGATAGAAGCCAATTCTGAAAAAACTCTGCGTCTTACCGGAACCGAGACTGTTAATCATAGTTGCCAGTATAAAACCCAAAGGAATTGTCAGCAGCCCCAAAAGAGCCAATAAAACAGTGTTCCATAAAGATTTTAAGAAGGTTGACTGTGTCATCAGGACCTTATAATTTTTTAGTCCCGCGAACTTTTCTCCAAATCCGATTACTGACACGTCAAACAAGCTGTATTTGATTGTTGTAAGCATAGGAAGGTAAACCAACAGCAGCAGCGTTACAATACTGACAATAATAAAAGAGTACCATGTCATCTGTTTTTTTATCTTTCTTTTTGTCCATTTCTTTTGTTTCATCATACCTCCTGCTTTCTATCAGGAGATGGGAAATGGTCAGAACCATTTCCCATCATTATGCCTGTGTTACTGAATGGATTTCAAATATTCATCGACCGAGTTTTGAAGTGTCTTAACTGCTTCTTCCGGTGTTGTAACCTGATTAAGCAGATCACTGATAACGACACCCATCGTCGAGGTTACCGGCCCAAAACTCACATTATAAAAGAAATCATTAGTGGAATTGTTAAAGCCATCCGGTATCTCTTCCATGGCTCTGTTAATAGCCTGAACCTTATCACCCATTTCCGTCTTTACGAATTCCATGCCAGATGGATTATTAGGAATTCTTCCGCAATCGGAAACCCATTTTGATACGGTTTCATCCGTAGATATGAATTTCAGGAATTCCCATGCCCATTCTTTATTCTCACTGGTCTTGCAGATCGCCACATTGTTGCTTCCCATAAAAGCGGATGGTTTTCCTTTATACTCTCCGGCTTCTATGGCCGGCATGTTCCAGAAAACAAACTTATCTTCGACTCCGGCCGCCTTCGCTTCTTTATAATGCTTATATGCACTCTGATCCCAGCGAATTGCCGTATCGTTTTCAGCCGTCAGGGTTTTATCGACGTTGACGCCTTCTCTTACATTGGAGCTGCAGTATTGCCCCAGATCCTGAAGCATCTTTAATGCTTTAACCGTGCCATCGCCTGTAAAATCAACCTTACTGTCCAATGGGGTCTTTCCGTACGTAATTACTTTGGCGTCAAACCCTGAGGCCATCATCTGATAATTAAAAAAGCTGTTGGCGGTACTATTCGTATCTACCAGCTGAACCCCATACGTCTGTTTTCCGGTAACCGGATCAATTCCCGTCATCTTTTCCGCCATGGCAAGCATATCTTCCCATGTCCAGTCCTCCCCCGGGAGTTCCACGCCGTAATGTTCGAAAATATCCTTGTCCAGATATACGATCATAGGATCAACCACATACTGAATCCCGGTTGTTGTGGATACGGAGAGATCGTTTACCGCATCCGTACGTCTCTGTTCCACTGCATAAATCTGCTTCCGAAACTCCGGATCTGCTTCTAAATAGCTGTCCAAAGGCTCTACAAGATCACATATACTGGCCCCGTGCAGTATCAGATCGATTCCCCCGCCCAACACTGCCGTCTGTATGGAAGACTGCCAGTTTTCCCATGGCACGGCTTCAATTTCCACATGAACGTTGGGATGCAGCTCGTTCCACTTATTTACGACAACATCGTATCCCGGTGTCTCTTCCCCTGTAATCATGTCCAGACTTCCCTTTTCTCCCTGCTCTGCAAACAGTCCCGGCCCATATACATGCAGGGTTATCTCTTCCTCGCTGGTTCCCGCCTCCCCGCCGCTTTCCGCCTGGGTGGTCTGTGACGCCTGCGCTGACTGTTCCGCAGCCGCCACCGTACTTTCTACTGCTTTTGTCTCATCCCCCGATGAACCACAGCCAGATAAAAGTCCTGCAGCCATTACTGTTCCCATTAATAACGTCAGATGCTTTTTCATAGTAAATCCTCCTCCGATATAGTTTTATAAATGGATTCGATGACTCTGTATCTTCATAAGATATGTGTATATTTTAGCAAATGAGAGTTAGTTTACAACAAATATATTATACTGTTTGACAAATATATTTGTTTCTGCGTTTTGCCGGAAAGGATAAGCCAGCCAAGCGAAATGCAAAACAACGCCGGGTCCTGATAAAACCAGGTTCCCGGCGCTGCTGTTACCATTACTTATGTACTTTTTCCTATTTCCTCATGAGCTCACGAATTCTGCATTTCACCTCTTCCCCCACAAACGCTCCATCAATCGCATACTCATTCATTTTCTTAAGTTCCTCTTCCCGGAATCCCAATTCACTCATAATCAATTCCGCCTCCCGCTCCAGGGAAGTGTCGGATACCGTCATATTATCGGTATTATACGTGACTCTTATGCCCCTGTCGAAAAACTTCTTCAGAGGATGCTCCTTGATTCCGGCCACAGCCTTTGTCTGCAGATTGCTCACCACGCACATCTCCAGGGTGATCTTCTCCCGTTCCAGCAGCCTCATGCAATCTTCCGACTGAATGGCCGCGCAGCCGTGCCCGATTCTCTTCGCGCCAAACGCTACGGCTCTCGCCACATTCTCATAATCTCCGCATTCCCCGGCGTGAATCGTAAACGGTACCCCGGCCTGATACACCCGCTTAAACATTCCTTCAAAATGTTCCATCGGAACGAATCCCTCAGGCCCGGCGATATCGGCTCCGATCACACCGTTCACGGTCTTTTCTCCGAAAAACACCTTCGCCAGTTCCATGGTCGCCGCATTCTCCGCATCGCTGCCGTTTACCATGGCGCAAAGCAGTACACCTGCGTAAATTCCGGTCTCCAGACATCCTGCTCTCACGCCTTTCACAACGGCTTCCACCGCCTGTCCCTGCGTAAGTCCCTTCTGTTTATGAAGCTGCGGTGCAAATCGAATCTCTGCGTAAACCAGCCCCTGCCCGGCCAGCCTTTTCACCAGATCACAGGCCGCATATTCCAGTGCCTCCTTTGTCTGAAGCAGAATGCCTGGCAAATCAAAGCATTTTAAATAATCCGGCAGGCTTTCACAGTTTTCGCCTACCGACAGCATTTTTTTTACATCCTTCCCTTTAAAGTCATATCCAATTCTATCTGCCAGTGTTTTTACTGCATCAATGGACAGCGATCCATCGAGATGCAGGTGTAAATCCGTTTCCGGTCGTCTCATAATCAATCCCTCGTTTCTGCAAAATGATAGATTCAGTATAACATAATCATATAATTCGTGAAAGAGCGTTTCCAGTTGTATTTTTTTGAAAAAAGCATTATGATTAGAATCAGGATACGGACCTCCGCGGCAGATCAATCTTACATAAAAAGGAGCTTCATGAAAAACAAAAAAGAAAACAGCAATACAGGTAATACCCATTCCTTAGACCCGTCTTTCATCTGGAAAGATGCGGCCGGGCTCATCACAAAAGAACTGGGAAAATCCGTAGGAAGTGAACGAATTTATATTCACTTGGACATTGTACCTCCGGGTGCTTTCAGCACATCGTATCACAGTCATTCCTGCCAGGAAGAGTTCTTCTATATTATGTCAGGAACCGGAACACTTCGTCTCAATGATGAAAACTATCCGGTCGGACCAGATGACTTTCTCGCCAAACCCGCGGGCAAAAACATCGCTCATTCCTTCTACAATTCCGGCAAAGAGAATTTATATATTCTTGATATCGGAACCGTAGATCCAGAGGATACCTGTTACTATCCGGACGAGCAGATGTATCTGCACAAATCAAATGGAGAGAGAAGAACTTACCGCGCGGATGCCACCGAAAGCGACTGGTCTTCCGCCCCGAATGGTCATTCGCCCGCTCTGCGTACGAGTCACCGTGACACTCAGCCATGCAAACCCAAGAAAGGAGAATAACAATAATGGACACTATGAACGCAATCCGCAATCGCAAAAGCTTTCGCGGCCCCTTTACAAACGCTCCCGTATCGCGGGAAGATTTGACCGAACTTCTGGAGGCTGGTTACTTAGCCCCCTCCGGCTGCAACTTACAGACCACCAGGCTGATCGGCGTGGATGATCCGGAGCTTCTGGCCGGACTTGCCGATATCTACAGCCACGAATGGGCAAAGGGAGCCACCGCCGCCATCCTTCTGATTGGCAGCTACACCATGTCACCCAGCGGAGTTTCCTACCACGTCCACGATTACTGTGCAGCCGCTGAAAACATCTATCTGGCTGCCGCCGACAAGGGCCTTGGAACGGTGTGGATCGAAGGACAGATCCGCGGAGAAAGGGCAGAAAAGATGGGCAGATTACTGGGTGTGCCGGAGGATCAGACCGTCTATATCTATATGCCGGTGGGTTATCCCGCAAAACCCGGTCCTGACGCCAAAAAGAAGCCGTTTGAGGAACGGGTATGGTTCAACGGATACGGGGGCGCCAAATCATGCACTTCACCAGAATAATGAAAAAAACAGGCGTTCTCACCTTCCTTGCCCTGACTCTGGCCCTGAGCCTGACCGCCTGCTCAAAAAGCCAGGCAGAGGAAGCGGATTCCTCCTCCCAGACATCCACGAAGCAGTCTTCGGCCTCCGATACAGCCGGACAGCAGACCGCCGCTGTCGATTCCACAGCCCCGTCTGCCGGCCAGATCTACTTGTTCGGTGAGGAACATGGCGTGGAAAAAATCCTGAATAAAGAGGTTGAAATATGGAACGATTATTACCACAACCAAAATATGAGACATTTATTTGTGGAGCTTCCATACTATACCGCAGAATATTTAAACCTGTGGATGAAGTCGGACAGCGACGACATCCTCGATGCCATCTACGATGACTGGGACGGCTCCGCTGCCCACAATCCTTACATCAGGCCATTTTATAAGGCAATTAAGGAAAACTGCCCCGAGACCATTTTCCACGGAACCGATGTGGGGCACCAGTACTTCTCAACCGGAGAGCGATATCTGGCGTATTTGAAAGAAAACGGGCAGGAAAACTCCGAGCAGTACCAGTTTTCACAGAAGGTTATCGAACAGGGAAAATACTATTACGACCATACTGACGATGTCTACCGTGAAAACATGATGGTAGAAAACTTTATCCAGGAATACGATAAGTTAAATAACCTAGACATTATGGGCATCTACGGAGGCGCCCACACAAATCCCGAGTCCCTTGACAGCACCGGCACCATTCCATGCATGGCAAACCAGCTAAAGGAGCATTACGGTGATGTCATTCATTCGGAGAACCTGGCTCTGGCAGTGAAAGACGACACTCCCGTCCGAACCGACAAACTCACCGTCAATGGAAAAGAGTACGAGGCTTCCTATTTCGGGGAACAGGATTTAACAGGCTTTAAGGATTATTTATCCCGTAAATTCTGGCGCCTGGACAATGCATACGATGATTTTAAGGGCTGTGCTTTAACCGGAGAGCAGCTTCCCTATCGCAATTACCCCATGCGGATCGAAACCGGACAGGTCTTTGTCATAGACTACACAAAAACCGACGGTTCTGTTTCGAGGCAGTATTACCGGTCTGACGGAAACCAGTGGAACGGATCGCCGTCAACGCAGGGCATTACCGTGGATTAGTCCCTCCCGGGAGATAGATGGAAGGATATGCAAGCATGTCTTTCTGCTCATGTATATAAAAATGGCTGCGCCGGAAAGTACTATGAGATATACTGTGCTTTCTGACGCAGCCATTTTCACTTGTTTTTTATGACACCTGACGGTTCGATTTCATCTCTTATATTCGTTTCATATATTCATCCATGGCTTCCGCCACCACTTTGGAATAGGCGGCCGCCTCCACCACAGTTCTCGCGCCCAGCACCACGTCGCCGGAGGCGAATATCCCCGGGATTGTTGTCTGGCCGTTCTCATCGGTCATCAACAGGCCATTGGGCGAAGCCTTCAGCCCTTCCGTCGTATTGACGAGCTTGCTTTTCGGACCCTGGCTGATGGAAATGATCGTGGAATCGGCGTAAATCTGTTCCCTCTTCTCATTGACACCGGTCTGATTGCCCTCCGCATCGTAAAGTATATTTTCAAACACCGGTCCATCATCTGTGATCTCTGCAATCTGTTTCCCAAACTCGAAAGCCGCACCATCCAGTCTGGCATAGGCAGTCTCATGTTCACTGGCATTGCTGGCAAGGCCTCTCGCATATAAGGTCACCTCACGGGCGCCGTGGCGGATCACGGTACGGGCCACGTCCATGGCCGAATTCCCCATGCCGATAATCGCCACCCGTTCTCCCAGATCGTAGGCGTCCGGATTCGCCAGATAGTCGATGGCATAGTGTACATTTCCAAGGGATTCCCCCTTGACGCCCAGGGTCTTCGGCCTCCAGACTCCGGTTCCGATAAAGATGCTCTCGTATCCGTCCCGGAACAGATCTTTAATCTCCAGCGCCGTGCCGATGGCCGTGTTGGGCCTGATCTTCACGCCAATCTCCAGCAGCTTTTTCTTATAGCGGTCCAGGATCGTCTTCGGCAGACGGAACGCGGGGATTCCATACTGAAGGACTCCTCCGATCTTATCCTTCGAATCGAAGATGGTGACGCTGTATCCCTTCTTTGTCAGCAGAATAGCGATGGTAATTCCAGCCGGGCCTGCGCCGATAACTGCAACCTTCTTTCCATTTTTCGGCTGACACTCAATCTTCATCTTATCAAAAATAGTATCGGAAATGTAATTTTCAATGCTGCTGATATGGACTGGCTGTCCTTTTCTGCCAAGTATGCAGTGGCCCTCACACTGATTCTCATGATTACATACCAGAGAGCAGACTAAGGACATGGGATTATTGGCGAATATCATATCTCCCGCCCGGTTTAAATCGCCATCCTTAAACGCCTCGATCATCTTTGGAATCGGTGTGTGTATCGGGCACCCCTGCTGACACATAGGCTTCTTGCAGTTTAAACATCTGTTTGCTTCATCAATCACATGAACAGCCATGACAATCCCTTCCTTTCGCTGTTTGGAACACTGCTGTATTTTGTATACAATTATTTTTGTCCACATCATAGCACAAAGGAAACCAGTAATCAATATCTGGACTTCATGTATTGAAAAAAATAAATTTTGATATTTTATTATCTTTTTCGTTTATTTTTAAACGATTTAAACGTTACAGTTCACTCCCCTCACTTCTTATCCCCCCAGATCACCGCTACAACGGCACAGAGAATTCCGCTGATGGGGTAAACGATCCAGGCAATTCGGAACATATCCCATGCCAGCCCCAGATAGAGGAAGAGAGCCGTAGCCAGAAGCATGATGACGCCGCACGCCTTTCCCACGATCGCCTCCCCTTTCTCTTTGCTCCCATCGTGGCGCTTATTGTATTCCTCGACCTCGTACTTTTCCTTCTGAATTCCAAAGTACACAAACATGCCAACCGCAATGGTGACACAGAGCAGGAAAAAGCCGCCTGAAAACTGTTCTTTTAAAGGAATGTTTATGGAATCCAGCGCGATATTCACACAGATTCCAAACAGGATCAAACATACTGCAAAAGCGATGGCAATGCCGAATCTTCTGGTGAAGACGGAACGCTCTTCTTCCGAATAAAAGTCCTGGATATGTGGATATTTCTTTTCAAATGCTTCCATGTTGATGCCAGTCACAATCATAACGGCCACCGACACACCCACGACTGCAATCAAAAAGATCGCCAGAATATCCTCATGAACGATTCCATCCAGGAAAGCCATCAGCGTGACCGCTGCCAGAATTAATGTAACGCAGCCTGTTATGCGATGGGAGAAGCTGTTCATGAAACGGTCGTATCCCGCAGCATCCGCCTGGTCCTCCAGCGTCATATCTCCCTTGACCAGGGAATCCATGTCACAGTGAAACATATCGCAGATGATTAACAGTTTTTCCATCTCCGGATAAGACTGACCTGATTCCCATTTGGAAACCGCCTGCCGTGATACCTCCAGCTGCTCCGCCAACTGTTCCTGGGTCAGATTGTTTCTTTTTCTCAACACTTGTAAATTATCAGAAAAGCTCATATATTTTCCCTCCTGTAGGATATATTTTATATTTTTATTCTACAGTTGCATGGCCGCCACTTCCACCAACCTGACGTAGCAATTCCATTTTTTTCATGCTACTTGCGGTTGCATCCCTTATTTCAGGCCAAAAAGTTAAGAAAGGCCGGCCGCATGACCTGCCTCCTGGCAGCCCGATCATGCGGCCGGTCCTCCCTCACGGATAACCGTTCCTTCACAACCCTGTCTACTGTTTATCGACCACATCATATCATAAAGGGAGGGTTGACACAATATATATAAGTCAAAAATGCACTGCAGCTGCTGCCCTTATTCCTGCAGCAATAAATATTTCCCCATCTCTCCCAGCGATTCAAAGACCGCGTCCGGCTTCACTGCTGATGTCTCCAGATCCTCCGGCACAGTCTCCCCCGTCAGAACCAGAAAGCCTTTGCCTCCATGATTCACACCGGTGGCGATATCCGTATAGAGCCGGTCCCCTACGAAGCCGATCTGCCCGACGGGAACCTTCATGCTGTCCACGATCATCTCCACTGTCTCCTTATAGGGTTTCCCAAAATAGCGAGGTTCCCTTCCCGTAGAAAGGGTGATTGCCGCACAGATGGCCCCGCAGTCCGGCAGAAAGCCCCCCTCGACCGGACAGTTGATGTCCGGATGGGTCGCCATAAAGGAGGCTCCTTCGCGGATCAGGCGGCAGCCTCTGTCCAGCTTTTCATAGGTCAGCGTCATATCAAAGGCCGTCATCACGATCTCCGCGTCATCCTCCGATAACCGAATTCCGGCGTCTGCAAACTGTCGCTCCAGCTGAGGCGTTCCCATAAGGTAGACACGCTGATCGCCGTAATAAGTCTTCAGGTACCGGATAGTCACGTCCCCTGCGGTCATAATCTGTGATCTGCTTATATTGCAGCCCATGCGGTGAAGCTTTTCTATGTACTCTTCCGGCGCCCTTGACGTGTTGTTGGTGAAAAACAGAAACTGCTTTCCCCGTTTCACCACCGCTTTCAAAAAATCCAGCGCGCCGTCTATCATCTTTTCCCCGCAGTAGAAGGTGCCATCCATATCGATGACAAATAATTCCGTCTGATCCAGCAGACATTTTTTGCGTTCCTCTGTCTCATACATTTCCTTCATTTTTTCTTATTCTCCGGCTAAACTTTCTAAGATTTTTCGATCCTCTTCATAATCGCTCACTGAGGCCTCATTGTACTCCAGAACCATGGACGCCTCCGGCGTATCCGCTTTGACGCCTTTCATAAACGCTCTCCACTCCATATTGCCCTTGCCAATCCGCAGATGACTGTCCGAATCTCCAAAATTATCATGGAGGTGATACCCGGCCAGCTGACCTTTTAGCTCTGCCTGAAGCATTCTCACATCATAACCACTCATATTTCCATGACCGGTGTCGTAAAGCGCGTGCAGACCGGAGTTTTCCTGAAACAGGCGGGTAAAATCCTTCTGGCTGAAAAGACCGCTGCCGCCGGGACACGGAACATTTTCAATGACCAGACCGATCCCATTGCTTTCACAGATTTCAGAAAACCGGTTAATCCGTTCCATACATCTGGCTCTCAGGCGCTCTTTCTCCCTCTCATTCAGCTTCCGGCAGCCCCCGCTGTCGGTATGAACCACGTAATGCGTACCGGAAAACCGGTGATAGAGGTCAAATGGCTCCGAGAGATAATCAAACAACTGATCGTCCGATATATCACTGTCCATATGGTAAAAATCAAACGGCGAATGGATGCTGAATGATTTCCGTTTCCCCCGATAACAACGTTTCAGCAGCTCTGTCCAGTATCGTTCCGATGCCCAGCCATAAAAAATCTCTATTCCGAAGTGCTCCGGCAGCAAGGCCATCTGACTGCCGGTAAGACAGGTAAAGCTTAAAGAACTGACTGTATACTTCATGTTGCCCTCCATGATCCAAAGAGACGGTCTGCCGCCTCTTCCAGCATTCCCAGATCCCATAATAGCCTCGTGCAAATATATTTATCCCGTATATCCTTTGTGGCCAGAAATGCTGTCCTGACATCGTCCGCAGACAGGCCCAGCTGCGCCGGACTGACCGGTACTCCTGCGAGGAGAAGCCGTTCTTTCAGCCACTCCTCGTCCGGCAACTCTTCCCTGATAATCTTCTGTATTTCATCCCATCTGGAAAGAATGATCTCCAGCCGCTCCTTATGCAGCATCTTGTCGTACTTCTTTTCCTCGTCCTCGCGCCGGATTATCGTGTCGGCCGCAGTGCCGAACACCCGCCTCACAAAGGCTCTCCACTCCTCCGGATCAAAATCTTCTGCGTGCCTCAGCGCCCTTTCACGGTCCGGCTCCAGCTGTCCAATATATTTGAGCACGGGAATTGTCAAAAGCGTTCCTACCCCTACGGAGATTCCGTGAAGGGAACGCGGCTTCTTCTGCTGAAGTGCCCTCATCTCCCAGATATGGGAAAAGTAATGCTCGGTCCCGGAAGCCGGTCTGGAAATTCCGGCATAGCTCATGGCGATTCCGGAAAGCACCAGACCGAAGGCCGTATCCCCCGCCGCGTCTTCGTTTCGCTCTGCCAGCTTCGCGGAAGAATCCATGCAGGTCTTTAAGGACTTTTTTACCAGCTCCGCGATCTCCCCGCAATAGTATTCTCCTGTGATAACATGGGCAATCTTCCATTCGCAGATGCTGACATACTTTGCAGCCATATCACCGATTCCAGCCTGAATCATCTCCATCGGCGCCTGTGCGAGAATCGCGGTATCCAAAAGAATCCCTTCGGGGCATTTGGAAGGCAGGGAAACCTTCACTCCGCTTCGAAGCATGGAGGAGGTATTCGACGCGTACCCGTCCATGGAGGGAGCTGTCGCCGCGATGAGATAGGGAAGCCCTGTCATATCCGCCACAATCTTGCAGATATCGTTGATCGTTCCCGAACCAACTGCCACGATGCCGTCCCACTGCCTGTCAAACTGCAGGGCGAGAGAGCCCACCCAGAACTCATCCGGTTCCGGACGCCTGGAATCCATGACAAAAAAGACAGGCTGGATCCCCGCTTCCTTCAAAATCTCACAGACCATTTTTCCTGTTTTCTGCGTATTCCGATCCGCTGTCACGACAGGGTTCTTCATTCCCCGCTCCTTTGCCATGACCGCGATTTTCCACAGAATGTTCTTTCCCACTTCGATCTGCCTTACTGGCGACTTGTGCAGCCTTTTGCAGGAACAGGCCACCCCTTCGTCCCACAGCAGGCTTTCAAGTGGCATTGAAGCCAAAGTTTTTCCTTCCATTCCGCGCTCCTTCCGCTGTTTCCTATGATGTTTTTTTCATCTCCGCCAGAACCACGTTTCTCAGACGGCTGACATTATCTGTAAAAGAACTTCCCTGCCAGTATATACTGCTGCTGCCGGCGACAAAGACGTCGGCTCCTGCCCGCGCCATCACCGGTGCATTTTCAAAACTGACATTCCCGTCCACCTCAATCAGAATACCGCTTTTCTCTATGGCATCTAAATGCGCCCTCAAATCTTCAATCTTCTTTAACGTGGCCGGAATCAGTTTCTGTCCTGAAAATCCTGGATTAACAGTCATAATTAAGATCATATCGATCTCATCATACAGGTAATCCAGATAACAGAGAGGCGTCGCCGGATTAAGAGCCACACAGACCCTGGCCCCCTTCTTCCGTATTGTTTCGATGATCTTCTGGATATTCTTCGTAGATTCCACATGAACGCTCACCACATCCTGGGGAAGCAGCTCAAAATAGTTCAGCTTTTCTTCCGGCTTCTCCACCATCAAATGGATATCCAGTGGTATCCTGGTGTCCTGATGCAGCCTGCGTATCAATTCCGTACCAAGTGTATAATTTGGCACAAACGTGCCGTCCATGATATCGACATGGATATAATCACAGCAGCTTTTCTCCAGATCCCTGAGATGGGGTTCCAGATTCATAATGTCCGCGCACATAATAGAGGCCGAAATCATTGGGTTCATACCGCAGTCCTTCTCCTTTCCTCAAACGGCTGCGGGACCGCTGCCATTTCTGACAGCAGCCCCGCAGTGTATGTTCTGTTTCTTTACTGGAGATCAGCCAGAATATCTTCGGCTTCTTCTTTCAATATGTTCATCTGCTCTGTTACATCCTCATAATCGTAGAAACACGCTTCCATCATAGCAGCTACGTTGTTGGCGATATCTCCATTGTTGGGCTGCATAACCATATGGTCGTTATTGCCGTATTCAAGCTGGTTATAGGCGATTTCACAATTGGGATTCTGAGCCCATTTCTCTTTGATTACCGGCATTTCGCTGATCTTCGTGGAACACGGCAGGTAGCCGGTTTCAGCAGCAAAGGTCGCTACACCCGCGTTGTCGTTGTACAGCCAGTAAAGGAAATCCCAGGCCGCATCCTTATTCTTTGCGGAAGCCAGCATGGTCAGCGTATTACCGCCGCTTGGAACCGCGTTTACTTTGAATCTGGGAACGTACTGTACGGAATACTGGAACTTGGCGTTTGAGTCCACATTTCCCAGGTTTGCGATCGAAGATACATAGAACGCGCTCTTTCCTTCCAGGAACATGCCGCGGCAGGTCGAATCAGAGTCAGATACCGGTCCGAAATACATCACCTTATCCTTGCACATCTGCTGAACCTTCTGCATTGCGTCAATGCCGGTGCCATCATCCACGCAGGCCAGTTTTAATCCGTCTTCACTGAACACCTTCGTATCGTTCTGCGCTACAAACATCCAGAAATACCATGGATCGTGAGGAATCGTAAATCCATATTCTACCTTGCCCTCGTTGATCAGTTTTTTCGAAATATCCGATAAATCCGTCCATGTCACGGGAACCTCGGCACCTGCCTCCTCCAGTAAGTCCATGTTGCAGAACAGAACCGGTGTGGAACAGCCCATGGGGAACGCCACCAGCTGGTCTGCGACGGTCGGATCGAGGCTCATGCCAGTAATAAAGGTCGGGTTGAAGTCTGATACTTTCATGTCGGACTTCTCCATATAAGGGACCAGATTTTCCAGAATTCCTTCCTCCTTTGCCAGAATCGATACTTGGCCGGAACCGGTTTGCAGAATATCCGGGCTGTTGCCTGCGGAAATTGCCGTCTGCGCCTTAGCAATGGCATCGTAATAATTTCCCTGGTATTCGGCGACCACCTTGATTTTGTCCTGAGAGGTATTATAGATCTCCACGATCGAATTTAAGAGATCCCCATTCTTGCCGCTCATGGAATGCCAGAACGTCACCTCCGCCTTGTCTGATCCGGAAGCCGTCTCTTCTTTTTTCGCCTCCTCCGTCTTCGCAGCTGCCGTGGTCTCTGCCTTAGACGCATCCTCCGTTTTCGCTGCCGTCGTAGCTGCGGTCTCACCGCCTCCGCATGCGGTCAGACCTGCCGCCATCGCCGCTGCCATCGCCAGTACTGCTGCTTTCTTTAATCCTTTTTTCATGTTGTAAATCCTCCTCTTTTTTATTTGATGCCTGAATAGGCAAATGACTTTATAATTGATTTTGAACACAATACATATACGATCAGAATCGGGAATACCAGAATCAAGTTCCCCGCCATAATGGTATTCCAGTTTGTTACACCCTCGGTATTCTTAAGCATTGCGATTCCGATTGTCAGCGGACGGACCTCTGTGGACTGGGTCATAACCAGCGGCCAGAAGTAATCGTTCCAGTGGCTGACAAAGCTGAACAGCACGATCGTGCTCATGGCCGGTTTCGCCATGGGAAGCATTAATTTATAGACAATTTTCAGCGCGCCTGCATTATCAAGCTTTGCCGCTTCGATTAATTCGTCCGGAACCTGCATAAAATACTGTCTCAGCAGGAAAATTCCAAACGCATTCGTCATAAACGGCAGAATCTGCGGAAGCAGGGAATTCATGATTCCCCAATCTGACATCATCTGATAGATCGGAAGGAAGGTGATCTGCCCCGGCGTCATAAATGCAATCAGCACCAGACCAAACATGATCTTTTTCCCCTTAAACTCATATTTGGCAAACGCATAGGCCGCGGGTACCATGATCACCATCTGAAGCGCAATCACGCTTACAATGATAGAAAGGGAGTTTCTCAAATACAGCAAAAACGGTCCCTTCTGCCACGCGGTTATAAAGTTGATCCACTGAGGAACTGCCGGAAACAGCGTGAGCGGAGAAGAACTGATTTCCGCTTCCGTCTGCAGGGCCACGGAGACCATCCAGAAAAACGGAAATACAAACACCAGCACCAGCGCTGCTTTTAACACGATCCCTATGGCTGCCCATATTTTCTGATTCAATTTATACATGTTTCGTCCCCCCTACTGATAATGTACTTTTTTCGACAAGCTGACAAAATAGAGAACGGTCATGATTCCTACCAGAACCAGAAGCACCACCCCGCCCGCCGCGGCGCGCCCTACATTGAAGTCCATAAACACCTTGTTGTAGATGTAGTATACCAGCGACGTAGTCGCGTTATTGGGGCCGCCCGCCGTCATGACGCGGATGGTCTCAAACACCTTGAAATTTCCGATTGTCATAACGATCAGCACGAAAAAGATCTGAGGTGAGATAAGAGGCAGCGTAATCTTGAAAAATGTCCGGCATTTTCCCGCGTTGTCCAGATCCGCAGCTTCGTAGATACTTTGCGGTATACTCTGGAGCGCTGCGATTAAAATTAGTGTGTAATATCCGATACTCTTCCACGCAGAGGTAAAGATAACCGATGCCAGCGCAGTGTCGGAACTCCTTAAGAACTGGCTTGCAGGCAGCCCCAGCGCCTTTAACACCGAGTTAAAAACGCCGAAGTCCGGGTCCATCATCTGCTGGAAAATAAGGCCGATGGATACCATGGAAATGATATGCGGAAGAAATGCGGCCGCCTGCGTAAAGGAATTCATCTTTGTCGCGCGGGAGCCGAGCCATACCGCGAAGATCAGGGAACATCCCAGCACGATCAGAATCATGAAAAGGGAGTAATACCCTGTATTGACCAGCGCCTTTTGAAACTCTGAAGTCTTAAATATCTTCTCATAATTTTCCAGTCCCACAAATTTCGTCTTGGCTGCGTTTAACTGGTTTACCTTGTAAAAACTCATATGTATCAGCTTGATGATAGGATAGACCACGAAAAGCAGAATCCCAATCATTGCCGGAGCCACCAGGATATAGGGAACTATTTTTTCAGTAATCTTTCCTTTCATACGTCCCTCCTTAACAGTTCCAGGCAGGGATCGTACTCCTCATCTCCCGGGCGGATACGCGTCTCATCCTTTCCAAAGAAATAGATATGCTCCATATCTACGCTTAAAAATACCATATCGTCTACCCGGAACGGATCCTCCAGCCCGGTTACCATATAGGTTCTCCCCATCTTATCCCGCACGGAATAGGTCGTCTCACGCCCCAGCATCTCTCTTGTAACGACAATCCCCTTCGTATGGAAGACGCCGGAGTCCCGTTTTTCTCTTGTGAGAATTCCCCGTTCCGGCCGGAACCCCAGCCGGTTTCCCCCCTGAAGTGCCACGATATTCATTGCCGGAGAACCGATAAAGCGGGCGGTGAACAAATTTGCCGGATCGCTGTATATCTCTTCCGGGGAGGCGATCTGCTGAATCAGACCGTTATTCATCAGAATTACCGTATCGGCCATACTCATGGCCTCCACCTGGTCGTGTGTAACGTAGACGAAGGTCGTCTGCAGTTTTTTGTGAAGCTCGATTAATTCCACGCGCATCTGGACTCTTAACTTTGCATCCAGGTTGGACAGCGGTTCATCCATCAGGAACACGGATGGCTTTTTCACCATGGCACGCGCAAGCGCGACTCTCTGACGCTGACCGCCGGACAGAGTGCTTGGCATGCGGTCCAGGAACTGGGAAAGTCCCACCTTATCGCTGGCCTCTTCGATCAGCTGCTTTCTCACATCCTTCGGTATCTTGTTATTCTTCAGTCCGAACTCGATATTTTCCCGCACGGTCATGGTGGGGTAAATCGCATAGTTCTGAAATACCATGGCTACACCCCGTTTTCCCGGAGCAATTTCACTTACATCCTGCCCATCAATCAATACCTTTCCCGATGTCTGCGGTCCGATTCCTGCGATCATGCGTAGAAGCGTAGTCTTTCCGCACCCCGACGGTCCTACTAAAACAGTAAATGAGCCATCCTCTATTTTCAGATTGATATCCCTGATGACCACATTGTTGTCGAAGCTTTTGGTAACACTTTTAAATTCAATGGCTGCCACTGTAATACTCCTTTCCATTCACTGGTTTTTGTCTTTTTCGCTATTTTCGTATGAAAGATTCGATGGCCTGACCGTCGGCTCCCTGAAGCTCGAATCCGAGCAGTTTCGCATAGGTCGGCGCCTGGTCAACCAGCCTTCCTCTCTGAAGCGTCACATGTTCGTTAAAGTCAGGTCCCTTTGCCAGAAAGACTGGCTGCGGCCCCTTAAAGGGCAGATGCCCGTGGGTAGCTCTTCCATAACGATAGTCTGATACCTCATAGTTCGTCACAATTGGACGATGAATCGAATCGCCGAACGAAGAATAGTCATCCGATTCCAGTACAAAGGAGAACGGGCCGTCGAGATGATACTTCTCATCTGCTTCTTCTGTGGTAAACACCTGACTGATTCCGTAAATGCCTTCCTCCGCCATAAATTTTAAAAGGCTGTATGTCTTCTCATAAGTCTCCCGGTCTTCCGGATTCTTTAAATATACGAGTGCCGACAATCCCCCTGACAGGCACCATGCCTCCCAGTCTTCCAGCGTTCCCTCCTCATTCTTCCGGATCAGTCCATGATCCGCCAGAATCACGTTGGGGTTGATCACGCGTTTGATCTCCATCTGCCCGTGGTCACTGGTCAGCACCAGATTCGTATTTTCCAGCTCCCCGATCTCCTCCACGGCCTGCATGATTTCACCGATCCACTGGTCTGTCTCTTCAATACCGGTCAGAATTCTGTCGTTAAACAGCCCTGTCTGATGGCGGTAGGCGTCAATGTTGGCCGGATGAAGGAACATCACATCCGGCTTATACTGCCGGATAATATCGCAGGTACAGCTCACGATAAACCGCTCCGTCGGCGGATGAATTCTGATCTTATTGTCCCCGATATGGCGTTCTACGATCTCCAGCATCTCCTCGCTGGAGCCCATGCGTTTCCACGCCTCACGGGGCGTATCCTCCGGAAACTGAGTCCAGTATTCATCGATCAGATAATCAATGGCCGGATGGTTGCCCGTTACCGGCCAGAAGACGGCTGCTGTCGTGTATCCCGCCTTTTTCGCCTCAGTAAAAATATCCTCTTTCCATCTGGTATTACTGTAATCCCACTTCCATGGAAGCGGCGATGTTCCCGGTATCATCTGCAGATTCCCCGCGACGCCGTGCTTATCCGGCCACACGCCGCTGCACATCGTGGTATGGCAGGGATACGTAATGGTCGGGTAGACAGAATCGACTTTTTGGACCATACAGCCGCCTGCCAAGTATTTTTGATAATTGGGTAATGTTTTTAAATAATCGACATCCTCAGACACCATTGCATCTGCCGAAAAAACAATCAGTTTCTTCTTCATTTTTTGTCTTCCTCCCCGTTTAGTAAACCTTTGCTGTCAATGTTCACAAATATTTCTTTTAACCGTATATATTTCCTGTATTTTTCCTCATAAACTGCCCTGTTTCCGCAGTCTGGATCATAGACTGCGGACGTCCCCGCTCCCAGCTTATGAATCCAGTCCTTCAGTATTCTAGACGTTTTTTCCGTCCCATCCGCCACCGCCGCGCCCATAATGGCGCTTCCTCTGGCACTGCTTTGTCTGCTTTCGCACACCCGTACTTCCGTACCGCAGATATCAGCCAGCATCTGCATCATCAACGGGCTTTTCATCGGGATCCCGCCGGCCGCAATAAGACGTTCCACGGAATGCCCCGAATCACGGAAGGTATCCACTATGACCCTGGCCCCAAAACAGATTCCCTCCATTAGCGCCAGGTACATTTCCTCGGTCTTCGTATAGATAGTCAGTCCGGTCATCACTCCCGTCAGTTCTGGTCGCATCAGCGGACTTCTCACCCCATTCCACCAGTCTAAAACCACCAGTCCGCGCTGCTCCGGCCGTATGGCGGCCGCCTTCCTCTGCAGCAGCTCATGAATGCCGATTCCCGCCTGCCCTGCCTCTTTCATATAGCTTTCCGGTACACAGTTGTCCACGAACCACTCCAGACACTCGCCGACACAGGACTGGCCTCCTTCATATCCAAACAGCTCCGGTATATGAGCCTCATAAGCACAGCTGTAAATTCCCGGTATCCCCTCCCCGGTATGAGAATTCAGCAGGTAACAGGCGCTGGTTCCCATAACCGCCGTCACGTCGCCTACCCGGTCGGCCCCTGCGCCGACCACCGCGGCATGAGAATCAATCATGGCCGCTGCCACCGGCACTCCCGGCAGAAGTCCCATACGGTCCGCCGCCCTTTGTGTCAGCCGTCCTACGCAGCCCCCCAGGGCAACAAACCGGCCTTTATACTTTCTGGTAACCGGCTCTGACTCCTGCATTATTTTCCTTAAGAAATCCTCATCTGGATATCCGATTCCCCGCTGGTAGAAGCTGTTGCAGCCCGCCATGGACGTGCTCCGGACGCATTCTCCCGTCATATACCATGTCAGCCAGTCCCCCACCTCCAGAAAGGTGTGGCAGCGTTTGTAAACGGCTTCATCCTCTTCCTGGGTCTCCAGGGTCTTCGGCAGAAATGCCTCACAGCTTACTTTGCCTCCCACAAGAGTCAGCCACTCCTCTTTCCAGTTATCTGCCAGACTGTACATCTTTTCCGCGTATTTTTTTGCCCCATGGTGTTTCCACAGCTTGATGTAAGCGTGAGGGCTGCTTTCAAAACCTGGAAGCATGGATATGGCCATACCGCTTTTATCTGCCGGAATCACCGTGGCCGACGTGGCATCCAGGCCAATCCCCTTCACCGACTCCGGCACCGCGCCGCTCTCCCTCAGTAAATCCCTTACCACCTGGCTTAATCCCTGCAGATAGTCCTCCGGAACCGCGAGTGCATATTCAGGCGGGATCGGGCTGCCATCCGGCAGACTCCCTGACACCACGCCATGGGGATATTCATACACCGCTGTGCCGGCTTCCTCTCCGCTGTCCATATCAAGGAGCAGTGCCCTCACGGAAAGAGTTCCATAATCCAGACCGATTGCATATCGTTTCTCCATCCATCTATCCCTCTTTACTTTTCCATCTCTTTCTGAAAAGAAGCGGCCGTCTCCTCTGCGACAGTCTTCAGAATTCCCAGATCCCACAGGAGCTGAAGCAGTGTATAGCGGTCCCTGACCTCCTTAGCCACCTCTATGCTGTCACTCACCATGCCGCAGTCGATTCCCAGTTCCAGCGGATTAACGGGCGCTTCCAAATCCTTTAAAATCCCCCTTATAAGCGCTTCCTTCGGCACTAAATCGCTGACGGTTCTTCTGATGTCTCCCATCTTTTCCCGTATAACCACCAGACGTTTCTTCACTTCCTCCGGGTCATTTTTTAGTTCTGTCTTTTCATTGGCGATCACTCCGTCCGCCGCTGCACCGTAAGTCCGTTTCATATTCTCCGACCATTCCGCAAAATCAAATGCCTCTGCTCTCCTCACCGCCTCCTCATAATCGATTTCTGATTCCATAAATTTCTGATACAACCGAATCGCCGTCATCGTTCCTACGCCTACCTTTGTGCCGTGTAAGACCGCCGGTCTCCCTTCAAACAGGAACTTCATCTCCCAATAATGAGACATATGATGTTCACAGCCCGAAGCCGGTCTGGAATTTCCCACAAAGCTCATGGCAATGCCGGTAAGAACCAGGGACTCCATGACCGTCTGAATCGTCTCCGGGGTCCGTTCCTTTAAGTTCTTGACCTGCTCCATCATCTTTTTTAACGAATATCTCACCATCCGCTCAATGACGGGGCAGAAATATTCGCCGTTCACAAGATTCGATAAATGCCAGTCACAGAGGCAGGTGTATTTTCCGAGAATGTCCGCCACGCCGGCCGCGATCATATTCATGGGGGCCTTTGCAAGAATATCAACATCTCCAACAATTGCCTTCGGTACATGAGCATTATAAGTTGTTTTCAGATTATTTACAATTAAAGCCGCGCCAACCGAAGCAAAGCCATCCATGGAAGGGGCCGATGCGATAATCATGTATTCCATCTTCATCTGATAGCTTAAAAACTTGCACATATCGTTGATCGTACCGGTGCCGACTCCGATAATCAGGTCGCACTCCGGATTGAAGTGGACAAGCAGCTCACCCAGCGTATGCTCATCCGGCACCACAATCTTTCTGGGAATCACATAAGAGGTGCAGGCCTGGTTCCGATCCCGCAACAGCTTCTCCACCCGTTCTCCCGCCGCCTGATACGTATTATAGTCGGATACCAGAAATACGTGATGGTATCCCAGTTCTTCCACTGCCTCCGGCACCCGCTCCAGTGCTCCCTGCGAAATCAGGATTTTTTCCACATCGGTATGATGAGAACGTCCGCATTCGCAGGAAAAGGTATGATGTAAATAATCCTCAATAGTAAAGCATTCAGGCTCGATCTGCATCTTTCAGTCTCCTATCTGTTTTTGATTTATCAATTTTTTTGTTGTATATTTTATATAATAATGTCAATATTCCCTTTGTCAACCTGTGCACTTTTACTCAAAAATTAATAAACCCCAAAAAAACGGATAAATAGTTAATTTTATTAGTAATAAAATTAACTATTTATCCGTCCATTACGGTTTTATCCACTTTTTAAATCAATATTTCTTCGTTTCGCCGTTCCCCTGCTTTTTGCTTACTAATATTATTAGTAATAATTTTTCAAAATTTTTCTATTTTTTTCTCCGGTTTGGCCCTGTCGAGGCTCTCGCAACCAGTTTTGGGACAAATTCCACACGCACGGCACTGGCCGGCCACAAATCCCCGTCGGTTCCATTTTCCTGCTCGATTTTTCGTATCAACACATCGACGGCTTCCCGTCCCCGGTTGGCATCAAAATGCTCTACCGATGTCATGGAAATAGTCCTGTACTGGGAAATCATCGTATTATCACAGCCGCAGACAGAATAGTCCTGTGGAACCTTATACTTCTTGTCTGCCAGCGCATCCATAATTCCTATGGCCACCATGTCGTTCATCCCGACTAGGGCGGTGATGTCATCATACTTTTCCACCACGCGTTTTCCAAGACAGTAGCCGGTCTCATACGATGTGATGTCCTTCGTATACGCAATCTTCTCGCTGTCCATGGTACAGGTCAGGATGTTGAAGGGACTGACTCCTGCCCTGGCATAGGCATTCTGCATGCCCTTCAGCCGGTAAAGCCTGGCCGGATGGCGTTCGTTCAGTTCGGTGGAAATATAGGCAATTTTCCTGTGTCCCAGACTCAGAAGATGCTCGGCGATGATCATCCCCAGCTTTTCGCTGTCCAGTTCTATGATATCCATATTGGAGACTTCCGTCTTGTCGCAGATGGCTACCACGGGCATATTCGCAATGAGCTGCTGAAGCGCCACGGAATTTGCGGGCTTGTAAAGAAGCAGCGCTCCCAGCGCGTCCTGCTGGCAGGCGAGGTTGGCAAACTGGCCTTCCAGCTTCATATTTCGTCCGCTGGAGAAGACCGTGAGAGAATACCCCCGCTCCTCCGCCTGATTACACATGGCCTCCAGAAGACTGATATAGTACAGATTGGTGTACGACGGACACATGGCCATAATCAGCTTCTCGTACCGCTCCCCGCTGTTTCCTTTTCTTTTAGAAGGAACCCGGTAGTTCAACTTCGTGCAGGCGTCCATCACACGCTGTACCGTCTCCGGCGAAAAGCGGACATTATCATAGTTGTTTAAAATCATGGAAACAGTGGGCTGGGAAACACCGGCCAACTGGGCAACATCCTTGGAAGTCGGTTTCTTCTTTGTCATAATGTAGTTATTCCTTATCGTTTGTATATCGTCTCTCCGGCCTTGACCGTCTCCAGAACTTTTATATCCCTGAGTCTCTCTTCAGGAACCAGGAGCGGGTTCTCTTTCAGGATCACAAAATCCGCAGCCTTCCCCGCCGCTATGCTTCCCTTCCTGTCCTCTTCAAAAATCTGGTACGCTCCGTTCACCGTCACGGCCTTAAGCGCTTCCATTACAGTGATCGTCTGCTCTGCTCCCAGCACACGGCCCTTTGCCGTCTTCCGGTTCACAGCGTTGTGTACCGCCCCCATCACGTCGGGCGGAGCCACCGGGCTGTCCTGATGAAGCGTAAAGGAGACTCCGCGCTCCAGGGCCGAACGGGCCGGACTGATGCGGGCCGCCCTCTCCGGGCCCAGCACGGACTCATAGTGGTAGTCGCCCCAGTAATACACATGGTCGAGGAAAAAGCTGGCGATCATGCCGATCTCCTTCATCCGATCCAGCTGATCTTCCCGCACGGTCTGGCAGTGAATGACCACAGGGCGCAGATTCTTCTCACTCCCCGTCTCCTCAAGTACCGACTGATAGCAGCGGATCATCTGCTCGATCGCTTCATCCCCGTTGGCGTGTACATTGATCTGCCAGCGGTTTTTCACGCAGGTGCGCATGATATCCATCACATAGGCTTCCGTCTGCACCGGAAATCCCCGGTAATCCGGCTTCTCGCCGTCCGGAACCACATAGTACGGCTCTGACAGCCAGGCCGTCTTTCCCTGAGGCGAGCCATCCAGAAACAGCTTCACTCCCGCGGGGCGCAGATGGTTTTCATAGCCTTTCGCCGCAAGCGCTTCCGGTCCCTGCTCCGTCAGAAACTGACCGGCCAGTTCCGGTATCAGATACATGACCACATCGTTCTTTAGAAGTCCCATGGACGCGGCTCCCTTTAAGAGCTGATACTGCCCTTCCGTGACTTTGCCGTCGTGAACCGTAGTCAGGCCATAGGATGCGTACAGCTCTGAGGCATCTCCCACCGCCTTCACCACATCTTCGGGAGCAGGCCCCTGCATCTCTCCGTTTTTCCCGAGAAATGCCTGTTCCTTCAAAAGCCCTGTGGGTTCCACGACTCCGCCCTCGGGAACTGTGAAATGATCTCCCGTGTATCCCAAAAGCTCCAGCCCTTTCGTGTTCACCACACACAGATGGCCGGAGACGTGAGTCGCCGCGACGGGAATCTCCGTGCTCACGCGGTCTAAATCTTCCTTGGTGGGATGAACGCCCTCCGGGAAGACGCTGTTGTCGTATCCCATGCCCAGCAGCCACTGGCCCGTTTTTAGTGAATGCGTCTCCAAAAAGGTCTTCAGCACCTGCACCACGTCCTCCACGCTGTCGCAGGTTCCCAGCGGCGACGGTTTTAGGTTGGCGATTAACAGCTGGTACGCCACCGCGCTTAAGTGGGAGTGGCCGTCGATAAAGCCGGGAAGCACCGTATGGCCTTCCATGTCCCAAAGCGCGCCGTCCGGAGCCAGCGCCTTCATCTCCTCCAGCGTGCCGGTTCCGCCGATCATTCCGTCCCGGATCAGAACCGCCTCCGGTTCAGTCCGGGACTCATCCATTGTTAAAAAGGTTCCATGGTACAGGATTTTATCCATTCTCTACACCTCTGTGATTCATGTTCTCCGTTTAGTTACCCTCGTAGGCAATCAGGGATTCCACCTCATATCCATCTAATTTTTCTCTTCCATTTAAGCCCTTTAACTCCATGATAAAGCAGATCTTTACAACCTCACCGCCCATCTCCTTTATCAGTCCGATAATGGCCTGGGTAGTGCCGCCCGTGGCGATTAAATCATCGATGATCACGACCTTCTGGCCTGGCTTTATGGAATCTCTGTGCATCTCGATGGTGGCTTTGCCGTATTCCAGCTCATAATCGGCGGAGATAACCTCTCTCGGAAGCTTTCCCTGCTTTCTCACCGGGACGAAGCCTTTGTGCTCCGCGTAGGCAACCGGAACGCCGAAGATAAACCCTCTCGATTCCGGGCCGACTACGACATCGTAATCCACATCCTTTAACATCCCGCGCACGCCGTCAACCGCCAGTGCCAGCCCGTCCGCGTCCTGCAGAATAGTGGTGACATCACGGAAAATGATGCCCGGCTCCGGGAAATCCGGGATACTTGTTACGTAATCTTCTAGTTTTTTCATGCTTTTTACCTCTTCTTTATATTTTGTAGTTTTACTTTTTTCATACATCATTTCATAGGACAAGAGTTCCTATGAAATAAAAATAACCGAAATAAAAATAACCGGAAACCATGAGCGGTTTCCGGCAGCGTTCCGAATCTTCCTTGCTCTTCGCGGCTCTTTCATTATAGCACAGGCCCACAAAGAAATCAGTCTATTTTTTTGCTTTTCTTTTTACATTTCTTATCTCTATACGGCCGAAAAAATGTACCAAAGCTTCCAGCCTGCCGGGACGCAGAAACCCCAGCGCCATTACAGAAACAGCCTGCCCTGCTCGTCAGCCTGCCTGGGCAGTGCAATCATCAAATCAATTAATGTCATTGCAAACGGAATTCCTGTCCAGCAAAACAGCAGGTAAATAAAGCCCAGGGCATACTGCTTCGTATAAAACCGATGGCCGCCGGCCCATCCCAGGCACAGGGCCAGCAGGATATATTTCTTTCTGTATACCGGTACCGGCTGTCTGTTCCCGGCATGGTTTGCGATGAAATCACCAAGACGCATCCACCACTTCGGTTTATCCACGATTCCGTACTCTTTTTTCAGCGCAGCCATCTCCTCTTCCAGAGCGATCATCTGGTTGGGATCAATGTAGTCTGGATGGTCCTGCATACTTCTTTTCCTCATCGTTTTGCCTCCTGCCGCCGGGAGCCGCACATCTGGCAGATAGCAATTTTCAAACACGCTCTAATCCAAGAAAAACCAGTCCGCATATCCCATCTTCTCCAGATTCTCTTTGCTGATCCTCAGGCTTTCAAACGGGTCTCTCCCGTACGTGGTATCCTGTTCAATGAGAAAATATTCGCTGCCTCCGGCAAAACCGGCTTCTATACATTCCTTAACCGGAAGATTCCCCTCTCCTATCTCCGCAAATTCCACGATGTCAGAAAATGCAGCCATGAAGGCCTTCGGATCAAACGGTCCCTCCGGCATCTGAATCTGTCCGATGCGGTAATCCTTTAAATGGAGCAGCCGGATTCTTCCATCATACTTCTTTATGAATTCCACCGGATTCTCTCCACCGCGGTGGATCCAGTGGATATCCAGCTCAAATCCCATATATCTTGTATGGTTCCTGATAATGTCCAGCAGATATTCACCGTCATACTTTACGAACTCTACATGGTGGTTGTGATAATACAAATCAATTCCCTGCTCTTTTAATCTGCCGGCGATCTCATCTGCACGTTTCACAAAATCCAGAGCCTTCTCACGGCTCCCCATGCAGGTCATTGGAAGCATGCCGATACGCAGCATATCACAGTTTAACGTCCTGCAGTCCGTCACAATCTTATCAAAATCCGTAGTCAGGTACTCCCCTGGCATCCCCGGCATCATCGGCTCCATAGCTGCGCTTAAAGCTGCGATTTTAATTCCGAATTCCTCACAGGCCTTCTTCATGCCTGCAACATTCCCCTCTGTCATAGGTATCTGAGACACCTCCACGCAGTGATACCCCAGCTCTGCGCAGGCCCTTAATGTCCCATAGGCCCCAAGCTCTGCAATTTTATCTTTGATGGTACTCATCTGAATTCCGATCAGTCCCTTATTCATACGATATCTCCTCTCTGAAATCACGATATGGTTACGTAAGCGCCGCTCCTGCCAGACTCTAAAATGGCGTCTATCAGGCGAATGCTCATTTCCGCGTCCTTTACTCGGATATAGTCCCCTTTATCCTCTTCCAGTACCTGATAAAACCTGCGAATTAGTTTTTCATGACTGGCGCCGTAATAGAAACGGGTCCCTGGAAATTTCCTGTCCTCAGTCAGATACTTTTTTTCTCCACCCGGCAGGATTTGATACAGGATATTTTCCTCTATACGGAACTCAGCGCGTTCCAGCTGGACCGCAATCTGCACCGCCTCGTTCTTATAGTTGGCATTCGTGGCAAAGAACAGACCTCTCGCACCATTTGCATAATCCAGCCTTGCGGTCACCGTATCCTCTACCTCGATGCCGTAATCCAGGATCTGGCTTACAGAGGCTTTCAGCCCTTTCATGTTTCCGCCTAAATAGTACAGAAGGTCCAGAGTATGCACCGACTGATTAATCATACAACCGCCCCCTGCCGTAATCCAGCTTCCTCTCCAGGGCTTTACGCGGTAATACTCGGCCGGACGGTACCAGGGGACGATGCCTCTCGTCCCCACCACCTGCCCATATTCACCACTTTCTATGAGCTTCTTTAACAGCTCCACGCTCTCGTTGAGACGGTTCTGCAGGCAGATGGTGATACGGACCTCCGGATGCGCTTCTTCCAGCCGGACAAACCGTTCGGCTTCCTCCGTATTTAGGGCCACCGGCTTTTCACAGAAGACGCTGCAGCCCATCTCCACCAGTTCTTTCGTCACCGGATAATGCAGGTAATGGGGCAGACACACATGAACACAGTCCGGTCTTTCTTTCTCCACCATCTCATGGTAATCCGTATAAAAGGCTGTGCCGGACGGTGCTGCTTCCTTCGCCTCCGGATTGCTGTCGCAAACCGCGCACAGAACCATATCCGGACTTGACTCTATGATCGGTATATGTATTTTGGATATATCTCCCAGTCCAATAACTGCGGCCTTCTTCATCTTTCTTCCTCCAGGTTCTGCGGATATACGCCGGTTCTGCACCGGCGCATTTACGCTAACGGGTTGGGAATTTGCCTTCGGCGGCAATTTTCCTGTTTAGTTCTTCCAGATACAGATCCTCGTCAACCGGCAGATCCACTTCCTTTCCCAGCCAGCTGGAAAGCAGGGTCGCATTCGCCAGGTTTACACCGTTGATGCCGTCGGCCCCCGGTGCCAAAAGAGGGGTTCCCTCCAGTATATGGCATGCGAAATTCTCCATTACGGTCATATGCTGCACGCCCCATCCATCTGTATTCTCAAAGGTTTCCACCGTGTACAGGCCATCAGCTCCGGCAGCGTTTCCCTGTGTCAATTTCACCAGCTCCATCATGGACATCGTGCGGTTTAACTCGTCTTCCTTTTTCTTCAGCCGGTAAACTGTCGCTGTTCTGCTGTCTTCCACGACAATCTTTCCGCCGTCCAGGTCGATCTCCAGACGGTCTGTACCGATGGGATCATGGGTACAGGTTACAAAGCTCCCGGTCGCTCCGCCAGGATATTCCGTAACAATGGTAACGTCGTTCTCCACAATAATATCCCTGTGATCGCCATAGATGCATTTTGCGTAAACCTTATTGGGGATTCCGCATATCCACTGCCACAGATCCAGCTGATGAGGAGCCTGATTGACCAGGACGCCTCCGCCCTCTCCTCCCCAGGTCGCGCGCCAGCCGCTCTGACGGTAATAGCTGTCCGGACGCCACCAGGAATTGATAATCCAGTTAGAACGGCGGATCTGTCCCAGCTCTCCGGACTCGATGATATCCTTAACCTGCTGATACAGCCTGTTGGTGCGCTGATTAAACATAATACCGAAAGCCGTCTCCGGATGCGCCGCCGCGCATTCGTTCATCTCACGCACAGACTTTGCGTATACGCCCGCCGGCTTCTCAACCAGGACATTCATCCCCCTTTCCAGACAGTAAATCGCAATCTCTGTGTGGAGATAGTGGGGAACCGTCGTAACTACCGCGTCAACCGTACCGGAATCCACCAGATCCTTCCAGTCTCTAAAAAACGGTGTCTCGGGATACTTTTCTTTACACATGGCCTCCTTCGCAGGGTCCGTATCGCACAATGCACCGAGGGCACAGTGCGGCGGACACTCCGGCGCAGGCATCCCAGGGAAGCCGCCCCTGCCTGTTAAAAATCCAGCGTACGCGCCTCCCTGCGCCCCGATTCCAACTAATCCAAATCTTACTTTATCCATAGAAACTCTCCTTTCCACCTAACGCTCTATAGCGTTTAATATCTCTTTCAGAGCATGATACTGCATCGCGTAGCCTTCCGCACCGTCCGTGGCCTTGTTTTCCCGGATGATGCTGTCCGCATCCGCGAGCTCCAGGGATTTCAGCGCATCAAATACTACCAGATGGGGTTCCAGTGTCAGGAAGCCCTCATATCCTTCTTCTCTGACAGCTCTCTCCAGAATCTCTTTAATTTTTCCTTCGCCGGTCCCGCAGAGCACATTTTCTTTATCCGATGCCACGGCATCCTTAATATGGATATAAACAACCTGGTCATGTAGAAGCTTCCAGCACTCCACAGGGTCCTCTCCACACTGCACAAAGTTGGCAAAATCAAAGACTGCCTTAAAATGATCGCTTCCCAACGCATCCAGGATCACCCTGCAGCGCTCCTTCCCATCTCCATAGATCCCCTTTTCATTTTCATGGATCAGTACAACGCCGTACGTTCTGGCTGCCGCGTCAAACTTTATCAGCTTTTCGATCACTGCTTCCCGGTAGTCCTCCGGATTCCGTCCCTCCGGAATATAGAAACTGAAAATGCGAATGTAACGACAGTCCAGTACCTTTGCGATCCTGCATAACTCCTCCAGCTGAACCAGCTGTTTTGCGAACCCTTCCTCATCACCGATTTCAACTTTACCGATGGGAGAGCCTAAGGAAGATACCCGGACTCCCGCGTCCTTAAGCTTCGGCAGCAGCTTCTCCTTCACCTCTTTTGCCGTATAATCGGCTATACTCTTACCATCGGCAGTACGAAGGGAAATGTACTCCATACCAAGTCCTGTAACCACCTTCAGCTGTTCATCAAAATCAGAACTGATCTCATCGGAAAACCCGGAAATCATAATTTTCTCCATATGAAGCAACCTCCTGTTTTAAGCATGCTGCGCCTGCGCTTTGATTTCTGCGATCCTTTCCTGAATTTCTTCCATCTTTTCCTTTGTCAGAGGGTAGAACTTCATGGCTACCAGGTTACAGAACAGGCCGAATAAAATCAATCCGAAGAAACAGGTCAGGCCGATGAATTTCAGTTGAGGGCTATAGGGAGTATCTACAGTAGGCAGAGTCTCTTTAAAACCGATCATGGCACACATAACGCCTACGATACTCGCCGCCAGAGAGGAAATCAGCTTATCTACAAAACTGAACAGGGTTCCCATCAGGCCAGGAACGTATTTCCCGGAACGGTAAACTTCATAGTCGGCACAGTCAGCAGTCATGGGAATAACGATGTTGCCGGATACTCCCATACACCCCTGTCCCAGAATATACAACACCAGAAATGCCAGGGTGAAGAAATTCCAGCCGGTGAAGCCTGCAATACCCGGAAATGACATCTGGGACGGATCTCCGACCACAAACAGTACAATATTTAAAATTGTAAAAATGAGACCTCCCCAGGTTCCGAACAGCATGGCCTTTCTCTGTCCTAAACGGGTTGCGATCCAGCCTACACCAAAGAACAGGATCAGCATGTTCGGAATGGACGTATAACCGGCTACAGCGCCGGACAGCGCATAGTTGCCGCAGACGATGGCATACAGGATAACGCCTATGGTAGAGTTGCTTCGGACAGAGGATGCCAGCTTATCCGTAGATGCCGCTACTACCAGCATCTGGATAGCCCTGTTGCTCTTAAGCACTTCCCAGTAATCCTTAAACCCTACCTTGACCGCTTTGCCTGTACCAAAGAACTCCAGGCGGTCCTTGCTGGAAATGCAGTAAATGGCAATACAGGTCAGGATCGCGGATACGGCCGCCACATAGCACCAGATTTCGTGGAAGAATGAGGCGTTGAAGCCGCCGTGTTTCGGTACTAAATAACCGGAAATAAAGATCGGAAGCACCGCAAATACGAGCGTATTATAAACGCCGTCAAATATCGAGAACAGAGGTCTCTGCCTTGGGTCATTGGTCAGACAGGACTGGGCGGATTTCGTAACTACACATTGGAACGTATAGCCAATGATATAAATCATGTAAATCAGCACAAAGAAAATAAAACGCGCCCCCTGCGGAAAGAGATGGGTCACATGAAGCAGGATAAAGCTTGCGACGGCAAGAATCACATTACCGATGACCATAAACGGACGGTTTTTGCCGAATTTTGTATTCGTCTTATCTACCAGATATCCGATGAACGGGTCTGTGACACCGTCCCAGATACGCATCGTGGTGATCAACGTTGATGCAACGACTACACCTACCCCCACATAACCGGTTAAGTAATAAGCGATAAAGTTCATCATAAACATGTACAGGTTCGTAGCCGTATTATTAAATGCAAATCCCCCGATCTGCCACAACTTCGCGCGGTGCATACCGCTTGTATTCGTTGATGTTCCCATATGTATAAACCCTCCTGATAATTTAATAAAAGCATGGTCCCCTTAGGACAGTCGTCCTCCTTTTTCTAACGACATTTTAACACTGCCCGAAAAAATGTATGAGGAGAGTTTTTGTAGAAATCTGTAATATTATTATATTTTTTGTCAGCTCCCTACAATTGGGTCCGGACGAGAATCAGCTCCCGATACTCGCTGGGAGTTTTACCTGTAGCCTTTTTAAACAGCTTGCTGAAATAATTCACATCCGAGATTCCCACATCTGCCGCAATATTCTGAATCTGCATATTGGACGTATTCAGATAACGGATCGCCTGCTTCATCCTCTGCTGGTTTACGTATGCCGTTATGGTTACTGACATCTCCTTCTTAAACAGCGAGGACAGATAGCTGGGATTGACACAATACTCTGCCGCCAGGTTCCTGAGTGATAAGTCGGACATCAGATTTAAATCAATATGGTTGACTACCTTTTGAACCAGAGGCGAATATCCCTGAAGAGAGTAATTCCTCACGAGCATACAGTACTTGCGAATCATCTCCAGATTGAACCGGTCTGCCTCCGTCTTCGTCATCAGCGTTTCTATCTTCTTCGCAAACCTGCAGGACAATTCATCAATATGTACCGGATGCACGCATCCCGCCTGGGCCGCCTTCCGGTAAAGCGTATTGGCCGTAATCATAAGATTCCTGAAGTTCCTTGCAGGGTCTTTATACCGTTTGGCAATGTGGAAATTACGAAATCTCCCATGGACCTTTAAGGCTTTTTCTAAGTTTCCCTGAGCTATGGCAGCCATCAGCTCCTCTTCTGCTTTATATCTTTCTTCAATCAGCTTTGCCGCCAGAGGCTCAGTTGGAGGATTGCTGAAAGAATTCATATCCCCGCATTCATCAATGCTTTCTCTGCGGACAATATCCAGTTCCCGTCCGCCATATAGTTTCCCTGCCAGGGCTGTAAGGACTGCCAGCCATGGCTCATAGAGCAGCATAACCGGAACCGCATTATAGTATTCCTGCAGCTCCTTCATCAGTCCCATGGGGATTTTATGGGACTGCACAAGCATATTGAGCTGATACTCATCCACATATTCCTTCTGATACGGCCCAACTAACACCATTTCTCCATACTGGCCTTCTTCCTTCGGTATTCGGAACAGGCAGTATTCCATTTCAAAACAGTCATTTAAGAAGTACAGGATACCCTCCTGACAGATACTGTACAGATGCCTCACCGTCTGTCCGGTCCCGCCCTCAGCCATAAACATCTTCCTGATACCCAGGTCAAAATCCCCGATTTCGTCATCAGGCGTTTTTATGACCGTCATATTAACTCCAAAGCCCCCTACGAACGCCTCAATGACTTCCAATAAATCTACCTGCATCTTTTCCTCCATCTGTTTTACAAATATACGAATTCTGCACCAGGACACACTGCCTGTGATCTAATTGCTAATATACCCTAAAACGATTTGAAATCGGTAGAACAATTTCAAGCATATATCGTAAAATTTTTACCCCAAATGATCGTTACTCCTGAAATTTTGCTGTTTACTGCATCAAAAAAAGAGCCAGGTACTGAAAACTGGCTCTTTCATAAAATTCTCTGTTAATTTCTCGGATGTGCCCCCGCGTATGCACTGCGAACCGCCTCTCCCTGGGCGTAATTCATGTACATCTGGGTCGTCGCCATATCGGAATGGCCCATCATGGCCTGAACCGCGTGAATATCGGCTCCGTTCTTAAGAAGATGGGCAGCGAAGGAGTGGCGCAGCGTATGAGGCGTTATATCCGCCTGAATACCGGCCTTTTCTCCATAAAATTTAATAATCTTCCAAAAGCCCTGGCGGCTCATGGGGCGGCCGCTGCAGTTGGTGAACAGCCACTCGCTCTCCTGGCCCTTTAACAGACTGACGCGTCCGTTTTCCATGTAATTCAGCATGGCCTGCTTCGCAACCTTCCCGAAAGGAATCATGCGCTCTTTATGTTCATCCCGGCACGTGATAAAACCGACTGCCAGATTGATGTCTTCCACCTTTAAATTAATCAATTCCGAAACACGGATTCCCGTAGCATAAAGAAGCTCCAGCATGGCCTTGTCCCGGATCTCCTTCGGCGAATCGCCGTTTGGCTGCTCCAGTAAGCTGTTCACTTCCTCCACCGTCAGTATGGTCGGGGCTTTTTTCTCAATCTTCGGAGCCTTTATAAGTTCCGCCGGATCTCTTCGAATCCGTCCCTCTCCGAATTCATAGTGAAAAAACGCTTTCACGGAAGCCAGAGTCCTGGAAATGGTTGTAGTAGCCCTGCCCTCCTTCTCCAGATACAGCACATAGGAATTAAGGCTTGTCTTTGTAACCTTTTCCACATCCGTAATTCCCTGTGCCTCCAGATAGGAAGCCAGCTGCAGTAAGTCTCTCTGATAAGAGACCTCCGTATTCTTAGAGGTCTTCTTCACCTCTCTTAAGTACTTTACAAACTCATTTATCTCCGTAACCATCTCTACGTCCCCTAACCTGCCGGTATCAAAACAGCCCCAAAATCGGCCTCTTCCTATCCATTATATAGAGTTATTTCGATAAAATCAAACACATTTTTCCCACTTTGGGGGCATTTTCGTACTACTTTACATAAAAAGTACAACATGTTGGAAACGCAGGGATTTTTCTCGCAACATGTTGTAAAAAAAGTTTTAAATATTTTTTTGACTTTTTTCGTCATTTAGCCTGAAAATGCCCTTTTCATGCGGTCTTTCAGACATTTTTACCCAGTCATACTCAGGAAGTAGGGATTCAGCCACACCTCGCACGCACTTCCGGCAGCCACAAATGCCAGCACCAGAAGCAGCGCCGGAATTCTCAGTCTTCCGTTTCTCCTGATTCCCCACATAAGCAGCAGACACCAGACCGGTACGTACAGAAATGCCTGCGGCATCACACTCGCAAGAAAAAACGGCAGTCCCAGAATTCCCTTCTGTCCCGTCATAACGGATAAGACCACCCCCACCGACAGGCCGAAACCGGTGCTCAGAACGCAGAAGCACGGCACCGCGTAGGCGGTCAGGCCGATCAGCCAGGCGATCAGCACTTCAATCATTCTCTGACGACAGATATCTCCAAACAGCGCCAGCTGCTCCGTTCTTCCCAGATTCGACTGGTGGCTCAGCAGATTTAAATAGTATCCCGCCTGATCGCTTAAAGAAGCATGCAGGAAATTAGCCGCGGCTGTCCCTGCCAGGAGTCCGGCAAAAAAGAACAGGATAAAACGGTTTCCGCCGCTTCCGTATCCCACGGCAGGCAGGGCAGCCGGGCTTTTTCGAAAATGGATGGGCGTAAACGTACCGCCCCGTATCCGAAGTCTCGGTCCCATGGTTCGAAGTCGTATGGCCATATACAAAAACCCCCTCACAGGTCTTGTCACAATCTATGCCTGTAAGGGGATTTCTATGCACCGGATTCGTCGGGGCGGCTAAACCGTCCGGTTATTCCACGTGGTATTTTCTGGCGTATGCCATGATGGCAGCAATCGTCTTTCCGTCCGTAATTTTACCTTCAAAAATAAGCTTTTCCAAATCAGCAACTGTCCATTCTTCCACATCGATGCACTCGTCGTCATCGAGATGCTGTCTGGACGGCTCCAGTTCCCTGGCTACAAAGATGTCGATGGCCTCATCACAGAAGGCCACGGTCGTGTTCACACTGATTAAATACTCCATCTTTTCTTTGTCTGTCTTAAATCCAGTCTCCTCTTCCAGCTCCCTGTGCGCACAGTCCAGCTTCGGCTCCTCCGGGAAATCCAGAGCGCCGGCCGGAATCTCCAGCGTATAGCGGTCCAGTGCGTTCCGGTACTGGCGGACCATCAGAAGCTTTCCTTCCTTCGTCACGGGAACCACTGCTGCCGCGCCGTTGTGATGGATAAAATCCCAGTGAGCCTCATGCCCATTTGCTTCGACTGTGTCCTCGTAGATCTTTAAAATTGTTCCCTGATACTTAAGTTCCCTGTTCAAACGCTTTACCGGCGGCTGTTCCATCTGATATCCTCCATCTTTACACTTTATTTCTTAATTATATATTTCGCCATCTTGATATGTGGCGTCATTTTATATTTTCACATTTCTCATAACAGGCGTCTCCCGCCTTAATCACCGCATTGCGGAACCCATGTTCCTCCAGCGCTGCTACCGCCGCGATCGTCGTACCCCCCGGCGAGCAGACCTTGTCTTTCAGCGCCCCCGGATGTTCTCCGGTTTCCAACACCATCTTCGCGCTTCCCAAAACGGTCTGGGCCGCCATCTTATAGGCGGTGTCCCGTGGGAGTCCGTACTTCACCGCACTGTCAGCCAGGGCCTCGATAAACATGTATACATAGGCCGGAGAGCTTCCGCTGGCACAGACAACCGCACTCATCAGCCGTTCCTCCACGATACACATCTCACCAAATGAGGTGAATATCTCCCGGATGGTCTCTTTTTCCTCATCATCAAACGCCTTTGTATCGTAGCAGACGCCCGTCATCCCTTCGCCCAGGAGCGCCGGTGTATTCGGCATCGCCCGCACCACCCGTTTTTCTATTCCCAGCTTTTCCTTCAGCTGGCCGATGGTGATTCCCGGTGCAATGGAAATAATCACATTGGCTTCCGTCACCACATTGCGGATATTTTTAAGCACCGGATCGAAATACTGGGGTTTTACCGCCAGAATGATGTACTTCGCCTGGTTGGCACATTCCGCGTTGCTTCCCACATGAGTGACTCCCGTCTCCTCCGTGATCTCTTCGCATTTCTCCTCATTCACATCCGTGAAAATGATGTCTCCCTTACCATATACATGAAGCAGCCCCTTTAAAATCGCACTGCCCATATTGCCGATGCCGATAATTCCAATCTTCGCCATATACGATGCCTCCTGTTCCTTATGTTCAGCCTGTTTCAATGATACATATTCTAACACTCTTCCATTCATTATTCAATGGCCGCAGAACCAGGAAATCCCTTTTTCAAATAATTCCGCTCAAAAATCAATTCATTTTATACTCATCCATATATCCATATATTTTTTAACTTTATCTGGCTGTTTCCTGACATTTTGCCTATTTTTTTTATTTCATATTAATTTTTTCTACTTTTTGTCAGGTTATATTCATACTTTTTGTTGATTTTATCGTTTTTTCCATATTCTTTTCAACATTTTATTTGACCAGTTCATACTTCAGTGATAAAATTAAATAAGAAAAGACAAGCCAACAATAACGGAGGGGTTTATGAAAACTATCTACGATAACTGGCCATTCTGGCAAAGGCTTTTAAACATGCTGGAGAATGAATTCGGCAACCGCTGTGAACTGATTCTGCACGATCTGACCAGGGATTACGCCCATACGGTCGTTGATATCCGTAACGGCCACATTACCGGGCGCAAAATCGGTGACTGCGGAAGCAACCTTGGCCTGGAGGTACTGCGCGGAGAAGTTAAGGACGGAGACCGGTACAACTACGTTGTCCACACACCAGATGGAAAGATTCTGCGCTCTTCCACAATGTTTCTCTATGACGATGACGGTAATGTAATCGGCTCACTCTGCATTAATCTGGATATCACGCAGACCGTCGCCCTGGAAGGGATACTGCACCAGTATAACCGTTACGTTCCCGGCATGGAGACAGAAAAACCGGAAGAGGAATGCAAGGAGACGTTTGCAGGCAACATCAGTGATGTACTCGATTTTCTTATTGAACAGGCTGGTGAACTGATTGGGAAACCGGCAGAAGAGATGAACCGTCTGGATAAAATCCGTTTTACAGGATATCTTGACGCAAAGGGCGCTTTTCTGATCACCAAAGCCAGTGACCGGGTCTGTGATTACTTAAAGATTTCCCGCTATACACTGTATAACTATCTGGATCTGGCCAGAGCCGAGAATGGTGAGTGCAATTTAAGCACCAAAAGTTTAACAAAATCAACGAGAATTCCCCCAGCCTCTACAGGTGGGAGATGAATCGCAAAAACAAACTTGTGGCAGGCAGATATCCCCCACTGACATGAGGTCAAAACAATCCGGGCAACCGGATAAAATGGCAGCATAGCTACTATGTCATTCTGGGTTTTGTATTCTGGACTCAGAATGTGGATTGAAATAAACACCAAAAGAGAAGGGACTGGGGAAAAATGAATATTTATGACGAACTAAATGTGGACAGAATCATCAATGCCAGCGATACCTACACACGAATCGGCGGTTCCCGCATGAGCCGCCGCACACTCGAGACCATGCAGGAAGCCGCAGAAAGCTTTGTGGACATCGGAGAATTATCTGATGCCATCTGCAAACGAATTGCAGAGCGCACAGGCAATGAGACGGCGTTTATCTCATCGGGGGCGGGAGCCTGCGTCGTTCTCACTGCCAGCGCCTGTATGACCAGGGGAAACGAAGAGCTGATGTACCAGCTGCCGGATGCCTCTGCCTGCCCGAAAAATGAAATCATCGTATTTGCGTCTCAGAAGAACTGTCCGATTCTTCCCTACTGGCATTTAACCGAGCTTTCCGGCGCATCGCTTATTCCTGTGGCGGACAGTATTAAATCGCTTCAGGAGGCCATCGGCCCGAAGACGGCCGCCGTCTTTTTCTTCACCGGAACCGTTTATGAATGGACCACTCCCGACTTAAGGGATGTGATTGAGACAGCCCACGAGGCCGGTGTGCCCGTGATCGTAGATGCGGCGGCTCAGCTTCCTCCGAAGTCTCTGATGTCCTGGTATACCGTGGACTTAAAAGCGGATGCCGTCATTTTCAGCGGCGGAAAATTCATTAACGGTCCTCAGACGACGGGGATCGTGCTGGGGCGCCATGAGATTCTCGACCACTGCCGGGCCATGGCCAGTCCTAACGTAAGAATCGGCCGGCCCTATAAGGTAGGCAAGGAGGAGTATGCGGCGTTTTACCGGGCCTGCATGGATTTCCTTGACCTTAATGAGGAGGCGAAGTATCAGGAACTAAAGGCTGTACTGGAGCACATAAAGGCCTCTCTTTCCGAAGTTCCAGGGTATCACAGCTACATAGAGGAAACCGGACGTCTCGGCCAGCAGATTCCCATGCTCTACCTTCAGTTCACCGATGGAACCACGGGAAAAGAGTGCTATGACTTCCTGTATTCTGCACCGGAACGGATAGATATCGGAACCTTTAACCGCAAAGATCCCACGGGTGATCCGTGCCGCATCTTCATCAACGCCATCAATCTGCGTGAACCGGATCTCCCAATTCTGATTCAGAAACTGAACCGCTTCCTCACCTTGCCGGAAAGGGGGCGTTCTCATGAATGAAAAAACGCTGGTCCGATACTACGATGCCGAAAAAAACCGTTTCTTTAACGGTGAGCTCTGTGGCCGGGATGGAGACTGGCATGTCGAATACAGAAACGACGGCCCGCCCGAAACAGATCTTTTCTTAAGCCCCGGATGGATCGATATGCACGCTCACATCTTTGACGGATTCGGCCTTTTCGGTACGGAAGCCGATGCGGTTGGCTGGAAGACAGGAACCTGTCTTCTGGTCGATGCCGGAACCGTGGGAGAGTACACACTTCACGGCTTTACAAAGTATGTGGCGCCGACTATTGAAACGAATATCAGGCTGTTCCTCTGCATCAGCCCGATCGGCGTGATCTTCCATCACGATTACAATGCCATGCAGTATTTGAATGCTGACCGCTGTGGCGCATGTGTGGCCGAACATCCCGGACTGATTTCCGGTGTGAAGGTGCGTATGGGCAGTGAGACCATCCGTCACGAGGGTCTCGAACCGCTGCGCTTAGCCAGCCTTGCCGCCCGGAAGGGAGGTGTTCCGATGATGGTTCACGTCGGAGGAAATCCCCCGTATTTAAAGGACATGGAACCGTATTTTGAAAAGGGAGACATCATAACCCATGTATTCAATGGCCGCGGCGGCGACGTGTGGAACCCTGACGGTACACCGTCAGAAGCACTTCAGAAGCTGATCGACCGTGGCGTCTGGCTTGATGTGGGACACGGAAGCAGCAGCTTTGATTTCGATGTATTTGAAAGAGCCGCCCGCCACCCGCTGCCCCGCTTCCTGATGGGAACCGATTTACACCAGAGCTCTGTGAAAAAACTGGTACGAAACATGGCTGTTCTGCTCTCCAAACTATACGGCTGCGGTGTTTCTCTGGAAGACATTCTTTACGGTGTCACCACAGGTCCCGCGACGGCGCTGGGACTCACCGGCTGGTGCCGCTTAAGTACAGTTCAGAATGCCACACTGTTCCGCATCGTGAATCATACGGAGACGTATGAGGACTGTCAGGGAAATTCGCGGACCTTTCACAAAGCGTTTTCGACAGAGGCTGTTATACTGAATGGGGAGTATCGAAAGACTGCTGCTATATTATAGCTAAAAGGGGCTTTTTATGTAATAGGAGCACTTTCCTATTACATAAAAAAGCTGATTTCCATGGACCGTTTTGATCCACAGAAATCAGCTTTACTTTTTTATCAGGAAATGTCTCTCATAGCTGCGGCTTTCCTTCCCCACAGCTCTTACCGCCTTCCACAGCTACATAATCCCATTGAAATCTGCGTTTTTCAGCAATTTTTCCAGACGAAGCTGCGCTTCTCTTAAAAGCCGGATCGTGAGCGCTTCCTTTTCCGGATCATACCGGAATACCGGCATGGCGATGCTCATGGCCGCAATGACTCCGCCATCCCGCCGGATGGGTACAGCCACACAGCGAATGTACTGGGTTGATTCCTCACATTCAAAGGCAAGCCCGTTTCTCTGTATCTCATCCAGCTGGTATGAAAGCCTGTCTATGTCGGTTATCGTATTCGGTGTCAGCGCTTTTAAGCCGTCCGGATACAATCGCTTCAGTTCGTCCTTTGATTTTCCTGACAGCAGCGCTTTCCCGATTCCCGTCGCGTAAGCGGGCAGCCGCTGTCCCGGGGATACCACGGAACGGACCGGCTCGGTGGAATCCACCTTATAGAGGTAGAACACGTCTCCCTCTACCAGTTGGGCAAAGTAGCAGGTCTCGCCGCAGGCTTCCACAATCGTATGCATCTGCGTCTGAATGTCGGTGGTGAGACCGCCTCTTCTTAAATATACATTACCAATCTCATAAGCCTTGTACCCGATACAGTACCGGCCCGTATCAGGATTCAGGGACAGCATATGAAGCTCACAGAGCGTATGTACAATTGGGAACAGGCTGCTTTTCGGAGCTTTTAATGCGGAAGCAAGCTCTGTCAGCGTCATTCCCTGGGCGGGCGCCGCCGTCAGCTGCTCCAGCGTATCAATCACGCGTTTCGTCGCGCGGTGAAGTTCCTCGTTTGGCACGTTCTAACACCTCTTCTTTTATTTACAGCTGTGTATCTGCCGCACAGCTGAACAGTTATTCTTATTGTACACACTTTTTCCAAATAGTACAAGCATTAATTAACCTTTTACAGCCCCCTGCGTCATGCTGCTGATAAAGTAGCGCTGCAGGAAAATAAACATTACCACGACGGGAAGACTGGAGAGCAGGGAAGCGGCCATCAAGTCGTTCCACATGATCTTATCGTAACTCGCCATCTGTCCGATCGCCACCGGTAACGTCTTCATCTTATCCGATGTAATACACAGCATGGTAAACATATATTCATTCCAGCTCTGGATAAATGCGTAAATGGTCGTGGAGATCAGACCAGGCAGCGTCAGCGGAGCAATAATTTTCCAGAATATCTTCAAATGGCTGCAGCCATCGATTCTGGCCGCCTCGTCCAGTTCCCGTGAAATGCTGTTAAAGAATCCATACATCATCCAGGAACAGAACGGTATGACACTGGCGATGTGAACCAGAATGATTCCTCTTCTGGAATTGGCCAGTCCATAGATTGTAAGAAGCTTATAATAGGGTACAAACAGCATAACCGCCGGAAACATCTGCGTCACAAGAATGAACATCATGATCATCCCTTTTCCTTTAAACTGAAAACGGGAGAATCCATAGCCGGCCAGCGTGGAGAAAAGGACCGCAAGCACGGTTGCCACCGTGGAGATAACCACACTGTTCTTTAAATAGGTAAAAAACGGATACTCTGTTATCACGTTTTTGTATGCCTCCAAAGAAAATGTCTTTGGGAACATCGTTACGGTGGAGCTGGTCATAATCTCGTTGATTGACTTGAATGAGGTGGAGGCCATATAGAGAATCGGCACAAGGACGATTAAGCTTCCCAGAGTCAATCCCATATAGCAAAGCGCATTTATTCTCTTTTGACTATTCATCCTTTAACAACCTCCTCTGCATAATACTGATAACAATACAGATCAGGAACACCACAACCGCCAGGGCGGACGACGGACCGAAATCGAAAAATTCGAATGCCCGCTTATAGATATTGACGCCGATGGTATTGGTGGCGCCGTTGGGACCGCCCTGGGTCAGCAGCCAGATCATCGTCACATGCTTGAACCACCATACGACATCGAGAATCAGGGTAACGGAAAGTGTCGATTTCATGCTGGGAACCGTCACATACCAGAAGGTCTTCCAGTTGGTGGCCCCGTCGATTCTGGCCGCCTCAATGATGTCACCCGGCACAGTCTGAAGTCCGGCCAGAAGCTGGATCATCACGAGAGGGTATCCTTTCCAGATACAGATAAAGATTAGTACTGCAAGTGCCAGCTTCGGAGATCCCAGCCAGGACATCGGTTCCTGCAAAATCCCCATGGATACCAGCGTACTGTTTAAAAATCCCATGGTAGGATTGAAAATCCACCGCCACAGGTTAGCGATTACAACTTCCGGAAAGAGCCATGGAAGCAGTAAAATAGCCCGGAATACGGTGCGCCCCTTTATATCCCGGTTCAGCATAACCGCAAATAAAAATCCAAAAATAAAGTGTCCCAGTACGACGCCGACCGTAAAGATCAGTGTGATCTTCATGCTGGAATAGAAATCGGCCTCCGTCAAAACCTTTGCATAGTTTTTCAGGCCGATAAAATTCCATTTGTTGACCAGATTCGTCTTAAAAAAGCTGATATAGATTCCATAACAGAACGGATAAAGAAGCAGCAAAGCCAGCGTAATCACCGCAGGCGTGACAAAGCCATAGGCCGCAACGCGCGTTTTTACCCGATTCATCGTTCCATTCGTTCCGTGCTTCAAATAATCACTCCCCTCAACATACAGGAAAGACCGGCTGCCGGAGGGCAGAGCCGGTCTTTCCTGGCTGGTACTTTAACCTTCATTCGCGGCGTCACAGATCTCCTGCGCTCTCTTCTGCGCTTTGGCTGCTGCCTCCTCTACGGTCGATTCTCCGGTGAATACAGACTGATATGCCTGTCCATGTACATCGTTGATCTCGCTGTAGCCTGGAATATTTGGTGTTTCATAAACGGTCTGGCGTGCCTCTAAGAAACCGGCCAGCTCCGGCATATCGTTAATGCTCGGATCGTCAAGAGTCTCTGTACGGGTTGGAAGACGGCCTGTCATAACAGAAAATTCAAGCGCTCTCTCCTTCTCAAGCATAAACTTAATAAATTCAGCAGATTCTTTTTCATGTTTTCCAGGTGTAATGAAATATCCAAACCCACCCGGTGTGCTGACAGAACGCTCCACTGCCGGTACCGGGAAGGAACCGAGTTTGCCCTTTAACTCCGGAACCTGAGAGGTTATCGCACCAATTGCATTGGAGCCGGTAATCAGCATGGCTGCTTTGCCTGATGAAAACAGATTGACTGCGGTCGGATAATCGGTCTCAATAACTCCCGGAGGGCAGGTATGGTAAGTCACATCCAGATCGGTGTAGGCACGCAGTGCGTCAATATACTTCTGAGAACCGATATCGGTAGTCCACTTTCCATCGTCTCCCAGAATAAACTCATCCACACCAAAGTTACGGATCACATACTGGAATCTTCCTGCGCCTGAACCATTGTTTGCGCCGACCAGGGTATTGCCGTAGGCTCCGTCTCCCGTCAGAGCTTTGGATACTTCTACAAATTCATCCCATGATTTCGGTACCGCTACCCCTTTTTCATCGAAGATATCTTTACGGTAAACAATACCAGATGCTCCGCTGAACCATGGCGCTCCGTAAGCCACTCCGTCTACACTTGCGCTTGCAAGGCTGACACTTTCAAATCCATCCACGTAGTCCTGACCAAAAATTGGTGCGATTTCCGCAGCCAGCCCCATGTCCACAATCGTAGCGGTATCCAGCATGTTCGCCAGGAAGAAGTCCGGCATGGAATCCGATGTTGCCAGCGTTATGTACTTTTTCATAAGATCATTGGCGCTGACGCCCTCTACTTCCACGGTAATTCCGTTGCCCAGCGCATTGAACTCCTCAATACACTTCTTTTCAAAGTCTCCCTCCGGAGACTCCAGAATCGTGGAAGAAATATAAGTAATCGTCACATTCTCTCCACTGCTTTCCTTTGCAGCTTCTGTCTCCCCCTCTGTCTTTGCTGCTTCCGTCTGCTGTGTCTCTGCAGCTGCCGCTTTCGTAGTCTCCGGAGCCGCTTCTTTTCCACCGCATCCGGCCAGCATAGAAGCCGCCATCACTACTGATAATCCAATTGCCAGATTCTTTTTAACCATTTCTTCTCCTCCTTGTATCTCTTTATCATTACCATTCAATTGGTGTTCCGTCGTAGGTCCGCCACATTGGATTCTTCCAGTTATGGCGGTTCTTGTTCTGTTCCTGAACCATCTCCTCGTCTACTTCTACGCCGAGTCCCGGTCCTTCGGGAATCTCAACAAAACCATCTTTAAAATGAAATACTTCCTTATTCTTTAAGAAATTAATCCTCGGGTTCGTATCGCCTGCATCGTGAATATCAATGCTCTGCTCCTGAAGCACCAGATTCGGTGTCGCCGCTCCCATCTGAATACAGGAAGAAAATGCAATCGCGTCCAGAGGACAGTGCGGCGCAACTGCCACATCGTAAGCTTCCGCCATGGCTGCGATTCTTCTCGCTTCGCTGATACCACCCGCATGGCTCAAATCGGGCTGGATAATATCCACATATCCCTGTTCAAACAGAGATTTATAATCCCACCTGCTGTACATTCGTTCTCCTATGGCAATGGGCGCAGATGTATACTTCGCTACCTCACGCAGCGCTTCCTTATTCTCCGGAAGCACCGGTTCCTCCATAAAAAGCGGATGAAACTGGTCTAATTCCCGGACCAGAACCTTTGCCATAGGCTTGTGAATTCTTCCGTGAAAATCAATGGCCATATCGATGTTGTTACCGATGGCATCACGGATTGCTCCTACTTTTTCCACCAGCTTATTCACGCTTTGCAGCGTATCTACATAGTGGGTGGGGTCTGTCGGCGAAGTCTTAATGACTGTATAGCCTTCTCTGACCGCCTGTCTCGCATCCTCTGCCACTTCTTCCGGCGTATCACCGTGTATGCTTCGGTATACCTTAATCTTATCCTTGACCTTTCCCCCCAGCATCTCATAGACAGGAGCATGATAATAACGCCCCTTGATATCCCACAACGCCTGGTCGATACCGGCGATCGTGCTCATCAACACCGGACCTCCCCGATAAAAGGCGCGGCGGTACATGGTCTGCCAGTGCTCCTCAATCCGCAGCGGATCTTTTCCTATAAAATAGTCGCGCCACTCATTCACGGAAGCTTCCAGTGTTGCAGCTCTTCCTTCTACCAGAGGTTCTCCCCAGCCACAAATTCCTGCATCCGTCTCAATCTTTAACAGCAGAAAACGGTGTGGCATAAAATAGAGCTTCATGTCTGTAATTTTCATTTCTCTCCTTACATCCCTTTCTATTTCGTTATTCGTACTTCTCGCTTATTTGTTCGTATATAGGAACTCAGTTCCTTATATTAACCATATTTTTACTATACCCCATGTTTTCCCGTCTGTCAATACAGAAAATCTCTTTTTTCTGTTTTTATTGTTTATTATGTACTCCTTTCTTCTTTTGTACTTCAATTTTTCTAGCATATTATTATTATATTTTTTCTTTTAGCAAAAAACAATTGACAAAAGCTTTTCCTCACGCCTATAATATAATTAACCTTTTAAGAACTAAGTTCTTATATAGGAACCCTTTTTTCAGATTATCAACTTCATTTTACTTTTCATGTTCTTTAAACAGGAGGTCATCATCATGACAACTTTTGATAAAGTTCTGGCAGGCGGTATCATCACAATTATCCGCGGCCTGGATTCCGATTATGCGGAAAAGACAGTGGAGGCTATCTTCGCGGGCGGGCTTCGCCTGGCCGAGATCACCTTTGACCAGACGGCCGCGCCGGAGGTTACAGCAAATATCATCCGCACTTTAAACCAGAAATTCGAGGGGCGGGTCCTAATCGGTGCAGGCACCGTCATGACCAGCGGGCAGCTCCATGCAGCGTATGACGCAGGAGCCGCCTACATTATTTCGCCCAATGCAGATTCCTCCATTATCCGTGAGACAAAGCGCCTCGGTCTTCTTTCCATGCCCGGCGCCTATACCGCAACGGAGGTGGCACGCTGCTATGCCGATGGAGCCGATATTGTAAAGGTATTCCCCTCTGATTCCGCCGGTCCGGGTTACATAAAAGCGCTTCGCGGCCCGCTTCATCACATTCCGCTTGCCGCAGTCGGCGGAGTAAGCCTGGAAAATATCCGGGACTTCTTCGATGCAGGAGCCTGCTGTGTGGGCATTGGTTCCAATATTGTCAGCAAACAGGCTGTACAGGAAGGGGATTTTGACAGGATCCGAATGCTTGCCGCCGCTTATGCGGCAAAACTTTAAATAAGAAAGTTGGTGTTTCCTTGTATTACTTCTACTTTGACTCAGGTACAACAAACACGCGGGCCTGCCTCTTAAAGGGCGGAACCATTCTAAACCGCGGAGAAATTCCGGTCGGTTCCCGCGATTCCGCTCTGCATCAAAATCGGGCTGTCCTCATATCCGCATTAAAACGGCTCTATGACCAGCTCCTCTCCGAATCAGGAATTGCCGATACGCAGGTGGCGGATATCTATATGTCCGGAATGATCTCCAGTCCCTCCGGATTGACAGAGATTGAGCACTTGTCCACCCCTGTGGATTTTAAAAAATTGAAAAACAGTATTGTCACTTATTATGAGGCCGATTTCTTTCAGCGAAATGTTCATATTATTCCCGGAATCAAGACGCTTCCCCAGGGAATGACTGCTTCCGTCGAGACTGTGGTTGATGCCAATAATATGCGCGGAGAGGAAACTGAGTTGTTTGGAATTCTCCACCGCTGTCCTGGTCTGGCCAGCGGCAGAAGTATCATCCTGCTTCCCGGTTCCCATACACAGGCGGCTTTCCTGTTCGACGGTACCATCGAAAATATCTCTTCCACCATAACAGGGGAGCTCTATCACGCCCTGGCCGGGCACACGATTCTCGGTTCCAGCATCAATGGAGAGAAGTGCACGGAGCTTCTTCCCCACATGGTCTGTATGGGATACGATATCGTCCACCTGTACGGTTTCAACCGTGCGCTGTACGTCGTCCGCAGTATGGACTTATTCGCCGGTTCGACGCTGTCTGAGCGGCGCTCCTACTTGGAAGGCGTTATTAACGGCGGGGTCATGGATGCCATCGTCTCCGTCACACAGGACAAACCAGCAACCATCGCCGTGGCCGGACCGCATATGCAGTATGATATCTTTTCGGCCTTTGCCGATAAGCTGTTTCCGCAGTTTAAGATCACGGAAGTGCCTGTCACTCCGTCATTTCCGTTTGCCGTAGAAGGATTTTTAAGTCTTATGGGATTTTAGGAGACATTGACATTTTTTCCCTTTTCAACTATGATTGTTATACAAATCATTTAAGGGGGAAACTGCAATGGCAGGAACACGCAGACCGGTCACTACCATTAAGGAACAGGTATACCAAATCATCAAAGAGGATATCTGTAATGGTGTCTACCCGCCGGGCTACTGGCTTCAGGAAACTGATCTTTCCGCCGCGCTCTCCGTCTCAAGAAGCCCGATCAGGGAGGCGCTGCGCCAGTTGGTCGCGGATGGACTTGTGGTAGAATACCCGAACCGCGGTGTGTTCGTTAAGGAATATACGCAGAAGGATATTGAAGATATCTTCGATCTGCGGATCATCCTGGAGAGCTATGCCATCCGGCGGTCCGGTCAGAATCTCACCTCTGCATATGCCGAAAAGCTTAACACCTTCATGGATACTTTAATCTACTACCATAAAGCTGATGATCTCCAGAATTACATCAACGCAGACACCGGACTCCACCAGCTGATCATCGAGCTGAGCGGCAACAACCTGGTTATCAGCACTTATGAAAGGGTCTATTCCATGGTACAGCAGTTCAGGATCTATTCCCTTACCAGCAAGGAGCGTTTTGACGAATCGGTGACGGAACATACCAATATCATACAGAACATCCTGTCCGGGAACGCCCGGGAGGCCGACCGGATCAACCGGACTCACTTAGAGCTGGCCCGCGAAAAGATCATTGTATACTTAAACAAAAAAGATGCTCTCCCTTAGCCTGTCGCCAAAGGAGGGCATCTTTTCTATTAATGGAAAAATACTGCCAGAATACAGATCAGGATGGAACCAAAGATCGGTATGATAATGGTTCCTATACTCCATGTCTTCAAGCTGGTCTTGATATCCATTCCACTGAAGTTGGTTACCACATGGAAATAACTGTCGTTTAAGAAGGATGGACACATGGAGGTCAGGCAGACCGCCAGACCGGCCAGGTAGGGATTAATTCCCAGGGTTGTAAGCATGGGAGCGATGATCGCGGAACCGGTAATCATCGCGGTTGTGCCGGAGCCCTGCGGGAAACGCATAATCGTTCCAATCAGAAGCGGAACCAGGATTCCCGGAATTCCTACTGCAACGATTCCGTCTGCCATCAGCTGAGCCGCGCCGGTTGCTTTCACGACCGCACCCAGAGCGCCGCCTGCAGCGGTAATGCAGACGATCGGGCCCGCGTCCTTTAACGCGTCGTTCATCATTCCGTTGACCGTCTTCTTATCCATGTCCTTAGCCAGAACAAAGGCGCCCAGACAGAGAGAGATAAACAGTGCGATTACAGGATTTCCGAGGAAGGTAATCACGCCTCCCACGGCATTGGCCTTCCATGCGGTCTGGCTGACAACGGTATTGCAGAGAATTAAAAATACGGGAAGCAGCAGAATCGTAAAGGAAATGCCCGCTGACGGAAGCTTTTCCGTAGACAGCAGCGCCTCAAAATCAGAGTTCTCCAGCTCTTTTCCCTCTTTCAGCTTTTCATCAATCTTATCCAGAACCATCAGCTGAGCCTTCGTATACTTGCTTCTGTCGATCTCGCTCGGAACGATGAAATCAGGGTACCGGTTTCCGAACCAGCGGAATAAAAAGATGGATACGATGAACAGCGGAATACTGAAAAGCAGTCCTGCTATGATAAACATACCAAGATCAACGGGGATGCCTTCTTTCTGGAACGTACTGACTACCGCCAGAGGTCCCGGTGTCGGCGGAACCATAAAGTGGGTAATATAGAGGCCCATACCCAGGATGCCGCCCAGTCCTACCATGGATTTCTTGGTCAGACGGGAAAATTCTTTTGCCAGTGACGATAAGATGACGAATCCCGAGTCACAGAACACCGGAATGGAAACCACAAAGCCAGTCAGGCCCAGCACCACATCGGCCCGTTTCACGCCTACCATCTTTAAGATGGTAAGAGCCATACGCTTTGCCGCTCCGCTCTTCTCCAGGAAAATTCCCATGATACAGCCGAAGCCGATCACGATGCCGATACTGGCCATCGTCCCTCCAAAACCGCTCGTCACGGTGCTGATGGATTCCCCCAGCGGAATGCCTGATAAGATGCCGATTAAAATTGCAGAAATAATGAGTGATGGAAACGCATGCATTCGCGTAAAGATAATCAGTCCCATCATAACGACTACACCAATTAACATAGCTATTACTGGATTCATACAGTTACTCCCCTTTCTACTAGATGACCGGACCGAGACACTGAATATCGATCGAGCTGAAATACTGGATCGCTTCATTCTTTGTCATTTCTCCGTTTAAGGTCCGTATCATTTTATCAAACGCTTCTTCTCCTACCTGTTCAATCGTCTTTTCACCGGTAATAATCAGTCCGGCGTTTAAATCCATATCGTCTTCCATCCGCTCATACGTATTGGGATTACCGCAGATCTTGATGACTGGCATGCTCGGGAACCCCTGAGGCGCCCCCCGTCCGGTGGAAAACATCATAAACTGTGCCCCCGTGGCCGCCATACCGGTCAGAATCTCCGGCTCTCTGCCCGGCGTATCCTTGATCCAGAGGCCCTTCTGATTCGTCACCCGTTCCGGATAGTCAAGCACGCCCTGAATCGGCTTTGTTCCTGATTTGACGATGGCTCCCAACGATTTTTCTTCAATACTGGAAAGTCCCCCTGCGATATTTCCCGGTGTGGGCTGCCCTTTTCTCATATCACAGCCTAAGGATTTCGCCCTGGCCTCCATCTTGTTTACAATGGTGTAGATCTGATCTCCCACCTCTTTACTGACCGCTCTGCGCGCCAGCAAATGTTCCCCTCCGATAAACTCCGTCGTCTCGCCAAATACCACCGTCGCGCCCAGATCCACGAGACGGTCGGCCACATAGCCGATCACACAGTTGGAGGCCATGCCGCTGGTGGTGTCTGACGCGCCGCATTTGATCGCCATAACGACGTTGGATATATCCGCAGGCGAACGCTGCATGCCCGAGGCCTCAATCACGAGCCGGCGCGCAATGTTGGTACCGGCCATGATGGCCTTGCTGACTCCGCCCAGCTCCTGAATGTGGATAATCTCCACGCGTTTTCCGGTGGCGGAGATCTCCTTTACCATCCGCTCATGATCCGTCCCCTCGCATCCCAGGCTTACGATCAGCACGGAGGCCGTGTTGGGTGAACAGCCTATGCTGATTAAGGTGTCCGTCACACGCTCCAGATCCGGCGGCAGCTGACAGCAGCCCTGATGATGCAGGTAGGTTACCGTTCCCTGGACCTGGCGGCAGATGGCAAGCGCCACGTCATTGGCGCACGTCACGCTGGGAATAACCGCTACGAAATTGCGGGCGCCCACCTTTCCGTCTGGGCGTATGTACCCCATGAATTCCATCATTAATCCTCTCCTTTCCGTCTACTGTGCGGCTTTCTCCGCCCAGTCTCCTCGTCCGCGCATGCTGTCCAGATTATGAACATGCACGTATTCCCCCTTTTTTATATCCGCGGTGGCAATTCCAATCTCTTCTCCGTACTTTTTTATCAGCTCTCCTTTCTTAATTGTTGTAACTGCTATTTTATGTCCATAAGGAACATCACCTGTTACGGTCACCGTCTCCCCGGTTCCCTTTTTGTCACGGATCTCCACTTCCGTTCCATCCGTAATGCCTTCAGCGAAAATTGTAGCCACGTTGTCATCATCACTGACCTTCAAAGCTAATTTCAGACTCATGTTATTCCTCCTTTACCACCATAACACTGACTCCGTCGGGTATTACCACGACGCCCGCATCGCTTCCCTTTCTCTCATAAGCCATTTTAAGCGCCTCATCCAGGCTGGAAGCGGGGATCATATTGGCTCGCCTCACCATCTCATGATCCAGGAATGTCGTAACCACGATCACTGTGTGTTTTCTTAATATTCTGGAATAAATCTGCGGGCACCACTGTTCCGCGATTGTCTCCTTCGGCGGTATCTTCGATAAATATGCGTCGATCTCCTCCGGCGTTCCCAGTGTAATCAGCCGCTCAAAATGGGTTCCGCCCATACCGTCACAGCAGGAACAGCACATGATGATGACTCCGTCCTCTCCTGCGCACACCTCTGCCGTGGACACGGCCTTGGGGCTCTGATACAGGTTCTGGTCCAGAGGATATCCCCCGTTGGATGTCACCACGATATCTCCGGTCACCGCCCGGCACTGGGACTGAGACCGGATAAATTCCACGCCTGCCTCATGGGCCGCCTCCAAGTCTCCCGCGAAGGCCGCAACCACCTTCTTCTCTCCGTCAAGCGCCACATTTAAGATAAATGCAGTGTTGACCTTCCTGGCCGCATAGACCATATCCTCATGAATCGGATTCCCCTTCAATACTCCCGTAGCTGCATACGGACTGGCAATCGCCCGATAGCTGTGATTCTCATTCACCGTCTCCTTGCTGCAGATTCCCGGAAGTATGCTCTTTCTTCCCCCTGAAAATCCCGCGAAGAAATGGGGCTCGATAAAGCCCTCCGCCAGCAGAAGATCGCACTCCGCCGCCAGCTTATTCACATAAAAATCAGCGCCGGAAGGAAGCGAGCAGATATTTGTAAACTGATCCGGATCAAATGCGTCATTGGAGACTATCGTCTCATGATCCACAATGGCGTCCCCGAACATCCGGCGCTGCTCCTCTTCCGTAGGCGCGCGGTGCAGTCCGGTCCCTATGAGGATCGTAATCTCCGCCTCCGGATTCCCCTTTCTGATCTCCCGAAGCAGAATCGGAAGCGTCAGTTTGCTGGGCACGGCTCTCGTATGGTCGCTGGTCACAAGCGTCACCCTCTTCTTCCCCACCGCCAACTCACTTAACCGCTTCGTTCCGATGGGATTCGCCAGCGCCTCCTCCACGAGTTCTCCTTCTTCCTTAGTCCGGGTGAACTCATGCATTTTGGCAGTAATCACCGCCTTTAAATTTTGTTCTGATACGTGAAGGTCCATTGTCCCTTTGTAATATGGAATTTGTATGGTCTTCATCCTCATCCCTCCTTCTCATAATCTGTTTCTTTTTAAATCACACTATAAAATGAAACCGTCCAAAAATCGCATGTTGTAGATTGTGTGTTGTAGATTGTATGCAATTTTGCTTTATATTTCTGATTATAATATATTTTTGTGCATTGTCAACAATTAATTAGTTATATTTCATTTTTTTATATATTTTATCACCTGTTTTTTTGCGTAACCGATTAAGTACGCAAAAAACAGCACTGGATTGCTTCAATCCAGTGCTGTTTCAAACAGTTATGATACGCGCGCCCTCTTTTCTCAGCAGCGTCTTTTCCGTTTCCTTAAACTCATGGTCTGTAATGACTCCGGTGTAGTCCGACAGTTTATTGATAAAATTCATCCCCTGCCGGTTAAACTTGGAATCGTCCACCACCAGAAAGGACTGCTGACACTGATGGGCCAGCTGGCGTTTTAAGAACGCCTTGTCAATAGTGGGTGTCAGAACGTGAAACTCCTCGTTGATAGCCGCCGCTCCGAAAAAACCCATATCAAAGCGGAAGTTTTCCATCATCTGTGTCGCATAGTAGCCAACGGCGCTCCCTGTCGATTTCTGAATGTAGCCGCCGCAGATAAACAGTTCCACCCGGCTGCTCTTTAAGAGCAGGGCGACCTCTAAGTCGTTGGTAACGACCGTCATGTTCTCATATTCCATGATGTGCTTCGCGATTTCGTACGTGGTGGTTCCCGCGTCCAGGAAAATCGTCGTCCCGCCGCGGATAAACTCCGCCGCCTTCAGGGCGATTTTCTCCTTCTGGGTGTGGTTGCTGACACTCTTCACCGCGTAATTCACCTCGGTCTTATTGACAGCGCCGCCATGGCAGCGCTCGATCAGACCGTCCTTCTGAAGCTTCTCCAAATCCCTCCGGATCGTCATGTGGCTGACGTCCAGCTTCTTCGCCAGTTCCTCCACCTGTACGCTTCCGTTATCCTGTATCATTCCTAAAATCTTCAACTGCCTTTCGGCCATTAACATCATAAATATGCCTCCTCATCATGGATTTCTTTCCTTTCCGCAGGCGCACGGCGGGCCGGAATGCGCTGCGTTCCCCGGGACAGCTTCCCCGTTAAAACGAAAAGGCCCCGTACCGGAATACCCGGCAGCGGAGCCTTTGTATCTGCACATGAATCCCATGTGTCTATCATATATGATTACAGGAAAATACTCAATATCAAAACTTCAATAAATCCTACCGCCCACGCAATCGTTGACGTGATGGAATACGTCATGATCTGGTCCTTTACTTCGCCTACGCCCAGAGTTCTGTTTACAACCCAGAAATAGCTGTCGTTGAAATAGCTGAAGAATAAGGAGCCCACGCAGCATGCCAGAGCGCCCAGGATCGGATTCACACCGGCTGCAAGGATGATCGGAGCGGAGATGCTGGCCGCTGTTGTCATGGCTACCGTACCGGAACCCTGGATAAATCTCATTGCCGTGGAAATGATGAACGGAAGAACTACGATCGGAACCGCTGTTCCTGCAAGGCCTTCTGCCATATATGTACCGAGTCCGCTGTCCTTGATAATCTGACCCAGCGCACCGCCGCCGCCTGTTACCAGCATGATGATGCCTGCGGAAGCCATTCCCTTTTCCATTTCCTTAATTGCTTCTTCTCTTGTTAAGTTTCTTCCAAGTGTTACAATCGCTACGACGAGTCCTAAGCCTACCGCCACGATGGGGGATCCAAGGAACTGGAATATCTGCATAAATCCGGTTGTAAGGCCGAGTGCGCTGGATACCGTGCTGATCAGGATCAGAATAATCGGCAGTACAAGGGGTGCAAATGATTCAAGCGTGGACGGAAGTCCGCTGAAATTCGTTGTAAAATCAGTGGAATAATCCGGTTCCTGATAAGGAAGGCGGTCAAAGCCTTCGTCGTCGTTTGGAATCTGATAGATTTTCTTGCCGACCCATCTTGCGTAAATGGTACAGGCAATCGCCATCGGAATCGCAATCACAATACCAAACAGGATAAATTTTCCCACATCGACTCCGAAAATACCGCAGACGCCCAGAGGACCTGGTGTTGGAGGTACCAGAGTATGGGTAATAACGAGGCCTGCCGCCAGTGCGACGCCCAGAGAAATTACGGATTTTTTGGTTACTTTTGAAATCGCTTTTGCAATGGGAGCGAGAATAACGAAACCGGAATCACAGAAGATCGGGATGGATACAAGGAATCCGGTGATGCCCAGCGCCTCTTCCTCTCTTCCCTTGCCGAACAGCTTTAAGAACGTCTGCGCCATTCGTTTCGCGGCGCCGGTCCGTTCAAATATCTGCCCCATCATGACACCGAAACCGATAATAATACCGATGCTTCCCAGCGTACCGCCGAAGCCGGTTGTAATCGAGTTGATGATGCCCAGCGTCTTGCCGTTTTCCAATGTTACATTCACCATCGGCATTCCGCCCACCAGTCCGATGATGACCGCACTCATAATCAGCGCGAGAAATGCGTGAATCTTGGTCTTTAAGACCAGAACCACCAGTACGATAATACCGATCAACAGACCGATCAGCATCCTTTGCCCACTAAGTCCGCCTACCATAAAATAAACCCTCCTTTTAAATTGAATTTTTATTTCTATGCCCCCCGGACACGAAATACTGTTTCAGTTTCGCCGCAAATTATTTTCTGGTAAAATTTGGTGAATACTTTGCCGCCAGTAAAATAGCCTCAATCATGCTTATGGCGCTTACCTTGCCCGTACCTGCGATATCGAATGCGGTTCCGTGATCTACAGAAGTTCTGAGAATCGGCATTCCGTTGGTGATCGCAATCGTCCTGTCGAAATCCAGTGTCTTCGTCGCGATATGGCCCTGATCGTGATACAGGGAGAGTACGCTGTTAAACCGTCCCTGTGCCGCCTGATGGAATACGGAGTCTGCACCGATCGGTCCGGTTACCGAATATCCTTCCGCCTGCAGCTCCTCAATAGCCGGCATGATTTCCCGAACTTCCTCGTCACCGAACAGTCCATGCTCGCCGCAGTGAGGATTTAACCCGGCAATCGCCATGGTGCCGCCGGTTACGCCCAGCTTCTCGAGAGCCTCCAGACAGCGTTTTACGTAATCCTTGATTCTTTCCTTCGTGATCATGTCGAGCATCTGGCGCAGGGAAACATGTCTCGTCAGGAAGAACACACGCATTCCGTTGGTCTCAAACATGGTAAGCGGATCTTCTGTTCCCGTCAGCTCTCCAAATATCTCGGTATGGCCGATAAAATGAATATCGCCGGCCTTTAATGCCTCTTTATTGATCGGAGTGGTGGCTACCGCATCCGCTTTTCCTTCATTGGCCAGCCGGATACTCTCAGCGATATACTCATAAGCCGCTTTTCCGCACATTCCACTCACTTTGCCGAATTCAAACTGGTCCATGTCGATATTGTCCAGGTCAATGAGATTTAAGATGCCCGGCTCGTAGATCCCTTCCTCCGGTTCTTTAACCACGTTTACCCTTACCTCTGCTCCCGTGATCCTTACAGCCTGCTCCATGATCTTCCGGTCGCCGACGATGATACATCTGGCCGCTTCCGCCACCTTGCTGTCCGCCAGGGCCATTGCTACGATTTCCGGTCCGACACCCGCCGGATCTCCGATAGGAATTGCAATTAATGGTTTGTTCATGATGTTTTCCTCCATTCTCTTTTTATGTTACATGTATAATTTTTCTTTCAGATAGGTGATACAGCGGTTTGCGGCATCACTTTCGCCCACCATTCCGCCTTTTGTAATGATATGCACGCCTTCGAAATCACCCTTTAAGAACTGGCCGTAGGCCGCCAGAGGAAGCACTTCATCTAACAGACAGAGGCCCGCCGTCTGGAATCTCCGGCACACGGAGACAGTGATATCGCCGCCGCTGCTGTATATTCCTTTGAATCCCTGGTGCATGGTGAAGACCCGGTGCGCGATCTCGGCAAAGGAATCATTGATCGTTCCCGTCATATCGTCCACACCGCCCGGGAACCGGTCTTCGTATTGTCTAAAGTCGATTCTGTTTTCCGGATAAATGCCGTCGCCCGTCACGGTTATAATATCAAAAGCCCGGCTGGCCTCCAGCACCTCGTCGGTGATTCGGGTGATTTCCGCTTCCCGCTCCTCTTCACTCTCAAGAAAACGTTTGGTGGCTGCAAATATATTATACGCAGTTCTCTGAGAAAGCCACAGTTCTTCCATCTGCTGCCTCGTCACCGGGTTTACGCTTCCCACAACTGCCAGAATCTTCTTTTTCTCCTTCTTATCGGCCGGCACGATCAGCTTTCTCGCAATGGTCGCCGTAAAGACTCCTGGATCTACGGCCACGAATTTCAGCTGGCTCGTGATTACGGCGTCTGCAATCAGGTCTAAATCTTCCTGGGTCACACAGTCCGTCACGATGATCCGGCACCCGTCGGCAGCCATCTCCTTCATGCGGTCGGCCAGGTAATGCTTTCCGTTCATCATGTCGTTCATCAGAATGCTTCCTACCGGATACTTGCTCTGCTGCTCAAAAATCTGTTTCACATCTGACACGGTAACCGGCGTCTTCGGATCCAGCGCCACCTCGGTCTTATGAAGCGGCAGACCCTTGACCAGCATGTAACCGCCTATCACAATTCTTCCCGATGCCGGGAAACAGGGCGCCGCAATGGCTATGTAATCATCTCCCAGCGCGTCTAATATGGCGTCTGTCTCGCTTCCCACATTTCCCCGCATGGTGCTGTCTATCCGCTTTGCGTAAACCTTTACCCCGTCTTCCTTTAATAAATTCGTTACGTTGTATACCCGGTTGTATGCCAGTGAGCTGCTCACGCCCCTGCTGTCCGTCGGATACATGACACAGTCACAGCTGTCGAACAGCGCCAGCTCCAGACGCTCGGAATTCATCACCGTATACGTCTGATAATTCATCTTTTTTAAAAGTACCCCCGTCGCATTGGCCCCGGTCAGATCATCTGCAACTACTATACACTGAGGCATATCATTTCCCCCTTTTAACCGCCCGTTTTCCATTTTGTCTATGTTCGTTTATGTTACATTCTATGTTCGTTCTAGTTCGTATACTACATCATTTCGTCACATTTGTCAATATTATTTTTCATTATTTCGGTTATTTTTTGTTTTTCTCACGTTTTGTTGTTTGTTTGTGTTCGGTCCCAGAAAATGTTCTGTTTTGTTCCTTTCAGTGGGCAAAACGCTTTCCGTGAACGGGGAAGAAACACGGTCGGAAAAATTTTTTACATTTTTTTGGAAAATAATATTGACATTTCAGATTCGATCTCATATACTGTAGCAAAGCAAATCGATAAACCGATGAGCAGGAGTAAGTAAGATTTTTCTATCATGCGCAGAGAGCTTCCGGATGGTGTAAGGAAGCGTTGGTAATGAATCTGAATGGACTTGCGAGGGCGGCTTGAAACCGGTATTCAGGAAAGCAGTTCTGTCTGAGATGACAGGGAAGCGTGAACTGGCCGGAAGTAGATACCGACGGGTTTCCTATCCGTTACCAAGGGGAGGCACATGTTAGTGTGTTACAGAGCGGATGAATAATATATTTATTCATCAATCAGGGTGGTACCGCAGAAGAGAATTTATAGAGCTCCTGTCCCTCTTTATCCATATTTTATGGGTAAGAGGGACGGGGGCTTTTTTGTTTCACAGGGAAATTCCTCCTACGAAACCAGCCCCCTCTCCGACGGGCCGTACTCAACTATAAAACAGTTTATCACTCACGAAAGGAGCGTTATCAGCTATGAAACTCACACCAGACTGTACAGAAATTGAAGCACTCGCAGCAAAGTATCCTATCATTCCGGTATGCAGAGAAGTGTTCGCCGATATCGTAACGCCGATTACACTGCTGAGAAAAATCGCAGGTTTAAGCAGCCGCTACTGCCTGCTGGAAAGTATTGAGGGCGGTGAGAACTGGGGACGCTACTCTTTCCTCGGGTATGACCCCATTCTCCGGGTCACTAGCAAAGACCACGTGGTGACGATCCGCCGGGAACCGGCCAGTATGAGGAAAGAAGAAAAAGTGATAGAAACAGACCAGCCCTTCGATATCCTCAGAGACATTTTAAAGGAATACCAGTCTCCAAAGCTTGATGGAATGCCTCCGTTTACAGGCGGCTTCATCGGATACTTCGCCTACGGCATGATCGGTTATGCCGAGCCGACACTGAACATCAAAAAGGGAGACTGCAGCGATTTCGACCTGATGCTGTTCGATACGGTTATCGCCTACGATCATCTGAAGCAAAAGATCGATATCGTCGTCAATATGAAGACCGGGCAGAGGGCGGAATGCATGGCCAATTACGGAGCGGCCTGTGCCAAATTAGAGAGTATTGCGCAGATGATCGCCAATCCCGCGCCTCTGGAAAAATCGGTTGCAGACGACAAACCGGACTTTACCTGCAACGTCTCCAAAGAAGAGTACTGCCGGATGGTGGAGAAGACGAAAGAATATATCGTGGACGGAGATATCTTCCAGGCGGTCATTTCCAGACAGTTTTCCTGCGATTACCACGGAAGCCTGCTGAACGCCTACCGGGTTCTCCGCACCACCAATCCTTCGCCCTATATGGTTTACTTATGTATGGACGATACGGAGATTATGAGCACCTCACCGGAGACTCTGGTCCGTTTAAAGGACGGACGGCTCACCACATTTCCGGTGGCCGGGTCAAGGCCCAGGGGCGCTACGCCGGAGGAGGACGCCAGGCTGGAGAGAGAGCTTCTGGCCGATGAGAAAGAGCTGGCCGAACACAACATGCTGGTCGACCTCGGACGGAACGATCTCGGACGGATCTCAAGGTTTTCCACCGTGGAGGTCACCGGATACCAGATGATCCACAAATACTCCCGCATCATGCACATCTGCTCCCAGGTGGAGGGAGAGATATTAAAGAACTGCGACGCCTTTTCCGCCATCGGGGCGGTCCTCCCGGCAGGCACCTTATCCGGCGCGCCAAAGATCCGGGCGTGTGAAATTATCGAGGAGCTGGAACCGGTGCCGCGAGGCATCTACGGAGGGGCGCTGGGATACATTGATTTCACTGGAAACATGGATACCTGCATTGCAATCCGCATGGCGGTAAAGGCCAAAGGAAAGGTCTATGTTCAGGCCGGCGGCGGCATTGTGGCCGACAGTGTCCCTGAAAAAGAGTATGAGGAATCCGCCAACAAGGCAAAAGCCGTAATTCACGCTATCGAGGCGGCAAGCGAGGTGAACGACTTATGATATTACTGATCGATAACTACGACAGCTTTTCTTACAATCTGGTCCAGTTTTTTGGCACGCTCTGTCTGGAGAACAAGGGAACTCTCACTCCCCATCGCTTGGGAGAATGCAATGGAGAGGAACCGGATATCCGGGTGATCCGGAACGATGCGATGACCCCGGAAGAAATCCGGAACCTTCACCCAGACCACATCATCCTCTCTCCCGGACCCGGATATCCGAAAAACGCCGGTGTCTGTGAGGATGTGGTCCGCCAGATGAAGGGCGAGGTCCCTATCCTCGGCGTATGCCTCGGACATCAGGGCATCTGTGAGGTATTCGGCGCCGAGATCGTTCACGCGGCAAAGCTGATGCACGGAAAACAGAGCACCATCACCATCGACAACAGTGATCCCATTTTCCAGGGCCTTCCAGAGAAGATTCCGGCGGCCAGGTACCACTCTCTCGTCGCCAGACGCACTTCTCTCCCCGATACCTTAAAAATCATCGGCGAGGACGATATGGGAGAGATCATGGCAGTCCGTCATACCGACTATCCGGTCTACGGCCTCCAATTCCATCCGGAATCGATTCTGACCCCCGACGGCATGACGATACTTAGAAATTTCCTTAACCTATAACCCATAACCCATAACCTATAACTTATAACCGGCAACCAGAAACGAACAACATTAATTTTCATATATGGAGGTAACAGACTATGATACAGCAGGCGATTCACGATGTAATCGAAGGACAGGATTTAAGCTTTGAGGCTGCAAAAGAGGTTATGAACGAAATCATGAGCGGGGAGACGACTCCCGCACAGATGGCGGCATTTTTAACAGGACTCCGGATGAAAGGAGAGACCATCGACGAAATCACGGCCTGCGCGACGGTCATGAGAGAAAAAGGGCTGAAGCTGGAACCGAACTTTGCGGTAATTGATATTGTAGGCACCGGCGGCGACGAGGCCGGCACCTTTAACATCTCCACCACCAGCGCATTTGTGGTCGCGGCGGGCGGGGTTCCGGTGGCAAAACACGGAAACCGAAGCGTATCCAGCAAGAGCGGGGCCGCCGATGTACTGGAAAACTTAGGCGTGAACCTAAAGCTTACAGTGGAACAGTCGGAACAGATTTTAAAGGATACCGGCATGTGCTTCATGTTCGCCCAGTCCTACCACTCTTCCATGAAATATGCCGGACCGGTCCGCAAGGAAATGGGAGTCCGCACCATTTTTAACATTCTGGGGCCTCTGGCCAATCCGGCCGGAGCCACCATGCAGCTTCTGGGTGTCTATGATGAGAAGCTGGTGGAACCGCTGGCAAAGGTGCTCAGCAATCTGGGCGTCAACCGGGGCCTGGTGGTCTGCGGCAACGATGGGCTGGATGAGGCTACCGTCACTGGACCGACCCGCGTGTGTGAAATCCGTTTCGGCGAGCTGACCATGTACGAAATCACTCCCGAGCAGTTCGGTTTCTCCCGCTGCAGCTTACCGGAGCTGGTCGGCGGTAATCCGGAGGAAAATGCACAGATTACCAGAGATATCCTGACCGGGAAGCTCACCGGACCGAAACGCGATATCGTAGTCTTCAACTCGGCTCTGAGCCTCTATCTCGGAATCGATGACTGTACCATCGGAGACTGCGTCGCCCTGGCCAATGATTTGATCGACTCCGGAAAGGCGGCCGCCAAACTGGAGGAATTCGCAAAAGCAACCAACAAATACAACACCCCAACGGCTGCCGGCGGAATGGAATAGGAGGTCCCTCATGATTTTAGACACACTGGCTGCTTCCACCCGCAGACGGGTGGAGGCGGCAAAAGAAAGAATCCCTCTTTCGACCATGATGGACCTGGCCTCGCAGGCGTCCGAAACCGAGCGGGAAATCTTTTCCTTTGAAAAGGCGTTAAAGGTGCCGGGAATGTCCTTTATCTGCGAGGTAAAGAAGGCTTCTCCCTCCAAAGGCCTGATCGCCCCCGATTTCCCCTATGTGGAAATCGCAAGGGATTATGAGACCGCCGGAGCCTCCGCCATCTCTGTCCTCACAGAACCCGAATACTTTTTAGGAAGCAATGAATACCTGAAAGAAATCCGCCGGCACGTCTCTGTTCCTCTGCTTCGCAAGGATTTTACCGTCGACCCCTACCAGATTTTCGAGGCGAAGGTCATTGGAGCTTCCGCAGTTCTTTTGATCTGCGCCCTCCTTGACACGGAGACGCTCCGTACCGGAATCCATTTATGTGACAGTCTGGGGATGAGCGCTCTGGTCGAGGCCCACGATGAGGAAGAGATCAAATCCGCTCTCCAGGCAGACGCACGGATCATTGGCGTCAACAACCGGAATTTAAAGACCTTTTCAGTGGATTTCTCCAATTCCATACGATTAAGGAGTCTGGTGCCTGACGACGTACTCTTCGTCGCCGAAAGCGGAGTAAAATCGGCGGACGATATCCGGCTGCTCCATGAAGCCGGAGTGGATGGCGTTCTGATCGGCGAGACGTTAATGCGTACCGCCGACAAGAAGAAAATACTTGATTCCTGGAAAAAGGCGTGTGGGTAAGGAAATGCAGGGAGTCATGCAGAAGGAAGAAAAGGAGTCTGAATCATGAGTAAGTCAAAAAAAACGCTGCACAAGAGAATAAAAATTTGCGGCCTGACACGGCCGGAAGATATTGCAGCCGTGAACGAGTACCGGCCCGACTATATCGGTTTCGTCTTTGCGCCCAGCAAGCGGAATGTGAGTGAGATGCGGGCTGCCGGACTGAAGAAGCTCTTATCACCGGATATCACGGCCGTCGGAGTATTTGTCAACAGTCCCATCGCCGACATCGTGCGGCTCGTGAGCCGGGGGATTATCGGCGCGGTTCAGCTCCATGGCGATATGGAAGGCTTTGAGACCGTTCAGTATGCAGAGGATTTAAAGAAGGCGCTGGCCGCGGCAAGGCTGGCCGCTTCCGTTCCCATTATCCGCGCTGTGCGTGTAAAGGATGGGGACGATGTCCGCAGGGCCGTGAGTTATCCGGCCGAATACCTGCTTTTTGATACCTTTGTCAAAGATCAGTATGGCGGCAGCGGAGTCCGTTTCGACTGGTCCTTAATCCCCCACATCGAAAAGCCGTGGTTTCTGGCCGGCGGCCTCTCTGTCTCCACCATAAAAGAAGCGCTGAACACGGAGGCCTGCTGCCTCGACTTAAGCAGTGCCGTCGAGACCGACGGACGGAAGGACCCGAAAAAAATACAGGAAATCATACAAACAGTAAGGAGTGTTTAATCATGTCAAAAGGAAGATTTGGACAGCACGGCGGACAATTTATCCCCGAAACGCTGATGAACGCAGTAAATGAACTGGAAGCAGCCTATGAAAAATATATCCACGATGAGGCGTTTCTCGCCGAACTCGACGAGTTAAACCGCACCTATACGGGAAGGCCCTCTCTCCTCTACTATGCTGGAAAGATGACCGAAGATCTTGGCGGTGCGAAGATCTATTTGAAGAGAGAGGATTTAAACCATACCGGCTCCCACAAGATCAACAACGCGCTGGGGCAGGCACTTCTGGCCAAGAAGATGGGCAAGACCCGCGTCATTGCCGAGACCGGCGCAGGCCAGCACGGTGTTGCAACCGCTACCGCCGCCGCGCTCCTGGGGCTGGAGTGTGAGGTCTACATGGGAAAGGAAGACACCGACCGCCAGGCCTTAAACGTATTCCGCATGGAGCTTCTGGGGGCCAGGGTTCATCCCGTCACCAGCGGCACACAGACCTTAAAGGATGCCGTCAACGAAACGCTGCGTGAATGGACGAACCGCGTGGAGGACACCCACTATGTGCTGGGTTCCGTCATGGGGCCTCATCCGTTCCCAACGATCGTCCGTGATTTCCAGAGTATTATCGGCAAGGAAGTAAAATCCCAGCTTTTGAAAGCAGAAGGAAAGCTTCCGGACATGCTGATCGCCTGCGTCGGCGGCGGCAGCAACGCCATGGGGCTCTTCTACGACTTCATCGACGAGCCGGGTGTTGCGCTGGTGGGATGCGAAGCCGCCGGACACGGTGTCGATACGGATAAGAATGCCGCCACCATCGCCACCGGCAGCCTGGGAATCTTCCACGGCATGAAATCCTATTTCTGTCAGGATGAATACGGCCAGATCGCTCCGGTCTACTCCATCTCCGCAGGGCTGGATTATCCAGGAATCGGACCGGAACACGCTTCTCTGCACGACACCGGCCGGGCTCAGTACGTTCCCGTCACCGACGATGAGGCAGTAGATGCATTCGAGTACTTATCCCGGATGGAGGGAATTATCCCGGCCATCGAAAGCGCCCACGCGGTAGCTTACGCAAGAAAAATCGCTCCGGCAATGGGAAAAGATCAGGTAATCGTCATTAATCTCTCCGGCCGCGGAGATAAGGATGTGGCGGCAATCGCCAGATATAAGGGGGTAGAAATCTATGAGTAGAGTAAAAGACGCATTTGCAGATGGTAAGGCATTTATCCCGTTTGTCACTGCCGGAGACCCGGAGCTTGTTGTCACGGAAGAGCTGATTGTTGCCATGGCCGGCGCCGGCGCCGATCTAATAGAAATCGGTATCCCGTTCTCCGACCCGGTGGCAGAGGGAATCGTCATACAGGAAGCGGACATACGGGCACTGGCTTCCGGTACCACCACCGATAAGATTTTCGATATGGTGAAGCGGATCCGTGAGAAGACAGATGTACCGCTGGCATTTATGACCTATATCAATCCGATCTTCGTCTACGGAAGTGAGAAATTCATCCGCACCGCGGCAGAAACCGGCGTCGACGCGCTGATCGTCCCGGATATGCCTTACGAGGAGAAGGGCGAACTGCTCCCGCTCTGCCATCAGTACGGCTTAGAACTGATCTCCCTCATTGCCCCCACATCGAAGGAGAGAATCCGCGCCATTGCGAAGGAGGCCGAGGGCTTCGTCTACTGTGTCTCCTCCATGGGTGTTACCGGGGTCAGAACGGAGATCACTACCAACATCGGAGAGATGGTTTCCTTAGTAAAAGAGGCGCAGCCCATCCCATGTGCCATCGGCTTCGGAATCTCCACGCCGGAGCAGGCCAGGAAGATGAGTGAACACGCCGACGGCGTCATCGTCGGAAGCGCAATCGTCCGGATGGTGGCGAAATATGGAAAAGACTGCGTTGGTCCGGTGTGCGAGTACGTCAGGGAAATGAAAGCAGCAATTTTATAAAAATTTGTTTCTCACAAAAAGCCTTATACAAACCAGGAAAGCGGCTTCTAACTATAGTCGCTTTCCTGGTTTTTTTATAAATTTCTCTTAATTCCTAATTTTAGGGATTTTTGTCTGTTTTGTTTCTGTTTAATAGAATTCCGGCAATTTCTAAGTCCGTTTTTCCGACCTTCTCTGCCAGCAGATTCAAAACGTTTTTTACGTAAGATTCCTCAGTATTCAGTATGTCCGCAATTGATCGGGGATCAAGCCCTTTAGCTGCCATATTACGAATAACTATTACTTTTTCCGCCTCACGGCCTTGTGCTATTCCTTGTTCTCTTCCTTCTTTTCTTCCTTCTTTTCTTCCTTCTTCTCTTCCTTCTTCTCTTCCCGCTTTCTTAGCGCCTTCCCGAGCAATCGCCAGTTGCTTCTGCTCATCATATTCATACAGAATCAAATTACATACCTCCGCTCTGTTCTTTTTCAGAATGTCTGCAAGTATCCCCTCATTGATACAGGAATTAACCGCCAGTTCTACCGCTTCATTAAGAGACATACCGCCCTTTTCATTATCCCTTATACGATTCACAAACACTGCATAATCTTTCAGACGCTTACAGCGGTCCATCAGCTCCTTATTATGGCCATAATTAATATTAATCATAATCGCTCTGCATTCCAGACAGCCATTTTCCTCTGGATACTGACACAAAAATGCATCCGATAGCCGGAGTTCCACCCGATCAGGTTCCTCTTTTGTCCCATTGTAAAAGACGATATACTGAGGCATCGGAAGACGTATCAGCTTTTCTCCATAGATGTCCAGTTCGTTCCTATCAATGTATTCCCGGTAGGTGTCTGCAAAATAATTCAGCCCCCGAACAGGCATATTAGGATTAAAGCTGCTCTGATGCTCATACAAATTAAGTACATCTGATACCAGAAAAGATATATCATTTTTCATTCCCAGATAAATCGCGTCTGCAAGCGTAGTAATGATAAGATCATCCGGATTCGTATACTGTCTACCACTTACGGCATTATACAAATCCAGCAAATCCCCTTTCTCCTGAAAGGCCAGCCGGAACAATCTGTCTTTATAGTTTCTGTTTATGTTGATCTGCCGCATTTTCCTACCTCCATTATAAATGATTCTATCTGTAGTTGCAATAAAAAACGCATTTTTTATGTAAACCTAATTTTTCGTCATAGGCAGACCTCCCCCTGTAATTTGATATTAGAATCCTTGAGAAATTGTGGCTGAAACGCCGTGATGATTCTTCATGGCAAATTCGCATAAAGAACCAATTGAAACTCAGCCGCTGTGATCCGGCTGAAAAAGGAAACAGATCATTGTTTCGTTCCTTTATTATATCTCGTATAAGATAAAATACAAGACTCGTTTCTTGTAATACAGATCCTTTTAGAAATTATTAAGAAAATTATGCTCTGTTTTTTCCTTTCAATCTGTTATTCTCATATTACAGACAAACGGGAAAACCAGGAAAGGGGGATTTACCATGAAGCGCACCGCACTCTTTACAATACTTATCATATTCTGTCTCTCAATAACCGCCTGTGCCACTGATCCGAATCATTTAATCGATGCTCAGACCAGCATCTTCCATTCACTGAATGTCACACATACGGACCGCTCCATCGTCGTAAAAGCTGACGCCTACTTAAACATTACCGACGCCGATTTTTTAATAATTGATGTCTCTGAGGAAGATACTGTTTCTCTCACCTACACAATGACCAGAAATAAAGGGGACATTACACTCTCTTACCGCACACCGGATGACAGCACGGTTCTCCTTGCGGATACGGAAGACAAGACGTACGGGGAGGAGACAATCACTTTACAGCCGGGGACCACCACATTTTTCCTTGCGGGCACGGACGCTGCCTTTCAAGTGTCCTTCTCGGTCAAGGATATCGATATCTCAAAGGTTAAGTCCATCAATGACACTGCTCCCGAATTGTAGGGAGAGGACGGAAGAAAAGAGGAGAAGCCACCATTTTATGGGTTCTTTCTCCTCTTTTCTTTAGACATCGAATGTCCCAGCTGCTTTTTGTAGACGCTGTAGAGATAATGCCAGTCGGAATATCCCACCAGCTCAGCAATCTCATAGATTTTCATGTCCGTGTTCATATACAGGCTTCTGGCTTTCTCCACCCGGAGCCTGGTGACATAGTCGATAAAATTGACGCCCATGACCTCCTTGAATATCCGGCTGAAATAATTCCGGCTGATTCCAACCTGATCCGCCACCGTCTGAAGCGACAAATCCTTATCCCCCAGATGGTCCCGGATATAATCCAGGGCTGCCCGCATCTCCTGTTTCAAACTGCCGGAATCCGGACCACCGGCATAGAATATCCCCGTTTCACTTTCCCTTCCATTGTCCACAGCCTCTGTGTATCCCTGACAGCAGTCAAACAGGCTGGCTGAGCTGCGGCTGATGCCGATGGAAAATTCCAGTCCGTAATACCGGCTCAAAAAGTCTGCCGCTGTCCGGATCAGCGCTTCCAGCCGTTCATAAAACTCCTGTCTTCCATCTTCCCGAGCCTCCCAGACAATCCACACGTACTCATCAAACTTATTGCATAGAAACTGGCAGTCCTTTACAGAATCCAGCGCCTCGGACATGACATTGCAGACAGAAGCACGAAGCAGGGAAACGTCATTTTCAAAGATTTCCGCCATGCTTTTCCGGTACCGGATCAGCCGGAATACCACAACTGCATTTTTTCCCACCGGCTCCGGCAGTCCAAACGCGGCGGCCCGCTCTTCAAACCAGGTTCTTCTGATTCCAGCCGCGCTTATAAGATCCCGAAAAAACTGTTCTCTGTCTCTGTAAATCCTCTTTCTGTCAGATTCCGCTATCCTGCTGCTGCTCTTTTCCCGCTGTTTCTGCAGCGCCTTTTTGACCACCTCGATGATATCCGGCGGAAGCATGGCAGGCTTGAACAAATAGTCAAACGTGCCGAGCTTCATGGCCTGTCTCACAAGATCAAACTCATTATAGCTGCTCAGTATGACGACCTCCATGGAAAGGCCTCGTCTCCGCACCTCCGCCAGCAGCTCCAGGCCGTTCATACCAGGCATTTTGATATCCGTCATCAAAAGGTCAATCTCTTCCCTCTCTAAGATTCCCAGCGCCTCTGAGGCTCCTCTGGCACTGAAGACTTCTATGCCGCTCCACTCGGCCCGCAGAATATCTTCAATAGCCGTCCTGGAAAACATCTCGTCGTCAACGATTAAAATCTTCTCCATCTGCCTCCTCCGCCTTTTCGCAAACCGGTATTTCCACCGTCACTGCAGTTCCTTCTCCTGGCTCACTTTCCAGTTCCACGCCGTAGCCGTCTCCATAGTTCAGCCGGATTCTGTCCTGAATATTATGAAGCCCCACGCCGGTTAGTTTATCGAAGCCCTCATACAGAAAGCCCTGTCCATTGTCCCGGATTTGAAACTGCACCCGGTCTCCCAGAAGCCTTCCGGTTATCAGGATCCGGTTATCGATATTGTCCTCTCCAAAGCCGTGCTGCATGGCGTTTTCCACCACCGGCTGAAGCAGCATCTTTAAGATCAGACAATTCTCCAGCTTCGGATCGATGTCAAACTTCATATGAACGCTGCTGCAGCACCGCCCTTCCTGGATGCAGACGTAATTTTTGATGAAATTTATTTCCTCTGAGATGCGAACGGGCACATCGATCTTTTTGCAGCTGTATTCCAGCATATTAACCAGGGCTACTACCATCCGCGCGATCTCCTCATTCCCCGCCCGCACCGCCATCCACTTCACGGTATTCAAGGTATTATATAGAAAATGGGAATTGATCTGGGAATTGAGGGCCGTCTGCTCCATGTTAAGCCGTTCTCTCTCTTTTTCTATGTTTTCACGCATCAGCTTATCCACCTCGGACACCATGGTGTTAAAGCTTAAGGCCAGCTCGGATAAGTCTTTATCCTTCGGTGTCTCCACTTTTGTGGAAAAATCGCCGCGGCTGACGCGGCTCATACTCCTTATGAGACTGGTGACCGGTTTCACAATACCGGCCGACAGGCTTGAGGCGAGAAGAGCTGCGGACACCATACAGGCACCGACCACGGCCGCCCATACCTTCCGGAACCGGTCCAGCTCCTGCTTAAGCATTCGTCCGCTGTTGATCTGAATAATTGAGAATCCACTGTTTCCTACGCGGCGTTTACGAATCGTGCCGCTGTCTCTTCCATAGTCCAGATGAATGGAAATGTTTCCGTCCTCCTCCGTGCCTCCGTCGACAGCAGAAAGAATCTGCGCCAGACTATACGTCCCCAGAGAAACGTCTGCCGCAGAAAGTCCCGCCATGGACTCCTTCGGCGCAAAGATTACCCGCCCCTCTTCGTCCACGACAAACGCCATATCACTGTCATCCATCTCCATGCAGTTCATAGCCGCCCTGATCTTTTCATAGCTCAAATCAATCTGTACCAGCCCAATGACGCTGTTTCCCGTATAGCGGTTTAGATACGTAACGATACTGACCACCAGGGGATCCGCCGCTCCGGAGTTCAAGTATTTGTAAGCGGCCGGATGCGTCGGCACGATAATACTTCCGCCTGGCTGGTCTTCCCGAATCTCCGTCCAGTCGTTTTCGGCAAATTCACGTTTATTCCAGCCTACATTAGACGAATAGGCGCCTCCGTCAAACGCCAGCAGATAAATATGGTCGATGGAATTATTGGCGATCCGGATGTTCGACAGCGTGCCGTTTATATTGCGCATCAGGTTTAAGCGCTCATAGGGATTCATCTCAGTGTAGCCGGAGAACAGGTCGGAGGTGACGGAAAGTCCCAGAACCTGATTCAGCACCACCTCGCTCTGCTTGATGATATCCTGCATCTGCGCATCCATCAGCCTCAAGGTATTCTCCTGGTACATCCAGGTCTTATCCTGGTAGAAGTCCCTCACATTCCTGTAGTAAACTACCGCCAGTATCAGCCCCGGAATCAGCGACATCAATACCATGGCAAGTGTAAATCTCACCTTCAGTGAACTCCGGTTCCCCTTTTCCGTCTCCCTCATCCTTATCCCTCCGCGGTTAAAACCAGTACTGTATTGCGTAAATAACTGTGATATAGTGCTTGATATCTGCGTCAGGTGTGCGTCCGCGAAGCGACGGCGTAGTGGACCCTACGGCTAGCTTCACGGACGTGCTCCTGGCGTAGATAGCGAGTGCTATATCACAGGAATTTGCGCTATACAGTGCTGGCATATCCTTTCGTAAGTACGATATTCCGAAAGCTCCATACAGAGTACTTCCGGCTTCCTCCTGTACTCCTTCTCCATCAAACCCAGAACCTTATCATAATCCCGTTCCCCGCCATATCTGTCCGATGTGGAGATTCCCACCAGTCTCCCCTTCCTCATCTCCAGAATGCAGTTAAAATACAGCGCCCCGCCGTCCGTAATCCACAACAGATACACATGGTCTCCTTCTTTATCCCCCAAAAACCGTCTCAGCCGTTCAAAATACCAGCGTTCTCCTTCTTCCTCTCTCCGTATAACGGCCACTCCTGCCGTGCTCTCGAAGATACCATAGATTTCAGATACTGCCTGATCAATATCCAGCTGATACAGCTCCGCTTTCTGGCTCTCTGCGAAGCACTGCCGCAGACCTTCCAGCGTATAAATCCTGATTTCCATAATATCATAAAAATCCCGAAAAATCCGCTCCGTATTCAATTCTTCTCCTTCCATATACTGGGAAAGATCGAGGAACGGGCAGCCGGAATCACTCACACACACGGTGCCTGTCCTCCTGCTGCACTGAACCGCCCGGTACAAACCGGAATCCAGCCTTCTGACGTGCAGAACCTGCCCCTGCCCGGATAATGGCTGAAGGATTTCCCCCAGATGCGTCCAGAGCTCCGGTTCCAAATATTCCACTTTTAAACCACCGTCTATCATACGTTCTCCTCCACACTCAAAATGGCCACAGTATAACCGGGGATCTGTGCCATTATGCCGTCTTTCTCCATTTTTATCTCCGCAGGCCCCTGCAGCACCGAAAAACGGCGTCCTCCTGTACAGGTTATAAATGCCGTTTTTTCTTCTCCTGAGAGATTGGCTATATAGAGCAGGTGATATCCGCTTCCCTCCCTCCGGTGCACGGCCAGCTCGATCTCCGGATCCCCGCATCCGTACTCTCTGCTCCGCCTTAACCGATCCCAGAAACCGCCACCGAACGCTCCCGGCTCTTCCGCAAAAAGAATTCCGGAGTCCTCCCCCTCTTCCACCATGTGTTTTAGTATTTCACAGGACTTTAGGGTTCTGTCATACCGTGGAATGACCGGCCCCAGAATTACAGTCTTTCCCGGCAGACCGGCAAAATCCGCCAGGTGTTTCTGCGTCTTCGCATCCATGATATCCCCCGATGCCGCCGCTATCACATCGTATGGGAGCCACCTGTCATAGTCCAGATATTCATCGGAATAATCATAGATTTCATGTTCTTCGTCAAAGCACTTTGCCAGTCCTTTTACCCAGGCATCATCCCAGTAATTCAATTCCCTGTCCAGATAAAATTCCGGCTCTTCCTCCGGCCAAAACAGCGCGGCGGGTATATCCGGCCCCTTGATGAAGCAGTTGGACGAAAACGAATTGCAGTCCATCACGGAATAGAGGGCCTTCAGCCTCCCCATATCGTAATTCTTTAAAATCAGCACGCGGGGCAAGCGGTTAAAATGGTATATTTCATGATCTTTCAACAGTCTCAGCAGATCCGAGAACATCTCGTAATACGGCTTCCTTATTCTTCCATCGTTGGTCACAGGACAGCCCGTCCACCGGTCCCGCTCCGCCAGCATATAGAAATTCACGCCCTTTAAACCATTCATCACAGAATACAGGTATCCAAACCGCTCTTCCTCTGCGGTCAGAAGCACTTCCCGGTCAAACCAGGAGCCGGAACCAAATTCCGGCACGAACGGAAAACGGCTGCTGCCGGCCAGATACCGAATTCTCTCCTTCAGCATGGCGGTATCTCCCGGCTCCGGATAGGCATCAATCCCAGCCGCCATGAGGCCTGGTATCTCCTCGTCTCTCTGAACCGAGACAGGCGTATAGTTCTGATATGCGCAGTTATGGAAAATCGGTACCGGCAGCTCCAGGCGGCTTATGATGTCCACCATCCGCCCCAGGGCAGCGAGAATCTGATACTCCTTAAATTCTATCCAGTCCAGGTAATAGCAGAGCGACGAAAAATCGCCTTCCTCAAAGCCGCAGGGCGGCTCTGTCTCCTGAAATCCGCTGTAATTTCTGTGATACCTCTCGTTCATGGCCGCCGCAGTACCGTATCGCTCCGCCAGGAATTTACGGTACTGTGCCTTCGAGCAGTCTGAGTAATCCATGATATACGGCCTGTCCCGGAAGAAATTACAAGTCTCGTTATCCGCCTGGATCAGGCAGATACAGCCGCTGCCGCCGCAGTGCCGCTGCAGAATCGGCTTCAGCTTCTGAAAATAAATCTCCGTTTTCTCATACAGCTTATCACTCGCATAGGAAGGGATGGGAAAGGGACCCGTGGCATAGGGATACAGTACCGTGGTTCCCCACGGGTTTTTCGCCTGGATCTCCTCATCCATCAAAATCCACTCCGGATATCCGAAACCGGTCATCTCCGCGTTGATATGAGGCCCCGGACGAACGATAACGGCCAGGTTCATTTCCTCGCAGAGGGTTAAAAACAGGTCCAGATCCTTCTCTTCCTCGATCTCTCCAAAATCATACTTTCCTTCCTCATATTCATGGACCGACCAGGGAATATACGTTTCCACGATCTCAAAACCCATGCCCTTGATCTGTGACAGAACATGGTGCCAGTCTTTCTTCTTCGTCCTCCAGTAGTGTATCGAACCACTGTACAGAGGCCTTTCCACTCCGTTTATCCGGATTCCGTCATGTGTAAATTTTACCATGTTATTCCCTCCTCCGGCGCTTCCTTTCCGGACGCGCCTAACCCTTGACTGCTCCCGCAGTCATACCCGCTATAACCTGTTTCTGGAACAGCAGATACATAAAGACTACCGGAACGATCGAGATGACGAAGCCGGCGCAGAGGAGACCGTACTGCGTCACGTAAGATCCCTTCAGCGCGGAGATTGTCATGGAAAGCGTCTTTCTGGCAGGTGTGGAGATCAGCACCAGCCCCAGAAGCAGATCGTTCCAGCAGTTTAAAAATGTGATGGTAGCCACCGTGGCGATTCCCGGCTTCGCTACAGGAAACACAATGTGAAAGAAGATTCCCGCCCGGCCGCACCCGTCGATTGTCGCTGCCTCATCGAGCTCCCTGGGGATCCCCTCCATGAAACCGTTCATAATAAACATGGCAAAAGAGATGTTTACAGCCGTGTATACAATCATCAGGCCGGACAGATGGTCGATCAGATGAAGCCCTTTAAAGATCAGTACGGAGGGAATCAAAAGCGCATGCACCGGAATCATGATCCCCAGAGAAAAGTACACGGACAGCAGTCTGCTCTTCGTAACCCTCGTGAGAATATAGCTGGCCATGGACGTAATTACGGTAAGCACCGCCAGCGTTACCAGGCAGACGAAAATACTGTTAACAAAACTCCGGCCGACTCTGGCTCCCTTCCACGCCTCCGCGTAGTTTGACCACATCGCCGCCTTCGGAAGGCCGAAGGAATTGCTGTAAATCTCATTGTTGTCCTTGAGCGAGGAAAAGACCACCCATATAAAAGGGTAAAGCGCTGCGACCGCCGATATGCTCATGATGGCATAGGACAAAACAGCGGTAACCCTGTATTTCAGAGATCGTTTTAAAAATCGTTCCACAAGCCTCACCCCTTCTTTCTGTCTGCAAACCAGTTAAACAGTATGGTAACCGTTAAGGACACCGCCACAATGGTAATCGTCACCGCGCTTCCGAGGCCGAAATCCGAATTTACAAAGGCCGATTTATACATGAATACTCCCAGGTATGCGGAGCGCACTCCCGGTCCGCCTCCGGTCATGATCCAGGAATGATCGAATGCCTTCAACGAACCGGTCAGGCACAGGATAATACAGATATTCATAAATCCGGTGATCTGCGGCAGGATGACGTGGAGGAACGACTGTAATTTCCCCGCCCCGTCGATCTGCGCGCTCTCGATCAAGTCCTCCGGCACCGATTGAAGCGCTCCTAAAAATATGGTTACATAAAGGCCTATATACTGCCATACCTGCGGCGCCATCACCGCATATAACAGTGTACGCGGATTGGACAGCCAGTTTGTCGCAAATCTCCCCAGACCGACCGCTGTCAGGATCTTATTGAAAATACCGATTTCGCTGTTATAAAACAGGGAAAACATCAGACCGATGGCAACCGGTGCGATAACCACCGGAAGGAAATAGATGGTGCGGAAGATCTTCATCCCCTTCGTCCAGCTGTATAAGAGGTAAGCCAGAAGAATTCCGGCTCCGATCTGGACGATGAGAGAGATCACGGTAAGCTTTACCGTGTTGGAAAATGTGAGCCAGTAGTCACTGCTCGACGCAAGCTCCCTGTAATTGGCAAGTCCTGCAAAGACCTTCGCGGAAACGCCGTTCCAGGTCGTCAGACTGTACCAGAACGTGAGAATCAGCGGCAGGAACAGAAAGACCGTGTAGATTAAAAATGCCGGTGCCAGGAACATCACAGTAACCGGCAGATTATGATATTTTTTGAAGTATTTTCTTTTCATGCGATCACCTTAAAAATGGAGCCGTTCCTCTCGTTCCGGAACAGCCCCATTATTTCCCCGTTTACTTATTATTCTTGTCCAAAACCGCCTGTACCTTGTCGATCAGCTCCTGCGGCGTCAGCGCATTGATAAAGAACTCGTCCAAGCTGGAATCCATCATATTAACGGCATCCTGATCGGGCATGGTTGTATAGTGGACGGAAATCAGCTTTTTATCCTGGGCATATTCCATCATTTTCTTAAAGATAAGCTTCTGGCTGTCCATGTCAATTTCAATATTCTTTGCCGGTATCATGCCGCTCTTCGTCAGCTCTGCGGATAATTCATCAGAAGCAAGGAAGTCACAGAGCTTAACCATGGCATCGTGCTTTGCCGCATCCTCAAAGGAAGCTTTATTAATTTCAAATCCGTATACCGTAAACCCTGTCATGATGCCGGCCGGATCGATATCCGCGTCAGGGAGCATGGGCAAAGGTACGATCTCACTGGCTTCCTGAATTTCTTCCGGTATGGACTCAAACATCCATGGATACGTATAGGTCATAGCCGCCTTCCTGTCGGTATAAAGCTGAAGGCTGGCAGCCCAGCCCCCGTTGGCCACCGTATCCGCAGGAAACATCTTCTGATCGATCATATCCTTTATGTTGTTCGCTACTTTAAGCGCATTTTCGGTATTGAAGGTCCTGGTCGCTGCCAGCTCCTCCAGTTCTTTTGCCGCCCCGTCATACTGGCCATACAGTTCACTGAAAAAGAATTCAGACGGCGTACCGCCGTTGCTGCCGATCGCGATCGGGATAATACCCTTTTCGTTAAAAGCCTTTGCGGTCTTTAAAAGCTCCTCCCAGGTCTTTGGAATCTCCAGCCCGTTCTCTTCAAACAGCTGCTTATTGGCCAGGAATATTCCTCTGGTGGATTCAATCGGGATTCCGTAGGTCTTTCCGTCGGAAGCCGTGTAATATCCGAAGGAGGTCGGTTCAAATCCGTCTCTCTTTACCTGATCCGACGCGTTAAAGTACTCTTCCACATCGAGCAGCAGTCCCGCTTCCACCATGTCGGTCATCATCGCGCCGCCCCAATAGGTAAATACATCCGGCAGATCACCGGAAGCTGTCTGTGTTTTAATCTTTGTCTTGTAGTCCTCTGTGCTGTAAGTCTCCAGAGTAATGTCCATCGTATCGCTATTCGCTTCCTGGAATTCCTGAAACTTCGGATAGAAATAATTATACTTGGAGTCCCCCTCACCCCAGTTTGTTGCAAGAACCAGTGATACCTTCTTCTTTGGCGCGGCACTCTCCTTCCCCGCTTCCGAAGCCTGTTCCTTTCCTGTTTCTCCGGTCTGCGCCTCCTTTGTATCCTGAACCGCTGTCTCCTGGACCTTTGTTTCCTGAGTCTTTCCGCTGCAGGCTGTAAGGCCCGCGCACATTGTTCCGGCAAGAATCAGGGCCGCCGCTTTATAGATACCCTTTCTCATAGTATAAGTCCTCCTCCTTATAATAGCATCATTCTCATTGAACCTGCGCAGGTATTTCTGATGGTTTTATTATAGGGGAATTGAACATGGAAATAAATACGAATAAATTATGGGAAATGTTATAAATTATTACACAGTATAGGGATCTCTCCTCAAACAAAACCGAATCTTAAATACAACTCCTCCGGAGCATCGTTAAACCTCATAAGCCGGTACATGCTCCGCTCCATCTCGCCTGTTATATCTTCCGATACAATTGGATGCTCCTGCACCGGATCATTCCGTAAGTCAAACAGATAGTCCCCCTCCTCCATACACCGGACTGCCGGGTCTGCATCAATCTGCATAACGGGACAATTTTTTGTAAAGGAAAAGGCCTCGTGGCGTTCCATCGACTCCAGCTCTTTCGTCGTAAAGAATGTCATCATATGGGTTGGCATTAACGTATACTCATGAAATGGGGCTTCCAGATTTCGAGGCGCCCTCATATACACGTATCTTCCATCCGTACAGCACAGATGGGCCCCGAATATTCCGAACAGCCCGCACGTCCGGCTGCCTTTCTCCCCCTTTATGATCCGGGAAATGTCCTGCCCCTGCATATCTGCGGCAGGATCGATTCCGAAAAACTGCAGAATCGTAACCGGCAGATCTATGGTTTGCACAAGCGCCTCTCTGCTCGTTCCAGCGGATTCAGGGAACCTTGGATCCCAGATAAACAGCGGCGTATGGACGATCTCGTCGTAGCAGAGCATATAGTTTTTGGCCCAATACCCGTGTTCTCCCAGCATATAGCCATGATCTGTATTGACAATAACCATCGTATCTTCCCACAGATTCTTTTCGTCCATGTAATCCAGCAGACGGCCCAACTGCTCATCACACATTGTTAAGTCGGCGAAATAGGAGTACTTAATCTCGTCTGCTTCCTCTGCGGATTCCTTTACCGGCGCGTAATCCGGCCATTCATACTTTTTACCTTTTGTTTTCCCGGGATACATATCCTTAAACTCCCTGCTCGCCATGAAGGGCTCATGGGGGGAAAACGACTCTATCTGTAAAAAGAAGGAATCCTTTCCCTCATTTTCTCTCAGAAATTCAAGACCCTTGTCAAAAGTCTTCACCAATGGGTACTGGTCTTTTCCAGTCACTCTTGTGCGGTTCGCCAGGTTCTGCCTGTACAGTCCGCTGCGCAGCCCTTCTGTAAATGCGGTAAAATTCGGGTCCCCATCCTCTGCGCCTCCAACCACAGGAGCCCAGGGATCTCCCTCCTGTCCCCGTATATTTTCCCATGTCGTATATTGAGTGTGATACGTAGCACCTCCACATTCCCAATAATGGCCGTGATCGCTGACCAGATGGCTATGGATCCCATGCCCCCGCAGGATTCCCGGCATGGAATCGTCAAAAGGCTCCATAGGCCCCCAGGACCGGTGCAAAAAATTATACCGGCCCGTGTGCAGCTCTCTCCTTGCAGGAATACAGGGCAGACTTCCGGCGTAGCTGTTCTCAAACCGCACGGTTTTCTGTGCCAGTCTGAGAAAATTTGGAGTGATTGTCTCCTGACAGCCATACGGCTCAAGAAATCTGCGGTTTAAGGAATCAAACATTACCATAATTGCTTTCATCTCTGTTTCTCCTTTCAGCCCTCTCGAAAAGGACGAATCTCCGGTCTCTTCTCCCCAGCCCGTTCCATACAAAGCAGGAGTTTCTCACGCAATACCCGTCTTGCCGGTTCAAAGGCAGGGTCTCCCGCCAGGTTGCAGCATTCCGCCGGATCGTGCGCTAAATCAAACAGATACTGTTCATAATAAACATCCGCCCCCGGGCAGCTCCATCCATCCGCATCCGCAGCGATTGCATATTTCCACTGATCGGTCCGGATTGCTCTGCCGACCTCGCTTTCACTGATCTGTATAAACACACAGTCGTCCCAGCCTTCTGAGGTCCCATCGGCAAGGGATTTCAGCGAATTCCCCTGAAAATCCTCCGGTTTCTTTATACCTGCGCAGTCAAGCAGCGTCACCGGCAAATCAATAAGACTGACCAGCTCCGTGATGGTTCTGCCGCCTTGAAACGGTCCGCCCACAGCAAGCATCGGAATATGGATGCTTGCCTCATGACAGGAGCGCTTATACTCGCTGTTCCTCGTGCAGAAATGGCAGCCATGGTCTGATGTGTAAAACAGGATCGTATTCTCCCACAATCCCCTCGCCTTCAGCGTATCGACAAGCCGCCCGACATTTTCATCCAGGCTGTGACACTGGCCTAAATAGTCCGGGTAATGTTCCTTCCAGTCCCCCTTATCCACAGGAATGTCAGCCGGCAGCTCATAGCCGGTAAACTTCTCTCGCGCGCCATCCGGCGCCTCAAACCGGCCGTGATCGTTCTGATGGTGAGGCTCGATTTGAGAAATAAACAGAAAAAATGGTTTCTTCCCATCATACTGGTGGAGGTAATGAATCGCATAATTATTAATGGAATCCGCGCGGTAACCGATAAACTCACATTTTTTCCCTTCTCGGTCAAACACATATCCATCGTATCCATGGGAGGTTGCCTCCAGAACATCGGCCGCCATCCAATAATCCCGATACCCGCCCCTGCGTTCCGGAGGAATCGCCCGGGTCTCGTAGTTTTCCTCATCGAACGGCGCCGTATAGCTGCTTCTGTTTGAGGCCAGATGCCATTTGCCCACGTAAGCCGTCTCATAACCGGATTCGTGGAAATAATCGGCCAGCGTTATTATATCCTGCGGCAATGCCAGCGCATTTCTATGGCAGTTTACCTGTGTCGCATATTTACCGCTCTGCAGGCACGCACGGGCGGGACCGCAAACCGGCTGGCAGGTAAAGGCATTTTCAAATTTCACGCCCTCCTTTGCCAGTCTGTCGAGATTGGGGGAAACTAAAAGCGGCTGTCCATAACACCCCAGCGTATCCCAGCGCTGCTGATCCGAAAAATATACAATAATATTGGGTCTTTTCATCCCTTTACTCCTCTCTGCTGCTACTTAATTCCGGTCGAAACAACTCCCTGTACAAAATACTTCTGTGCACACAGGAATAACAGAATCATCGGAAGCGAGATTAACGTTGCCGCCGCCATCATGGGGCCCCAGCGCACCGTGCTCTCATCCCGGAACATGGTAAGCGCCAGCTGTACGGTTCTCATATTGACTGAATTTGTCATGACCAAAGGCCATAAGTAATCGTTCCAGACTGACGATCCCTTTAACAGCGCCAGGGTTGCAAGAATAACCTTTGAATTGGGAAGGTAGATATAGAAATACGTTTTCCATTTACCGGCCCCGTCAAGCATGGCGGCTTCATCGAGGGATCTGGGAAAATTCTCGAAAAACTGCTTCGACAGGAAGACGCCGAAGGACCCCGATACCAATGGAATAATCACTCCGGGAAACGTATTCATTAATCCCGAACCGCCAAATCCCAGAATATCATTTCCACCGATCAGCGGAAATCTCGCCATAATCAGGAACGTGGGCAGCATCGTTACCTGCGGCGGCATCATAAGGCCGACCAGCAGCAGTGTAAACAGTACCTTCGATCCTTTAAAATGCAGCCGGGCAAACGCATACCCCGCGACGGAATTAAACAACAGCGAGAATACAATGCTGACCAGGGTGATGACTAGGGAATTTCTAAAATAGATCAGCCAGCTTCCGGTGGACATCGCCGCCTTATAATTATCAAGATTCATCGACTCCGGCAGGAAATGAAATACCGCCGAGTTAATCTCCCCTGTTGTTTTAAATGAAGTTAAAATCATTACAAGAATCGGAAGCAGGATAATCAAAGAAACCACTGCCATACAGACTATCCAGATCATATGTAACCTTTTTTTCCTTTTCATCTTTGCTCCTCCTATGAAACATCCACATCCTGACCTTTATTGCCAAACTTAAATACCATCATGGTAACGATTAAAGAAAACACCAGAAGCAAAACCGCCATGGCACTTGCATATCCCATTTTGAACTCCAGAAAACCTCTCCTGTATATTTGATGGACAATCGTCGTTGTTCTGTTTAAAGGCCCGCCGTTCGTCATGATATTTACCTGTTCAAACACTGCAAAGCTGTTTACGATTCCTGTTACGAGCAGGAAAAAGGTCGTGGGATACAGCATCGGCCACGTGATGTAGCGAAACTTATGGATAGCGCCTGCTCCATCGAGCTCCGCCGCCTCATATAAGGACTGGGGAATGCCGGTAAGCCCTCCCAGGAAGATGACCATGGAATATCCGCAGTTCTTCCAGATTCCAATCATAATTATGCAGAGCATTGCCTGATTCGGATTAATGAGCCACTGCTGGGCCGGTATGCCGATAAGCTTTAAAAAGCTGTTGAGAAGGCCGAAGTTGGGATTATACAGCCACAGCCATACCATGGATACGCACACCATGGACATGATATTGGGCATGTAAAGCGCTGTCCGGAAAAAAGGAACTGCCCTGGATTCCCGATAAAGCAGTACCGCCAGCAAGAGCCCCAATACCAGCTGAATGGTCAGCGTTACAACCGTATACAGCAGTGTATTTCCAACCGATGCGAGAAACTCCGAATCATGAAACAGCTTACTATAATTCTTCAAACCTAAAAAAGCGGGAATCTGGTACATATTGAAATCGGTCAGGCTGTAAAACAGTACCATGCCGATCGGAACCAGAATGAAAATAGTAAAAATCAGATAAGCAGGCAATATCATGATATACGCCTCTTTATCGCCGCGTGTGTTTTTTCTTACTTTTTTTCCAGCCATCTTTCCTCTCTCCTCATTTCTTCCTGATAAAAGGTCCGGCCATCCGGACACCTGACTTGCTGCCTGCGGGAATAAATAATGCGGCCTATTCTTATCAAACAGACCGCATTGCCGCAGTTATTGATTATCAATTTCCTCCTGCACCTTTTCCGCAGCTGCATTAAGCGCATCCTGAGGGGATAATTGCCCATAGAATACCTGTTCCATGGCATCGTCCACATAAGTAAATACACTGTTAAAGTACGGAACCTTGGGCGATCCTTTTCCAATTTCTATTGCTTCCATAATCATCGGTCCATTTACCGGATTCTTTTTCAGATACGCCTCTTCCAAAGAGGACCTTACGGGAGCCGTCTTTGCCGTATCCATCCAGATTTGCATCGACTCCTTGCTGCTCATGTACTCAATTAATTTCCAGGCAGCCTCTTTATTCTTGGAGTTCGCATTCATAAACATAAAATGCATCCCGCAGAAGGTACCGCTGTTTGCCTTGGAAAACATGGGAACGAGCTTGATCTTTCCTTCCAGATCTCCTGTGTTGATATTATTAAACTCATTTTCAGAAATAACCGTCATGGCCGCCGTTCCATTGTAGAAAGGATTCTGATCCTTCTGCGTGTTATTCCAGTCCACCAGACCGGCATCCTTTAACTGCTTCATGAAATCCATCGCCTCGACTGCTTCCGGTTTGTTAAACAGGATTTCATTGCTCGCTTCATCCACAAGATTATTCAGGCCGTTCTGAACAATGAATATTTCCAGGTATTGGTTGATATTTCTTCCGCTGGTGGGGATTCCATAGCCGCACTGGATTACATTGCCGGAGGAATCCTTAACCATCAGTTTTTTATGGGCCTCCAACAGCTCTTCCCAGTTGGCAGGCGGTGAATCCGGATCGAGCCCGGCCTTTTCAAATAACTCTGTATTGATCGCAAACATTCGTGCATCCGGCGTGTACGGGACACCGTAAAGCTTTCCGCCGATACTTCCGGCTTCTTTTACGCTGTCATACATATCTTCCATGCCCTCCCAGCCTTCGGCATACGAGTCGAGGCACTCATACTGCCCCATGGGTACTCTCGCACCGATCGATGCCAGGGAGTAGTGAATGACGTCCGGTGCCGTGCCGGAAGCAAATCCGGTGTTCAGTTTTGTCTCAAAATCATCTCCCCAGGGAGCTTCCTGATACTCTACCGTATAATTCGGATACTTCGCTTCAAACCCTTCTATCATCTGAGTAAAGGCATCCTTCTTATAATCTTCGGTTCCTGCCCTGAGAAAGACCAGTTTTACATTTTCATCACTGGTATCCTTCCCTGCATCGGAAACCAGGTCTTCATTACCGCCTCCACAGGCGGCCAAAGACAACACCATACAGCTGACTGCTGCTGCGCTTAAGATAACTTTCCAATTTCTTCTCATAACTTCCCTCTCCTTTTGTTTATGGTTGTTGTACTCCAGGAACTTGATAACTATATTATACTGATTTTGCATTCTTTTACTATGTACTATGTATATCTTTTTCTGTTCTTCTTTTGTTTTTTTGTATCTTTTTTACTATTTTTCATTTTAACTTCGTAGTTTCTCTTGCATATTTTAAAATTATTTTGATATTTTTGTAATTTATTTGGCGCTTTTATACAATCCATGTTTTGTTGTCTTTTGAAATAAAAAGACGCATCAGTTTTCATTGCTGATGCGCCTGAATTCGATCGGTGTCATACCGGAATACTTTTTAAATACCTTACTAAAGTAAGCCGAATCCGGGATCCCGATCTGACAGCAGATATCCTGAATATTATGGTTACTGTTCTTTAAAAGAATTTTCGCTTTTTCCATTCGAAGCTCTAACAGATAGGTATTAATATTCCTGCCAGTCTCTTTTTTGAAGAGATGGGAGATATAGCTGCGGTTCATATGAACATGGTTTGCAAGCTCATCGAGTGTAATGGAGTCTGCATACCGTTCTTCCATATACTGCATGATCAGAAATACAGCTTCACTGTATTTCTTCTGTTTGCCGATCAATACCCTGAGGATTTCTTCCGCCTGCGTCAAAACCTTTGTTTCAAGCTGGCCAATATCGGTACAGTGTGTCACTTCAATGATCTTATCGATCGAAAACACTCTTCTGTCCGCCTCCTCCAGATGACTCCAGTACAGATTCAGTAAGGTATTTAGAAACAGCCTTCTGATGCAGGATACATCCGGCTCCATTTTCCCCGCATAATCGAATATCGCTTCCATTTCCTCGACTATACTGCTCCAGGCCCGGCTGTTGATCAGCAGCTCCAGTTTTTCAAACTTTGCTTCCATTCCAGCCTCTATATGACTGATCCGGTTCTTCATCGTTTCATAATTCAGTCCGCCAATGTGCCTGTAAAACAGCTGATAGGTGAGAACCTCCTGTGAATGCTGGTATAATGTCTCCAGTTCGTCCACCGTTTTACCGGTGTCGGAGCTGCTGACATACATATTGCTGCCGCCGAAGGAGGCGACCGTCTCATATATTTTTTCTGTAAGCTTCTGAGGGTTGTCATGATTCATTTCCGTAAGTACAAGGATCTCCCGCTCACTCTTTGGCAGCCAGTAGAGCACCCTCTTCTCCTCCTGAAAGGCAAATGGCAGAATCTCCTTAAGCTGTTCCTGATTCGATATCCGATCGGTATCGCGGAAGATGATCACTGCATAACTCCCTTTTATCTCCCAGCAGGTATTCCAGACCTGTTTTAAGATGTCCCTGGAAATATAGTCCGGTTCTTTAAAGCACTGCAGCAGAACCTTTTCCATCTCCCGGGCGGGAGATGATTGTTTTGTCTCCGCCGCCCCCTGATTCCTGATCCGTTCCTTCGCGGTCTGCAGGCAGGCTTCCAGTTCATCCTTTGTAATCTCAGACTTTAAGAGAAACTCACTCACCCCCAGCTTCAGACAGTCCCTTGCATAAGAAAAGTCATCATACGCACTCAGGACAACCGTATAAGGCAGGACATGATTCTGATTCAGCTTTTTAAGCAGCTCCATCCCATCCATGATCGGCATACGTATATCGGTAAACAGCACATCGACCTGATGGTTCAGGCAGCAATTCAGAACCTGCATTCCATTGATACATGCTTCGATCACATGATGCTCCGGCGACAGCGCTTCGATATTCTTTTTCATCCATTTTAAGATGATCTCCTCGTCATCTGCAATTACGATATTCAACTGTTTGCCCCCTCCATATTAATGACAGGCATCTTCATCCGGAAAGTAACGCCGCCCGATGAATTCACCTCTACACTCAGTCCATATTGATCGCCGAAATTCCGTAAAATTCTCATCTGAATATTGGAAAGCCCGATTCCGTTCAGCTGATCTCTGGCCTTCACGGTCTGCTGATTATGTATGCTGTTATTTATCTTTTCTAAGTCTACCCCCACACCATCGTCTTCCACCTCGATTACGACATTTTCCTTTATCCGGTATGCGCATATGACGATATGTCCCATGCCATCTTTCATGTTAAAGCCGTGAGAGATGCTGTTTTCAACCAACGGTTGGATGACGTTCTTCAGAATCCCCAATTCCACTACGTCTTCCGCTGCGAGTATTTTCCATTGAAATTTATCGCGATATCGGAGCTTCATTAATTCCAGATAATCTTCCGCCATGGCCAGTTCTTCCTTGATCGGAATGACCTTCTGGGAATTCACAAAGGATTTTCTCAGCAATTTTGAAAAGGCAAGCAGCGCTCTGTCTGCCTCATTATATTCCTCCATCTGAATCATAAACCGGATGGTCACCAGCGTATTATAAAAGAAATGCGGGTTAATCTGTGCCTGTAAAGCCTGGATCTCCAGGGCGTGCTTTTCTTCCTCTTCTATCTCCAGCTGCTTCATCAGATTTTCAATGTGGTCCAGCATATAATTAAAATTGTGACAGATTTCATGGAACTCTATTTCATAGTCATCCTGGATTCTTGTCTTTAAATCCCCATTTGTAACCTCCAGGATGTTTTTATTTAATTTCTCCATTCTCCGGGAGATAAAGCTGCAGTTATAAAAGACTATGACGATGAGCACAAGAAACATCGCGGTTCCCAGGACGAGGAACAGGATTACATAGAAAGAAGTCCAGCCATGGCGGTATGGTTCATAGGAAATCAGCTTCCAGCCCAAACCATCAATACTGGCAAACCGTATATGGCTGTATTGGTTCATCACATTTCCCAGAAAAAAGCCCTTCGTATAATTTGTTATCTGATTATAGTAAGAATTATCCTCCACCTCATATCCATACATTCTGGGATCGGAAGAAAATATTATTTTTCTGTACTGATCGATGACGATGGTATTCTCATCGGAATCCTCATCGCCCAGTATGACATTCCCCCAGATATCCTGGGATATGGCCACAATCATAATGCCGACATCTCTTCCGCTGTTTAAATTCCGCAGTTTCTGAACCGCAAACAGCTTGTCCTCCTGAAACAGCTTCTGCAATACAGGACTCCTGTACTTCGGGAGGAAATAGATGGAATCATTCTTTTCCATCGCCTCCTGATACCAGCTTTCCTCGTCCAGCATATCCAGAGTGACAGCATCCTGCCTCAAGTTTAAAGAGGACTGATAAAAATTCATATCGTTTTTACAGAGCAGCATCATTTGATACTGCCTGTCAGGAAACAATTCCGTCAGCTCCAGCATTTTACTCTGTATGCTGTCCTGTGCACTGATATATTCATAGCCCGTCAGCCTGTTCCTCTTCGAGATCAGACGGTTAATCTCAGGATCCAGATACATGCCTACCGATATTTTTATGATCTCCGTATTCCTGTTCGCAATATTGCTGCATTTTTCTTCCAGAAGGTCCAGCTTGCTGTAGTTCAGTTTGTAATTGCCGTCTTCAAATATATAGCTCATTAAAATACAGAATAAGATGAATAGCGAAAAAACAACGATCAAGTCTAAAAAAATGACCTTTTTTCTTATACTGTCAAAATGCAGTAATTGTTTCATAATTTTTAGACCCCTTCTTCCGAAATATATGATATGATAGAAACAGAAAAATACGAATCCCCTTTTGTGTCCCTGTATAAAACAATATAATTATACAGGATTTCTTGGGGAAATGGTAGTATGTGTTAAGTCTTTGCCGGAAAAAGGAGGGTCCCAATGGCAGAAAAACAGGGTGTTTCCGATTTATACAAAAAGAATGCGGAAAAGGCAGAAAAGGATAAGCGGCTCCGCAACGCTGTCTCCATCTTTTTTATCCTTTTCGGAAGTGTCATCGTAGCGGTGAATTTAAACACCTTCGTCGAACAGGGAAAGCTGGTCCCGGGCGGTTTCTCCGGACTCGCCAAGCTGATTCAGAGGGTGGGGCTGGCCTTTTTTGGCGTGAAGATCTCCTTCACCTTCTTAAACGTGGTTTTCAACGCTATCCCGGCCGTATTTGCCTACCGCATTGTCGGGAAAAAGTTTACGATTTTGTCCTGTGTGAGCCTCTTGACCGTGTCAATCCTGGTCGACCAGCTGCCTGTCATCCCCATCACCGGAGACCTTCTTCTCATCTCCGTATTCGGCGGAATCATCAACGGCCTGGGCATGAGCCTCATCCTGAACAACCGGGCCAGCGGAGGCGGAACGGATTTCATCGCCATGTCCCTCTCCACCAAATATAAGATATCCACCTTCAACTATATGCTGCTGTTCAGTGCTGTTATCATCCTCATTTCCGGAGCCATCTTCGGCATGGATATCGCACTGTACTCCATCATCTACCAGTTCTGCAACACGCAGGTGATCAACACGCTTTATAAGAAATACAAGAAAAAGACGCTGCTCATCGTCACAGACAATCCGGCCGCCGTGTCTGCGGATTTGATGGAGCTGACCAACCACAGCAGCACCATCTTAAAGGGCTTCGGTTCCTACTCGGCCAACAAAAAGTATCTTCTCTACACCGTCCTCTCCGACGGCGACGTGAAAAAGATGAAGAAACGCATCCGCGAGCAGTACCCCGATACCTTTGTCAATGTCATAAACTCCAGCGACGTTGTGGGAAATTTCTACATACAGCCGCTGGAATAGAGAACAAAACAGTTGACAATGCATTTTTGTTTTGTTATAATCGCGCTATAAAGAAACAAGGAATGTTACTGTGAAAACAGGCTTAACCAAGATCTTTAGAAGCACTCGTATGTGCTTTTAAGATTTTGGTTAAGCCTGTTTTTGTTTTCAGAAAAGGAGGAAAACATGGGATTATTTAAAAACTGGAAGAAACAGGAGGTACAGGAAAAGGCGGTGTTCAGCCCGGTAAGCGGTGAACTCGTACCACTGGAGACCGTCAGCGATGCAGTGTTTGCGGAAAAGTCGCTGGGAGATGGAGTGGCGGTCATTCCGACAGACGGCAGTCTGTATGCACCGGCAGACGGAACAATCGTGGCACTCTTTCCAACCGGCCACGCGCTGGGGATTAAGACGAAGGATGGGGTCGAGCTGCTGATCCATATCGGAATCGACACGGTAGCCTTAAACGGAAAGGGATTTACGGTTCATGTGAAGTCGAATGATACGGTTAAAAAGGGGCAGCTGCTGGTAAACTTTGATATTGAAGTACTGAAAGGGGCAGGCTACGATACGGTAACGATGATGCTGGTATCAAACGGCGAACAGTTTGGAGAGGTTCATAAGGCGCCGCCGGGAACCGTGACGGCGGGAGAGAAAATTCTGTGGCTGTAACCGTGTCTTTTTGTTGGAGAGGGAGAGTGAGACGTCATGGAAATCAAGAGAATTTATAACAATAATGTTGTGGTGGCAGTGAACGGGGCCGACGGGCCTGAGATGATTGCCATAGGAAAAGGGCTGGCCTTTCAGAAGAAGCCGGGGGATTCCATTGAACAGGAAAAGGTGGAGAAGATCTTTACCCTGGAGGACTCCGGAGTGATGACAAGGCTGGAAAAGCTGGTCAAGGATATCCCTTCCGTCTATTTATCCATATCGGAGGAAGTGGTCGAGATGATCCGCCGTGACTCCGATTTGAAAATCAGCGAGGATCTGTATATCACACTGACCGATCATATCAGTATGTCCCTGGAACGGGAAAAGAATCACGTAATATGCGAAAATCCGCTGCTTCTGGAGATACGGCAGTTCTACAAAGAGGAGTTTATGCCGGCCAGGAAGGCCGGAGAGATTATCTGGAAGAAGATGGGAATCCGGATCTCGGAGGAAGAGATGGGCTTTATTGCCCTTCACATCGTCAATGCCTCCATGGATCAGAGGGCCAGCTGCACGATTCAGAGTATCCAAATGGTGCGCGATATCCTTCAAATCGTATCGGAATATTTCGATGTGAATCTGGACGAAACCTCCATTCCGTACGATCGGTTTGTCCGCCATCTGCAGTTTTTCGCCAGGCGGGTGCTGGGAGAAGGCAGTGCCCAGTCTGCGGATGAATTTCTCTTCACACTCGGCAGAAGCCAGTATCCGGTAGTATATGGATGTGCGGAGAAAATCGGTGACTACGTGCAAAAGACATACCATAAGGATATGACAAATGCGGAAAAGGGATTCCTCGTTTATCACATGATCAACACACTATCAGTCCATTAGAAAGGGGTTGCGCGCTCTGCGCGCAGAAAATGAATATGAAAGAAAAAATGAAAAGTGCGCTGGAACGGTTTTCCAAGGCCATTGTCCAGCCGCTCATGTATTTATCGGTTGCCGGTACGGTGCTGATTCTCGGAATTCTCCTGACAAACGGTTCGATCACAGCGAAGATTCCATTTTTACAGGCAGCGCCGTTTCAGCTGGTGGGAAAGCTGATTTATAATTGTCTGATGTTTTTAATCAACAATTTGAGCGTAATATTCTGTGTCGGTATCGCGGGAGCGCTGGCGAAAAAGAACAAAGGCCACGCGTCGCTGATCGCCCTGATGTCCTATTTTTTATTCCTAAATGCCAATAACATCACGCTGTCTTTTATCGGCAGGCTGGCAGAGATGGGGCCGCTGGGATTATACGGTACGGGGCAGTCTACCGTTCTGGGCATCCAGGTGCTGGATATGGGCGTGTTCAGCGGCATCACATTGGGCTGCCTGACAGGATATGTATTTAATAAGTACGGAGAGAAACAGTTTAAGGGGTATTTCTCCATGTTCTCCGGGGTAAGATTTCCATTTTTCCTTCTGATCCTTCTTTCCCTGTTTCTGGGCTTCGGAGCGTCCTACGTATGGCCGGTGGTTCAGCGGGGGATCTCGGCTCTGACCGATTTAATTAAGAGCAGCGGCAATGTGGGACTTTACATATACGGCCTGCTTAACAAGCTTCTGGTTCCCACAGGGCTTCACCATCTTGTGTACGCACCGTTCCAGTTTACCGATGTGGGCGGAACCCTGGTGCTTGGAGATCAGATCATCTCCGGCGCTTATCCGATCCGGGTGGCGGAGATGAACATGCCGGGAGTACCATTTTCACCATCCACCTATTATAACAGCTACACATTCAATAATTTATTCCCGTATATCGGAATCGGCCTGGCCTTTATCACGACTGCGAGAAAGGAAAACCGGGAGAATACAAAAGCAGTCATGTTCCCGCTTATGCTGGCGGCCATCTTATCGGCAATTACAGAACCGATGGATTTCCTGTTCGTCTTTGCAGCTCCCCTGCTTTTTGTTGTTCACTCCCTGATCAGCGGCGGCTTGCTGGTACTGTTAAAGGTCCTCAGCATTCCGGCTTCCACCAGCGGCGGCATCGTCAACATTATGATCTCCAATTTGGCCCTGGGTGTGGAGAAGACCAACTGGCCGCTGCTGCTGCTTCTGGGAGCGGTGACCGCAGTCGGATACTATTTCCTTTTCGTTTTTCTGATTAAGAAACTAAACCTTAAGACGCCGGGAAGAGAGCTTATAGCAGAGGACGCGGGAAGCGGCGAGACGGCGGCCAGCCAGCCAAAGGATGAACCCATTCGGAAGTTAATAGAGGGACTTGGCGGCAAGGCGAATATCGAGTCGCTGGACAATTGTTTTACACGTCTGCGGGTGGTGGTAAAGGATGGCAGCTTAATCAGGGATGACTTGATCAATACCATGAAAAACAGCGGAATTAAGAAAAACGGCACTGATATACAAATCGTATTCGGTATGCAGGTACCGGCTGTAAAGAGCCAGGTAGAGGATATGCTGGAGCGCATGTAGGATACAGAACATTTATGGAGCGGCATGGCCGCAGAAAGAGAGGAAATAATATGATAATCACAATTGTAGGCGGAGGCAGCACCTTTACACCGGGAATCGTAAAATCCATTGCTTTAAGACAGAAGGAACTGGAGGTAGAGGAAGTACGGCTGTTTGATATTGATGAAGAGCGCCAGTATAAGGTGAGTCTTGTGGTAGACTGGATCTTAAAGGATATAAAGTCTCCGATTCGCCTGACGGTAACGACGGACAAAAAGACGGCGTACGAGAATTCCAGCTTTATCTTTGCCCAGATGCGCGTAGGGAAATACGCCATGAGAGAAAAGGATGAGAAGATTCCGCTGCGCCACGGCTGTGTGGGACAGGAGACCTGTGGCTGCGGCGGGCTGGCCTACGGCCTGCGCACGCTGTTTCCCATGATTCAGGTGATTGATGACGTGGAGAAGTATGCGGCCCCTGACCATTGGATCTTAAACTACTCCAATCCAGCGGCTGTGGTATCGGAAGCGTGCCGGGCGCTGCGCCCCCATGCCCGGATTATCAACATCTGTGATATGCCTATTGCAATCCTGGAGATGGTGGGCAGATGTTTAGATATTCCGAATTTTACAGACTTTGATGTCAATTATTTCGGGCTGAATCATTTCGGCTGGTTTACGGATATCACGTATCAGGGCAGAGATTTAAAGGCGGAAATAACAGAATACGTTATGAAGAACAAGACACTTCTGCCGCCGGATGTGCTGGAGAAGCTTAAGGAACACGACCGCGTGGGAGAACGCCATTTAAACGCCTCCTGGATCCATACCTGGAATAATGTGTATAAGGTCCTGCAGTCGAATCCGGAGTATCTGCCCAATACGTATCTGCAGTACTATCTGCTGTCCAAGGATGTGGTGGAAGAATCCAATCCAGAATATACGAGAGCCAATGAGGTAATGGACTCCAGGGAAAAGGAGCTGTTTGAGGGAATTGACCATTATATCAAGACCGGAGAGGTGACTGCAAAGGCATTCTACCACGGCGCCCACGGCAACTACATCGCGGATCTCGCCATGGCTCTTAAAAATGACACGAAGAAGAAATTCATCGTGATTGTACAGAATAACGGGGCCATCGAGAATATCGCACCGGATGCCATGGTCGAGGTTCCTGCCTATATCGGCAAAAATGGTCCGGAGGTAATCTGTCAGGGCCCCATCGGCGACTACTATAAGGGACTGATGGAGCAGCAGCTGGCATCGGAGAAGCTTCTGGTCGCCGGAGGCATCGAGGGCTCCTATGAAAAGGTATGGAAAGCCTTTTCCATGAATAAAACGGTGCCGTCGGCTACGGTGGCAAAGGCCATTCTGGATGAGATGATTGAGGCTAATAAGGAATTCTGGCCGGAGCTTCGGTAAGCTTTGATGTTTTGCACTTGACATACCCAGTAAAATCCATTAGAATAAACGGAAGATGAGGGAGTAGTCAGCACGTCCCCCACGGGTCAGGGATGCGGCGTGCAGCAGGGTCAACATACTGATAGCGTCTGTCTATCTGGTCCTGCTTAACTTGCTTTTATGCAAAAAGATGAGACTTGTCTGCGGGTTTTTCGCTGCCTGCAGATAAGTCTTTTTTTGTTCTCCGCATCATATACTTATTAAGCTTATACGCAGGAGGAATATCACATGTCATTAATTGAGCTGTTCATTATCGCGGTGGGCCTTTCTATGGACGCCTTCGCCGTTTCCATCTGTAAGGGACTCTCCATGCAGAGGATGAGCTGGAAAAACGCAGTCATCGTCGGACTCTATTTCGGTGGTTTCCAGGCGGGCATGCCGCTTTTCGGTTACATATTGGGATCTCAGTTTAAAGAGGCCATCACTTCCATCGACCACTGGATCGCCTTTATCCTTCTGGGCATCATCGGATTCAACATGATCCGGGAGTCCCTGAATAAGGAGGAGGAATGTGTGGACTGCTCCGTGGCGCCGGGCAATATGATTCTGCTTGCCATCGCCACCAGCATCGATGCACTGGCCGTCGGCGTCACCTTCGCCTTCCTGCAGGTACGCATCGTTCCTGCCGTTTCCTTCATCGGCTCCACCACCTTTGTCCTCTCCATCATCGGTGTCAAGGTCGGCAATGTCTTCGGCACCAGGTATAAGTCCAAAGCCGAGTTTGCAGGCGGGCTGATCCTGGTGATTATGGGTGTAAAAATACTGCTCGATCATACATTGGGTATCTAGAGCGTATCATAAGTCCTTGTGGATAGTGAGTGTTCTATGCACAAGGACCTACAATACGTTATACCAGGCAAAATAAAAAACAGCGTGAACATACGGAAGAAACTGATAAACCCGGTTTGTAAAAAGGGATTATCAGTTTTTTCCGTATTGCCCTGCTGTTTTTTTATATGATCCATTTGCTTTCCTAAAAAGCGTTCCGTATCACTCTCTGATCAGCATAATGGCTCCATATGGAGAAAGCCGGATCTTCTTACTCTCCCTCTCTGCCCCATCGTTGGCAATCAGCGTTCTGTATTTCGTCAGTTCCTCATCCGGAAGCTTTAAATCTGCCGCCGCTATGGACTGGCTTCTGTCGGTAAAATTAGTCAGGACCAGCAGCGTATCACCGCCGTACGTCCTTTTGTAGGCAAATACTGCCTCATGATCCTCCAGTACCGGTTCGCACCCGCCTTCGCTGATAACGTCGTACTCTTTCCTCAAGCCGACCAGCTTCTGATAGTAGTAAAAAATAGAATCGCTGTCTTCCAGGCATTCTTCCGCATTGATTTCTTTATAGTTCCGGTTGACTTCGATCCAGGGCACGCCGTTTGTAAAGCCGGCATACTCCTGATCGCTCCACTGCATGGGAGTCCGGCTGTTGTCGCGGGACCGCTGGCGCAGGACCTCGTAAATACGGGCTTCCTCCATTCCGCTTTCCTTCAGAATATCGAAATAATGCAGACTTTCCACATCACGGTACTGATCGGCGGAAGTAAAACCGGCGTTGGTCATGCCCAGCTCCTCTCCCTGATAAATATAGGGCGTTCCTCTCATGCCGTGGATGGCCGTCGCCAGCATCTTGGCCGACTGCTTCCGGTATCTCGCTTCGTCCCCAAACCGCGATACCGCCCTCGGCTGGTCATGGTTGCACCAGAACACGGCGTTCCATCCGCTTCCCTCGGCCATACCGGTCTGCCAGGTGTGAAAAATCTTTTTCAGGCCCATGAAATCATAGGGCATCAGAGACCATTTGTCCCCATTTTTATAGTCTACCTTCAGATGGTGGAAATTAAAGCACATCTTCAGCTGCTGTTCCTGCGGGTTGGTATACTGGATACAGTGATGGATTGTGGTGGAGGACATCTCCCCCACAGTGATGATATCGTCCTCATACAGGCCGGTCTCTTTCACCATCTCTTTTAAATACTCATGCACCCGCGGACCATCTGTATAGAATCTGCGGCCGTCTCCTTCGTCGTCATCTTCAAAGTACGCGGGCTTGGAGATCAGATTGATGACATCGAAACGAAAACCACGGATTCCCTTCTTCTTCCAGTAGAGAAGAACCTTGCGGATCTCTTCCCGTACATTCGGATTCTCCCAGTTTAAGTCCGCCTGCGTCCGGTCAAACAGATGAAGATAATACTGCCCCAGCTCCTCCACGTACTCCCAGGCGCTGCCGCCGAACTTGGACTGCCAGTTGGTGGGGGGAACCCCCTTTTTTCCTTTCCGAAAAATATAGTAGTCCTGATACTCCTTCTCTCCCTTAAGCGCCCGGGCAAACCACTCGTGCTGGGTCGAGGTATGGTTGAACACCATGTCAAACATCAGTCCCATGCCCCGGTCAGCCGCCTCTTTAATGAGGCGGTCTAAGTCTTCCATGGTGCCGAACAGCGGGTCAATGTGGTAATAGTCCGCAATATCGTATCCATTGTCATTCTGCGGCGAGACGAAGAAGGGCGTAAGCCACAGATAATCGACTCCCAGTTTCTTTAAGTAGTCCAGCTTCTCCGTGACTCCGTTTAAGTCACCGACGCCATTACCAGTCGTGTCCCGGAAGGACTTTGGATAGATCTGATATACACACGATTTCCTGAAGTCTTTCATATTCTCCTCCACTTATTTACCGAACGTCTTTTTTCTTACCGACTACTACCGTCAGCACAAAAGGAACCACCATGGTAATCAGCATACAGACAGCAAATCTTCCCATATACTGCGGCTGAATGGACAGGATTCCGGGAATTCCGCCTACGCCGATGGAATTCGCCATAACGTTGCTTCCCACCGATACGGTGGCCGCAATCGCGGAACCGATCATGGCGGAGATAAATGGAAATCCCCTCTTTAAGTTGACACCGAAGATCGCCGGCTCCGTGACACCCAGATAACAGGAAATACATGCCGGAATGGATATCTGCTTCGCCTCTTCGTTATGCTTCTGTAAATAGATCATGCCAAGTACTGCGGATCCCTGTGCAATGTTGGATAAAGCAATCATCGGCCACAGCATGGTGCCTCCAAACTCCGCCATCAGCTGCAAATCGATGGCATTGGTCATATGGTGAAGACCGGTTATTACGAGCGGTGCGTAGATAAAACCGAATACGGTGGCGAATAACCAGCGGAAACTTGAGGTAAGCCCTGCGTAAACCACCTTTGAGACCCAGGAACCCACGGCCCAGCCCACAGGACCCAGAACCGCGTGTGCAGCGATCACGGCCAGCACCAGTGATAAGAACGGCACCACGATCATGGAAATCGCCTGAGGCGTAATCTTCTTAAAGAACTTCTCTAAATAAACCAGCACGAATCCGGCCAGAATCGCCGGAATTACCTGCGCCTGATAGCCGACCATCTGCATGGTGAAAAATCCAAAATTCCATACCGGAACTTCCACGCCGGGAGCCATGGCATAGGCGTTTAACAGCTGCGGAGACACCAGTGTCAGACCGAGTACGATACCCAGAATCTGGGTCGTGCCCATCTTCTTCGTCACCGACCACGTGATGCCTACCGGCAGGAAATGGAATATCGCCTCACCGATCAGCCACAGGAAGCTGTGTACTCCCGCCCAGAACTGGGACACCTCGATCAGCGTCTCTGTCCCGCCGTTCATAAACCGAATCTCACCGATGATGTTCCGGAATCCCAGAATCAGACCGCCGACGATGATGGCCGGAATCAGAGGTGCGAATATCTCCGCGATATTGGCTACCGCCTTCTGAACCGGATTCATGTTCCCTTTCGCTTCCTGCTTCACTTCCTCCTTGGAAACTCCTTCAATCCCGGATACGGAGGTAAACTCATTGTAAAACGCAAAAACATCATTTCCAATAATCACCTGGAACTGTCCCGCCTGTGTAAACGTCCCCTTTACACTCTTCAGCGCTTCGATCTTCGCCACATCGGCCTTCTCAGGATCGGCCAGAACAAAACGCATCCTGGTCATACAGTGTGTGACTGCTGAGATATTCTGTTTTCCGCCGACATATTCCAGAAGCTTCTTTGCGTCATCCGAATACTTCCCCATAACCATTCTCCTTTTCATACACGTTTTTTATTTTTCTCTTCTTGTATGTTTATTTTGTGAATTCAATATAACATATACGTATATGTTTGTCAACATGTTTGGAAAAATAAACAAAAAAATCCACCGGCAGATAGTGGTTTGGCGAATGCTGCGCCAAAGAATTTGAGGAGAGCAGGAAGGGGACGGAGGCTGACGAACAAACGGTTTCTTGTTTCCTCAGTGGCAGGAAGTAAAGCGGGAAGGCAGGAAAAAGGGGCAGATCGTGCAAACTACGGAGAACTCCTGAAGGACTTCTCCTCCGTGTCCACTTGAAATCTGGCTTTGAGGCCAGATTTCACCACCCCTTTTTCCTGCCTTCCCGCTTAACTTCCTGCGAACCTCGGAAAAGGAAACCGTTTGTTCGTCAGCCTCCGTCCCCTTCCTGCCGCCCGCTCTCCCTTTTCCTCGATCCCCTATGCAGAAGTCCGCGTATCTTCCACCACATAACATTATTTACAGTTTTCGCCTCGCAAAGTCCACAAACTTAAACTTATCCGGGCGGTGGCGGGACTCCGTAAACTGGAACAGCGTGGAATCTTCCAGATACGTATAGCTCTTCACCACAACGATCATATCGTAGTTCTTCATATCCAGAAGGCGGCGGTCTTCATCTCCCGCCATCTGTACCGTAATCTCCTTCATGGCGAAACCGATCTTTAAGCCCACCTCCTGCTCCAGATACTCATAGACGGAATCCTGGGCCGCCCGAAGCGGAAGATTATCCACCACCTTTCTGGAGAAATAATCCTTATCGATAATGATCTTTTCCCCCTCTATCTCCCTGACCCGCTCCAGAACAAACGCCTCGTCCTCGGGGCCGATCTGCAGGGCCTCCATCAGCTTCGGGTCATTCTTGACGATCTCTAAATTTTCCACGTACGTTTTTGGCTTCGAATCGGAGAAACGGTATATCTCCTTAAAGCTGGCGATCTCCGACACTGGGAAGTTAAATTTATTCTTGTCCAGAACGACCGCAGGCTTTCCCTTCGCCTTTCTGATAAATCCGTCCTGTACCAGCAGATCCAGCGCCTTCCTGACCGTATCGCGGGACGCGCCGTACAATTCCATCAAATCGCCTTCAGAAGGAAGCTTGTCCCCTGCCTTGTATTCCCGCTTTTCAATCTGAGCCTGCAGCTGGTTGTAAAGATGTTTGTATTTACTCTCCATAATTGACCTCACTTTATTCGAATCAAGAATCCACAGCGAACCAAAACCATATAACTCCTGTATGTATTTTAACATATACGTACAGCTTAGTCAACGCAAAATAAAGATACAAAACACTACTCTCCCGCGTGATGACAGAAAAAAGGTTCGTCGCTAAAACGAACCTCCATCCGAAATGACCACGTCAGAAGCGTCGATGGCTCCCTCTCCGCCTCCGTCACCACCCATGGAACCCATACCGGCTCCCGGAATCTCCTGCGCCGCCCGCTCCTCTTCCCAGCTCCGGTGCTTTCCCGTCCCCAGAATATAGCAGGTGTCTGCAAGGCCTTCACGTACAAGACTGTAATCGGCCCCATACCGGGCGACCCTTCTCTTCTTCATCTCCAGCCTGATCTGCAGAACCTTCTTCTCCTTTCGTGCCTTCTCCGCATGCTTCTTTTGAAGCTTCAGGCTGCTTTCCCGGTCCAGCCGCCGGATCTTTCTGCTTCCTCTTGCCAGAAGCTTCTGGAGAGAGCGGATCGCCCGGTCAGCCTTCGTCCTCTCCTCCTCGTCTCCGAAGCAAGCCGCCAGCCTTAAATTTCCGATGCTTCGGTGAACGTCTCCCAGCACCTTCTGCACCTGGCCCTTTGTCCCCGCTCTGGCAAGGCTCCCATAATGACCGCTGGTCGCATAGGAACTTACTGAGGCCTTTTTTACATTTATTTCTGATTCCAACTTCTGCTTTTCCTGACTGCCCGGAAAGCCGGTAAGGCCTGATGTGCCATCTTTCTGACCGGACTTCAGCTTTCCTGCTGCCGGCGCCGCCCACGTCTTTTTACCGGCTGCGTCTAAACACGCGCCCTCGCTCGTGTTGGCACTTCCGCCCATCGCCAGTCCGCGCATCGTCTCCTTAAGAACAGTCTTACACCGTTCATATTCTCCGGCCTCCCGTCCCATCCGCTTCAGAAAATCCGTGGTGACAACCAGAAAACGCCCTTTTCCCATCGAAGCCGCCAACTGTTTTAAATCCCGTACCTCCTCCCGGTCCCGGATCAGAATCGTCACACCCGGGTAATCTTTTTCCAGAACACGCAGATAATCAAGCACCGCTTCTTCCGAAACCGGCCCTCTGACCTCGGCCCCAAACGCCACCGTGTCAGAGGTTCCTGCCCCCACTGCCTCTTTCGCCGCGTTTCCGCCGTATGTGAGGCTCTTACCGCCTCTTACCTCCGCCGCGCCCTGACTTCCTATAGGATACGGCAGTCCATTTTTCGTTTCAGGAATTCCCGTTTTACCGGTTCCCGGCCGCCAGGTGATCCGGCTGGCCGCCTCCATTTTCACACCCTCCACCTTCAGCTCCCTTCCGGCGGCTGAAACCGCCCAAATACCGTGTCTGTCTGAGAAAATAGTATCACACCGGGGTAGTAAAATCAATGTTGATATTTCTGCATCATTTATAGAGCAGAGAGTCCGACAAGCCCGACTCGCATGCCCGAATGCGGTCGCTTCAGCAGCCATATTTCCTTAGCATGCAGTACGCAGGCCCCGGAGAAACAAAGACTGCCTGCCCCGGTATTTCACCGATGGCAGGCAGTCTTCTGTATGTTGTTTCTCACATCATCATCTACACTCTGACCTTAATCACAATCTTCTTCACATAGCATGCCTCTTTTGCCTGGCATCTCGGCTTATGTGCGTCCTCCGGAGCCACAACGATGCAGTCTCCTGCCTTTAACAGGACCGTGCCCGCTTCCTCGGGTTCGCAGAAAAACACGATGTCATTCGTCTCATCATAAGGAGCCTCTTCCGTCAGATCCGCGCGTTTCGCATAGCCGAACTGTTCCTCGCCTTCCACCACATACTGGATATCGAAATATCGGTTGTGCGCTTCGAACTTGCACGTATCCGCCTTCAGAGAAGTGTATTCCTGAACGCTGGCGTAAATGTCATCGCCGTCAATATCCACTCTTCCAACGGCCAGCGCCTTCAGATCCGTAGTCCGTAAAAATTCATAGCCCCTGCGGAATTTCTCAGCCAGATAGTCGTATTTCTCCACTACATTCAAATTACTTGTCAGCATGTCTCTTCCTCAACTTTCCCGCCGTTCTCTCCGGCGATTTCCATGATTTCCTCAAAAAGAGCCGTAGCCGCCGCCCCATGATATCCATACATCAGAAGAACATCGAGCACGTAGGGAGAAAACGGAAGCTTAAGCAGTTCCTCTGCAAACGCCATACCGGCCATCTCGCCGAGGCAGACGAGACGGGACTTATTGGAAAATGGTTTCCGCCACAGCTCCACTCTCTCCGTCTTCGTATAGATGGTATTCTCCTTCTTGAACTCCACCGCATGGAATATCTCATGGGCCAGAAGTATATCGAAAATCTTCATATTTCCCAGGATATCCGCGAGGCCTTCCGAGGCCGCCAACGCTTCCGCCTTTTCGACCGCGTCCATAAATATGGTCACCTCGTCCGGTTCCACATACTGTGCAAAGGTAACCTGGCCGCCGCCCACAGGTGTATCGGGAGTCGTCACATGCAGCTTCATGGAGGCCGCTGCGGATTTTGCCAGACTGTCCGGCACTTCCAATACGGCTTCTGCCGCTACCAGCACCGCCTCTTCTCTCCCGCAGGCTTCCGCCTTTCTCTGATACTGAAGCTTCTGCTCCCGGTCAAATTTGCCCTCCAGCGGCTCTCTCGACCAGGCGTAAAGCCCCCAGGCTTCCCGGTCCAGTGAGAGAAGGCGTTCCATCATCGGACGAAGCGGAAGCACCTTCCCCGTATCTCCCAGACCCAGATCAGGCATTTCAGCCTTTCCGAACAGACTGCCCGCCAAACGTTTTGCACCATTTAAAGCCACAGCGCACTCCCCTTTCTTCTATAATAAATAATATCACAGACTGGCTCACCGGACTCTGTACCGGAAAACAGCTCTTTCTCTTCTATTCTACAACTGATTCTTCGCGCCGACAATAATAATATCATCGGAAGAGTCGATCATCTGCATTTCCACATCCATCAACATCAGAATCTGTTCCAGTTCTCCGGATCCGTTAAAGTCCATGACCCGCGCGCCGACACAGATATAATAGTCCGGCCGCAGAATGGCGTCCGCCTTAAATATGGCCAGCTCTTCCCACATCTTCGATACAATGCTCCGATATGAGGACGCCTTTGTCAGAACGACTTCCCCGTCTGTTCTCTGGACCTTGATAAATCCTTTCTTATCCAGAATGCGGAGCGGATTTCTGCCCTTCCCTTCCATATTATAAACGTAGAAGCTGGCCGTCTGCCCGACGAGCTGAACATCGGCGGGATTTGCCCGTAAGTCTTCCGCCGCCAGAGTCCGCGCCTCTTCCTCCGTGCACTCTTTTAATAAGTCGGTAGTCTTCACTTCCGTGGAGCCCAGCGCAATGGCGGTAAGCTTGGAAGTTTGAGGGTCGATTTCGATGTGAACCTCCACGGAATCCGGCGCCGCGCCACTCTCCACCGCCTTGTCAACAGCTTCACGCTTGATGCTTCTTAAGTCCTCCGGTGTCGGACTGGGAACCACACGTTCTACCACATCCCGAACCATGGCCAGCGCCACGCCGATCGAAGAAATGACTTCCGCATTTTCCGGAACGCTGTACTTAATATTCATTTTATCCGCACAGAATCCGATCAGTGACGTCGCGCCGCCGCCTACGCCTACCAGGGAAATCTGGTCGTGCTCCAAATGGTATTTCGCCGCCAGATCCAGGATGATCGGTTCAATCTTCTCGTACGCCCTGGTAAGAATCTGTCTCGCCACATCTTCCACCGTAACACCTAAGTAATCCGCAATCGGCTGCATCGCCTTTCTGGCTGCGTTTACATTTCCATGGGAGAAATCCTTCTCCGTTACCAGCCCCAGTACGTTAGCCGCGCAGCTGTTGGTGATCGTCACCCGTTTGCCGCTCTTTAAGCGGATTGCCACATAGTCATCCGGATCCCCCTCCTTGGGAGAGAAAAATTCCAGCTTCGGCTCCACGATCTCATCCTCGTCGGTAAATACCGCGTAATCCAGCCCCGCAATATGAGCGGAACGCGGTCCCACATCGTGAACCCCGGTCTTATTCACACGGATCATGCTGCCCCCGGCCACACCGAGCACGCGCACATCCAGAGAACTGATATAGGTTCTGTGGCCGCCGACGATGGAGTAATCAATGGCAGGTCGCCCGTTTTTAATGACACCGATATTGGTCGTCGTACCACCCACTTCAAAGTACACCCCGTTGGAGGCGCGCAGGTACATAAGCGATCCCATGACGCTGGCGGCAGGTCCCGACAGCATGGTAAGAACCGGGCGCTTCTTCATCTCATTGATTTCCATAACGCCGCCGTCTCCGCGCATGATCATCAGTGGAACCTCCACGCCGGCCTCACGGACACTGCTCTCGGTGCTGTTGGCAGTGTTCAGCATTTTCGGCAGAATACTGGCGTTGATTGCAGCCGTTCTCGTTCTCCTCGTCAGTCCGTAAAGCTTCGTAATGTCGGAGGCCAGTGTCGTCTCAAATCCCATCTCGTCATGGGCAATCTCATAGACAAACTGTTCTCCAGCGATGTCATCCACGCCGTAGGCATCCGACGCAACCATAACCTGGGCGCCTTCCGCTTTTAATTCCTCCACTGCCTTTCTCACGGTATTCTCATCCACTTCGTCGTCCTTTAAATACCGGTTTTTGATAACAATCTTTCTGCCGGATCCTAAATCGATGTCCTTCAGCTTCGTCTGAGCACGGGAGAGAACGCCCTCCATGCCCTTCGGCCCCATGCCGACCACTCCGACAGTCGCCACATCGCCCTCAATCAGAGCGTTGGTAGCCTGGGTGGTGCTGTGCGCCACGAAAATCACGTCCTCCGGAGCGATATCATTTTCCCTTAAGCAGTTCTGAAACGCGGCTACAACACCGGCCGCCACACCACTCACATCGTCATGTGTCGTCTTAACGGAAGATTTTCCGATAATCTCATGTGTCGCATTGTCAATGGCTACCGCCTTCGTATGGGTCCCGCCTACGTCAATGCCCATTCTCACTAATCTTTTTCCCATGATAGTTTACTCCTTTTCGTTAACCGAACATCACAAATGTGACAATCTGTAAGATCACGCAGATGATCCAGCCGCATACGACGCTCATCTTTAAGAAATCCCTGGTGGAAACTTTGGCATAGCTGATTCCCCATACGATCCAGGACTGTGTGATACAGCAGGAAACGTTCATGACCGTCGTAGACGCAATCATAAGAGGCGCCAGAAATGCGGTAGAAAATCCGATTCCCTTTAAAATCCCCAGCGTGGCCGCGCCGCATCCGTATAAGGTAAACGGTCCGCGGAACAGCCCAAGCGGTGCCAGAGCACAGAAAATAATGGTGATAAACAGGGTGCTGTGAGGAATTACATTGCCCAGCAGCGCGTTAAAATACGGGATACACAGTTCGGCCGCTTTGTTGAACATGGGTACCATGAGCAGGAAGCCTACCAGCGGAGCGGTATCGACAACTCCGTCGAAAAAGTCTTTATTAAAGGTACGGCAGGCCGTACGGAAATTCTTAAGCTTCCCGCAGACAAAAAGGGCATAAAAACCTCCGATCAGGAATCCCATGATGATCGGAACCTTGAACACAATCAGCAGAAACACCGGAATAAACGGGGTAAGAAGAGATTTGCCCGGAGCGAAATCCATTTTCTGTCTGATTGGCCGTCTGGCCGCCCAGGAGTGAACTGTCTTCTTCTTTCTCATGCAGAACAGCACAAGACAAATGGTGAAAATCAGCTGAACCGCCAGGGCAATTCCGCCCCAACGCACATACTCTTCGTAAGGATATGTAGTTCTCCCCTCCGCATCGAGAAAAAATGCGGTATACTGTCCAAACAGGACCGGATTTAAGAACATTCCGGCGCCGATGCTCAGCATAAAGGATACGACAGACAGTACCTTCGGAATCCCAAGAGACATCAGAATCGGAAGGATAATCACACCGATCGCCACAACCGCTCCTGCTCCAAACAGGGAGGAGAAAATCGCTGTGGTCACGATACATAAAAGAATGCAGGTAACGGCCGGCTTATCGCCGCCAAGCTCCGTGGTCTTTCGGATCAGCGTGGAGGCAATTCCCGTCTCTAAGAGCACGCGTCCAAACCAGGCGCCGAATACAACGTTGACCAGAACGGTTCCCCAGCCTTCCGGGCCGCTCTGAAATACTTTTGAGAATGCCTGGATCCATGTGATACCGACGTTCTCCGCATTAGCCGCAACAAATGCCGGATTCGTCGGAAATGTATTGCCGATCATGGGGAGTACGGTCCAGAGAATTGCCATGACCAGCATACCCATCATTAAGTTTCCGCCTTTCGCGGCATAGAATGCCAGGCCGAAAAATGATACCAGAATCAGAATTCCTATGATATATTCCATTGATTTTTCTCTCCCTCTCTACCATTCTTTCCGGGTAACCCCTTCTAGCGTTCCAAAGAATTCAACGTCTCCCACACCTCTTCGATAACCGGAATTCCGTTCTTCGTGTTGTCATCTCTCGTCTTCAGTTCCAGCTCGCCAGGGTAGAACACCTCCCCGCCCTCTGCCGCAGGCTCCGAGGCCTTGATATCCGCCAGGATCTCATCCACAATGCGGTCTGTTTCCTCAGTCGTGTTAAACTTAGACGGATCCATGGCGATCATCACCTGGGATAAGCCTACCTCGTCGCCGAAGGTTCCGATCTTCTTAACGGAATTCTCGCTGGTTAAAACCGTTGCGATCAGATCCAGGGCAATCGAGATTCCGCTTCCCTTCCAGTAGCCCATCGGAAGCACTCTCCATGTCTTTTCAATCTCTGCGGGATCCGTGGTGATATTTCCATTGGTGTCGTAGCCGCCCGGTACCGGAAGCTGCTGGCCCTTCAGCCTCGCCTCCTCGATCTTGCCATAAGAGAACTGGGATACGGCACAGTCGATGACCGCGTGCTTACCGCTGCTTCTCGGAATCGCCATAATGAGTGGATTGTTTCCGATCTTTCTGTCTTTACCGCCCCAGGCCGGCATATTCGGCATGGTATTGGACCAGCAGATTCCGATGCATCCCTGGTCAGCAGCCTGCCATCCGTAGCTGCCGCCGCGCATCCAGTGGTTGTTATTGCCCAGCGCCACGACGCCCACACCGTTTAACTTCGCCAGTTCACAGGCACGATCCATGGCAAGCTTTGCATTTAACGGACCGAATCCGCGGTGTCCGTTCCACCGCTCAATGGCTCCCATAGCCGATTCGCATGTCGCAATAGCCGACGGATCGATCTCTCCTTTATCCAGATAGCTGACCACTCTCGGAAAGCGGTTTACGCCGTGGGAATACACACCGTCGAGACTGTTTTTTGCAAACACCGTCGCCGCGTCAAGCGCGTGAGTCTCGGAAAACCCTCTGCTCATCAAAATTCCCTGGAACTTCATTAATAAATCCTCATACTGCACTCTCATGTTTTTTCTCTCCTTTAATCTGGCCTCCGCCGGTGGGGGACTGACGGAAGAATTTGTCTTCTTCTCAATTACCTGTCCTGTCTTCATTACTGCTCTTTACTTTTTAGATCTCATTTTCTGTTTTTTTGAGAAAGCGCTTTCTTATAGATTCATTATAGCATTTGAGACTATTTTGTCAATATGCCTTGTAATAAACTCTTTATTTTAGTTAATAATGCATATTTATCTGCATGCTTTTTTGTTGAAAAGTTACATTGTTTTACATTCATATAAAAGCGTTTTCACGTTTAAATATAAAAAAAGAAGAGTTTATTTGATTTTAGTGTCCAAATAAACTCTTTTATATTGAGAAAGCGTTTTTACATAATCATAATTTTATGATCCTTTTTTTGATTTTCTTTTCTCGATTCCGTTTTCTCGATTCTATTTTCCCGATCCTGTTTTCCCAATTCTGTTTTCTCACTGTGTAGTCCCGCGTATCATTAATTCTGGCTGTATAGCCACATTGGATAAGGCTTTCCGGCCTTCCAGAACATCCTTTAAAAGCTGGGCGCACATATCTCCCAGAAGTTCAGGCTTATTATCCAGCGTCGTCAGTTCCGGCTCACAGATCAGAGAATCAGGAGAATTGTTGCAGCCGGTCACCGCGATATCCTCGGGCACCCGGAAGCCTTTCTTTTTCAGCCCCTTCATCACCCCGATGGCAGTAATATCTTCACCGCACACAATCCCTGTAAACGGAATGCCGAGCTGGCAGATCTCCTCTGCCGCCTCGAGACCGCCTTCCAGGCCGTACCGGCAGTGCACCACATTCTTTTCGGCGCCGGTGATATCATGCAGCTTCATGGCTTCCAGAAACCCCTGACATTTCGCCCGGCTGCTCTCCGTCTCCAGGTCATAGAGATAGAGCAGGTCTCTGTGTCCTTTTTCATAGAGATAATCGACGACGGAACGGATTCCTTTCATATCATCCACCATAACGGAATAGAAATCCGGCTGCTTCACCTGTCCATTGGCGACCACCACAGGAATCCCCTTAATCCTGGCCATCATCTCCGGGTAATGGATCAGCTCATTAAAGACAGATCCGATCAACACAATTCCATCCACCTGTTTTTCGGAAAGGATCTCGAAATACCGGCCGCATTCGCTGATCGAACCACCCGTATTACAGACGGTCACATTATACCCCTCATTGCTGAAAATCTGTTCAATCACGTAAACCATTCTGGCGTAGTGGGTCACCCTGACATCCACAGTCAGAATCGCAATACTCTTCATCGTCTTCGACACCATTCCACGCGCAATGGCGCTGGGTTTATAGTCGTACTTCTTAAGCACCTCCTCCACCCGCCGTCTGATTTCCGGATTTACATTCCCTTTATTATTCAGTACCCGTGATACGGTGGAGATCGATGTCTTCGCCTCCGCCGCAATATCGTAGATATTCATAGTCTGCATCCCCTCTCTGAAAGCCCTTTCTCCATTTATTGTAAATGATTTTTACTGATTTGTCACGATGATTTGCGAATTTATCAAAAGAACATAATCCGTCTACAGTTCGGGCGCCATTCTCACTCTGCGATCCGTCCGGAACGCATGGAACATCCTATGTTACAGTTCACTCCCTGCCTGGCCGAACCGGACTGCGGTGCCCCTGGTGGGGAGTGAACTGTAACCATCCTTTCACATTTTGCTGTAAAATTCCCATACATAAGCATGACATTTCCCCCCATTTATGTTACACTTAAATTTACCATCAAACACGAAAACTGGAGAACAAAATTATGCAGTATACAGGTTCCATTGACAACCGGGGAATACTGGAAATTATCCGTCGTTCCTGCAGCTATGTGGACGCCCGCCTGATGAATCACGGCTACAGGGTGGCCTATATTGTATCTGAAATGTTAAAGCCATACTTCCACGAAGACGCCCGGAAGATACGGGACGTCTGCTTTCTGTCCCTTCTCCACGACATCGGCGCCTACAAGACCGATGAGATTTCAAAGATGCTGCAGTTTGACACCGATGATGTTCTGGCCCACTCCGTTTATGGCTATCTGTTCATCAAATACTTTTCTCCGCTTAAAAATCTTGCCGGAGCTATTCTTCTGCATCACGCCACCTGGCAGGTTCTGGAGCATTCGGAGGCATTTCCGAAGGAAATCCGGCTTCTTGCCCAGGTCATTCATGTGGCCGACCGCATCGACGTCGCCATGGAGGTGCAGCACATGACATGGGAAGAAACCGCGGTTCTTCTGAAGAAAGAAAGCGGCACAAAATTCTCGCCCGTTATTACCGATCTTGCCCTCGCCTGCGATTTCCACACACCGTTCGAAGGCGACACGGACGCAGAATCTCTATTTTTCCAGCTGTTTTCCGAGATTCCCCTCACACAGGACGAAATCACGGATTATTTAAAGATGCTCATCTTCACCATTGATTTCCGAAGCCGCCACACGGTTACCCATACCATCACCACCACGACCATCAGTGCCGAACTGGCAAAACGCATGGGGATGAACGAGGAGGAATGCAACCAGATCATCTGCGGTTCCATGCTTCATGACTTGGGAAAGATCGGCATTCCGGTGGAAATCCTGGAATATCCTGGAAAATTAAGTCCCCAGGCCATGAATATCATGCGCACCCACGTGGACATCACTGAGAAAATTTTCGGAGACGTCATCAAGGATACGGTCAAATTGCTCGCCCTCCGTCACCACGAAAAACTCGACGGCTCCGGTTACCCGAGAGGCCTGGCCGCCGCCGACTTAAGCACCGGAGAACGGATCGTGGCCATCGCCGATATCATCAGCGCCCTTTCCGGCACGAGAAGCTACAAGACCGCATTTTCCAAAGACAAAATATGCACGATTATCACAGAAATGAAGGACGCTGGTCTGATCGACGCCGATATTGTGGAGCTCATGATTTCCGACTACGATGAGATCATGGAGGAGACCCGAATTCAGTGCCAGCCGATTCTAGATATCTACGTTCTCATACAAAAGGATTTTGACCGGATTTCCCAGGCCATGACCGTGGATGACATCGCGGGCATGAAGGCAGTTTTCTAAAACTGTCCTCATGCCCGCTTCTTCTTTAAAGATCATCTGCCAGATTTAAAGATCATCTACCAGAGCGCTGCTCTTCGCATAAGCCGTACTTCTGGCCTCAAAGAAATCCGTCTTTATCATGTTGGCATTGCTGTACTGGGATACCCAGGCCATACTCTCCGGTTCCTTTTCATGCCCCTCATAAATCGGGTCAAAGCCAAGGCTCACACACCGCAGGTTGCCAAGATACTGAATATAGTCCGTTATCATATCTTTCGTCAGTCCCGGCACCTTGTCTCCGATGGCGTAATGGCCCCAGGCAATCTCCTGGCGGCATCCCTCTTTAATCATCTCTCTGTAAACATCCACGCGTTCGGGGGTAAAGAGTTCCGGCTCCTCATTTTTGAGTTCCAGAATCATGTTGCGGAACAGCCATAAATGGGTGTTCTCATCCCGGTTGATATACCGGATCTCCTGTGCGGATCCCGGCATCTTGTGGTTCCTGCCAAGGTTATAGAAGAACATAAATCCGCTGTAGAAGTAAACCCCTTCAAGGATAAAATTGGCTACCACGGTCTTCATAAATGTAAACGGGCTCTTGTCCTTCTGAAATTCATTATAAAGATTTCCGATAAAGGTATTTCTGGCAAGCAGATGCTCATCATTTTTCCACTGGTAGAGCACCTCGTTCCTGGTCTGCGGCTCGCAGATGGTATCCAGCATATAGCTGTAGCTCTGGCTGTGGACCGCCTCCTGGAAGGTCTGGATGGACAGGCATAGGTTGATTTCATTGGCCGTTATATATTCGCCGATGGCCGGTAAATTGGCGGTCTGGATGCTGTCCAGGAATACGAGGAATGACAGAATCTTGTCATAAGCCCTCCGCTCCCCGGCGTCCAGCATAGGATAATCCTTTACATCATGGCCCAGGTTGATCTCCTCCGGCACCCAAAAATTGTTCATGGCCTGCCGGTACCAGTCGCTCACCCAGGTATATTTCATATTGTTAAAATCGTTGAGATTCGTTGTATTGCCGCCTATCATACGGCGGTTTCTGACGTCGGTATCGCCGTTCGGATTGAATAACGGCTTTCTGGTTAATTGTTCCATGGTCTTTCCTTTCCCTTTTTACAGCTTGCTGCATGTTATTTCCGCGGCCGCATTTAACTGGAGCATACCTCGCACTCTTCTACTTCCAGGCTTCTGGAGCGGATATAATAAATGGTTTTTACGCCGCACTCCCAGGCCAATACATAAAGGTTCAGCACCTGCCTTAAGGTGTATTCGTTAGTGATATAGAGATTCATGCTCTGCGCCTGATCCACATGGCGCTGCCGGATTCCCCCCGCCCGGACGGACCACTGCTGGTCAATGTAGTGGGCGTTCTTGTACTGCCAGAATGTCTCGGGAGATAAATCCGGAGCAACCCGTGGCACCAGTCCATTCTTCTTTTCCTCCAGGTAATAACGGTTCATGATCGGGTCCAGGCCGGCCGTCGTTCCCGCCAGCATACTGGTGCTGCTCGTCGGCGCAATGGCGATCAGCCATCCGTTTCTCATGCCGTTTGCCGCCGTCTTTTCCTTCAGCCGGAGCCACTCTTCCGAATGGTAGTTCCGTTTTTCAAAATAGGCGCCTGTCTGCCAATCGCTTCCTTCAAACAGCTCATAGCGGCCCTTTTCCCCGGCATAGTCGCAGCTTGCCTCAATCGCCGCGTAATTAATCCATTCAAACACCCGGTCGGTAAATGCCAAATGCTCCTCCGATTCCCAGGAAATTCCGTTTTTCGCCAGCATATGGTGGTAACCGCTGATCCCCAGTCCGATAGGGCGGTACCGCATGTTGTTGATTTTGGCGTATGGAACCGGGAAAAAGTTTAAGTCAATGACATTGTCCAGCGCACGCACTGCGTACCGTGTCAGCTCGGTAACCTCTTTCCGGTCCGTCACATCGATCTTCCCGAGAGAGAGGCTGGCCAGATTACATACCACGAAATCGCCGGGCTTTGTCACTGTCACCACCACCGTTTCGCCGTCCACCGTTTCGATGCGCTGCTCCATCTGTTCCACCGGACTCATATTCTGTGCAATTTCCGTACAGAGATTGCTGCAGTAAATGATGCCCTTATGGCTGTTGGGATTTGCCTCATTAACCAGGTCCCGGTTAAAGGTAAATGGAGTTCCCGTCTCCACCGCACTCTTTAAAATCAGGCGGACCAGTTCTTTTACCGGAATCACCCGCTTATGAATCCTGTGATCAGCGACACAGTCCCGATAGCGTTCCTCCCATTCCTGTCCATAGGAATCTTCCAGTGAGTAGCCCTTTACCGTGAGGATCTCATGAGGACACATCAGGTACCAGTCCGCGTCGATATTCTCCTTTGCCAACTTCCAGAACAGGTTCGGATAACAGACCGCCGGAAATACGTCGTGTGCCTTCATACGGTCGTCCCCATTGTTGGTACGCAGCGCCAGGAATTCCGGAAGGTCCTTGTGCCACGCATCCAGATATACGGCGACGGCTCCCTGGCGCACGCCCAGCTGATCTACCGCCACCGCGGTATCATTGGCCAGCTTGATCCAGCGGATCACGCCCCCGGCTGCGCCCTTAAAGCCGCGGATTGCACTTCCTGCTGCCCTGACCTTGCCGAAATACAGCCCCATACCACCGCCGAACTTGCTGACCTTGGCAAAGCTGTCAATGCTGCGGTAAATGCCATCCAGGCTGTCCGGCACCGTGTCGATAAAACAGGAGGAAAGCTGATGATACGGCTTTCTCGCGTTGGAAAGGGTCGGCGTCGCCATGGTAACCTTAAGCGTACTCAGCATATCGTAAAAACGCCTCACCCATTCCAGCCGGTCGTTCTTCTCCAGCATGGCCAGATGCAGGGCGATGCCCAGAAACATCTCCTGCGGGGACTCTAACGGAACATTCTCCCGGCTGCGGATCACATATCTGGAAAGAAGCAGTTCCAGACCGGAATACGTAAAAAACTGATCCCGTGTGCCGTCGAGGAAGCCCTCGCACGTCTCGATCTCCTCCCTGGTGTAATGTTCCAGTATATAGTCGCCGTAAAGCCGTTCTCCTGTCAGAAAATACAGCTTATCGTAAAAGCTTCTGATCTGATACTTCGCCTCCATGGATCTTAAGTTCTTTCTGAAGCGGACCATCAAAAGACGGGCTGCAATGTACTCCCAGTCCGGCGCTTCCTGGGTGGTAAGCTCCACAGCGGCCTGGATTAAGGCGGCCAGCTTCTCCGCTTCCGTCATCCCCTGTTTATAGAAAGCCGAAAATTTCATAAACAGGTGCTCCAGCCGGTACGCGGTGCCGGTCCATTTTTTCTGAATCTCCTTTAAGACGGCCTCCATATCAGGAACATCGTTAAAATACCGGACCAGATCCTGCCTCACACTGCGTTCCTTACTCCGCTCATTCCGATAAAGAATAAAGCTCTTAAGCGCCTCGTAGCAGCCGGCTTCCATCAGAGACTGTTCCACCATATCCTGAATCTGCTCCACGCTGAGAGGACTTCCGTCCTTTACCGCGCCGTCCACTTTCTCTTTCACCAGGCCCATGATCCTGTCCATCCGCGCCTCGCCAGGCTCCTGATTCACACTGGCAAACGCACACAGGATGGCACTCTTTATCTTCCCGCACTCGTATGATTCCGGCTGACCGTTTCTTTTTCTGATATCCATTTCTTTTACCGCCATTCTCCAAAGTTTAATTGTCATTTTTCATTCATCAAGCAATCAGTATTAATAACTGTTATTAATGCCGTCACTAAAAGATGATACCACAAGATGTAGTTTATTACAAGATTGTGATCGCAAAATATTTGATTTTTTTACCGTTTGTAATACAACAGATCGATACATGCAAAACTGATGGCCATCCCGAAATCTGATCTTATTACACGGGCGAAAAAGCGCTTTTATTCTATTATAAACAGAATTTCGGCTTGGAATCAGGCGGCCATGAATCAGATAGTGATGAGTCCGAATGTGAGACCTTTCCCTGCGGGAACAGAACGCAAAAAAATAACGTGGAAATACCGATTAAAAAGATAAGAGAAATCGGCATTTCCACGTTGAAATTATTTTCTTTGCCGGCTGTACTTAACAGCAACAATCTTCTGCATCGGCCCCCCTAACAATTCCATTTCACCTTCACTGGATGTGCTTCATCCGTCACGCAGACCTGTTTCAGTGAATCTACGGCTTTTTCCAACTCTTTGGAAGCTATTTTATCATAAACTTCAGCACCTTGTTCCAGTCCGGCCTGGCTGTATGCTGCGGCTGCGGCCCCATAAAACAGAAATCCCAGCGCGCTGGTCGGCGTATGGACCGAAGCACATGCTGTTGAAACCGCTCGCGCCGCAGCCTGCGCGGTCGGATTATCCGCCAGATCCCGGGCAAACTGCCCCGCTTCCTTAATTACCGGTTTTATCTCACTTAATTTACCGTTTCCTTTTAAATATTCTTCACATACCAGTATCGTATCCCTCAGACACGCATTCCCCGGGCACTCGTTCTCATAAATTCCCAGGAAATTATCTTTCGCATAGCCAACAGCCCAGCCCGCCAGTGTTTTTTCATTCTGTGTTTCAATAAGACGCATCAGAGCAATACATTCCGCAGAATTGACATCACCAAGCATTTTTCTTAATTTAGGCATCGTTTTTCTCCTGTTCCTTCTCTCATCTTTCACACAATTTTATCATACCATACTTCCCAGCACTCCATCCATCATTGTAAGTATTTGTAAACCTTTCTTAATTTTCATTTTTCTTCCAACCTGCTATAATCTAATTGGCAGCAATTGAAAAACACAACTTAATTTAATGGAGGTTTCAATGAAAAAAATAACCGGAAGTCTGCTTCTCTCACTTTTATGCGTCACAGCCGTCTTCGCCTCTGGATTTGCTTTCCGTTCAAAGGCTGACACAGGTACGGCTCCTTCTTCCGTCCGGATCTATGGAACGGTAAATCAGACCAGCGACGGCCGACTGTCCATTTCCCGGCAGGACGGGGATTTCGCCGGACAGGAATTAATTATCAATGTATCGGAAGAAACCAGAATTTTAGACGCAGTAAACGGTTATCCCGCCTCGCTGGATACGCTTAAAAACGGCGAGACCATCTACGCCTATATCAGCCCGGCCATGACCTTAAGTCTTCCGCCGATGTCTCACGGAGAGATCATTCTCTGCAGCATTCCGGCCGATTTCAAAGTTCCGGAATATATAACAGTTGATACCCTGACGGTTGCAGGTGACGGTGTTTCCGGTACCATTTCAGCAGATAACGGTACCACCTATACCGTTAACTCCGACAGTCAGATTCTTCCTTACCTCACAAGAAATATCGTCACACTTCAGGACCTTGTGAAAGGTAAGAAATGTCTCGTCTGGACACAGTCGGGTTCCAATACTGCATATAAAATCGTAGCATTTGCCGATTCGGTAAATACAGACGGTTCCGGCGAAGCGGCAGCCCCCCGCGGCTGGTCTTCCCAGGATGGCAGCTGGTATTACTATGACAGCACCGGCAGTCTCCACAAAGGCTGGTTAAATGATAACGGCGACTGGTATTACTTAAATCCGGAAACCGGCGTTATGCAGACAGGTTTTCTCACCGTTGACGGAAAGACCTATTACCTGCAGGAAAATGGAAAAATGCTGACAAAGGCGAAAACTTTTACTCCCGACGAGAATGGTGCACTTCACTAAGCCATTCGATACCAACGGCAGCGCTTATGTCAACATCGGCGTCACCACAGCAATCAGGCAATCCACATAAAAAGGATGGCAGAGACCGGGATTCTTCCAAGAGCGATCCCAGCCTCCGCCATCCTTTTATCGCCTCTCCATATACGGATTCAACCTGGCATAAATATAAGTATCCTTCCAAAGAGGTTTGTTATCATCATCCTTCCAAAAATACACATTTTGTTTCAAGTAAGCTTCCCGTTCAAATCCCAATGACTCCAGCAGTTTCCAGGAGCCTTGATTTTGAGGGTCACACTCAGCGAAGATTCTATGTATTCCACCGGAAAATGCCTGCTCGATTAAAGCCTTGCAGCTTTCCTTAGCATATCCCTTTCCCCAATAATCCTGATTAAATACGTATCCCATTTCGAGGGCGTCAAACTCCGTCTTTCCCAAATATACATTTCCTATCATCTTATGATTGCTTTTTAGTTCGACGGCAATCATCTCATCAGTCGAGATTCTCCATGCAAGGCTGCTCTTTACTTCATCCAGATCCATCGGTTTATAAGGTTCGTATTTAACGACCTCCGGATTGGATAAGTATTCATACAAATCCTGCGCATCTCCTTCCACATATCTTCTTAAAATCAACCGCTCTGTTTCCACTATCACATTTATGCTTTCCACAGTATTCCTCCCTGCGTTCTTACCTGATTCTGCGTTTCCTGCTTTGACTGTTTTCCGGTCCCAACCGGATTTATCATTCTACTCTAAATTCAGCTGCCGGTTTTGTCAAGTATTCCGATGTCATTTCTATCAGCGTTTTTTTTGCCGCAGGCTCTGGGACAGTTATACTCCAACAACAGGAGAGCGGCAAACGCCATAAGCATTCACCGCTCTCACCATATCCTAAATTCTATTTCGCAATAACCTTAACAAACTTCTTCTTTCCGCGCTTCACAACGACGCCTTCGCCCTCCAGGCCCTCTTTGGCGAAGACGGCCTTCACGTCATTTACTGCATTGCCGTCAACGGATACGCCGCCCTGTTCCACGTTGCGTCTTGCCTCGGAACGTGAGCCGGCGAGGCCGGATTTATGAAGAATATCGAGAATATCAATGGTTCCTTCTCTGAAATCTTCATCCGTCAGCTCGCAGGTCGGCATATCGGCCGCATTACCGCCAGTGAACAGTTCGCGGGCGCTCTTCTGAGACTTTTCAGCTTCTTCCTCGCCGTGAACCAGCTTTGTCAGCTCGTATGCCAGAATTTCTTTCGCCTGGTTTAACTGGCTTCCTTCCCATTTATCCATCTCGTTAATCTGCTCGATCGGCAGGAATGTCAGCATGCGAAGACATTTTAAGACATCTGCGTCGCTCACATTTCTCCAGTACTGGTAGAAGTCAAACGGAGTGGTCTTGTTCGGATCCAGCCATACAGCGCCGGACTGGGTCTTGCCCATCTTCTTGCCCTCGGAGTTAAGCAGCAGGGTGATCGTCATAGCGTGCGCATCCTTGCCCAGCTTCCGGCGGATCAGCTCTGTACCGCCCAGCATGTTGCTCCACTGATCGTCGCCGCCGAACTGCATATTACAGCCGTAACGCTTAAACAGCTCATAGAAATCGTAGCTCTGCATGATCATGTAGTTGAACTCCAGGAAGCTTAAGCCTTTCTCCATACGCTGCTTGTAGCATTCCGCTCTCAGCATGTTATTTACGGAAAAATGAGTTCCCACTTCACGCAGGAAATCGACGTAATTCAAATCCAGCAGCCAGTCCGCATTGTTGACCATCATGGCCTTTCCTTCGGAAAAATCGATAAAACGGCTCATCTGCTTCTTGAAGCAGTCGCAGTTGTGCTGAATCGTATCCACAGTCATCATCTGGCGCAAATCGCTGCGTCCCGACGGATCACCGATCATTCCGGTACCGCCGCCGATCAGCGCGATCGGTTTGTTTCCCGCCTCCTGTAAACGCTTCATCAGGCAAAGCGCCATAAAATGTCCTACGTGAAGGCTGTCCGCGGTTGGGTCAAAGCCAATATAGAATACAGCCTTCCCTTCGTTGATCATTTTGCTGATCTCTTCTTCATTCGTTACCTGGGCAATGAGGCCGCGGGCTTTGAGTTCTTCGTACGCTGTCATAATTGTTTTCTCCTTTTCTTTAATTTTTGCAGATACTTTCCTATTACATAAAAAAAAGTCCCGTCCTGTTCAAAGGACGAGACTGTAATCCCGTGTTACCACCTTAATTTATAAACGGCTCGCGCCGCTTACCTCTTCGAGTACGATCACCATACTCTAGCACGATAACGTGTGCAGGAATCCGTCACAGTCTACTCGCCGATCCATAGGACTCTCCGTCCTTTCCAGATCTGCTTTCAGTGTGAAGCTCAAAGATGTATTCACAATCCGCTTTCCACGCGCCTCTCATCAACCGGCTGCTTTCTGTGTGCTGTTGCGCATTATTACTTGTTCTTATCAACGCCTTTTTGCATTTATGAAGTTATTGATTAGTATATGAGGTTTCGGTTTGTTTGTCAAGAGCCTAAATTTATTTTTTCAGCCATCAATTTTTAAAGTCAGGCCAAGGCTGTATTTTGTATCATCGATAATCAGAGAAACGGCGTATTCCCCCTGAAGACCGCATTTATTCAGCCGGAAGTCCACCTGACGCCCGGAACTCTGGAATGTGCCCACGCACATGGCGGTAAATGACACTGCGGAAGTGGATACGAAATAGTTATGACAGTTTCCCTCCCCGTCTTCTAAGACCAGCATCACCAGCTGCCCTTTCTCGAAGGTTCCATGGAAGGTGTAACGGTCAAACTCTTCGCTGATTTCTAAGTGGTATTGATCCGGAATAGTGCTTTTACTATATTCCGTCTCGGCGGCGGTTTCGAATTCCGGCGTTTTTCCTAATGTCCCCAGTATTTTTCCGCGTCCCAGCGTCAAGTTCTCCCCTTCGCTGTAAAGGGACATTTTCTTTGCGCGGTAATAATTGGCGTTCAGGCACATTTCGTAGACAACTCTGCCGTCCAGAAGCTCCACGGTCTTTGACTCAAGCCGGACATTTTTGTTCTCAAAGTATCTGCGGGAGCCGACACCTTCGCAGGTGATACCGTCAAGGGAGGCAATTCCGCCGGAATGTACCAGATAATTCCCCTCTCCGTAGTAGTCCACGTTGGAGATGTAGGGCGAGAAGAACTCATTTCCCCGTTCCTTTCCGTACTGCCAGATCTGTCGGACGGTCCGTTTCTCCCGGTCGATGCTAAAACGCACGCCTCTCGAGTAATTGTCTTTTCCCAGGCGGTAATGCTCCGGGTTTTTAGAACGGTAATGGCCGTTGTCAAAGGTCATTACATCACCATCCGGGGTTATGAGACAGGCGTGCTGTTCATACTGCCATTCCAGATCGCCCACTGGCTTTAAGAAGTACGCTTCCCTCATGTCCTCCGGCCAGCCTTCCGGATCCCCCAGAATCCAGTTCAGTTTTCCGCTCTGAAAATCGATGTTGATCAGGACATCCTGATGGCGGCCGGATAGTGTGATGGAATCCGTCTTTTTATCATACCACAGGGCATTATTGTGGAACCAGTCGTGAGCGCTCCAGCTTCCGGAAGGAGCGGCATCCTGAGGCAGAATGTCCTTGAAGTCCCAGGTTTTTAAAATGGAACCATCCGCCCTGTCAATCAGGACGCACATATCCTCCACCGTGCCATTTTCAAAGCACTCCGTCAGTACAAGGAGGTTCCCATCCTCCATCTCAAACTGGTCGTGGTGATAGCCGCCGGGAAGACGGTATTCCGCATAGATTTTTCCGATCAGGTCCATTTCCCACAGCCCTGTCGTATAATACGGTTTCTCCAGAAGGCGGGGGGAACCGATGGAAAAACGGCCGTTCTGCAGTTCCTTTATGGCGAAGGTGATGTTTTCCGTGCAGTACCAGCGGCAGTCTCCGCGGTAATCGTAAGCGGCCGGAAGCGCGCCCATGGCGGGTATGACGAACATCACGTTTCCATCCATATACGCGGCTGTCGTGTCAATGGACTCCGGCAGTTTGACGGCACTGTCCAGCGGGCCGGTGGTGATAATGATTTCTTTACGCCGACCATCTGACAACCTCAGTTCCACGGTATTATCCATTCCCGGATACAGGCCAAGCACCGGTATTACGTGTTCATACGCCTCCGGAAATGCTTTCGAGATATCTCCGCTGGCTTCCATCCCTTTCACCGTAATGCTCACACTCACCTTCTCCTCCGTAAAAAAAGCGATCACGGCGGTGAGAGGCGCTATGCCGTAAGGATTTACCGTAACGAGCGGATTTTCAAAAGAACGGTGTTCCCGGTGAAAGCTCTCTATAAATTCCTGTTCTGCTGCGGCCTGCTGGTCTATAAAATGTTCTATTGTTTTCATCCTGTTCCTCCTGTTATTTATGAAAAGAAAATATTAGCGATGGGCAGGCCCACGGCCAAGACGGCAATCAGACTGATTATGCTCATCAGGATTCCGTATTTATAGATATCACCAATTTTCAGCCATTTCGTATTTCCGTGCAGGATGGCCGATGTCGTGGAGGCGGCCGGCGTCACAACGGCAATACACACCATATACATGGACAAGCAGGAGGTGGCCGCGGAGCCGGCGCCGATCTGCTGCGAAAATACATGGATAATTGGTATGAGCAGCATGCCTACCACCATATTGTTGCAGATATTGGTGAGAACACACGCAATGACAACAATGGTAATGGTGAAGACCAGCGGACTCTGTCCCTCGAATACAGGCGTTAAAATCTGCTTCAATAACACGGTGATTCCCGTGGCTTCATCGGTCAGGGCATTTCCAATGGTCAATGCGGAGCCTACAATCAGCACAACGGACCAGATCATATATTTGGAAACAATCGTCTTAAAATTAACCAGCGGCTTTTTGTCTACGTGGATCAGACAGCATACGGTTATGATAAAGACAGGGATTGCATTCTGTGTATCCTTTAACAGCTGCTGCAGAGCCCCTTCCGGCAAAAGAGAGGGAGCCAGCACCCAGATGATAAAAAAGAGCAGGGCAAAGCTTAAGCTTTTCTGGCGGAGATTCATGGGCGGCAGCGGATTTTTGTCAAAAAGACTGGCATCGATCTGTTTCAGCGGCGTCACGTCCGGCTTAAGTACGAAACGCATGAGCAGAACGATGGCTGCCAGCGCCGTCAGCGAAATCGCCGCTGCGGTTACCATATAGGGGAGGTATTCGATCGCCGTCCCGGTCACCTTTGCATAATTGCCCAGCAGCCCCGGGAGCGCGCCCTTGAAAGGTGTTGTCGCAAACCCAAAGGAAGCCGCCATTACCACAGAGATCAGCATTAAGGTCACATACCGGTCGCCTTCTTTATAGCCGATTACTGCAAATAGGCTGTAGAGAATCGGCCAGAAGATGAATATGGTGGGACTCGGAGCAGTCAATACGGATAAAAGATATACTCCCAGTAGAAGCATTGCGGTAAATACCCATGGGCGTCCGTTATTGATCCTGCGGGTGATAAACCAGCGGGAAATGTACTCGCAAATTCCTTCTTCTGTTATGGCTCCTGTCAGCATGATGACAAAGAACAGCATGATGACGATTGGATTTCCGAAGGTCGAGCTCAAAAGGCCGTTAAAACTGCCGAAACCGGTGAGTCCTAACATCAGGACGCCGAACAGACTGGGCCAGAGCGTATCGACAAAGGTCCATAGATACATCGTTCCAAGAAAGACGCCTAATACCTTGACTCCGACTTCCGTAACTGGTCCAAAGGGAGAAATAAAACGGAAAACCAGCATAATCAATATGCCAATAATACAATGAATATAATACTTAACCCCTGATTTCATGGTGCTTCTCCTTTTATCGGTTGAATTTGTCTGAGTACTCTGTTAAGATAATAACATACGGTCGCTGTTAAAAAAATAGCAATCACTAAACATCGCTTATAAATTTTAAAAAGGCAGCATCATTTATGTGCATGTTGTACAACCGGAGGGACTGTGAAGGAGAACGAAAGAGATCATTTTTTAGAAATTCTATGCAGAGAGGGCACCAGGATCCAATTGGATAAAAACCAGTACTTTTCTTCGATTATCAATCATGAAAATACCGCTTACTGTCTGATATCCGGCGTATGCGCCCTGCTGCGTTTCACCCAAAACGGGGAAGAGATTATCTATCACTATTTCAGGGAAAAGGATTTGATCGGCGGCGTGCCGTTTTTTCTATCCCACAAAGGGGCAGCCCAGATTAATACACTCTATAACTTCTGTTCTTTGTATACAAAGACAGAGTGCATTCTATACAAAATTCCTTTTTCCGTACTGGAGAGAAAGATAAAAGAAGAGCCGGAAATCGGCTACTGGATCAGCGAAGGAATCGCCCGGCATTTTATGGAAGAAATCTCCCATGTACATTCTTCGAAGGAGGATCATACGTCGGGGCGCCTCTGCCGGACTCTGATTGAGCTGGCAAATGAAAAGAACGGAAGATATGAACTTCAGAAATATTTTACCTACACTGAACTGGCCAGATACCTTGGAGTCCATTCGGTAACCGTTTCCAAAATTATGCTGGTACTGAAAAAAATGAAGGTGATTGAAAAGGAAGGCCACAAGACCGTAATCTGTGATATGGAACAGTTAAAGTATCTTGCAGAAAATCCACATGAAATAGGTGATTTTTCGTAACAGTTCAGACGGCGGAAAACTCAGTGCAAAGGCGGACGTTAAGCTTGCTTATAAGACCGTTTTTGCGCTGATTTTTACATCGGATGGATATCCGATGCTTCTTGACCGGCTTTTTTCGGTCAAGAAGATGAGCCGTCTGAACTGTTACGACTTTTCTCCGCAGGAAGAGGAATAGGATCAGACGTATGGTAAAATAAAAAGCGCCCCATACGGGACATATAACTTCTTTGTCCTGTATGGGGGCACTGCATTTTTTAACCGCTTCTCAAGTTTCCTTCACCCGGATATCTCACGATTCTCCGTAACACTCTGCGGCTGCCGAAAGCGCATCGATCACCTGTATTCCCACGGCCGGAAGACCGACTAAAACTGCGCTCATGACTTCAGCCTTTGTCGCTCCCAGCTTTTTTACAGAATCCACATGGTATGCAATGCCTCCGGTCATGCGCAGAGCGGCCAGTACGGATAAGTAGGCCAGCTCCTGCGTCTTTCTGTCCAGTGCACTGGCCTGCGATCCTTTCATGACCATTTCCATGTACGCCTTCCCGGTTTCTCCAGTCTCACTCAGCAAAATCTTAAATCCATTTCCCATCTTACTTTTCTCCATGTCACATTCTCCATTCTCTATTTTGGTTTTATGGTATTGAAACAATCACACGGCCTGCTGCCAGCCCCTATAACCGCTTCTATAAAGTAAGATGCTGCGAAATTATGAAAGTCCCATTTTTTCAGCATTATTTTAAAAAAAAGTTCCGATTGCCGACGCCACCGTATCATACCATTCCCGCGGCGGAACGCGGTCCGGAATGTTTCGGTAATAATGGAGAATCTGTCTCCTCGTTTCTTCGTCCGGCTGATACCCGGTATCCCGGTAGTCCAGTACGGTGATCCGCGTTCTCGTCTCCCTCTGCAGAGCATTCCTGTTACTTGAAAATTCAATCCATGCCGAACATCTGCAGGGATTTTTCTCATCCAGGATGCCGCAGTGGTCACGGAAGAAAGACTCCAGACTCAGCCTCGCCCTGTATAAAAGCCCCTTTACCGCCTTGGGCGTAACATCGAGAATTTCCGCCGTCTCCGGAATGGACAGGCCAAACATATCCACAAGCGAAAATGCAGCCCTCTGATTCAAAGGCAGCTTCCCCGCCATAGCAAGAAAGCAGCCGTCCCGAAGCCTTCCAACCTCCTCCGACACGATAACTTCTTCCACAGGAGACGGAATGTTTTCAGTAAATAGATTCCCCTCCCACTCCAGGGCCTCCAGATCATCTGAAAAGCTGAGAGGGGTGCTGGCCTGTTTACGGATCTTCATCCGAAATTCATTGACACAGATCGTTCGCAGCCAGCTCTTCACCGCCGCCGGATTCTTAAGTTCCGGGCAGTGCAGCCACGCCTTTAAGAGCGTCTCCTGGGAAAGGTCCTCTGCCTCCTGCACATCCGTTGTCAGACGGAACGCAAGCCCATACACGAACCTTCCATATTGCTCAATCCATTCTTCTGTTCCCAAGTCCACATTGCCTGCTGCCTTCTGTTGTATCTCCTTCATCATACGCCTCGCTGCAGTTCACGGCCCCTGCTATTTATAAACCAGCCGTGATACCGTTTTTTCCTTTGCAAATCCCGGAATCTGGTACATCACCAGAACATCCGTGATTCCCTGTTTCTCCATCCACTCCTTCAAATTCAGGTTCAGGTACCGCAGGTCCGCCATATACACGGTTCCGAAATGGTTGGCCGCGAACACGGCGAAGCTGTGGGCGTAGGAGTCCTTGATTATGAAAAGCTTCTTTTCCTTCTGATCTCCTTGTATGCTCCTGTTTTCGATTTTGGTTATGGCATGGTTGCCGTCGAGATACACGGCGTATTTGTCCTTTCCCTCTAATGCGTCAGGAAAGTAGAGGGAATCATATTCCTTCGGTTCCCCATCGAAGGACACCCGGTAATCCTGCGGCTCCTTCGGCTGCCACTCTTCGATGGAATCGTATCGCCACGGAACATTGAGTTTGGAATAGACCGTTCCATGAAACTCGCTGCTGACCCTCCGGATATTAAACATGTCTTCCGTCCAAGGGATAAGCCCCATGGACTCCGCCCACAGCCGGTATCCCAAAAACGCCCCTCTGGCGGTCCAATGGTGATCCGTCCGGTAGTACAGTTCCTCGTCACGAAACGATTTTAAGCAGTCTTCTGCCGGAAGCACCATCTCCGGGGAGTTCCCTGTTTCTTTCAGGCGTTCGGAAAGCAGCTCCGTTACCCGGCCCTGATCGTAGGGCGCGGCGAGAAATGGCAGCCGGTCCGTCATGACCTGGGACGCCGATGGTACAAGCATCACCCGCACATGGTCTTTCCCCAGGGACTTCTCTGCCGCCCCTGTAAATGCGGCCAGCTTCTCCATATTTTTGTTCAGCTGCTCCCCTTCCACGTCCTCTGTATCGTATTTCTCGATCAGATAGCCGTCTTTCCCGAAGTATACGCCGTTTACATCTTTCTGGAAGGCCAGACGCTCTGACGTAACCTTCAGACCGATCCATCCGTTTCTTCCCGGAAACTGATCGCTCAAATACTGTTCGTACTTCTCTCCATAGCTTCCATCCAGCAGAGACTTCACCGTAAATTCCGGTTTCTTTTGCAGATACCGGTTCTCCGAGTCTGAAAACGCCTTCTGCGGCATAATCATACCCGCCAGGGATACAATCCCCAAAAAGCCCAGAAACAGGAAGGTCATGGCTCTGTCACTATGTCTCTCTTTCTTCATAAACTCTCCTCATTTGCCAGCGCCGGGAGGCACTAGAACCTGAAATACAGAAACGGATTATAACTGGCATCTACCAGAAATGCTACCGACAGCACAAGAATAACCGCCACAAACAGCAATTCGGCCGTCTCTCTCACACGTCCCGACAACTTCCTGCACAAGATCCCCGGAAGCGGTGTAGAACCCAGGACAGCCGCCGCAAATAACGGCAGATTGGTCACCAGCAAATACCACGTTCTCCGGCTTGCAAAGGCGATACCTCCGGCGCCGGCCATCTGGGTGAAGTACTGAAGCCCCTCCGCCATATTTTCATGTGCAAACAGCACCCAGCCAAGAAAGACGAAGATCATGGCGTATACGCTTCTGACGGCAGATGGCATCTTCTCCAGATACGGCTTCAGAATAAACTTCTCAAGCAGCAGAAGCGCACCGAAATAGAGCCCCCATAAGAGGTAATTCCAGGCCGCTCCGTGCCAGATTCCTGTCAGCAGCCAGACGATCGCGATGTTCCGCACCTGCACCGCCGCGCCTTTCCGGTTTCCGCCCAGCGGTATATACACATACTCCTTAAACCAGGTGCCCAGGGTGATATGCCACCTGCGCCAGAAATCGGTGATGCTCTTCGCCGTATAGGGATACCGGAAATTCTCCGGGAAGTGAAAGCCCATCATCGCCCCCAGCCCCATGGCCATATCCGAATAACCGGAGAAATCAAAGTATATCTGCATGCCGAACGCCAGAATCCCCATCCACATCATCAGGACGGTCCGCTCTGCATCCGGTACACCCGAAATCTGCGTCCACAGCGCTCCTATGGTATTGGCGATCAATACCTTCTTACCCAGGCCCACGGCAAACAGAAAGACTCCCCTGGAAAATCCGGCGAAGTTCTCAGTCCGCTCCCGCAATTCCTCTGCAATGGTGTGATACCGCACGATTGGTCCCGCAATCAGCTGGGGAAACATGGAGACATAGGCACCGAAATCGATGATATTCTTCTGCGGGCTGGCCTCCTTCCGGTAAATGTCGATCGTGTATGACATGGTTTGGAACGTATAAAAGGAAATACCGATAGGAAGCGCCAGTCCCGAAAGAGGGAACGCAAGCCCGGTCAGCCGCCCCACGGTTTCCAAAAGGAAATCCGCGTATTTAAAGACGCCTAAAAGCCCCAGATTGATGATGACCGAGGAAGCCACACAGAGCCTGGCCCGCTTCTGTTTTCCCTCTTCCATAAAGCGCCACACCAGACGTCCGTGGACGTAATCGACCAGCGTGGAAAACAGCAGCAGGGAGATGTACACCGGTTCTCCCCATCCATAAAAAATGAGGCTCCCAATGAACAGAACCCCATTGCGGAACCTCTTTGGAGCAGCAAAATATACAATTAACATAACCGGCAGAAACCGGAATAAGAATAACAGGCTGGAAAATACCATGTTTACCCCTCAAAGAATGCGTTAATTGCGTCAACTGCCTTCTTGTTTTCTTCCTGTGCAGATTGAAGGGCAGCCTCTTCGCCCTGCTCCTGCGCTTCCTCAGAAGCCGTTCCCAGCATAACGAAGAACACATAATCTCCGTGACGGACTACTTCAGACGCCTGCACCTTGCTGATGTTCATCGGATACTGCATGGAATCTTCCACGAGACGGGTGCGGTAATCGCCAAGCAGCTTCTCCACATCCCCGCCCTTTCCTTCCTTCGCCCTGATGGCCACAAAGGTGTCCACATGGACGCTGATCATCGGTCCCTCCGCGATGAATTCCTCATATAAATCCTCCGGAACTCCGAATATATCGTTTAATGCCTGTGCGTCATAGGCTGCGCTTGGTATATAATTTTCTCCATATACATCTTTTACTGCCTGGTGAACTTTCTCCAAATCCACCGTAATCGCCTGTGTGGACTCTGCCACAGTTCCTGACCCGCCGTTATCCGGGCCCTTCTTGCCTCCACAGGCCGTAAGGCTTATCGCTGTCAGAACCAGCGCGGTTACAAATACTGATTTTCTCATAAATTTCTCCTTTATCTGTTCTACTTATGCGGATTCATTATAATATAGAACCGGCCAGATATCTATAGCATATCTCCTACGAAATACTGAAGGTTCTCTTACGGCCCGTCAGTTCATTCCCTGTCCTTCATTCCCCGTCATTTCATCAAATGAAATCAGCCATACTGCAATGAAAAAGCCTGCACATCCCTTACCTCCATGATTCCAGGTCAAATAAGTTGATGTGCAGGCGTATCAAAATTCAAAATCATCAAACCCATAGATTAGCGGATAAGGCGCACAGTCCCGCAGGGGGGCCTGGATCGTTCCCTTCACGCCTCTGCTGAATGCCGGTCTGCGTGTGGCAGACTTTGTTCTGTTCTTAATCAGCCGGCCGCCCTTTCCCAGTTCTCCCACATAATATCCGTCCTGATCATAAATATCTCTGCCGTAAAACTTCCCGAGCACGGTGCCGTCACAGGCCACCAGATACTCCTTCTGTCTGACTCCCACGTATTTACCGCCCCAGGTCCAGAATCTATCCATACTCTCACACCATTCCCTTTTCTCAAATCTTCTCTCATATCATACACTATTTTTGTAAAAAAAGGAACACCCGGATTCCCTTGTTTGAACACATTTCCTAAAATTTCGGTCAGGTATAGATTTTTCCGATATTCTGGTATATAATTGGCAACAACAAAAGAGAAGAATCTTATCTTCAGGAGGATACCATGGGATTTCAATATGTAAACAACCTTCCGACCCCGGATGAAATCAAAGAACGCTTCCCTCTTCCGGCTGAATTAAAAGAGCGGAAGGCAAAGAGGGACCAGGAGGTCAGCGATGTTCTGACCGGCAAAAGCGATAAATTTCTCGTGATCATTGGTCCGTGCTCTGCGGACAATGAAGATTCCGTGTGCGACTACGCAGAACGCTTAATCAAGGTTCAGGAGAAGACCGCGGACCGTCTCATCATCATTCCGCGTGTCTACACCAACAAACCGCGTACCACCGGCGAGGGATACAAGGGAATGCTTCATCAGCCAGACCCGGAGAAGAAACCGGATATGCACGAGGGACTCATCGCCATCCGCAAGATGCACATGCGCGTATTTGCCGAGACAGGCTTCCCCACCGCCGATGAAATGCTTTATCCGGAGAACATGACTTATCTGGATGATATTATGTCCTACGTGGCCATCGGAGCCCGTTCCGTAGAGAACCAGCAGCACCGTCTTACCGCCAGCGGCTGTGACGTGGCCGTCGGCATGAAGAATCCTACCAGCGGCGACTTATCCGTTATGCTGAACTCCGTCGTAGCGGCACAGCAGGGCCATGATTTTACATACCGCGGCTGGGAAGTAAAGAGCGGCGGCAATCCGCTGGCTCATACCATTCTCCGCGGCGCAGTCAACAAACACGGCCAGTGCATTCCGAACTACCATTTTGAAGACCTGGTTCTGCTTCAGGAACTTTACGCCAAGCGCAGCCTGGATAACGCAGCCTGTATCGTGGATACCAACCACTCCAATTCCAACAAGAAATACATGGAACAGATCCGCATCGCCAAGGAAGTTCTTCACAGCAGAAGACATGCGGCTCAGATCAAGGATCTGGTCAAGGGCCTGATGATCGAAAGCTACATTGAGCCAGGCAGCCAGAAAGTCGGCGAGCACTGCTACGGGAAGTCTATCACCGATCCCTGTCTCGGATGGGCAGATTCTGAACGACTGCTTTATGAGATAGCGGAAAATGTATAAAAATAATTGAACAGCCGCGCACAAGGTTTTAATCCTGTGCGCGGCTGTTTCACTCTGCCCTTACTTTGTCTGAACGACTCCATTTACAGTCCATTCACCGTTCTCATTCACGGTATTCCCATCAATCACACCATTCCGCATCATTTTCCCGCGGGTGCCGTCTGAATTGGGGTTGAAATAATAGCATTTCTGCACGCCATTCTGATCCGGAACCCAGCACCAGCCGGTAACCATCTTTCCTCTGGTTCCATCCGAATTTTGATTTAAGTAAAACAGATTCTCCCCGTCCTGATACCATCCGGTAACCATGTTTCCATTCGCATCAAAGAAAAACCAGTCAAAGGCATTTTGCCCTGACGTGGGATTGGCATATGGATTGTATACTGCCGCCCACTGATTGAGGTAAGGCATTCCATTAGAATCTGTAAATCTCCAGCCGCCCTCCTTCGTCTGTGTCCAATCCCCCTTTACCACGTAATCAGGGATCGATGCTGCCCCTGATGTACCGGCTGCACCAGGCCCTTTTCCGGTTCCTCCCGCTGAAGAACCGCCGCCACCGGATGAATGGGAGCCGCCGCCAGAGCCACTTCCCCCGCCAGAACTACTTCCGCCGCCGGAAGAACTTCCTCCGGAGCCGCTTCCTCCACCACTGCTGGAAGAAGAACCTCCTTTTATGGTCACGGTAAAGGACGCTTCCAGATCTTTGTATTTCACAGCGATTGTCTGCTGCCCCTCCTGATTCGCATCATAACCGGTACACATCTGCGAAATTACCGGCATATACGAAATCCCATGTTCTGTACAGTTAAATGCCGCAACAACGCCAAAATCTTCAATTGCCGAAGTCTTTTTGAATGTCATGTCTGCCGGCACAAACAACTCCATGTGGTTCAGCTTATCATTATAGCATCCGGAAAACATCTGCACCCAATAGTTATTAGTCTCCCCAGTCGCAAAATGAGTAAAATTGTCATTCATAATATTTGCATAATGCCCCGAACTGTGCATCCACCCATTCATAACGGCCGCCGGGCTCGAATATCCCCATGCTATATTTTCTCCCACGGAACTGGTGTTATAGCCGACCTCATCAAAAACCGTAAAACAGCTGCTTCCATCAGGCCGGGTATGGGAATACTTCTGAGTCAGCTCTTTTTTTCTTATATCAGTCCCTGTCTGCATAAGGGGAACCATGGAAAGAGGAAGGTGTCCTTCCTTCATACGGTTCTGATTGGTAATCTGAAACACGGTCCATTCCCTTGAAGTGCACATATCTTCAGACGGTGGAACCATTTCATCATAACAGAGGTACTTGCAGGATACCTCGTATCCGTCAGCTGTCTGAAAGAACAAATTTGCACGGCCTCTTTTCTTTGCGGTAAAAATCCCCTCCTGGGTGATACTGATCACGTTTCCGTTATCGCTGCGCCATACCCCTTCAGGAGCTTCTTCAAAGCCGGAAAACGTAATCTTAACCGGACCAGTGGTCCCGACTGTCACGTCCTGATTCTGCATCAGAATTTCTTTATCAGAAACAACGACCTCTAAAACTCTTCCCTCCGTCTCCTGGGGGTCCTGGTTTCCATCTGAGCTGCGGTTCACTGCGGTCACCTTATATTGGTACGTCTTTCCTTTTTCAGCAGTTTTATCTGTATAGTTTCTTTTCCATGTCCCTGACTCCAGCTTTATGTAATCACTGCCGTCTTCAGAACGATACAGATTGCACGGATAAGAGCCAGAGACGGTCCACTTGATCTGTACATATCTGTGATAATTATTCACAAGGGCAATGTCCGTAATTATCTCACTTTCTTCCCACTTCATCAGCAGTGCATTGGACCTGGTTGCCTTATTCTGCGCATTTGAATCCGTCGCCTTGTTATAGCTCTCATCTTTTTCAGCATTTGAGCTGCTGGCTGCCCTCGCTTTTGATACATACTCTGATCCAAGGCCATGCTCTGGTCTGCTGCCTGCGTCTGCCCACGCAAAATTACTGCAAACCAGCACAAAAGCCAGCGCCAACGCCAGCATTCGTTTCTTTTTCATCTCTTGTCTCCCTTCATGCCCCGATTGTAAGGATTTTAACTGCACTATTTTCCTTACAATTCCATTAATTTTTTATTATCTAAGATCAATTATACAATGTACTTCCCTGATTATCAAGCGATTCAAAATTATATTACTAATTTCGCATCATTTATTGTATACTATATTTCTAATCACCAACTGGGGGAAATAATATGAACGCATTACAGAGAAACTGGAAACAGAATTTTTTTACGATATGGGCGGGGCAGGCTTTTTCCCAATTTTCAAGCGCTGTCCTTCAGTTTGCCATTGTATGGTACCTAACGGATCAAACCGGCTCGGCCCTCGTACTGACAGCCGCCATGATGATGGGATTTTTACCGCAGGGAGTCCTGGGGCCGTTTATCGGAGTGTTCATCGACCGGTATAACCGAAAATGGATCATGATTCTTTCGGATCTGTTCATCTCCGCCGCCAGTTTGGTCATGGTAATCGCCGGCTGGACGGGGACATTGTCAACCGAACTGATCCTCGTGGTCCTGTTTTTCCGTTCCATCGGTTCTGCCTTTCACACACCGTGTCTCCAGGCCGTTACGCCGCAGATTGTTCCGGAGGATCAGCTGACCCGCTGTGCCGGATATTCCCAGGCTTTAGAATCCGTATCACAGATACTAAGCCCGGTACTGGCTGCCGTATTCTACAGCTCCTGGAGTTTAAGCGGCATCATCTTTCTGGATGTCCTGGGCGCCTTGGCCGCGGTTTTTACACTGGCCATTACGCAGATACCGAAACTGCCTGAAGAGGAAAACAGGGGAAAGATCCATGTACTGCGGGAGGCTATGGAGGGCTTCTTAATTCTGAAGACGAATAAGGGCATGTTGGGTCTGGTTCTAATCAGCACCCTGTATACCCTGGCGCTGATGCCGGCCAGTGCGTTGTTCCCGCTGATGAGCATGTCGTATTTTCATGGAACCAGCACAAATGCAAGCGTCGTCGAAGTCGTATTTTCGATCGGGCTGTTATTCGGCTCTCTTATACTATCGAAATGGGGCGGAACGAAAAACAGGATTTATACCATTGTCGGTTCGTTTCTGCTGATGAGCTTCAGTTTATTTATATCCGGGCTTCTTCCTGAGCATGGTTTTGCCGCATTTGTCTTCTGCTCCTGGCTGATGGGCGTGTCCGGCCCGTTTTATTGGGGAATCTACACACCGCTTCTGCAAAGCAGCTTCGAAGCAAAATATCTGGGACGCGTTTTATCGTTATCCGGCAGCATCCGGCTGATCAGCGGACCGGTCGGATTATCCGTCTCTGGAGTATTTGCGGAGCGCTTTGGCGTTGAGAAATGGTTTATTATCGCCGGGTGGCTGGTGCTCATCGCGTCGTTTTTATGCCTTGCGATACCAGCCGTGCGCAATTGTGATCGACAGGCGGAAGGACAGGAGGGAGAGGGGCAGTAATATATCTGAGGTTCCTGGATTACAGGCCGGCTGTGAACCTCCAGGCCGCATGGATCATATTATATCTGTGTGACCTGGCCCTATTGCAGATATTATAACCAGCGCTGTTATCTGAAAGGTTTCCGCACATTCCCAGTTTTAGTGGATACATGCAGTCAGCATTTAGTTTTTACACATATTTCACAAAATTTTCACGATTAAACTGTTTATTATTTTGCTTTAATCTTGTATCGCGCTAAAATATATGGTAGAATATAGATAGATTGATTTATCTATATTTCACAGTTCACCAATCATTTTCTGGAAGAGTATCTTAATGTTTTGTCACCCGACGTACGGATTATCCGCCCGCCATAAAAAGGAGGCTGGGATATGCGAACGAAACAAGTTGACATTTATCAGCGTTATACCCCCATCCCCATAGCTGTTTTAATTACGGCGGCCAATTGTTTTGACTGCGACATCTATATCGATAATGGCAAATCGAAAGTAAATGTAAAAGACTATGATGAGATGAAAAAAGGACTGGTAACGCGGAACAGAAATTTACTATTTTACTTTGACGGCAAAGATGAGAAAGCCGCTGAAGGACGGATTGAGATGTTGTTTCAGCCTTAATCTGTCAGAAAGGACACCGATATGCCACAGTACACCGATGATTTCAGGCCGCTTGACACCATATCCGGTTTTTCCGTAAGACCAGGATTGTACGAAGAATTCGGCGCGCGTCTGATACCTGGAGGAGTCAGTTTCACGCTTCATTCACAGGAAGCTGCGTCCTGCGAGCTGCTGCTGTTTCACCATAACGAAAGCGAACCATACGCGAAGATCCCCATCCCGGACCGTTACCGGATCGGGAATGTCTATTCCATCATCGTGTTCGGCTTAGACACCCGGGATTTGGAGTATGCGTTCAGCATTGATGGGCCGTATGATCCAAAGAAAGGGCTTATCTTCGACAAAACCAAATACCTTCTGGACATTTATGCGAAAGCCGTTACCGGACAGGGCACATGGGGCTCCAAGCCGGAAAGCGGCTTTCGGTATAAAGCGAGGGTAGTCTCAGACAATTTCAACTGGGACGACTGCTGCCATCCTCCTATTCCCATGGAGGATTTAATTATTTATGAGCTTCATGTCAGGGGATTTACAAGAGATGCTTCTTCCGGGGTCACCGCTCCCGGAACCTTTCAGGGAATCATGGAAAAACTTCCCTATCTGGAGGACTTGGGCGTCAACGCCATCGAGCTGATGCCCATTTTTGAATTTGACGAGATGCGCAACCAGCGCAGCGTGGACGGGAAGATGCTGCTGGATTACTGGGGCTACAATCCCGTCAGCTTCTTCGCTCCCAACACCAGCTACGCCTCAAAAAGCGAGCACAACCACGAGGGCAGGGAGCTGAAGACGCTCATCCGCACCATAAAAGAGCACGGCATGGAGGTCTATCTCGACGTCGTCTTCAATCACACCGCAGAAGGCAATGAAAAGGGCGGATTCTTCTCCTTCAAGGGCTTTGACAACCATATTTACTACATGCTGACCCCCGAAGGCTTCTACTATAATTTCAGCGGCTGCGGCAATACCTTAAACTGCAACCATCCCATCGTCCAGCAGCTGATTCTGGACTGCCTCCGGTACTGGACCATCCATTACCACGTAGACGGTTTCCGATTTGATCTGGCTTCTATCCTCGGGCGAAGCGAGGATGGCACGCCGCTTCACAAGCCTCCGCTTCTGGAATCCTTATCTTACGATCCGGTTCTCGCCAGTGCGAAGCTGATCGCCGAGGCCTGGGACGCGGGAGGTTTATACCAGGTCGGCTCCTTCTCTTCCTGGAACCGCTGGGCGGAGTGGAACGGCAAATACCGGGACGATATGCGCCGTTTTTTAAAGGGAGATGACAACACTGCCGCTGCGGCTGTCATGAGAATCACTGGCTCGCCGGATCTCTATCCGCCGGCCACACGTGGATATAATTCCTCCGTCAACTTCCTGACGTGCCACGACGGTTTTACCCTCTATGACCTCTACAGTTACAACGAAAAACACAACGAGGCCAACGGCTGGAACAATACAGACGGAGACAGTAACAACAACAGTTGGAACTGCGGTATCGAGGGCGAGACCGATGATCCTGACATTCTGGCGCTCCGTTTCCGAATGATCAAGAACGCCTGTGCAGTCTTAATGTGCAGCCGCGGGACTCCGATGTTCTTCGCCGGTGACGAATTCGGAAACACCCAGTACGGCAATAACAACGCCTACTGCCAGGACAATCACATCTCCTGGCTGGACTGGTCACTGCTGGAGAAGAACCGGGAAATCCATGCATTCTTCCGCCGTATGATCGCCATTCGAAGGAGTCATCCGGTAATCCGAAGGGAGACGATTCCTTCCAGCACCGGATTTCCACCTGTCAGCGTCCACGGAACAGAGGCATGGAAGAATGAAACAGCGGCCTATACCCACTACATCGGCATCATGTACGCCGGGAAACACGACGACGGCACCGAGGATATCATCTACCTCGCCGTCAATACCTACTGGGAACCGCTGACAATCGGCCTGCCAAAACTTCCCGAGGGATTTTGCTGGAACCTGCTCGTCGATACGGGGAGAGGGAAAGAAAGTATTCCGGAACGTGTGAGCGGCTGGAAAGAAGCGGCCTGCCATTCGGTCACGATTGGAGCGAGGGCTGTGATCGTCCTGGGAGCCGTGGAGATTTAAGAAAAGTTTGAATAAGAAAGTTTAAATAAAAAGCAGAGGCATGCTGCAAACCCTGGTGGGTCTGCGGCATGCCTCTGTTTTTCGTTTTTAATTATTTAGCTTTTCATTTACGTAAATCCGTTTCTAACTCTAATATTATATGCTGCCAAACCGAGTCAGCCGATAAAGGCTGTGATTCCAAAGTAGACTAAAACGATGACTCCAAGGACGATTCTATAGTAACCGAAGAATTTGAAGTCGTGTTTTCTGATGTAGCCCATCAGGAAGCGGATTGCGTATACGGAGACAATGAAAGCCACTACCATGCCGAGGATCAGATAGAAGACCTGAGGGCCGGTGAAATGGAGACCATATTTTACAATCTTTAAGAAGCTGGCGCCGAACATAACGGGGATTCCCAGGAAAAAAGAAAACTCGGCGGCAGCGCCTCTGGAGCATCCAAGGATCATGGCGCCCAGGATGGTGGAACCGGACCGGGATGTGCCGGGGATCAGGGACAGGAGCTGGAAAAGGCCTATGTAAAGCGCCGTCTGGTAAGAGATGTCTCCCACCCGCTGCATCTCAAAGTTTCGGCTTTTATTCGCGTTTTCAATAACGATGAACAGTACGCCATAGATAATTAAGGTGGCCGCAACGACATAACCATTCATCAGGTATTTTTCCATAATGTCATCGATAAGAAGTCCTATGATGGCCGCCGGGATACACGCGAGGATAATTTTGGACCACAGCTCCAGTGTGGCCCGCTTTTGTGCGGGTTTCTTCGTCGGTGAAAATGGATTCAGCTTGTGGAAGTACATGACCACGACCGCCAGAATCGCGCCCAGCTGGATCACGACCATAAACATGTTTTTAAAATCTTCCGGCTGTTTCAGGTGGATGATTTCATCTACCAGTATCATATGGCCCGTACTGCTGATGGGGAGCCATTCGGTAAATCCCTCCACGATTCCAAGTACGATTACCTTTAATGTCTCAATTATACTCATCTCTTATTTTCCGTCTCCATTCTTATATATTTTCAATCTGCCAGTCTATGGGCTCCAGCCCGTTGGCCTTTAAATACTCATTGGTTTTGCTGAAATGCCTGCTTCCGAAAAAGCCCCGGAACGCAGAAAGGGGGCTGGGATGCGGTGCCTCCAGAATCAGGTGCTTCGGATTGGTCAGCATACTCTTCTTATTCTGTGCCGGTCGGCCCCACAATAAGAATACCATTGGCCGGTCCTGCTCGTTTAAGATTTTAATAGCCGCGTCCGTAAATGTCTCCCATCCGATTCCCTGGTGGGAGTTAGCCGCATGAGCGCGGACAGTCAGCACTGTATTGAGCAGCATGACGCCCTGATCCGCCCACTTCTTTAAATAGCCGTTATTGGGGATATCGCATCCCAGATCGTCGTGCAGCTCCTGATAAATGTTCACCAGCGACGGAGGTACATCCACATCCGGCTTTACGGAGAAGCAGAGGCCGTGGGCCTGCCCGTAATTGTGGTAGGGGTCCTGCCCCAAAATCACCACCTTTACCTTAGAAAGGGGCGTAAACTGAAACGCATTAAAGATGTCATCCGCCTCCGGAAAGACTCTTTTCGTCTCATACTCCTGCTTAACCTTCTTATAAAGTTCCTTGTAATATGGCTTCTTAAACTCCACACTCAGTGGTTCCAGCCAGTCATTATCGATCGCACCCATTTTGCTGTTATTTCCTTTCGTATTGTCCTGTATACTTTTGACTGTATCGTAATCCTCTGCCCTATAACCTCACAGGCAGTCCCCGGTCCGCCAGATAGCGCTTCAGATCCATAATCTCCAGTTCCTTATAATGGAACAGGGAAGCCGCCAGCGCAGCGTCTGCTTTTCCCGTCGTCAGGGCATTGTAAAAATGTTCTTTTGTTCCGGCGCCGCCCGACGCAATGAGCGGTACGGAGACGCATTCTGCGATCACGGCGTTTAATTCATCGTCATATCCCGCCTTTGTGCCGTCGCAGTCCATGCTGGTTAAGAGAATCTCCCCCGCGCCCATGCGGTCGGCCTTAATAGCCCACTCCACAGCGTCCAGCCCCGTGTCGATACGGCCGCCGTTTTTGTATACATTCCATCCGCTTCCGTCGGCCCGCCTTCTGGCATCGATGGCAACAACCACGCACTGGCGTCCGAATTTGTCCGCCGCATCGGAGATCAGCTCCGGTGTGTTGATAGCAGAGGAATTGATGGATATCTTATCCGCGCCCTCCCGGAGAAGCAGTTTAAAATCATCTACCGTGCGGATTCCGCCGCCCACGGTAAATGGGATAAAAACCGTTTCCGCCACGCGGCGCACCATATCCACCACGGTATTCCGATTGTCTGAGGAAGCTGTGATATCCAGAAAGACAAGCTCATCCGCTCCGGCCTTATCGTATGCGGCCGCGATCTCCACCGGATCTCCGGCATCCTTTAAATTCACGAAATTGACGCCCTTCACCACGCGTCCGTTATGTACATCGAGACATGGAATTATCCTTTTCGTCAGCATCCGGCCACCTCCTATTGTAGTTCAATGAAATTTTTCAGAATCTTTAATCCCGTGGTACCGCTCTTTTCCGGGTGGAACTGACAGGCAAAGATGTTGCCGTGTTCCACGGAAGCGTGAAAACGGACACCGTAAACGGAGGACGCCGCTACATCCCCTTCATTCTCCGCTTTTAAATAATATGAATGGACAAAATACACATATTCCCCCGAAGCCAGTCCTTTAAAAAGCTTTGCTTCCGGACGGATGTCCAGACAGTTCCAGCCCATGTGGGGAACCTTGAGCCCCGGCGTATCCGGGAACTTCACAATCTCTCCCGGAAGAATTCCCAGGCCGGGGACGCTAACGCTCTCCCCGCTCCGCTCAAATAAAAGCTGCAGCCCCAGACAAATTCCTAAAAACGGAGTTCCCTGGTCTGTCACGCGGTGAATCACATCCACTAATCCGTATTGACGGAGCTTCCCCATGGCATCTCCAAAGGAACCAACTCCCGGCAGAATCACCCGGTCCGCAGAAAGAATCGTCTTCTCATCCCGGCTGATAACCGGCTGCTCTCCCAATGCATCCAGTGCCTTTTCCACACTTCTTAAATTTCCGGCATCGTAATCAATAATCGCTATCATGGCCGTCACCTCGTATCGCCTTTTTTCAACATTTTATCACAGGATCCCTGATTGTACAACTTTGTTTCAATCCACACTCGATAATTTCACAGAGTGCGACTACATCTTATAGATGCGCGGCTTGACTTCATGTCAGTGGGGGATAGCGATTTCTCTCCGCCCGCCACTGCCGTTAAGCTTATTTTGTTAAAAGTTGAAGTATAAATTTCTAAAGTACTCCACGGAATTCATCGGGACAGACACAGCCGTTTCCCCCATTTCAGCGGAAAGCTGTGCAAATTTCCCGTGGATCCGGTACATATGAGCCTTCTTATTCAGCGCCGCCGTCTTCTCAAACGGCCACCGGATCACTGTAGGCACGGCAAATCCTACCCCCAGTTCCAGGATAACCAGCCTCTTGTTCAATGTGCCGGCCAGCCAGGCGGTATACTTATTCCACTGAGGCAGATATCCTTCCTCAATATAAGTTTCCGCCTTGATGGTATTTCCCGTCAGCGGCGCGCCGCAGTGAGGGCATATATCCTCCGGAATCTCCCCCGGCTCCCAGATATCCTTCGTGCAGGAGCGGGAACACTGGCGCCACGTTTCATTTCCGCAGGGAGCCACAATTCTCGATGCATCGATCCCGGACTCAAAGATCCGGGCATCCGTCACTGTCGTCACGATAAAAAAGTCCCTGCCCTCCGTCAGCTCCGCCAGCTTCTCATACACATTTGCTATATCCGGGACAAATTCCGCCTTCCACTCTTCCCCCAGACCGATCAATAATTTCTCACACTCTGTAATTTCCTGTCTGATATTCCGATATTCTTCCATTTTGACTCTCCGTTTCATCTCTTGTCCGGCCGCCCCGTTCCCGTTATCATGCCAATAAACAGCGGCCAACTGCCCCTCATTATACACCACCCCGGGACCTGGGAAAAGTATTTTCTCAGTATCCCTAAATTTTCTTGAGTTTCCCTGCCTTTTTATGCTATACTATGAGAACTTAGTATAGAAAGAAGACTTTAATGATGATTACAGACAAACAAGGACATAAGAGACTGAAACGTCCCTCCCCGTTTCTCGGTGCCTGCGTGGCTGTGGCCGTGCTGGCGCTGCTGCTGGTTATCTATAACTTTTCAAAACCCGTTCCCATGGTTGGCAGTAAAACCATCACCATCGATGTGATTTACAAGGATGGCAGTGAGGACAGCTATCACGTTACTACCGAGGCACAGTACTTGAAGGAGGCGGTGGATGACATTCCGGAGCTGACCATAGAAGGCACCACCACCGAGGAATACGGCCTCATGATGATTACCGTTAATGGAGTGCGGGCGGACTATACACAGGATGGAGCCTACTGGGCGCTGCTTTTAGATCATGAGCCCTGCAACTACGGCATCAGCATGCAGCCCATCAAAGACGGAGAAAATTACAGTATTGTATATACACCGGCGGACCAGTAATGGAGCCGCCGTTTCTTTGGGCAAAAGGGGGATAACATGAAAACAAAGGAACTTGTCCGTGACGCGTTTCTTGCCGCAATCCTTCTGGTGCTGCAGGTCAGCCTGTCCTGGCTTCCCAATGTCGAGCTGGTATCGCTCCTGCTGATTCTGTATACCCTCGTATTCCGCCGCCATGTCTGGTTCATCCTCTATGTATTCGTCATTCTGGAAGGACTGATCTACGGCTTCGGCCTGTGGTGGTTTTCTTATCTCTATGTGTGGGCGATCCTTTGCGGTTCCGTATTTCTCATGGGATGGAACGGAAAACCACGTTCCATATCGGCCGCACTGCTTGCGGGGATCTTCGGTATGCTCTTTGGGCTGCTGTGCGCCGTCTCCTACTTCTTTACAGGCGGCATCGGAGCCGCGTTTGCATGGTGGACAGCAGGCATTCCCTTCGACATTGTTCACGGCATCAGCAACTTTGCCGTCACACTCCTGCTGTTTGACCCGCTGTACCGTCTGCTGAGCAGACTGAAAAACCAGTTTTAATATACAAGAGTATTCACAATCAAAAAGGAGAATCTATATGGAATCTGCAGTTGTAAGGATAAAAAAAGGCGAAGGCCGCTCGTTGAAAGCAGGCGGCATGTGGATTTATGACAATGAGATCGACACCATCAAGGGGGATTACGCCAATGGCGACATGGTATTCGTGGAAGACTTCGACGGTTATCCGCTGGGCCATGGATTCATCAACGCCAACTCCAGGCTGACCGTCCGCATAATGTCCAGAAAAAAGGATACCGTTGTGGACGACGACTTTCTGGAGATGAGAGTGCGCGCCGCATGGGAGTACAGGAAGACCACGACTGACACCTCCAGCTGCCGTCTCATCTTCGGCGAGGCCGATTTTCTTCCGGGTATTGTCATCGATAAGTTTTCCGACGTACTCGTTGTGGAATCCCTTGCCCTGGGAATCGACCGGTTCAAGCCGGTTATCCTGGACAAGCTTAAGAAGGTCCTGGCCGAGGACGGAATCCAGATCCGCGGCGTCTACGAACGAAGTGATGCCAAGGTCCGTCTCCAGGAAGGCATGGAGCGCTTCAAGGGCTTCATCGGCGATCCCTTCGACACCAAGGTGGAGATCGTGGAAAATAACGTGCATTATCTCGTAGATGTCAAAGACGGGCAGAAAACAGGCTTCTTCCTTGATCAGAAATACAACCGGCTGGCAATTCAGAGACTCTGCGCCGGCAAACGGGTATTAGACTGCTTCACCCATACCGGCTCCTTTGCGCTTAATGCCGGTCTGGCTGGCGCTTCCTCCGTCCTGGGTGTGGACGCCTCCGAGCTGGGAGTCGCCCAGGCCGAAGAAAACGCGGCCTTAAACGGCCTCTCAGATACGGTCAAATTCCGCTGTGCCGATGTCTTTGAGCTGCTTCCCGAGCTGGAACGCCAGGGTGAGAAATTCGACGTCGTCATCCTCGATCCCCCCGCCTTCACAAAGTCCAGAAACTCCGTAAAGAACGCGGTTAAAGGCTACCGGGAGATCAATTTAAGAGGTATGAAGCTGGTAAAGGACGGCGGCTACTTAGCCACCTGCTCCTGCTCCCACTTCATGACACCGGAGTTATTTGAAAAGACCATCCGGGAAGCCGCCGGCAATGTCCACAAGCGCCTCCGCCAGGTCGAATACCGGACGCAGGCACCGGATCATCCCATTCTCTGGTCCGGAGATGAAACCTCTTACTATTTAAAATTCTTCATATTCCAGGTATGTGACGAGAAATAGCATTTCACACATGCTCCAGATCCTGCCCCGCCTTCTGCGCCGAATCTGCCCCCGCTTCCGAGCGGCTAATTCTGTACAGAAGGTGGGGCATGTCCATTCCATAGTAGTGCTTAACGATACTGCCGCAAACGGTCATACCGTTTCTCTCCGCCACGGCCCTGGAAGGAGCGTTGGTATCCCGGATAATGGAATACACCTCCTCCGCTCCCAGCTTCTCAAATGCATAATCCCTGCACGCGGCAGCGGCCTCCAGCGCGTATCCGCAGTGCCAGAAATCCTTTCTGAATAAATAACCGACCTCCAGCACCTCTCTTTCGCCGGCCTCCTGCATGGTCAGCCCGCACTGTCCGATCAGCTCCCCAGTCTCCTTTAAAATCACGGCCCATAAGCCAAACCCGTATTTTTCATAGCGCATAAGCTGACGGTCCAGCCAGTCGGCGGCCTCCCAGTCCTCAAATGCATGCTCATAGGCGTACATCACCTCTTCATCCTTTAACATCAGGCAGAGGTCATCGTAATCTGCCCGCCGAAGCCGCCGCAGAGCCAGCCTTTCTGTCTGAAGAATGATCTCCTCTTTCATGTTATCACCCATAACAGCTCCCATCGTCTTTGCCATGTTATCTACCCCTTCTCTTCCTCTCTCTGTATTTCAGTTACAGGTCACAGCCCTGTAATGTATTTCATCGCCCTCCAAGGCATCTTGGCCGGTTCCCCTTGTTCTTTATTCCAGCTACTTCTATAATGATATCATAAATCCGGTGCACTGGATATTCAAAAAGGAGAATGACATGAAAATAACACTGCACGAAGGGCTCGGCCTTTCCGAGCCCGAAATCGAAATCCGGTGCCACATTGCCGACCAGCGGCTTAAGCGTCTCCTGGACTATATCCGACAGTACTCCTTTTCACTGGAAGGGCGGATCGGTGAGACTTCCTTCTATCTGCATTCCGAGGAGATTATCTATGTGGACTCCGCTGACGGACGCACATTCCTCTACAGCGGCAAAAATGTGTACGAAAGCCGTGAGACGCTTTCGTCCCTTGAGGAAAAGCTGGCCAATACCACATTTGTCCGGATCAGCAAAAACTGCATCGTCAACACCGCCTGGCTGAAGAGCGTGTCCCCCCTGTGGAATCACAGGCTGGAGGCCCTGCTGAAAAATGGTGAAAAGCTCATTGTCAGCAGAAATTATATACCTGCGCTGAAAGAAAAATTATCCCGATAACAAGGAGGAAATGCCATGAAACGATTTTTAAGAACCTATCTTCCCAGTTCGGCGATCGCATTTACCATCGTCATCCTGTTTAACGCAATCTATAACCTGATTCTGGGAAACAACTATGCACTGAGCGGCGTCTTTGTCCTGGAACTTACAGGGCTTATCATTTTCATACAGCTCGTATCGGTCGTGTGCGATCACATTCCGTTTCAGTCGGAAAGGGCGTACAAGACCACGTTCTTCGCAGCAGAGTATGCGATTGTCATTATTGCAAGCTTTGTTTTAAACTGGACGGTTCTCACCATCAGCAGCTTTCTATACACATCACTGCTGTGTGTGTTTATCGCGTTCCTGATCGACCGATACTTTTCGGCCGTACACCGCCACGAGGCGGATGAGATCAACCGCCTCATCCTCTCCCAGGATAAAAAAGGGGAGCAGACCCCATAAGATTACCTCCCGGGCTCCTGCTCCTGCTTACAAAACTCTATCTGCCGGCCGTCTGACTGCTCAGCAGCATTTCAAATGATTCCGCGGTCATCGGCCGGCCAAAGTAATACCCCTGTATTACGTCGCATCCGTGCGCCTTTAAATACTCGTACTGCTCTCTCGTCTCCACGCCCTCGGCGATGGTGCTCAGCTCCAGCGACTCCGCCAGGCGTATGATACCATCCACGATCTTATTGCCTCTCTCATCACCAATATTGTCAACGAAGCTTTTATCGATCTTCAGCGTGTCAAACGACATGTCCTTCAGCATAGCCATAGAGGAATACCCCGTACCGAAGTCATCCAGAAGGATCCGGTAACCGGACTGATGCAGATGCCTGATGGCATCCAATAGCCGAGGCTGGTTGTCGAAGAAGACGCTCTCCGTAATCTCGACCTCCACATTCTGGACTTCCACCGCTGTTTCTGTCAGAATCCGGTTGTATTTCTCCACAAAATTCAGGTCATAGAGAAGCTTTCTCGATACATTGACGGATACCGGCACCACCGCATATCCACGGTTCCCCCATTCCTTCTGCTGTTCACAGACAATCCGGAACATATACCGGTCCAGCTCGCTGATGAATCCATTTTTCTCAAACAGCGGGATAAACTCGCCCGGCGACACGATCTCACCGTCAGGCCTCGCCCAGCGCACCAGGGCCTCTGCCCCTACGATCCGCTTGGATTCCGCGTCGTACTGGGGCTGGTAATACGCCCTGAATTCTCCATTTTCCAGCGCGCTCTTCATCACCGCTTCGATCCGCTTATCCCGGTAGATCTGTTCCTTCACCCGCTCATCATAGAACGCGTAATGGACGGCGAACTGTCCCTTCTGGCTCTTTCTGGCAATGCCTGCGCAGTCGAGACAGAAATCCAGTGTAAGGCTCTTGTCTCGAATCTGGAATATCCCCATGGCCGGCACGATAGCCAGCTTATTCTGAGGCCAGATGGAATACGACTGAAGACGGCTGCAAAGTTCCTCTAATCGCCTGCACAAGGCATCATGGTCGTGACCGTCAACGAGTGCCACAAACATATCCGCAGACTGATGAGCGAAAAGTTCCTCGCCTCCGCACCATCCCGCCAGAACTCCATGAATATACCGGATCAGGTGATTTCCTTCCTCATATCCCAGAAGCTCATTGATAAACTTAAAATCATCGATATCCAGGCTGACCAGGGACAGGCTCCCCGCCTCTGCCCGGCGTATCTTTTTCTCCGCCTCCACCTGGAATTTGGCAAAGGAGTAACCGCCGGTGATCTCATCCGTATAGAGGCTGTGCATGAGCTCGGCCTTCCTCCGTTTCTGATCCTTCAGAACATAAACCAGGATTCCCACGAAAATCAGCACCATAAACACGCCCAGCAGATACGTCCGACCCAGCACCGCGTTCATTTTGCTGTCCAGCACACTGGCCGGTGCCACGGTGAGCAGATACCAGTCATTGATGGGCAGCGGCCGGTAGTACATGTACTGAACCCCTTTATTTATGAATCTGACGCATCCATCCTGCCCATTCTCAAAATCCACCTTCATCCGGTCCGCAATCGCCTGATTCTTCCTGTCTTCCGCTTCCATGGACGTAAAAATATTCTGCATATTGGAGTAACTGTAGGAATTAGTGGAATCCACGATGCAGTTGCCCTCTTTATTTACGATATACGTATATCCGCGTCCTCCGAAGGAGGTCACCTCCAGCTGCCTGCGCATCTCGTTGATATCATAGGTGCCAAACAGAACCGCCGTCACCTCTCCATCATGATAGACAGGCACCGCATATACATGGATCGTTTCACTCCCCTCCCGGTCCACCAGGGGATCGGATACACTGTTTTCCCCCGCCAGGCCCCTTCTGTAATAAGGGCGGTCTGACAGATCCATACGTACATGATCCGTGGTATATGTCGTTCCATCCGCAGTGATGACCCCCATCCGCTTAAACCCATTCTCCTGCGCGGTGGCGGCCAGCATGGCAGCGGCCTCCTCATAATTGTCCACTGTGTAAAAACCGACGCGGCGCGAAACCTCGGTCAATAATTCCAGCTTTCCATTTATCTCTTTTTCCAGAATACTCTTTCCCTGTGTGGAAACCTCCTCAAGAGAAGAGATGATCTCATTCTGAAAATCATGTTTCAAAGTACTCGCGTATAAGAGCCACGACACGGTCAGTAAAATCAGTATCAACAGACCGAGTATAACTTCCCTGTATTTCGCGAAAAGATTTCTCATACCTCTTCCTTTCCCGCCTGCGCTCTTATACACGATGACAGACGGCATCCTCTTTCATTGTACATGAAAGAAAAAGGGTACGTCAACTGTCACTTACTTTTTTTATTCCCTTGACTTTGGAATGGTTACCTGATATAGTATCGGCATAATATATATCGTTTTGATATATATCAGGAGGTAATATTATGTTAGAGTATATCATTCTTGGTTTTTTAATGGGATGCGCCGCCAGCGGTTATGACTTAAAGCAGTATATGGCGGAAAGCACGTCCTATTTCTTCGATGCCAGCTATGGGAGCATTTATCCCGCGTTAAAGAGGCTGGAAGAGAAAAAACTCATCCTCTCAGAAGAAAAAGTGACCGGGGGAAAGTTTAAGAAGCTCTATTCCATTACGGAAGAAGGCCGCGGTGTCTTTCTTACCTGGTTAAAGCAGCCGGTGCGTTTTGTAAAAACACGCCTCGACTACCTGGTGCCGTTTTTCTTCTACGAGTATTTAGATCCCATTACTGCAAAGCAGAATCTGGAGTTGTTTATGGAGACCGCCTCCGTAGGGCTCGGAGAGCTGAAGGCACAGAGAGAAGAGCTGAATAACAGAAATCTGGCCGCCGGCCACACGTTCCACGGATCTGTGCTTGTCTATGGAATCCGTTACTATGAGATGCTGATTGAATGGTGTTCCGGGCTGGCAACAGAAAACTCCACCACAACAGCAAACACCCAAAAAGGAGGTCCCCTCAGTGAAAACAATCATCCACGACTTTGACCCCGCCGTATTTGAAGAACTGTTTCCCGAAACCGCTCAGTTGACCAGGCTCGGAACCTCCGAGCCGTCTGCCGTCATCCTGTCCCCCATGTATCCGGCACGCCCCTGTATTGGCTGTTTTGGCTGCTGGATCAAGACTCCGGGCAGCTGCGTCCTTCCCGATTCCTATCAGGAGATGGGCAAACTGCTGTCCAGGACCAGCGAACTCATACTCATCAGCCGCTGCTGCTACGGCGGCTACAGCCCATATGTGAAAAATATTCTGGACCGCAGCATCGGTTATCTCCAGCCATTTTTCCGCATCATTAACGGAGAGATGCACCATGTCATGCGGCACGATAACCGTATGGCAATCACGACGCATTTCTATGGGGACGCCATCACAAAGCTGGAGGAAGAGACCGCGGACCGCCTGGCGAAGGCAAACGCCGTCAATTTCGGAGCTTCCGGCTGCACCGTGCATTTCTATCAGACACCGGAACAGATAAGGGGGAATATGGCATGAAAGGAATTTTGATAAACGGCAGCCCGAAGAGACGCGACAGCTCCTCCGGCGCGCTGCTGGACGATTTAAGGTCTTTACTCGATCCCGGCACAGAGACGGCCGTCATGGCCGTTACCGCTTCCCATCCCGCCGCCTCGTCCGCTTACACAGGTATGCGCTGGGAGCCGTCACCCGAGGACGTAAAACATCTTAGCGGTTCCAGCTTTCTTGTCCTCTCCTTCCCGCTCTATGTGGATGCCGTTCCGTCCCATCTGCTTTCCTTTTTAATGGAACTGGAATGGCAGCAGAAAAACAACAGGCTCCCGGCAACTGAAGAACCGCTGGCCGTTTATGCCGCCATAAACTGTGGATTTTACGAGGGAAAGCAGGCCGCGCTCGCTCTTCGGATCGTGGAGAGCTGGTGCCTGCGCTGCGGTTTCGAATACAAACAGGGCATTGGATGCGGCGCCGGGGCCATGCTGGCTCAGATAAAAAGCGCTCCGCTGCAAAAGGGCATTAAAAAGCCGCTGGGCACCGCGCTGAAAGACATGGCTGCACGTATCGGACGCCTTGAAAAAGGAAAGGACCAGCTCATCTCCCTCTCCTTCCCCCGCCCGCTCTACTTAGCCGCTGCTTCAATCGGCTGGAGGAAACAGGGCCGTGAAAACGGGCTGACATTGAAAGATTTAAAATCGTAAGGCAAAAACTCCCCTGCCGTTTGAATGGAACTCATTCGGGCAGAGGAGTTTTACGATTAAATTCTGGTATCCCAGCGGCCGCAGAATACATTTTCACTGTATCTGCCCTTAAACGGGGACTTTCCTGTCATTTTACTGATAGCGGCGGATACTGCTTCCTCCGAATTCAGATAGGCATTGATATAAGTCTTTGCCATCGGCACGTCGATCAGATGGTTTGTATAGTTCAGAGAGAGGAATATGGTGGGCAGTTCCGACACGTACCACGGCTGGTCTGCGGGCTGCGCCCATTTTACACGCATGGTATTGTACTGTGCGAATCCCGATACGTTAAATACCACCAGACACGCGTCATACTTTTTGCGCAGGTCCTCCATCTTACCTTTTACAGCCGGCGTATCGCCGTCCACGATGAATCCGGCTTCCGTAAGCTTCCTTACGACCATCTCCTTTATGGGAGCGCTGTCGTCCGCCTGAAGCTTACCGGCGATTACCGTCCCCTCTCCGCCGATAAATACCAGCTTCACCCTCTTATACTTCTCAGGCGTCATTGGAAGGTAATGTTTCGTGTCCTTGACGAGAGTAATAAACTTGTCGGCCTGCTCTGCGGCAGACTTGTGGAACTCACTGCATCCGATCACCGACAGCTGCTCTCTCGGAGGCATCAGACGGCCTTCGGCCTGCAGCTTGTGTAGTTTCAGCGCCGCCTTGATTCCGAGAATCCGGTGAAGCGCGTCACTTAGCCTCTCCTCCGTAATTACGCCGTTTCTGTAACCTTCCATCATATAGCCGAAGTCCTCGTCCATGTCGTTGAAGAACAGGAACATATCGCAGCCCGCGGCAATCGCCTGCGGAACCTGATCCCGGCGAGGCATGGCCGCAAACATGCCGATCATATGAGACGCGTCGGTTACTACCAGGCCATTGAATCCAAGACGGCCCTTCAATAAATCCGTAATCAGCTCCGGGGACAGGGTTGCCGGCAGAATGTCCTCGTCTGCGGTATCGGGACGAAGCTTTCTCGTATAAGCGGGAAGTGCGATATGCCCCGCCATAATGGTCATGACGCCTTCGTCGATCAGTTCTTTGTAGACTCTTCCAAAGGTGTTGTCCCACTCCTCGCAGGTCATATCATTGACGCCCATGAGAAGGTGCTGGTCGTTCTCTTCGGTTCCATCGCCCGGGAAATGCTTCATACAGGTAGCCATATTCTGAGTTCTGGTACCCTTGAAAAATGCCTTCGCATACCGGATGGTATCTTCCGGGCTGTTGTTAAAGGCCCTGCACTGGACAATGGTATTTCTCCAGTTATAGAGCAGATCTACAATCGGTGCGAAGTTCCAGTTGCATCCGATAGCCGCGCTCTCTAAAGCCCCGATTCTCGCCACCTCACAGGCAGTCTCCTCGTCGTCCGCAGCCGCTGTCGCCGCCCCGCAGGCCACCGCGGTACCGCCGCCCACGCCGCCGTTTCCGCCCGCTTCACAGTTGGAAGCGATCAACAGCGGGATTTTCGAATTTTCCTGAAGAATCCGGTTCTGCTCGTATAACTCCTCCGGCGGCGCATTGTGATAACGAATCGCTCCGACGTGATAGTTCTTTACCGCATTTTCCAGATCTTCCGGTTTTCTGGAGGTCACCATATTGACGAACAGCTGTCCGATCTTCTCCTCATCTGTCATAGACGCGATGGTATCCTCCACCCATTTCATATCTTCATCATTTAAATAATAAGGTTTTTCTCTTAAATTAACCATTGTTTTCTCCTTTTCCTAAATTTTTCTCAAAATCCGCAGCACACTGATTCTCATATTCGCCCCGGTAGCTGCCGTTTAGAAAACGTTCCAACGCTTCCTCCCGAAACTGTCTCCAGGACTGCGCCTCCTTCTTCACCAGAATCGGATAGTAGCAGACACCGTTCTGTCCGGCCGCCTGATGGTCTCCGGGCGCGTCACCGATCATCAGGACGTGATCTCTTTCATATCCGGCCTCCAGAAGACGGCTGATGCAGTATGCCTTGGAGCCTTCGGTCTGTGTCAGCACGATATCCGTGAATGGAAGAAGTCCGCACCGCTCCCATTCCTCCACCACAGCCTGCTTATTGGCCGATGAGACAATGGCGATATCGGCCTTCTCATGGGCCGCCCGGATACCTTCCGCCACACCCTCATACGGCTTTTTCGCCTCCTCCGGAAGTCCTCCGATGGCAGCATTTACTGCCTTCGACCAGGAGAGCGCCTTCTGAAAACAAACGTGGGCTTCGTCCGTCTCCATCTTCGACAATGCCTCGCCCGACAGCTCCGGCGCCGTCTCACACCACCGGACAAACGCATCGATCCCGTCTATGGAACGGTACTTTCCGGAGGCCTCGTGGAGAACGATGGCCAGCGCCTTGAACCGGTTGATTCCACGGGTCATGGAATACAGATTCACTTCGTTCCAGCGCTCCAGGAGCGCTTTCTCCCACTGCTCCAGCCCCCATTCCTTCACCATGCAGGGGCCAAAGCATTGAAAATGTTTGATATCCATCGTGTCCATGGCACATCCGTCAGAATCGATGCAGATCAGATACTCCTTTTTTCGCTGAAAGTTCTCAAATAAATCACCCATTGTTCTCACCTTTCTTTGCAGTTAGTTTTTCACAGCAGCCGTTGTTTTCCGCAGCAGTCCATCTATTTCTCAGCAGCCCGTCTCTCCGCAAGAATACGGTTGTTTTCCTCTACCACTTTCTTGGATAACGGATATGCAAACAACAGAATCAGGCCTACAATCAGGTAGCAGACGGCCGGAGCCAGAGTCGCCACGGTATAGATATTTTTGGTGACGGATTCCGTCTGTACGATGACCTCACCAGCTTTGGAGGACTGGTAGCCGATGGCGCCCAGAACCCAGCCGCCGAGGCCGCCTGCCAGCGCCTGGCCGATCTTACGGGCAAAGGAGTAAACCGCGTAAATAGTGCCGTCGTCGCGGCTTCCGGTCTGTACCTCCTGGTAATCGATTACATCCGTAATAAATGCCCAGATTAAGAGGTTAAAGAGTCCGGTTCCCAGGTTTCCAAAGGCGATCATGACACAGAAGGTCCATGGGTTTTGAAATCTGAAGAAAAACAAAATGAAATAAATAATGGAAGCAAATAATACGGAAAATGCGGAAGCTTCTTTCTTACCGAACTTCTTTAAAATTGTCGTTGAAAATGGTGCAAGAATCAGAGTTGCGCCGGTACTGAAGAATCCGGCCAGCGACATGGCTTCTTTACTCTTAAAGTAATCCATGTATAAGTACGTGTTCATGCTTCCGGACAGCAGCATGGAGAGCAGAAGAACGATGGCCGCTCCGATGATGGCCAGCAGGCTGCGATTGTGCATCATTCCTTTCACAGCTCTTGCAAAGCTGCCTTTGTTTGTCTCCTTCACCTGCGGCTTTACACGCTCTGTTGACAGGCTGTAGCACAGGATATAGCAGATCAGGGCCAGAACCGCAAACAGGCAGGCAATATAGAAGAAACGGTCTGCCAGAACCACCTGGTTTCCACCCTCATAGGCGTATACAAACAGGGGAACGCCCACATTGACACACACGCCGGCCAATGCCGCTCCTACGCTTCGAAATGTGGAAAGCTGGCCTCTCTCGATGGGTTCCGCGGTGATTCCCGACGCCATGGAGCCATAGGGGATATTGATTCCCGTATAGCAGATACTTCCCCAGAATAAATATGTAAGATAGATGTACACCATCTTAAATGTCATGGACTTATCCGCGATAAACGGATTAAACATCAGGACGCCGGCCACCACCACCGGAACGCACATCCTGCGGATCCACGGTCGGAACTTTCCGTCCTTTGCAGGCTTTGCCGTATCCACGATATGCCCCATGGTAATATCAGTACATGCGTCCACACACCGGGCAACCAGAAACAGCGTTCCTACCGCCATTGCACTGATGCCAAGTACCTTCGTATAGAATACCATAAGAAACGTGCTGGCCAGCATAAAGAAAAAATCATTGCCGAAATCGCCGAACATATAACCGATCTTATCCCTGAAACCAAATTTTCTTTTCATGCAAAATTTCCCCTCCTAAAGGTAAGTTTATCTTTTTTCGATAAACAAACTTTACCATAAATACATAAAAGTCTTGAGGATAATTTTTGTAGTTATCAGCACAATATTTGTTTTGTATGGTATAATATAAAAAAAAAGTAGTATAAAGATTTCGTTACAAAGGAGACCCCCTTATATGAGCCATGAACCTCAGACAGCGGTCATCGATTTGATGATCTCCCTTCTATCCACCACGCTCGGCGTGCAGACCTCCGTTCTCTCTCCCGGTTCGGAAGAACTGACGGATATTGATTTCTCCCTGCGGAAATCCATTTTCACCGGACATGACGCCAGAGAACTGTTCAGTGAAATAATGGAAAAAGCCGAGGAGAAATATATCTACAGCATCACGGACCATTTTTTCAGTCACTATATTCTCATGCCTCTTCCGGAAAAGAATCATTCCGGCTGCCTTCTGGTAGGTCCCTATATGACGGAGGAAGCCAACGAGTTCCTGTATAACCGAGTCATCAACCGGAACCGGCTGACCTTAGAGACGCTTCCCGTGTTAAAGCAGTACTATCAGAACTTATCCATCGTAGATCCCGCGCGAATCACCGCGGCGTTAAACCATATTGCCGTCTTCCTGTATGAGGACCATCACGATCTCACCATCCGCTATATGACAGAGGACTGGAACGAGCAGTACAGCGGCTGGAACTACATTCCTGATCCGGAACACGCATTTTCCATCCACGTGACGGAAAAACGCTACGCCGCGGAAAACGAATTTCTGGATGCCGTCATGCGGGGAGACCAGGTGCTGGCAGTCCGCCGCTTCGAGACATTTTTAGACTTCCGTATCGCCCCCAGATATAAGGACCCCATCCGTGACAGCAAGAACCTGATCATTGTTTTAAATACGCTGCTGCGCAAGGCCGCGGAGAAGGCGGTGGTCCATCCGGTATACTTAGATGAGATTTCCCATCATTATGCCGTCCAGATTGAGGCCTCTACTTCCCGCAGACAGCTGGAAAACCTGCGGATTGAGATGGTGCGGAAATACTGCCTCCTCGTCAAAAATCAGTCCCTCAAGAACTATCCGCCGCTGATCCGAGACCTCTTAAACCACATTAACTTAAACTTAAGCTCAAACCTGAGTTTAAAATCCTTATCACAGATGTTCAGTGTCAACGCCAGTTACCTCTCCTCCCTGTTCCGCCGGGAGATGGGCATGACCCTGACCGACTACGTCAACGGCCGCCGGATCGACACCGCTCTGAAGCTGCTGAACACCACCGATATTCAGATTCAGGATATTGCCTACTATGTAGGAATCGAAGACGTGAATTATTTTACAAGAATCTTCAAGAAAAAAATCGGCGTATCGCCCACCGAGTACAAAAAATCGATCCGCCCCGCATAGGGCGTACGTGTTCAGGAGGTATCAGATATGAAGCAGAGAAACGAATACACCTGCCCGCTGGAGCTTACCCACGATGCAATCAGGGGCAAATGGAAGCCCATCATCCTGTGGCAGCTGAATAAGGGCGGCCGCTCCCTCTCCTCTCTCAAAAAAGAAATCGCCGGCATTTCCCAGAAGATGCTGCTCCAGCAGTTAAGCGAGCTGGCCCAGTACGGCTTCGTTGGCAAGACTGCCTACGACGGCTATCCGCTGAAGGTGGAATACTACTTAACCGACCGGGGCAGGAAGATCTTTGAAGCGGTTACCATCATGCAGAGCGTTGGGATCGACATGATGACAGAAGATGGGCGGGAAGATTTTCTGAGAGAAAAAGGGCTGCTGTAGTTACAAAAAAGTGGGTACTGTTCACGCCCGTCTCACTGTTCTATAATGAGAAAAAAGGAGGATTTACATATGAAAGACGCCCAGAATACCGTAGGAAATATGCTTGACAAACAGAGTGTCTCATTTATCGGTTCCATCTCCGCAGATGGATTTCCCAATGTCAAGGCCATGCTGCGGCCACGGAAACGAGATGGAATCAGAACCATCTATTTCACCACAAACACCTCTTCCATGAGGGTCGGGCAGTTCCGTGAAAACCCGAAGGCGTGTGTCTACGTCTGCGACAGCCGCTTTTTCCGCGGCGCCATGCTGACCGGAACCATGGAGGTTTTGGAGGACAGTGAGAGCAGGGAGATGATCTGGCAGGAAGGCGACACCATGTATTACCCAGGCGGAGTCACAGACCCGGATTACTGCGTCCTCCGTTTTACCGCCTTAAGCGGACGTTACTACACCAATTTTCATTCCGAGAGCTTCGAGATCCCGGAAGCGTAAGCGGCAGAAGGAATGTCTCAACAAAAAAACAGGAAAGAGGCGGTCTGTGCAATTGCTGCGCGGATCGCTTCTTTCCTGTCGTTTCTATAGTCCGCTGCTCACACTCCCAACGGCCGGAGCAGGCAGTCTACAATGCCCTGCATGCTCTTTTCCCCAGCCTCGATCGTAAGCTCCGGCTCGTGGATATCCTCCAGGTAATGGGCGTCGGAATTGCTGATGATCCGACATCCATTCAGGTACGGATTGGTCTGTTTCAGCTCATGCAGCTTCTTCAAATCCTTCACCTCCGCAGTCTTAAACTGGCTGTCCGGAGGTACGAAGCCTAAGTTGGCAATCAGGCTGTTGGCAGTCTTATCGATATGGGCCGGGAACATCACGCCGTCGTAGGAGCGCACCAGCTCCCACAGCCCGTCAAAGGAAATATCCACGCTGTTAATAAGGAGATTTGCCACGGTTCCGCACACTTCGTCTTCCTTATTATATAGCTGCTGCTTACCAAATATTTCCTCATTGTTTGGAAATGGAATAAGCCTGTCATAAACGTAGGAATCAAAGGCCATGGCCGCCTCCAGGTTTGGAAAGAGACAGACGGCGTGAACCTCCTCCGAGGTATTAATCTCCATCCCGGGAATGGCCAGAACGCCGTATTCCTTGGCAAAATGCAGGACAGCCGGACAGTTTTTACAGGAATTATGATCCGTTACCGCGATCACATCCAGTCCCTTTATGGCCGCCATCCCGACAATATTGCCCGGGGTCATATCGTCATCCCCGCACGGTGATAAACAGGAATGGATATGCAGATCGTAGCTAAGGCTCTTCATGCGCCCCGGCCTGAAGCTTATTCCAGACGGCGAGGGCCGCCTCAAATATAGGTTCTTCCGTCTTCAGTACCGTGATCTCCTGATCGACCGCTTTCTTTCTGGCCGCATCGTCGAGCACGGCCCCTTCCGCCATGATCACACAGGCCGCGTCCGCCAGAGACGCAACCGCCAGTGTATTCATATTGCCCATCACCGTCACCCACGCGCATCCAAATGGCGCGCGCCCCATGGCAATACTGAGTAAGTCACAGCAGAACGGTTTTGTGATTTCCCGTTCCAGCCCCTCTCCGGCATTCACGACACCGAAGATACCGCTGTCTATCAACTCCTGAACCGTCATTCTATTTTCTGCTCCTTCCCTATTCCTGGTCTTTTTCCTTCTCATCCCGGCTGTCAAGCAGCGACATCTCGTCCGAAATCCTCTGGATGTACTCCGTCATCACCTTCAGCATCTCATAGCCCTCCGCATTGCCCGCGGCAATGTCATCCGCCAGGATGGATACCTCCTCGGACAGCTTATGTAAATTCTCCCGCAGATAGTATACACAGTCGGACTCCACTGCCTCCCCGCGCACGATATCCTCGGCCAGCGCCTTACACGTAGGCGCCCCGCAGGAGCCGCAGTCCAGGCCCGGGAGCTTCTTGCACAGCCGCTCCGCCTGACCCAGCCTCGCAAAGCTCTCCATCATGGTGTTTCCCAGGTTAAATACCGGCTCGTACTGGACATCCTTCGTCCATTTGACCAGTTCCTCGGCGTTTCCCTCGATATGGCTTCTCGCCACCGGCATGTATTTCCGGAGTCTTTTCAGCTTGACTTCTGCCACATATGGGTTTTCCACGGTCAGCACGCCTCCAACGCATCCACCATTGCAGGCGTTTAACTCCACAAATTTCAAGTTCGTAAACTTCTGATCCTCCATGTCCTCCAGCACCCGGATGACATTCTCGATCCCGTCGGCGGCCAGATACTCTTCCGTGAAGAGGCCGCTGGCCTCCCCGCCGCTCCGTCCCCAGCTGATGCCGATCTTTCCGGACGTCCCGATCTCCGGCGGGTCGTCTCCCACCGCCTTCATGCAGGACAGCAGCTGCGGATATACCTCCTTGATGGCCAGCACCCGGTCCACCTCGCTGTGGTCCGTCCCCAGAGGAGACTTCACATACGTCACCTTGGAAGGACACGGGGATATAAAAATGATACCGATCTTCTCTCTTGGAAGTCCGGTCTCCTTCATGGCCTTCTCTGCCGCCAGGATCGCCGCCACCTCCACAGGGGGATTAAGCGGGAGGAGATTCGGAATCAGGTTCGGGAACCGGACCCGGATCAGCCGTACCACCGAAGGACATGCCGTACTGATGGCCGGAAGCCGGTCGGGATTCTCACTTAAGTATTCTCTGGTGGCCTCCGAGACCAGCTCGGCAGCCGCGCTCACCTCAAAGACATCGTGAAAGCCCATCATCAGCAGGGCATTCAACACGATATTCACATCGTCTAAATTGTTAAACTGGCTGTATAAGGACGGCGCCGGCAGCGCCACCGTGTACTCGTACTGTTTCAGCACATCCAGCTTGTCATACGTCGCATGCTTCGCATGATGGGGGCATACCCTGATGCACTCGCCGCAGTCAATGCAGAATTTGCTGTTGATCTGCGCCTTCCCGTTTCTCACCCTGATCGCCTGGGTCGGACACCGTTTGATGCAGTTAATGCATCCCATGCACAGTTCCGCATCCAGCCTGACTGAATGATAAAATTTATCCACCTTCTCACCCCCAGCTTATACTATCTTCACCACCATCCGGACGGTTGTACCCACTCCCAGCGTTGTGTCAACCTCCAGCACATCCGAATACTTCTTCATATTGGGGAGGCCCATGCCTGCTCCGAAGCCCAAAGAGCGCACTTCGTCCGGAGCAGTGGAATATCCGGCCTGCATGGCCAGCTCTACATCAGGAATTCCGGGACCCACGTCCGCCAGGATCATCTCGATCTCTTCCGGCGTTATGTTGACCGTAATCTCCCCGCCCTTTGCATGAATCACCATGTTGATCTCCCCTTCATACATGGCAATGGCAACCTTTCTCACAGCATCAGGGCTCACGCCCATCTGCTTTAGCTTACCCTTCACATCGCTGCTGGCCTCACCCGCCCTGGTGAAGTCATCCGGCGATATGTGATACTTCAGAGTGATAACGTTATCCATCAGATCGCACCTCCATGAAGCCCCGCTGAATAAAGCATTCCACAGGCCGAGAACATCCGGTGGCCGGTGGCCATCACAATTAAGTTTCTCTCCCTCGCCATTTCCAGCATGGCATCATCGGGCTTTTTCCCTCTGACAAAAACAAGGCAGACGATATCCAGCATCTCTGCGGTACGGACCACCTGCGGATTGCAGAGCCCGGTAAGCAGCACCGAATGATCCTTGGAAAATGCCAGCACATCGCTCATCATGTCGGAACCGCAGGCACTCCGCACTTCCACCTCCAAATGATCCTCACCAACCAGCACCCTGGCGCCCAGAATATCCTTTACATCTCTAGCAGTCATACATACACTCTCCTTTTTGATGGTTTTATCACTTCAGCTATGATATTCTTTTTCAATTCATAAGTAGATTATAGTAATTTTTCGAAGGAAAGGAAAGCCTTTTATATAATTTCTTTTATTTATAGAATATTTCAGCCCTCTATCTGTTAAAATTGTACAAAAAACTGGTCCGTGTGCGGCCTGCCTGCCGATGCAGAAAGGAGCCGGATTACAGCCCTTTGCTATATCCTACTACTTTTCTATGTATTCAATTGCGAAATCAGTATATTTTTACCTATATATATCGTTATTTTTTTGTCGAATCTCTCCGAACCTATGGATTTTTTCTCAATATCATGGTAGAATGTTAGATACATTGCATAAGCAACAATTTAAGGAGGTTATAAAATGGCTTGCAAAAAACAAGGTGTCCTGTTTAGCGGGACAAAGGAGCAGGAAGCCGCTTTAAAAGAAGTGATTTCCGAGCTTAAAGGCACGAAAGGCGCCCTGATGCCGATCATGCAGAAGGCACAGGACATTTATGGTTATCTTCCAATTGAAGTACAGACCATGATATCTGATGAAACGGGCATACCGCTTGAGAAAATATACGGTGTTGCTACCTTCTATGCCCAGTTTGCCCTCCAGCCAAAGGGTAAATATCAGGTTTCTGTCTGTCTTGGTACAGCCTGTTACGTCAAGGGCTCCGGCGAGATTTACAATAAGCTGGTTGAACTTCTTGGCATTACCAACGGAGAATGCACTCCCGACGGTAAATTTTCCCTTGACTCCTGCCGATGCGTAGGCGCATGCGGACTCGCTCCGGTCATGATGATCAACGGCGAAGTTTACGGCAGACTGACACCCGATGACGTCCCTGGCATTCTTGCCAAATATGAATAGTTAAAATCCCATGATGACAGAAATTTCTTTAAATGTATTGGATGTAGCGGAAAATTCCACGAGAGCGGGCGCAGCGCTTGTCGCTATCACCGCAGCCGTTGACACTGCTTCTGACCTGCTGACTATCACCATAGCGGATGATGGATGCGGCATGACAGAGGAGCAGGCAGCTCATGTGACGGATCCATTTTTTACGACCAGAAAGACGAGAAAGGTAGGCCTTGGCATTCCCTTTTTTAAGTATGCTGCAGAGAGCACCGGCGGAAGCTTTACCATCGACTCAACTCCCGGTGTGGGAACCACGGTCACCGCAGTTTTCGGTCTTTCCCATATTGACCGGATGCCGCTTGGAGATATGAACGGAACGATAGAGACGCTCATTACATGCCATCCGGATACGGATTTTCTCTATACATACCGCTATAACGATGCGTCATTTGTACTGGATACCAGAGAGTTTCGGGAGATTTTAGGGGATATCCCCTTTGACACTCCAGAGGTATCCGCCTATATCAAGGAATATCTGGCAGAAAACAAACTTGAAACAGATGGTGGCGCGGTCATTTAGACCGGCCGGAATTGGAGGAATAACATGAAGACTCTTGAAGAATTAAAGGCAATCCGAGAGAAAATGCAGAGTCAGGTCAGCATGCGCGAAGAAGACCACGCACGCACCCGTGTACTGGTTGGTATGGCAACCTGCGGAATCGCCAGCGGCGCAAGACCTGTTCTTAATAAACTTTCCACACTCGTTCAGGAAAATAACATGACAGACCGTTTTTCCGTTACACAGACAGGCTGCATCGGCTTATGCCAGTATGAGCCCATCGTCGAGATTCTCGAGCCTGGTAAAGAAAAAGTAACTTATATCAAGATGAATGCCGAGAAAGCGGAAGAAGTATACAAAGAGCATCTGATCGGCGGTCATATTCTGGAAAATTACACGCTGGGTTCAGCTGACATTAAATAAGGAGGAAACAAGATGTATCGTTCACATGTATTAGTTTGCGGCGGAACGGGATGTACTTCCTCCGGAAGCCAGCAGATTATGGTATCATTAAGAGAAGAATTAAAGAAGCAGGGACTGGATGAGGAAGTTTCCGTCGTTCAGACAGGCTGCCATGGACTCTGTGCCCTTGGCCCCATTATGATCGTTTACCCGGATGCAACCTTCTATGCCATGGTCAAGGAAGAGGACATTCCTGAGATCGTAGAAGAACACTTATTAAAAGGACGTCCTGTACAGAGACTCCTCTATGATGAGACGGTTACACCATCCGGCGTCAAGTCCTTAGGAGATACCGATTTCTATAAGAAGCAGCACAGAATCGCACTGCGTAACTGTGGTGTCATCAACCCGGAAGTCATCGAAGAGTACATCGGTACCGGCGGATATCAGGCCCTCGGTAAGGTTTTAACCGAGATGACTCCGGACGACGTAATCCAGGTTCTGCTGGACAGCGGTTTGAGAGGCCGCGGCGGCGCTGGTTTCCCAACCGGACTCAAGTGGAAGCTGGCTAAGGGCAACGATGCAGACCAGAAGTATGTCTGTTGTAACGCCGACGAAGGCGACCCCGGCGCTTTCATGGACCGTTCCGTTCTGGAAGGTGATCCTCACGCAGTACTGGAGGCCATGACCATCGCAGGCTACGCCATCGGCGCTTCCCAGGGTTACATCTACGTTCGTGCAGAGTACCCGATCGCCGTACAGCGTCTGAAGATCGCCATTGACCAGGCCAGAGAGATGGAACTCCTGGGCGACGATATCTTCGGCTCAGGCTTCTCCTTCAATATCGATTTAAGACTCGGCGCAGGTGCATTCGTCTGTGGTGAGGAGACTGCCCTTATGGTATCCATCGAAGGCAACCGGGGCGAACCGCGCCCGCGTCCTCCGTTCCCGGCACAGAAAGGTCTGTTTGGCAAGCCAACCATTTTAAATAACGTAGAGACCTGGGCGAACATTCCTCAGATCATCTTAAACGGACCGGAGTGGTTCTCCTCCATGGGAACCGAGAAGTCCAAGGGAACGAAAGTATTCGCACTCGGCGGCAAGATCCATAATACCGGCCTTGTAGAAGTTCCGATGGGAACCACACTGCGCGAGATCATCGAAGAGATCGGCGGCGGAATCCCGGGCGGCAAAAAGTTTAAAGCGGCTCAGACCGGCGGACCATCCGGCGGATGTATCCCGGCAGAGCATTTTGATATTCCGATCGACTATGACAACCTGGTTGCTATCGGCTCCATGATGGGTTCCGGCGGTCTGATCGTTATGGACGAAGACGACTGTATGGTCGACATCGCCAAGTTCTTCTTGGAGTTCACGGTTGAGGAGTCCTGCGGTAAGTGTACCCCGTGCCGGATCGGTACGAAGCGTATGCTGGAGATCTTAGAGAAGATCACCAAGGGCCAGGCTACCATGGCTGACCTCGACAAGCTGGAAGAATTATGTTACTACATAAAGGCCAACTCGGCCTGCGCACTTGGGCAGACAGCACCGAACCCGGTACTTTCCACATTACAGTACTTCCGCGATGAATACGTAGCCCATATTGTAGATAAGACCTGTCCTGCAGGCGTATGTAAGGCACTCCTTAACTTCTACATTGATCCTGAGAAGTGTAAGGGCTGTACGCTCTGTGCAAGGAACTGTCCTGCCAACGCAATTACCGGTTCCGTCAAGAATCCGCATGTTATCGATGGCGATAAGTGTATCAAGTGCGGCGCTTGTATGGAGAAGTGTAAGTTTGGCGCTATCTACAAGAAATAATGGAGGGAGAACGTATCATGGAGAATATTACAATTAAAATCAACGGCATGGAAGTAAGCGCTCCAGAAGGCTCCACCATTCTGGAAGCAGCAAGACTCGCCCATGTTGAGATACCAACTTTATGTTATTTAAAAGATCTTAATGAAATTGCTGCCTGCCGTATGTGTACGGTTAAGATTAACGGCGGCAAGCTGGCTGCGGCCTGCGTTTACCCGATCAATCCGGGCCTTGAGGTATGGACCAACACGCCTGACCTGGTTGAATACAGAAAAAAGACGCTTCAGCTGATCTTATCCAACCACAACCGTTCCTGTTTATCCTGTGTCCGCAGCGGAAACTGCGAGCTGCAGACCTTATGTAAGGAGCTGGGCGTGGAAGACAGCGATTACTACGATGGAGAGAAGACTCCGTCCTGTATCGATGAGAGTGCGGCCCACATGGTCCGTGACAACAGCAAATGTATCCTCTGCCGCCGCTGTTCTGCTACCTGTGAAAAGGTACAGGGAATCGGCGTCATCGGTGCCAATGAGCGTGGTTTCGCCACCATCATCGGTTCCGCATTCGATATGGGCCTGGGCGAGACCAGCTGCGTATCCTGCGGCCAGTGTATCGCAGTCTGCCCGACAGGCGCTCTCTATGAGAAGACCTGCATCGACGACGTAGCCGCCGCTATCGCAGATCCTTCCAAACATGTCATCGTACAGACAGCTCCGGCAGTTCGTGCGGGACTGGGTGAGGAATTCGGCTATCCGATCGGAACAAACGTAGAGGGCAAGATGGCTGCTGCGTTAAGAAGAATCGGCTTCGACAAAGTATTCGATACCAACTTCAGCGCCGACTTAACGATTATGGAAGAAGCACATGAATTTATTGAGAGAGTTCAGAACGGCGGCACGCTGCCGATGATCACCTCCTGTTCACCAGGATGGATCAAATACTGCGAGCACTATTTCCCGGATATGACGGAGAACTTATCTTCCTGCAAGTCCCCGCAGCAGATGTTCGGCGCTATCGCCAAATCCTACTATGCGGAAAAGATGGGCTTAAAGCCGGAAGATATCGTATCTGTCAGCGTTATGCCATGTACCGCGAAGAAGTTCGAGATCGGCAGAGACAACCAGGATGCCAACGGCTGCCCGGATGTAGACTACTCCATGACGACGAGAGAGCTTGCCAGAATGATCAAGAAATTCGGTATCCGCTTCAACGAGCTTCCTGATGAAGATTTCGATGCTCCGTTAGGCCTTGGTACCGGCGCGGCTGTCATCTTCGGCGCAACCGGAGGAGTTATGGAAGCAGCCTTGAGAACGGCTGTCGAGACCCTGACCGGCGAGGAATTACAGAAGGTTGACTTTACCGACGTACGCGGCACCGAAGGTATCAAGGAAGCCACCTACAACGTAGCCGGCATGGATGTCAAGGTTGCTGTCGCCTCCGGCCTCGGCAATGCCAGAGAGCTCTTAAACAGAGTAAAATCAGGTGAGGCAGACTACCACTTCATCGAGATCATGGGATGTCCGGGCGGCTGTGTAAACGGCGGCGGCCAGCCCCAGCAGCCAGGCTCCGTCCGCAACACCGTAGACATCAGAGCCCTGCGCGCCAAAGTATTATACGACGAAGACGCAGCCAAAACCATCCGTAAGTCCCACGAGAATCCTGCAATCAAGGAACTCTACGAGACCTACCTCGGCAAACCAGGCAGCGAAAAAGCGCACCACCTGCTTCACACGACTTATGTAAAGCGGAAAATCAATGAAGTTTAATTTATAATTATTTGCCTGAGACCGTCCCTTTGCCTTAATAAAAAATTCCAAAGGGACGGTCTCTTTGTATCCAGATTACATCTAGCGCCATTCCCCTACCGGAGCCAGTACACAGCCCCAGGGCCTGCGGAGAGTCTGAGGGCGGCAAGGGCGGGAGCGCTGGTGGTTTCCTTTTCCGAGGTACGCAGGAACTTAAGCGGAAAGGCGGGAAAAAGGGGTGGTGAAAGCAGGCCTCAAAGCCTGCTTTCAAGTGCACATGGAGGAAAAATCCTTCAGGATTTCTTCCGTAATTTGCACGATCCGCCCCTTTTTCCCGTCTTTCCGCTTTAGTTCCTGCCACCGAGGAAACAAGAAACCACCAGCGCTCCCGCCCTTGCCGCCCTCAGACTCTCCGCAGGTCCTGGGGCGTCCCCTCCAATACTTCTAAAACCTCATAAGAATATTTAATGGGTAAATCCATTGTTTCCATCTCCTCATATGTGTTAGAATTGTCTCGGGCGGCTGATTTGTCAGACCGTCCGGATTGATTTTCACACGATCACACGACTTAATCACATAGAAGAGGGAATTTTATGGGCGGAATATTTGGTGTCGTATCTAAAAAGAGTTGTACACTCGATGTATTTTTCGGAGTGGATTACCACTCCCATCTGGGAACCAAGCGCGGCGGTATGGCTGTATACGGGCCACGGGGCTTCTCCCGTGCCATTCATAATATCGAAAACACTCCTTTCCGTACAAAATTTGACGGGGACTTGGACGAGCTGGAAGGCACTTCCGGAATCGGATGCATATCTGACAATGAGCCGCAGCCGCTCTTAATTCAGTCCCATCTCGGCAGTTTCGCCATCACCACAGTAGGTAAAATCAATAATCAGGACGATTTAATCCGGTCGGCCTATGAGAACGGCCATATTCATTTTATGGAGATGAGCGGCGGCAGGATCAATTCGACAGAACTGGTGGCGGCCCTGATCAATCAGAAAGCCAGCATCACAGAGGGCCTTCAGTACGCTCAGGAGCGGATCGACGGCTCCATGACCATACTGATCCTGACCCCGGAGGGAATCTACGCGGCAAGAGACCGTATGGGACGCACCCCTATCGTTATTGGTAAAAAGGAAGACGCATTCTGTGCCTCTTTCGAAAGCTTTGCCTACATTAATTTAGGCTACTCTGACTACTATGAGCTGGGTCCCGGAGAGATCGTCTTTTTGACGCCGGAAGGCATGGAAAGCCTGGTACCAGCCAGGGAAGAGATGAATATCTGTTCCTTCTTATGGGTTTACTACGGCTATCCGACTTCCTCCTATGAAGGCATCAACGTCGAAAATATGCGCTATGAGTGCGGAAAGCTTCTGGCCCGCCGGGATGATGTAAAAGCAGACATGGTGGCCGGTGTTCCGGATTCCGGAATCGCTCACGCCATCGGATATGCCAATGAATCCGGCATCCCGTTTGCAAGACCCTTTATCAAATATACGCCCACATGGCCCCGTTCCTTCATGCCTCAGAATCAGGGAGAACGGAATCTGATTGCAAAGATGAAGCTGATCCCTGTAGATGCCCTGATCCGCGGCAAGAGTATGCTGCTGATCGACGATTCCATCGTCCGCGGCACACAGCTGGGCGAGACTACGGAGTTCTTATATCAGAGCGGTGCGAAAGAGGTCCACATCCGGCCGGCCTGCCCGCCTCTCATGTTTGGCTGTCCTTACTTAAACTTCTCCCGTTCCAACTCGGAGCTGGATCTGATTACCCGCAGAATCATCCGCGACCGTGAGGGGGACAACATCTCCGACGAAGTGCTGGCCGATTACGCGGATCCCGACAGCAGGAACTATCAGGAGATGGTGGAGGAAATCAGAAAGAAACTAAATTTCACCACACTCCGTTACCACAGGCTGGATGATTTACAGGCCTCCATCGGCATTTCTCCCTGCAAGCTCTGTACCTATTGCTGGAGCGGGAAAAAATAACAGAAAGTAGAGGTCTCCTGACGTTTTGCTGTAGGGGACCTCTTTTCTATTTCATATAAAATGTTTTAACTACGGATCATTTTGATAGACGCTTCATCACCCTCACCACTTCCTCCGGCTCCACGTCCCTGCCAATGTTTCTCATCGTCTCTTCCGGTGAGCAGCTTCTGATCGCGGCCTCGAGCAGACGGTGTTCCGGGATTTCTCCCGCATGCATGTCTTCCAGCGAGACCGGAAGCCCTACCTTCAGGCAAAAGCCGCGAAGCTTACTGATCTCCTCCTCCGGCCGGCCCTCCAGCACCATCTGCACCAGTGTACAGAACGCCACCTTTTCTCCGTGCATTACGGAAGACAGCTCCGGAAGAAGGGCCAGGCCGTTGTGAAGCGCATGTGCGCAGGCCAGTCCCCCGCTCTCGAAGCCGATTCCGCTTAAATACGTATTGGCTTCCACAATATTTTCCACAGCTTCCGTACAGAGCCGGTTCTCCACATCTTTTCTGGCCTGTTCCCCGTATGTGAGGACCGTATCGAGACACGCCTTCGCCAAAGCCTCCGCCGCAATGGACACGCTGCCGCCGGCCCTCGTCACCCCACCGTTTCTCCGACATGCAAAAGCCTCATAATACGTGGAAATGGCATCTCCCATCCCCGCCGTAAACAGCCGCACCGGAGCGTGGGCGATGATCTCCGTGTCCAGAATAATCAGATCAGGGTTCCTCTTTAACGAAAGATAACGATCAAAGGTACCGTCCTCCCGGTAGAGAACGGCGATTCTGCTGCACGGTGCATCTGTGGAAACCACAGTCGGCACCAGAATCACAGGCTTTCCGGAATAATGGCCTGCTGCCTTTGCCGTATCCTGCACCTTGCCGCCCCCGATCCCGAATACGGCGCCGCAGTTCTCCGCCAGCCCGGCCAGTCTCGTGATCTCCGGCTCACAGCACTCGCCGGTGAACACCTCTTCCTTCCAGGAAATCTCCTCTTTCTCAAAGCTCTCCGCTGCCGCATCCCGGTAAACGTCATGGACAAACCGGTCCATAATCAGCAGTACTTCGCCCTCCCCAATGCTCCTGTAATGCTCCGCCAGCTTCCTTATCTCTCCCGGTCCCTGTATGTAGGTGGACGGGGCGTCGATCACACGTCTCATATGGCTGCCTCCATTCTTATAATTTGTTCCTATATCCATCATTGTAAAAGATTAATAATTTTTTCACAATATAAATTATCACCAATTTTCCCGATTGCCTTCCCTTCCTACTCCTGCTATACTCTTCTTTAGACTATTTTTTCCGGAGGATACCGTATGACAACCGATTTAACCGTGGGACTTCCACGAAAAACCCTGTGGCGCTTCCTGCTGCCGATGCTGGTAAGCGTCATGTTTCAGCAGTTTTACAATATCGCGGACAGCATGATCGCCGGACGCTTCGCTGGTGAAGACGCGCTGGCTGCCGTCGGCGCCTCCTATCCGATCACAGTTATCTTCATGGCCTTCGCCACCGGAAGCAATTTAGGCGCGTCGGTGGTCGTATCCCGCCTCTTCGGCGCCAGGGACTTCCGCAGAATGAAGACAGCCATCCATACGGCCTTCATATCCTGCGTCGCTCTAAGCCTCTTTCTGACCGCCTACGGGGTCATCTTCTGCGCTCCCATGATGAGATGGATCAAGACGCCTGACAACGTCTTCTCCGACGGCGCCCTGTATCTGCGCATCTACACCTTCGGACTGCTGTTCCTGATCCTTTATAATGTCTGCACCGGAATTTTCACTGCATTTGGAGATTCAAAAACGCCCCTTTGGTTCTTAATCGGCTCCTCTCTGGGCAATATCGTGCTCGACATCTGGTTCGTCGCCGGCTTTCACATGGGCGTCGCCGGTGTCGCCTGGGCCACGTTTCTCGCTCAGGGTGTCTCCTGTATTCTGGCAGTGGTGACCCTCGGTTCACGCCTGAAAAATATGGCCGGTACCGAAAAAGCCGCCATGTTTGATTGGGGACTCTTTAAGCAGATCGCGGCAATCGCGGTCCCCAGCATTATGCAGCAGAGCGTGCTTTCCGTGGGAAATCTATTCGTCCAGGTCATCGTCAACCACTATGGCTCTGCCGTCATTGCAGGCTACTCCGCGGCCATCAAACTGAATACCTTTGCCATCACCTCCTTCATGACCCTGGGAAGCTGTCTGTCCGGCTTTACGGCCCAGAATCTGGGCGCAGGCAAGGGCGGCCGGATCAGTTCCGGTTTCCGGGAAGGCGTCCGTCTCTCCCTGATCGCCTCCGTGCCTTTTGTGGCTCTCTATTTCCTGTTCAGCAGACAGATCATGGGGCTGTTTCTGGATTCAGGCAGTCAGGAGGCCATAAACGCCGGTGTGATGTTTTTAAAAATCGTAGCGCCCCTCTATTTCATGATCTCGATCAAGCTGATGACCGACGGTATTCTGCGCGGCTCCGGAGCCATGGTATATTTTGTCATTGCCACCATCCCCGATCTGATCCTGCGTATTCTGTTCGCCTGCCTGCTGACGCCTCACTTTGGCAGCACCGGCATCTGGATGGCATGGCCGTTCGGATGGACGGCGGCCACTGTGCTCACCATGATTTTTTACAGGAAAATTATTCCACCTTCGCAAAAGGAATCAATTGCCGGAATGGATTGAGCAGAAACTCACATACTAAATGTGGAGGTGATAATATGAGTCCAAAGGAATTAACGTATATTGAAGACGCATTAGGTCATGAGAAGTTTTTGAAGACACAGTGTCAGGAAGCAATCACGAATTTACAGGATCAGGAATTAAAGACCTGTGTGGAACAGATTTCCCAGAAGCATCAGCAGATTTTTGATAATTTCATTAATTTAGTGTAAGGAGGCGCAAACATGGACGACAAGTGTATTATGGAAAACTTACTCCTTACCACCAAGGGAGTGTGTGACTTATACCTGCACGGAACGATTGAGTCATCGACAGCTAATGTTCATCAGACATTTGACTGTGCATTAAACGACAGTCTCTGCATGCAGGATGATATTTACAAGAAGATGTCCGCTAAGGGCTGGTATCCGATGGAGCAGGCACCACAGGAAAAGATTGCCAAAGTGAAAAACAAATTCGCCGGAATGTAAGATATCCCAGCACAGCAAGAAGCATTGCCATGAGCCCAATTCTCATGGCAATGCTTTTTTATTGAAATTTAATTTCTCTATACAGTCCTTTATCTAAAAACCTTCTCTCATACTGCTTTTTAAATTCTTTCTACAACGGATTAATACCATTTTTGTTCAACTAATTTAAGAAATTTGTATGAATTGATAGATAGTATGTTTTGCCGAAAAATGGTATAATAGATATCGTTACAGGAGCTGGCTGACAGAGGCACTGAGCCGAAAAAGCAAAGCCTTAAAACAGCCGCGGAGGGGGACGCCATGAGGGATATCTACATCATTTGTATGGTTATCGGTTTTTTACTGCTCTCGCTGTCTGTTCTGGGTGAATTTCTGGAAAATGTATCCGGAGCGCTGGAGGCATTTCTTAATTTTGATTTTGATATTGACTTGAATTTCCTGCCGATCTCGGGAGTGAGTATCTGTACCGGGCTCATCACATTCGGCGGCATGGGACTTTTGTTTAACAGCCTGATTCCCGCCATCGTAATCGGCTATGCGGCTGCGATGGCGGTACAGATGGTCATAAGGAGGTTAAAACGGGTGGAAAATGAGGCTATGAATCGTGAGGAGCTTTATCTGTGTGATGGAAAGATCATCAATACGGTTTTGGCAGGCGGCCTGGGAACAGTAGAGTTCGATAATATCAAGGGCATTGCCACCACCTTCGTGTGCCGGAGCACGGACGCATCGGAGGTCTTAAAGCAGAACACCGTGGTAAAGCTGGTTGAATTTGACGGCGAGATCGCCGTGGTTCGTCCCAAAGACGAGTTTGCCGGGTACGGCAGTATGAATGATGAATAGAGGCTGAGGTGATTTCCGCCGGTCTTTATACATAAACTTTACCATCACATCACTTCGCTTTCCGTAACCTCATGTCCGCGGTTTCATAACTGCGCATGGCGTAACCGGGAAAAGAAAAGGCGAGAAAAGGAGAACGAAAATGAGCGAACTAATCAACAAGCTAATTCCAATCATCATTATTGTGGCCGCAGTCATTTTGATTATAATGGTGATCATGTCCTGGTGGAAACGTGTTCCACAGGATAAGGCGGGCGTCGTAACCGGCATCAAGAAAAAGGTAATTACCGGCGGTGGCGGTATCGTGATTCCCGTCATCAATCGAATCGATTACATATCGCTTAGCGCCTCCAGCCTGGAGATTACGACGGAAGACAGTATGTCCTCCCAGAAAGTACCGATCAACGTAGTCAGCACCGTCGTACTGAAGGTTAAGAACGACACCACCAGCATCTTAAAGGCAATCGAGCGTTTCAACGGCAAGGACATCAAGGAAGTCAAGCTCAACATGGAAGAGATTGCCCGGCAGATCCTGGAAGGCAAGCTGCGTGAAGTAGTATCCACACTTTCTGTAGAAGAACTGTACAGCAACCGTGAGAAATTCGCCAACTCCGTACAGGAAGCGGCGGCCACCGAGCTGTCCACCATGGGTCTCGAGATCATGTCTTTCACCATCAAGGATGTGACAGACGAAAACGGGTACATCAAATCCCTGGGTGTGAAGCAGATCGCCGAGAAGAAGAAAGAAGCAGACATTGCGCAGGCTGAGGCAGAGCGCGAGCGTCAGATTAAAGTCAGCGAGGCCCGCAGAGACGGTGAGCAGGCGAAGCTGGCAACCGAGGCGGAGATCAGTGCCGCCAACAAGGAAAAATTAATCAAGGAACAGGCCTACCAGAAGGAAATCCAGACCTCGAAGGCCCAGGCCGACGTGGCTTACGACATCCAGAAGAACATTACCCAGAAGGATGTCATTCAGACACAGATGGATGCAGAGCTTCTGCGCCAGGAGCGCCAGAAAGATATCGAGCAGGCCGCCGTACAGGTAGAGATTTCCAAGGAAGTAAAGAACCGCGAGCTGGCGGAGCGCCAGGCAGAGACCGCCAAAGCCTCCCTGCAGGCCACGGTTGTACAGCCGGCTATTGCTGAGAGAGAAAAACAGGCTCAGATTGCCGATTCTGAAAAATATAAGAAAGTAGCGGAAGCCGACGCCTCCGCCCAGACCCTTAAGAAACAGGCCGACGCGGAAGCCGAGGCAACGAGAATGAGAGGTCTTGCCACCGCCGAGACGAACGCGATCGCCGAGACGAAAAAAGCAGAGGCAGAGGCCGCTGCGATCCGCATGAAGGCAGAGGCGGAAGCCGCTGCCACCAGAGCCAAACAGCTGGCTGAGGCAGAAGGTATCCGTGCGAAGCAGCTGGCTGAGGCGGAAGGTATCCGCGCGAAGAAGCTGGCTGAGGCAGAAGGTATCAAGGCCGCCCTGTTAGCGGAAGCCGAAGGTATGGAAAAGAAGGCTGAGGCTTACAATAAGTACAATACGGCAGCCATAACAGAGATGATCGTAGGCATCCTTCCGGAGATGGCAGGCAAGATCGCAGAACCGCTCTCCAGAATCGAGAAGATCACCGTGATCGACAGCGGCAACGGCACCGGAGAAGGTGGCGTTGGAAGTCTGGCAGGCAATGTAGGATCCGTCCTTGCCAAGACGATCGAGACCGTCAGGGAGACCACAGGCATCGATTTCAAGGAGATCATCGATGCGGATGTGCTGGGCAAGACCACTACGAATATTAATATTAACGGCGGAGGCCAGGAAGACGGCCAGCGCAGCATGGAACAGGAGATTTCCAATGCGGAGATTGTAGAAGCAGTTCTGGATAAGCGGAATTAGGCTCAAAGGCCCTTAATCGCAGACCTTAGCTGCCGGAGTTAAAAAGGAGCGAGCATATATGGGATTAGATGTATTTGGAAGAATTAAGGATATCGTATCAGCAAACATCGATGAACTCTTAAGCAAAGCTGAGGATCCGGAGAAGATGGCCGACCAGATGGTAAGGAAGTACGAGGACGCCATCAAGGATCTTTTAGGAAGCACTGCCTCTGTCATGGCTTCTGCCAGAGAAGCAAAGGCAAAGGTGGATGCCTGCGACGCGGAGATCAAGAAATACGGCACCTACGCCGAGCGGGCCCTGCGGGATGGCAATGAGGAGAAAGCCAGGCAGGCTATCACATTAAAGCAGGAGCAGGAAGACTTAAGGCCGACTCTGATGCAGAGTTACGTAACCGTCAAAGTACAGGCGGATAAGGCCGAGGAAGACTACCGGAAGCTGGCAGCAGGCTTAGAGAAGACGAAGGCCCGCGCAGAAGCCATGAAAAACACGGTGCGCACAGCCAAGGTAAAGAATCAGGCAGGAGAAGTCCAGATGAAATCCGTAAGCACCGCCGCGGGATTAATGAGTCAGTTTGACCGCATGGAAGAAAAGGCCAACCGGCTGCTTCACGAAGCGGAAGCCAAAGAAGAGCTGACCGGAAGAGGAAGCACGGCCGCGGAACTGGATGCGCTATACGGCGACCAGTCAAAATCGCGGGTAGATGAGGAACTGGAAGCGATGAAAAAGGCGCTTAATCTCACAGATGAATTGTAATACGATATCGTAGTCACCCCCCACCGTTTCGGTATGCATCTATGTGCACCGGAACGGCGGGGGTTTTTCTATTTTTGCTATTACTCCACGATATAATACCTACCGGAATATGGAGGCAAAGAGATCACCGTTTTGCCTTCCTTAAGCGGAATTTTTTGTTTTTCCCGAATCTCCATCTCACTGGAAATCAGCAGTAACAGACTTGCTCCCCCTTTGACCTCCAGGACATATCCCTCCTGTACCTCATCTGAGAAATTGAAAACTGCCGCAATGCGCTGCTTCCCGCTCCGTCGTTCGAACGCATAGATCAGCCGTTCCTCCTGATGGCAGTCCAGCCACCGGAATCCTTCCGGGTCGTAGTCCATCTCATACAGAGCCGGATTCTCTGAATACAATTTGTTTAAATCCATCATAAAATGGTGAAATGCGTCATGGACCGGATAGCTTAAGATCTCCCAGTCCTGCTGCCGTTTTTCATCCCATTCGCGAAGCTGTCCGAATTCATTACCCATGAAGTTCAGCTTCTTACCCGGGTGGGCAAACATATATAGGTAAAGCGCCCGGGCCTGTGGGAATTTCCCCTCATATTCTCCATACATTTTCTGCAGGATTGTCGCTTTCCCGTGGACCACCTCGTCATGTGAAAGTGAAAGCAGGTACTGTTCCTTATAAAAATACTGCATGGAAAACGTAAGCTGGTGGTATCTCTGCTTCCGTTCCGCCGGCGGCGCCTGAAAATACGACAGCGTATCATTCATCCAGCCCATATCCCACTTGTAGTCGAAACCGAGACCTCCGTCTGTCACGGCCTTCGTCACCCCCGGATAGGTGGATGAGTCTTCTGCGATTAAAAGAGCCTCCGGATGCTTATTCTTCAGTCCCCGGTTCATCTCCTGCAGAAATCCAATACCATTTCGGTTCTCCCCGCGGGCGGTATCTCCCTGCCAGTAGATCAGATTACTCACCGCATCCATACGCAGGCCGTCAAAATGGAACTCTTCCAGCCAGTAGTTCGCCGCCGACTGGAGAAAGCTCCTGACTTCCCCGCGGGAGTGCATAAAATTGCAGCTTCCCCACTCACTCCGTCCTACGTCGCTGTGGGGATATTCATAGAGAGCCGTCCCGTCATAATTCCAAAGCGCATAATCATCCACAGCGAAATGGACCGGCACAAAATCCATAATTACACCAATCTCCTGCCTGTGGCAGAGATCGATGAATTTCTTCAAATCCGCAGGCGTTCCATACCTGGAGGTAGGGCTGTAAAATCCCGTGTTCTGATACCCCCAGGACTCATCGGAGGGATGCTCCGACAGCGGCATCAGCTCCACGTAATTGTATCCGTTCTCTTTTAAATACGGAATCAGAAGCTCCGCCAGCTCCGTATAGGAATACCAGGCCTCCTCCCCTTCCGCCCCCTCTTTTCTCCGCCAGGAGCCTGCGTGCATTTCGTAGATATTGAGCGGCTTGTCCAAACCGATTCTGTGTTTCTTTTTCCACTTTGAATCTCTGAATGCATAGTCTCCCAGCCGGCTGATCAGCGAAGCCGAATGAGGTCTTAATTCCATCTGAAAACCATAGGGATCACAGTGATCGATAAAAGAGCCATCCCGTTTATGGATTCTGTATTTATACATCTTCCCCGCCTCAGCCGCAGGCACAAAGCATTCCCAGAAGTTACCGTCGTACACCTTGTCCATAGGAGTCTCCTGCCACCCGTTAAATTCACCGATCACAGATATCCGCGCGGCGTTGGGGGCAAAGGTGCGGAATACTGTTCCATTTTCCTGAATATGCGCCCCCAGATACTCATAGGCAGTAAATTCCTTCCCCGTATAAAAGCCATAATAGTCCATCCCGTTTCCTCCTGTAAAAAATTGATCCCTGATCACAAAGAAAATAGACAACCGTCCGATTTCCTACTATAATTGATTATAGAAAATCTTTTTTATTTTATCCATCACCGGATTTGCAAAACCGTCGGATATACGACGTTTTTGTAAAATCGTCGGAAAGGAGTGTAACAGGTATGGACTTAAGAATAGAGAAAACACACCAGAGCATCGTCAACGCATTTATCGCTCTTCGCTCCGGAAAGCCGCTGGAGAAAATCACGGTTAAGGAGCTCTGTGAAAAGGCGCAGATCAACAAGTCAACCTTCTATTTCCACTATGCGGACATCTATGAGTTATCCGATTCCCTGGAAACGGAGATCGTGACCTCCATCATCAATTCTCTGGCTCATCCGGAATACATGGTGGAGAATCCCGGCGCGTTCACCCAGGAGCTTTTTCTGGCCTATCTTTCCAGGGATTCTTTGATCCAGACGCTGTTTTCGGGCAGCCGGAGCGGATGTCTGATCCAGAAGATCGAATCCAGCTTAAAAAAGCTGATTTATGAACGCCATCCGGACTACCGGGATGATCCGGTGAAAAATCTCATCCTGAGTTATCAGATCTACGGCGCCTATTACGCGTTTTCCGAGAACCGGGGGGAGAACGTTACAGAAGTCATCGCCGTACTGGGAAGAATATCAGAGGAGCTGCAGAAGCTGCTGCATGAAAAGCCGCTTGACTTTTCGCCGAAAACTGGATATACTAATACCCGGTAAAAGGGAGTAGCTTGCACGTTAATCCGTGTCCTGTGTAGCCGACATTCCCGTTTCCGCAAAAGATCTGTTCCACCTGGAACAAAATTTTGCCGGAAACCGGTGCACATATAAAAAGCGAGACTTTTATTGCATGATCTTAGTTTATCGTGCAATAAAAGTCTCGCTTTTTTTCGGCCTTCTTCCTTTTTTAACAAGAGCACTTAACAAACGAAAGAGGGAAATTATTTATGATGTACGTATTTCTGATCCTGGGTTTCCTGCTGCTGATCAAGGGAGCCGATTACTTTGTGGAGGCCAGTTCCTCTGTCGCCAGAGCACTGCGCATTCCCAGCATCATCATTGGACTCACCATCGTGGCATTTGGAACCAGCGCGCCGGAATTATCGGTCAGCATATCCGCTTCCATCGCAGGAAATAATGATATCGCAGTTGGAAATGTGATCGGTTCCAACTTGTTTAATCTCCTGGTCGTACTGGGAGCCTGCGGTGCGATCCGCCCGTTTGCCGTCAAGCTTCGCTGGGACTATGCGGCCTCGGCAGCTGTGGCGGTTGTCCTGTTCGCAATGATCTTATTCGATCAGACCGTCGGCCGCGTGGATGGCCTCCTCCTTCTGGTCCTGTTTGTGGCATTTGTCGGGCTGACCGTCCGCGACGCCCTGGTCAACCGGATCGTCACCACCGAGGAGGTCAAAACGCTTCCGCCGCTGCGCTGCGCCGTCTACATCGTAGGCGGACTGGCCGCCATCGTCTGGGGCGGTGACTTAGTCGTGGAAAATGCCAGCGCTATTGCCGCGTCTTTCGGTTTAAGCCAGAACCTGATCGGACTGACCATCGTTGCCCTGGGCACCTCTTTACCCGAGCTTGTCACCTCCATCGTCGCCTCCCGCAAAGGCGAGAATGGCCTCGCCCTGGGAAATGTCATCGGCTCCAATATCTTTAATATTTTAATGGTTCTCGGCGCCTCCGCCGCGATCCACCCGCTCCTTGTCAACCCGTTCTCGGTTTATGACATAGGATTCTTAATCATTGCCAGCGCCATTACATGGATCCTCTGCCGCAGCCGGAACCGCATCAGCCGTATGGAGGGGGCTTTCATGCTGGCGATGTATCTGGTGTATTTGATTTATGTGATTGTGAGATAACAGGAAGAAGCAGCAAATAGTGAAAACTCCAGGAAAGATTACTTTGCCCGGAGTTTTCTGATTTTTAAATATCTATCAGACCAGACACTTCATAACCAGATTAACCATCAGTTCCTTCTCCTCCGGCCTTGATTCTGCAATCATAATCGTAATAGCCGCTAACGCATAATCATCAATCCGCTTATTTCCATCATCAAAAAGGATTCCATTCTTATCCAGGAAATACAGAAAGACTGCTGCTGCTATCCGCTTGTTCCCATCGCTGAAGCTGTGGTTCTTCGTGATAAAATAAAGGAGATTGGCCGCCTTTTCTTCCGAACTGGCATATACTTCCTTTCCCCCAAAGGTCTGGTAGATGGCTCCTATACTGGACCGGAACGATTCATCCTTTTCATTGCCAAACAGGCTGCTCTCCCCGGAAAAATGCATGGCGGAAATCATCTGCCTGCATTCTTCATAGGTTAAGTGATACACGGTTCCGCTGCCTTCCGGCTTCTGTATTCTCTGATGATCGTAATCGTCCAGAAGATCCAGCGCAGAGGCATAGCTCTCGATGACGTGTAAAACCTGTCTTGTATCCAGACATTCGTCCACTCTTTTCATGATTCTGATGATCCCTCCTAACTGGTCCATGCGGCCCTGGTTGACCGCGCAGCCGCGAATTATGTAGTCTTTCAGGACTTGATTGGCCCACCTGCGGAATTCTACCCCGCGTTTTGATTTAACCCGGTATCCCACAGATATAATGACATCCAGACTGTAACAGGCAACCGGTTTATCTGAACTTGCAATTTGCAAAAAATGCAAATTGCTTTTCTCCTCGACTTCTTCCTGAAAGACATTTTTAATATGTCTCGAGATCACAGAAATATCCCTTTGAAATAAATCTGCCATCTGCATCTGTGTCAGCCACACCGTATCTTCCTCCACATTCACTTCCAATGTGACCGCGCCATCCTCTGTCTGGTATAAAACCAGACCTTTTGTTTCTTCTTTTAACATACGTACCTGCCTCCTTACTGTGATAAGGTGACTCTCCAGGTACTCTTATTATGTGTTTATTTTACCGCGATTTAAGTGGAAATACAATCAAAAAATGACTCCGGTCTGATTTATAAAGAAATGGAAGCCCCGGTCTGATTTGCTCAGCCGACGGGGCTTCCATTTCTGCCAACTCCCTAATGCCGGTGCATTGCCACCTGTTCTGCGCCCTGCATCTTTAAGTTCTCATGAACTTCTCTCTTATCCGCCTGGCCGATCAGTAAGTCCCTGGCTTTCTTGGCTTCAGTCTCGCTCTTGTGCTTGCTGGGGCCGCCCACGCAGCCGCCGACACAGACCATGCCTTCCACGAAATCGTCGGGCAGCTTGCCAATCTTAAGCAGCATCAGGGCTTTCTTGCATTCTGCGGCTCCGTTGCACTTCATGACGTTGATATCAGCATTTTCGCCGGTCTCCTTCAAGCATTCCAAAACTGCTGCCGTCACGCCGCCGCCATTGCCGAAACGCTTTCCAAATACGGATCCCTGCTGAAGTGTATTTTCTTCCGGCTCTAAATCTACGCCCTTTGCCACCATCATGGCGTGAGCCTCGCCCAGCGTCATGGCATAGTCCGCGTTGTCTTTAATATTTAAATCCAGAGTCTCGCTCTTCTTTGCGATACACGGCCCGATGAAGACGGTGATGGTCTCCGGATCCTCTTCCTTTAACATTCTGGATACAGCGCACATCGGGGAGACGGTCGTTGACATGTTGTCGAGCAGCATCGGATAGTGCTGCTTAATCATGTTGACGAACGCCGGACAGCAGGAAGTCGTCATCTTCTTGCCCTCTTTATATGCCTCCGCCCACTCTGCCGCTTCCGCAGCCGCGGTTAAATCGCCGCCCAGAGCAACCTCCACCATGTCTGCAAAACCGATCTTCTTAAGCGCAGTCCTCCAGCTGGCCATGGTAATCTCCGGTCCGTACTGGCCTTCTGTTGCCGGCGCCACCATGGCAACTACCTTCTTGCCTGCCTTGATTAAGTTGATGACATCCACCAGGAATGTCTTGGAACCGATCGCTCCGAACGGGCAGCTGTGGATACAGGCGCCGCACTGGATGCATTTGCTCTCGTCGATTACAACGATACCGTCCTCATCCATGGTGATAGCGTCCACCGGACAGCTTCTCTTACACGGACGGGTCAGGTCTGCAATTGCATTATACGGACACGCCTGGGAACATTTGCCGCACTCCTTACATTTCTCAGGATCGATATAGGCACGGTCATGGCCCATGGAAATGGCTCCGAAATTACAGGAATTCTGACATGCCTTTCCCATACACTTCTGGCAGTTGTCGGTTACGACGTAGCGGGCAATGGGACATCCCTCACAGGCGGAGCTGATAACCTGTACAATGTTCTTCGTATCTTTTCCACTGGGGCATAAGCCCTCTGCAAGGCGAACACGTTCTCTGATGATCTCGCGTTCCCTGTAGATACAGCAGCGGAACTGTGCTTTCGGGCCCGGAAGCATCTTGTAGGGAATCTCTTCCCTGCGCTGCTCCAGACAGCCTTCCCACGCCATTTTCGCCACCTCGTACAATACCTGATGTTTTATGCGAAGTAATGTTGCATCGTTTGTTACCATAATTTTCCTCCTCGTAACTTCCATCTGCCGGAAGCAGAATGGATATCTATAGCAAATCTCATTAATAATAAGTTACCGTAACTTTTTTTCCCATCTCTTCCACCGTGTGTTTTAACTGCTCCACCAGATTCTGGCGGATACCGAGGTCAAATGGAAGACCGGGGTTCTGATATGCGCTGTTGATGGCTTTTCCAACGTACAGCTTCAGTTCCGTACAGTCCTCGATCAGCATCTTCGCCACCATGGACGCACCGTTTGGTTTATCCAGCTCCAGGAAAAATTCTTCTGTGACCGCCTCGTTCTTTACATAACGCCTCAGCAGCTGGAGAACGCGGTTTAAGGTGAGAACGCCTTCCGTGACAAGCTCAATGCCATCGATGTAGGCGATCGGCGGAATATCGGGATCATTGTAATCCAGCGAGACGTCCAGGCTCTTCTTCGTGGTTCTGGCCACGATATTGGCGCTGGTGCCGCCGCAGACCATACGCTTGGTAAATTCATCTCCCGACATGAACTCGGCCACCATGGCGGTATCATCCTCCGGGTTCCTGGCGGGTCCTGTCATCAGATGCACCGGCTTCCTGTCAATGATACGCATGACAGCCACCGTCGTGTCATCTCCCGGACGGAACTGGTACAGTTCGTCACAGGCCCGGCTGAGGGCCGTGGCCAGACGGATCGCAGAGATCGTGATCCGGTACTGTTTCAGCGCATAGGCGGCGATGTCTTCCCAGAGCCAGCCAAAGTTTAGAAGCTGCCCCACTCCGGCGTGGATGGTGCCGTCGCTCATCAGAACTAAGGCATCTCCTTTTTTTACCCGGAAACGGTACTCGTTGATCTTCTTGTTCTGAATTACACGGATATTCTGGGGAATCGGAACCAGTTCTCCGGCGCGGATAAAGATACAGCTCGGATTGTCAAATTCCACCAGATAGGCGTCTCCGTTATGGAATACCTGCAGGATACTGAATGTGGAATATGCCACCTGCCGCACTTGGCAGACCGGAAGCGTCTCCACGATCGTCTCCACGCATTCCTCCAGAGTCGCGCCGTTTAAAAACATGGTTCCCAATATCTTCGAAGTCAGGGTCGCCAGAATATTAGCCTTGACTCCGCTTCCCATGCCGTCGGCGAGAATCATGATGTTGGAATTCTCCGTCTGGAGCAGTTCCACCTTATCGCCGCACAGGACCTCGTTGAACTTATTCAGGCTTTTGTATGCAACGTCTACTGTTACTCCCATCACTTGACCTCGCTTTCACTTCCTTCATCCAGCAGGGACCGGCAGAGCTTTGTAAGCGTGGTCTTTGTTTCTGCTGTCGTTTCACCCAGCAGACCGGCAATTTCCTGGGCTACCATCATTTGCTTATGGATTACCCGCTGCGCCAGATCGATGGTCTCCAGCTTCTTTTCATACTCCTGCTTCGCCAGCTCCTCTTCCTTCGTGATATCGATAAATGTGGCGAGCACCACGTCCTCTTTTTCAATATAAACGATATTCTGGAGCATGGAGAAATTATATTCGCTATAGGTCACCTTTTTTCCATGAATATTCTGATGGGAATCATAGACCCACTGGAAATCCGACGGATCGATGAATTCATACAAATACATATTTAAGGCTTCCTGCCTCGTCTTCCCGAAATACTTCTCACCAACCGCAGAATACTCCAGAACCTTCATGTCCTTATCCACGATCAGAACGATATTCGGAGATGTCTCCATCACCAGATTTGATAAGGATTCGGCCTTTTCATGCATAAACGGAATGCACATTCCCAGTTCGGCTTTCTTCTGGAATACGGCGATGGCCTTCTCCCGGCAGGTGGAATAACCGCAGGCGCCGCAGTTTAACTCGTCCTCCGGTTTCGTCTTCCCCGTCTTCTTAAGGATCTCCTGGATCTGGGCCTCTGTCGGCATCGGTTCTCTCGGAGAACGGTCCATGAATAACTTATTGAAGGAGATTTTATTGACGATTTCCTCAACCTCGCTCTTTTTTGCAGGATCTTTTTCGATGGTCTCTTCCATATCCAGCTTTACCTTGAATCTGGATATGCTCTCGTCCTCTACGGTCGGTCCCTTGATGCAGCCGCCGGAGCACATGTTCATCTCGATGAAACAGCCTTTTATCTCACCGCGCACCATGCTTTCGCATAGATCGATACAGTTCCTGGCGCCGTGAACGTAGAATTTCCGATAGCCGTCCTTCTTCTCCTCTGTGGCAAGAACAGAATTCACGACTCCGTTGGTGACCGGATAGAGGCGGTTGACCTTGGGATCCAGATGGCGGAACGGAATGTCTTCACAGTCCTCGATGGTGATTTCTTCCTCATTCAGCCAGCGGTTGATATCGTTGAAGTTTAAGACCGCGTCGATACAGGAATCGTGGCGGACATCGCCCGCTTCTTTCTTCTTGGCGATACACGGGCCTAAGAATACGACCTTTACATTCGGTCCCAGCTCTTCCTTCAGCATCTTGCCGTGGGCAATCATCGGCGAGACAATTGGCGCCATGTAGGGGATTAGCTGGGGATAATAGATCTCAATTAAGTCATTGACGCTCGGACAGCAGGTGGTGATGATCGTTTCCATCTCCCCCTCTTCCAGAAGCCGTGCGTATTCAGCCGTCACCACGGCTGCGCCTTCCGACGTCTCGCGGACGTCTGTGAAACCGAGCTTGCGAAGGGCTGCACTCACCTGGCCGATGGTCTTGTATTTTAATAATCCCATATAGGATGGGGCGATGGATACGACGGTTGGGATGTGATTCGCTATGTAACCCTTTACAGTGTTTAAATCGCTTACCAGCGTTTTCGCTGACTGTGGACAGACCTGCATGCATTTTCCGCATAAAATACATTTGTCCGGCATAATCTCGGCCCGCTCATCTTTAATCATGATCGCCTTGACTTCACAGTTGCGGACACATTTGTAACAGTGCTTGCATTTCGTAGCCTTGAAATCAATAATCGCCATGATTACAGCCTCCCTACGATTTCTTTATCGAAAAACTCCTTTGTGTCTTCTGGTTTTAAAGAGAATAATTGGCCGTCTACGGTTACACAGACCCCGTTGACACAGTTTCCGCTGCAGAAGGAACCATTTAAGTCTACTTTGCTTTCTAAATGATTCTCCTTTACCAACTGCTGGAGCTGGGCGATGATTTCTCTGGAACCTTTTAAATGACATGCGCTTCCTATACAGATTGTAACTCTCATGAAAATCTCCCTCCAATATCTTGTGTTTGGTTGTGGTGGTGATGGTGATGGGTGAATAAAATACTTGGTTTGAATGGTCGCTCATAGTGGCGGGGGGTGCGGGCAGAGCCCTGAAATGCCTCCGGCATTCCAGGGTCGCTTCGCTCGCCATACAGATACACCCGAAGCCGGCGCGGAATATGAAAGGCAAAAACGGCTTTTCATATTCCGCGCCGGCTTCGGGTGTATCTGCCTGGCTCTGCCCTTTGCGTACATTATCTCACATTGACATATTATTATCAATCAGAAAACTTCATCTGTGCTGTACTTTTTCACATACATCCAACCATGACATCCACGATCTCCTGCTTTTCTGCATCTATCAGTCCATATGTGTTTAACCTCAGCTTCGGAATTACCGGCAGACTGGCGAATGCCAGTGTCATAAACGGGTCGATCGACTTCGATATTCCCAGTTTCCCGGCTTCTTCTTTTAGCTTTTCAAGCTTTTCATCTACAGCTTCCGCCGCCTCTTCACTCATTAATCCGGCAATGGGCAGGGCAAGTTCGCCCAGGACTTTACCATCCGCTACTACCGCCAGGCCTCCGCGGTTCTTTCGTACCGTGTTTCCAGCCAGAACCATGTCGCCATCGTTGGTTCCTGCAATGATTAAATTATGGGAATCGTGGGCAATGCTGGTCGCTACCGCACCGTTTTTCAGTCCGTAGCCGCCCAAGAAGCCCAGCCCAATGTGGCCGGTGTCGTGGTGGCGCTCAAATACTGCCATTTTTACGATGTCCTGATCCACGTCCACACCTGGGGCGTATCCCTCATTTTCAGTCCATGATACTAGACGTTCCGTGGTGGTCAGCTCGCCTGGCGTTAAACATAATACCCGCACCTGATCACTCTTTTTTTCTATATGGAGCTGCTCCGGCACGATTTCCTTTAAATGGAAGGAATCTCCGACCCTTACGGGCGTGTCTATGTGCTTTATCTCCGCAGCCAGGATTCCTTCTTTCATGGAACCATTTTCCGCTACCAGCTTCCCATTTTTATATACCTGCTCCACACGGAAATTCTCAAAATCCGACACTACGATAAGATTCGCCTTGTATCCCGGCGCTACCGCCCCCCTGTCTTTTAACCCGAAATACTGAGCCGCGTTGTAGGAACCCATAATCACGGCGTGAACCGGGTCGGCGCCAAGGCTTATGGCTCTCCGTATGATATAATCAATATGGCCGAGACGGAGTAAATCGCCCGGATGCTTGTCGTCTGTCACCAGCATGCACCGGTGGTAGTATGGCTCCTGAAACAGCGGAATCAGCGCCTCTAGGTTCCTGGCAGCCGTGCCCTCCCGGATCATGATCCATTGGCCACGGCTCAGCTTCTCGATCGCTTCGGAAGCATCGGAACACTCGTGATCCGATTTCACACCGGCTGTCACGTAGGCGTTCAGTTCCTTGCCGGAAAGGCCGGGGGCGTGGCCGTCCACCAGCTTATTCCTGTCGAGAGCGCCCGAAAGCTTGTCGAGAATCCCACGGTCCGCCCTCGTGGTGCCGTAGGAATTCATCAGCTCCGCAAGGCCCAGCACACGCTCTTCTTTATAAAATGGTTCCAGCTTATCTGCCGATAACACGGCTCCAGACTCATCCAGACCGGTAGCCGGCACACAGGATGGGAGCATAAAGAAGACATCCAGCGTCAGCCCCTTCGTCCGCTCCATCATAAACTGGATTCCCTGGGTGCCCGCCACATTGGCGATCTCATGGGGATCGGTGATGACGGCCTGGGTGCCGTGGGGAATGACAGTGCGCTCAAATTCTCCCGGCGCCACCATGGAGCTCTCCAGATGAATGTGGCCGTCTATCAAGCCGGGACAGACGACTGCTCCCTTTAAATCTATTTCCGTTACCCCTTCATAATCCCCCAGTCCCACGATGCAGCCGTCCTCGATGGCGATATCTGCCTGTTCCAGTCCGGCGGTAAATACATTTACAACGGTTCCATGCTTCAGTACCAGAGACGCCTTCTTCGCTCCGGCGGAAGCCAGAATCCGCTCTGACAGTTTCTTATCCATAAGATCAATACTCCCCTTTCTGTTCCTCTGGCTATCTGCCTGCCAGCTTTGTGACAGAGGCCGTAATCAGGCGCTTGAACAGCGGTGCCACACGGTCTGCTGTCTCCTGGACCTCGGTATGGCTCAGAGGCTCCTTGCTGATACCGCACGCCATGTTGGTGATGCAGGAAATACCGCAGACAGCCATTCCCATGTGATTTGCCGCCACAGCCTCACAGGCCGTGCTCATACCGACCGCATCCGCTCCCAGCGTCCTGCACATGGATACCTCGGAAGGGGATTCATAGCTGGGGCCGGTAAGCTGTAAATACACGCCCTCTTTTAACTCAATGCCCTCTTCCTTCGCCGTCTCTTTTATAATGTCACGCAGCTCTCTTCTGTAGATATCGCTCATATCAGGGAATCTCGGCCCCAGCTCGTCGATGTTAGCGCCGATCAGCGGTGACGGCACAAAGGTTGCGATATGGTCACGAATCAGCATGAAATCGCCCGCATGGAATGTGCCGTTAATACCGCCGGAAGCGTTGGTAAGAAACAGGATCTTCGCCCCCATAAGTCCCATGAGCCGTGCGGGAAGCACCACATCACTCATCGGATACCCCTCATAGAAGTGAACACGGCCCTGCATGATCACGACCGGAACGCCGTTTACATAGCCGAAGATAAATCTGCCCTTGTGTCCCGGCACCGTAGATACCGGAAACCCTTCGATATCTTTGTAATCAATGGCCGCGGCAACCTCGATCTCCTCCGCGTATTCTCCCAGACCAGAGCCTAAAACCAGTGCAATCTCCGGCTTAAAATCTGTCTTTTCCCGCACACTCTTTAAACAGCCCTGCAGTTTCTCATATACTTCGTTCATCTTGTCTTTATCCTCCTTCATTTCCTTTCTGTGATATAAGTATAAGTAATTACAGTATATCACAATTTATAATAGATCTGAACAGGTAAAATGGAAACCAGTAACATTTTGACAAAACCTGCCAGGTAATGGTATACTGGAATTGTTCGTTCTAACCCGAAAGGATTACCTGACGGAGAAGGCGAGGAGAAATCATCGATCGCGGGATTCCCCATGCCTTTTTGGTGTGGTTTTTTTATTTCATAGTCAAGTGACTATGCCGCCGGGTTATTGATACGGACAGAAAGCGAGGATGATAATTATGAAAAAAGTATTACCTGTACTCATGGCTCTTGCCATGACGGCGGCGGCTCTTACCGGCTGTGCAAAGAACGGCGGTGAGACAGCGGCTGAAACCACAGCAGCGGCTGCCACAGAGGCTGCTGCCGAGACAACTGAAGAAGAAACCACAACAGCTCCTGAAACGGAAGCGGAGACGGAAAGCGCCGGCGCTGCGTCTTCTGACTTTACGCTTCGCGTCGGTTCCTTAAAAGGGCCTACCTCCATGGGACTGGTCGAGCTGATGGATCAGGCGTCAAAGGGCGAGGCAAAAGGTTCCTATGAATTCACCATGGTGACCGCAGCCGATGAACTGCTTGGAAAGATCGTGAGCGGAGATCTCGATATCGCTCTGGTGCCTTCCAACATGGCCTCCATCATTTTCAACAAGACCAACCACGGCGTTAATGTTTTAAATATCAATACTCTGGGAGTTCTGTACGTAGTATCGTCCGATGACTCCATCAAATCCATCGCGGATTTAAAAGGAAAAACCGTTTACTTAACCGGCAAGGGAACGACACCGGATTACGCACTTCAGTACTTATTGAAGGCAAATGGTATGACCACGGATGATGTCACTCTCGAATACAAATCAGAGCCGACCGAGGTTGCCGCTCTCTTAAAAGAAAAGCCGGATGGTATCGGACTTCTTCCGCAGCCATTCGTCACAGTGGCCATGGCCCAGAATGACACCCTCAAGATGGTGCTCGATCTGACCAGGGAATGGGAAGCCGTATCCGGTGAGGACGGCGGAAGCCTCGTAACGGGTGTAACCATCTGCCGCGGTGAATTATTCGAAGAACATGGTGATGCAGTCAAAACATTTATGGAAGAACAGAAAGCATCTGCCGCATTTGCCAATGAGAACGTAGCCGAGACAGCCAAACTCGTAGCAGCCGCGGGCATCATCGAAAAGGCCCCGGTGGCAGAAAAGGCGATTCCATACTGCAGCATTACCTATATTGACGGAAGCGATATGAAAAACATGCTCTACGAATATCTTTCCGCTCTGTATGAAATGGACCCGACCACAGTGGGCGGCGAGCTTCCTGCGAAAGACTTCTTTTATATGCCATAAATAATGAATAGTTAAGTATGTATCCGGCGGCCGGTCTCCGGCCGCTGAATTTTTGCAGTAAGCTGTCTGGTAAATTTAGTACGGTTAAGTTCAGACAAAATAAGCGAGGAGGGTCACACCATGAAACCATCAGGTCTGGGGCGAAAAGCCGGCATCATCTGTTTCTGGCTGGTGCTCTGGCAGTTTATCAGCATTGCCGTTCACAATTCCATTATCCTGGTCGGCCCCGCGGAGGTTGCGGGGGCGCTGATTGCCCAGATCTCCACGGCGGAATTCTGGAGGACGATCGGCCTTACCTTCGGCAAAATCAGTACCGGCTTCTTAGGCGCGTTCCTGGCCGGCATCCTGACGGGAAGCGCCGCCTGCCGTTTTCCATTCTTAAAGGATTTGCTGGAACCCGTCATGGTTCTTGTCAAATCGGTGCCGGTGGCTTCCTTCGTCATTCTGGCGCTGATCTGGATCGGTTCCAGAAACCTGTCAGTCTTTATCGCGTTTCTGGTGGTATTTCCCATGATCTACATCAATACCATCGCCGGGCTTCACAGCGCGGAGCCCCAGCTTCTGGAGATGGCCAGGGTCTTTCATATGTCGGGCTGGAAGAAATTCCGTTACATTTACTGGCCCGCCCTGCTTCCCTATCTCATAAGCGGCGCCAATATCAGTCTGGGCATGAGCTTTAAATCCGGTATCGCAGCCGAGGTCATCGGTGTGCCAGACCACTCCATCGGTGAAAAACTCTACATGGCAAAAATCTATTTGAGCACAGCGGATCTATTTGCCTGGACTCTGGTAATCATTGTCATCAGCGGCCTGTTTGAAAAGGTCTTCATCGAGCTTCTAAAGGCGGCAGAACGCCAGAACAGAGCGAAAAGAAAGCGGGGTGCGTGAGCCAATCACTATGGAAATTACAGTAACGAATCTCTCAAAATCATTTGACGGGCGACAAGTCTTCAGCCAGGTCAGCCAGACCTTCCGGACCGGAGACATATACTGCCTCATGGGCACCTCCGGCTCGGGAAAGACCACCTTCTTCCGGATTCTTCTCGGACTCGACCAGCCTGACAGCGGAACGGTATCCGGGACAGAGGGCGCATTCCTCTCGGCGGTCTTTCAGGAGAACCGCCTGTGTGAATCTTTCTCTTCCCTCGATAATGTGCTGATGGTCTTCCCGAAGGTAACGAAGGAAATACGGGAGTCCGTAAAGGAAGATTTATGTAAACTTCTCCCCGAGGAATCCATCTACCGGCCGGTCTCCACCTTAAGCGGTGGAATGAAGCGGCGTGTTGCCGTCTGCCGGGCGCTGGCGGTGCCATTTGACGCGGTCCTCATGGATGAACCGTTTACCGGTCTGGATGAGGACACACGAAGAAAGGTCATCGAATTTGTCAAACAGAAGACAGCCGGAAAGCTGGCGATTATCAGTACCCATCAGGAGGAGGATGTCCCCCTTCTGGGCGGCAGTCTGATCCGCCTTACGGCAGAAGAAAAAGGGATATGACCCCATCACTCCGGGTCATATCCCTTTTCTCTTACTTGTTCCAATCCGTCAAAACCGGATTATTTAATCTTAAATGATTTTACTGCCTCTTCAACCTGCTTGGAAACGGCCTCATCAGTTGACATAACCGTTCCTGTCGCACAGGAGTAGGTCTGCTTTGCCGCGTCATAAGAACCGGATTCAGCAAGGTAGTGAATCCCGTCGTTAGGATTCGTGTACTTCATGGAGTACTGGAAGGTCTGGCTTCCGTCATCTTTCGTCTTCACATCGTAGGAAAGAATCGCCATGTCATCGCCGCGGCTCACCATATTCTTGTATTCTTCCGCTGTATCCGGATAAATCTCACGGATAGAGTCTGCGGAACTGCCGCTGATCGTCATGATTTCCAGCATGTCGTCACCGCTTGCGGAAAGGAAGGTCACATATTCATCGTCGCTTCCCTCATCGATGGTCCAGCCGGCCGGAACCTTGATCTCAAACTTGCCGTTGGCTGCCTTAAATACGCCGTCGGAACCAATCTCACCCGCTGCAGATGCGGTAGTTTCTTCCGCGGCCTCATCAGCCTCATCCATCTCTTCCTCTTCTGCCTGGTCTTCTTCCTCTGTACTTTCAGCTTCTGACGCTGTCGTCTCTGCCCCGGTAGTGGTTACTGCCTCTGTCGTTGCCTCTGTGGAAGCGGTTGTCTCTGTCTTATCTTTTGATCCGCATGCAGTTACTGCCATCATAACGGCTGCCGCCACTGCCAGCGTAATGATCCTGCTGTTCTTTCTCATAATAATCTCTCCTCATAATCTGTCTTAACTTGTTGCGACGAAGAGGATTATAACATGTTCAGATTCTTTTGTATAGTGTATTAAAAGAACCGAAAGAATCACAAACAATTCTTAATAAACTTTATGTTCTGTTTATCATGTTCTCATTATTTTCCTTTTGTTACCGGCCGGAATCCGCGCCATGCGGAGCCGGAAAACAGGCCTCTCAATGGCCGTCCGAAGCGATGGAGATCAGGAATCGATTGATCTTCCCTTTATTTTCCTCGTAGAGGTCAATATTTTCATAAAGTTCTTTATAATAGGTAAATATAAACTTTTTCGTCTGAATCGTATTCTTCATCGTGGCTTCCTTCGCCACCAGGCTGTTCTTCGTCTTCACGTAATAGTAGGTGGGATACGGCAGCGCACAGATGCGCTCCGCGTAACAGAGGTACTGAAGGTTGAATAGAAAATCTTCACACCAGTTCAATTCCCTGCTGCATCGAAGCATATGTGTGTTCAAAATGTCCCGGCGGTACAGTTTATTCCACATGACTCCGTAGTAAAAGTTGGCCGGTTTTTCCATCATGTGCTCCGCAAAGCCTTCCCTGGTCATAACCTCGTATTCCTTGATATGGCCTTTTCTTCTTATTTTATCATGGTTGACACGGAAAAAATGGGTGATGACCATATCGCAGGAGCTATGCTCTGCCGCGGATACCATCATCCTCGTGGCATCCGGGGTGACCCAGTCATCACTGTCCACAAACTGCAGGTATTTCCCCTCTGCCTGGTCCATTGCCAGATTGCGGGCGTCGGATACCCCGGACTGCTCCTTGCGGATTACTTTGATCCTGGCGTCCTGCTTTGCATACTCACGGCATATTGCCAGACTCCCGTCTTCACTTCCGTCATCTACCAGAAATACCTCCAGCTCCTGGTAATCCTGCTTTAAAATACTGTCAACACACCGCTTCAGTGTCTTCTCCGAATTATGAATTGGAACAATTATACTCACCAATGGCAGCTGCACGTTACTTTCCTCCCCGCTCTGTTTCCAGCAGCTTTATTTTAATAGGAAGTCCGCCCCCATACCCGGTCATGCTCCCATCCGCACCGATTACCCGGTGGCACGGAATCAGAATCGGGATGGGATTGTGGTTATTGGCCATCCCCACCGCCCGGAATCCTTTCGGGCTTCCGGCAAGGACCGCAATGTCCCTGTAGCTTCTCGTCTCCCCATAAGGAATGGTCAGAAGCGCGTCCCAGACTCTTTTCTGAAATGGTGTTCCCTCCGGTCTCAACGGCAGATCAAATGCCGTGCGCTTACCGGCCAGATACTCCGCAATCTCTTTGGCGGCCTGGAGCGTTAAGTCTGTTTCCTTTTGAACGCCCTCCTTCAGAGGGATTCTGCCGAAGCTGATACTGCTCACCGCGCCGTCCGTATCTCCTATGGTGAGCGGACCCAGTGCGGATTCGTAAAATTCATAATAAAGCATGGGGATTTTCCTTTCTATGGATATCATCTGTGGCTCTCTTCGATCGCAGTCCGCGATCGATGTCTTCTACCGGCTAGTATACCATAAACAGGCGGTTTCGGCACCCATTTGGCGGCTTCCCGCCGGATTTTATATTTCTTCTCCCATTTTTCAAGATTTCCTCATATTTCTTTAAGTTTTTTTATGAAATGTTTATGGTGCGGACAAATTTATGACACAATTTTCTCCTATACTAAATAATGTAAAGGAACCCCACCCTTTTAACATTGACTTTTTATTTTTCATACTCGGCCGGCAGTAACCCGATGGTTACTGCCGGCCCCTCCCATTTATGGGGGATTTTTTATTTTATAGCAGTTCAGTCTTAGCTTCCAGCTGCCGCTGTCCGGTCCGGCGCTTTCGTTTTCTGGACCTTTCCTGTGACTTTGCAGGGCATTAACAGTTCTTAATGCGCAGAATTTTCCCTGGCTTTTAGTAAAATCCTGTACATTTAGAAATGCTTATGCCCGAAACCGGAACTGGAAAGGTCCAGGAAACGAAAGCGCCGGACCGGGAAACGGCAGCTGGAAGCTAAGGCTGAACTGCTACTTTTTTTTATTTTTTTCAAATAACGGTTGACAAGTTTTGCAGTATCGTATATAATAACTCTTGCGTCGCGAGACGGTGGATAAAAATTACAGAGAAATTCTGTTTACGGGGTGTGGCTCAGCTTGGCTAGAGCGCCTGGTTTGGGACCAGGAGGTCGCAGGTTCGAATCCTGTCACCCCGATGATAGTAAAAAGATAACATTTGTTATTTTAACTACTGTCTCTCATGTTTATCTGCGGGTGTAGTTCAATGGTAGAACACTAGCCTTCCAAGCTAGATACGTGGGTTCGATTCCCATCACCCGCTTGTGAGTCTGTAGCTCAGTTGGATAGAGCAACGGCCTTCTAAGCCGTGGGTCGGGGGTTCAAATCCCTTCAGGCTCGTTTCACATCAATTAACCAGCGATGTGTGCGATTTGTTTATGGTGGGTATGGCGAAGTTGGTTATCGCGCCAGATTGTGGCTCTGGAGGCCGAGGGTTCGAATCCCTCTACTCACCTTTCCCTTATAGGGAATTTTTTTTTATCTGGAATTATCATACGATATTGGGCCATCGCCAAGCGGTAAGGCACAGGACTTTGACTCCTGCAGTCGCCAGTTCGAATCTGGCTGGCCCAGCTTTGGGATACTAGCTCAGGTGGTAGAGCACTTGACTTTTAATCAAGTTGTCCGGGGTTCGAGTCCCCGGTGTCTCAGTAATGACATGGTATGTAAAGACCAGCCAAAAAAGTCGTCGAGTACGACTTTTTTTTGTGGAGTAAAGCTTCCTCTTTTTACGTTCTCATTTGACATTATTTTATCACTCTGTGCGACGCAACATACGGTACCTGAAAAACTTTTAGGCTACCTAAATATTTTTGTATATTCTGTATTCAATCTAGTATTTTCCTAAATATTTTTTAGATACTATGCGGATTGCCCTTTTTCCTCCTCCTGTATATAATAATGGTATCAAAGAAAGAGAGGTGTTACATATGACATATTTAGCATATATCGTAGTATTCTCACTGCTGGCATTGGAAATCTATCCGATTATCCGCAAAGGTGCTCACAAAGCTTAATTATAAATTCTTGACATTTCCGCCCTCAGATGGTATCATCCATTGGTGTCAGCGGGTATGGCGGAATTGGCAGACGCGCCAGATTTAGGTTCTGGTGGGAGACCGTGCAGGTTCAAGTCCTGTTACCCGCACCAGAAAGTCCATACTTAAACCATTTGTAAAAATTTACGGTGGTTTGGGTATTAGCAAATTCAATAGATCTAAGCAATGAAAGATGGGCAGCCGGTTTCGGTAGCCCATCTTTCATTTTTGGGCCACATTTCTCAAACTCACCTTCCAGCGTAACATTTCGGGGAAAAGGATTGAATCAAACGGTTCCTTATACTCAGCATCAAGCGTCAAATCCTCAGAAACCAGTATCCGCTTACAGCCTGAATAAACATTCTTTTTTGTAAATCATCAGCCAGCTTATAGACTTTGCCACATTCATCCAGAAGTTCAAATGTATTAGTCAGTTTTTGTTCAGATTTTGCATGTACCGTTTGATTCTTGCAGACAAATGGAATCGAAGCGGATGGTTGGGCAACGCTATGACCTGATTAGGTACGCTTCCAGGGTTTTGTAGAATGGATGTGTATAAGTGACAAAAGCGACGCCGTTGGCCAGAGTGAACCGAAACTTCCTTATCGAAAATGACCTGACGCTATTTAAATATAACAGAAATGTTGACGATTCCAAGCTCTATGCCAAACCATCATATCATGTAATTATGAAGCAAAATGAACATAGCTACCATTCATAACAGGTGAACTATTTCCACTATCCAGAATAAAATTATATTAGAAGCTTGATACTCATCTGGTTTCTAAGATTCATAATGGAAGAGGGGATACAAACATGAATATATATAACTGCATGGATGAAAATTACCATAAAAACTGTAATAACTGCTGCAACTGCTCTTGCTGTCGAGGACCACAGGGTGTACCTGGCCCTCAGGGGGTACCCGGACCACAAGGCCAACAGGGACCAACCGGACCACAGGGCCAACAAGGACCGCAAGGCGTACAGGGACCACAAGGCGTAACCGGGCCACAGGGCGAACAGGGACCGCAAGGCGAACAAGGACCGCAAGGCGTAACCGGGCCACAGGGCGAACAGGGACCACAGGGCGTACAAGGGCCGCAAGGCGTAACCGGGCCACAGGGCGAACAGGGACCACAGGGCGTACAAGGGCCGCAAGGCGTAACCGGACCACAAGGCGAACAGGGACCGCAAGGCGTAACAGGCCCACAGGGCGATCCCGGACCGCAAGGCGTAATTGGGCCACAGGGCGATCCCGGGCCACAAGGCGTAACAGGCCCACAGGGCGATCCCGGACCACAGGGCGTACAGGGACCGCAAGGCGTAACCGGACCACAAGGCGAACAGGGGCTACAGGGTGAACAGGGACCACAAGGCGTAACCGGGCCTCAGGGCGAACAGGGACCACAAGGCGTAACTGGGCCACAAGGCCAACAGGGGCTACAGGGTGAACAGGGCCCGCAAGGCGTAACCGGACCACAGGGCGATCCCGGACCACAGGGCGTACAGGGACCGCAAGGCGTAACCGGACCACAAGGCCAACAGGGGCTACAGGGTGAACAGGGGCCACAAGGCGTAACCGGGCCACAAGGCCAACAGGGGCTACAGGGTGAACAGGGACCGCAAGGCGTAACAGGGCCGCAGGGCGAACAGGGACCACAAGGCGTAACAGGGCCGCAGGGCGATCCCGGACCGCAAGGGGTAACCGGACCGCAAGGCGTAACCGGGCCACAGGGCGAACAGGGACCGCAAGGCGTAACCGGGCCACAGGGCGAACAGGGACCACAGGGCGAACAAGGACCGCAAGGCGTAACTGGACCACAAGGCGAACAGGGACCGCAAGGCGTAACTGGACCTCAGGGCGAACAGGGACCGCAAGGCATACCCGGTTCGCAAGGCGTAACCGGACCACAAGGCGAACAGGGGCTGCAGGGTGAACAGGGGCCACAAGGCGTAACCGGGCCACAAGGCGAACAGGGACCACAAGGTGCACCTGGACCACAGGGTGAACAGGGACCACAAGGCATAACCGGACCGCAGGGTGTAACCGGGCCACAAGGCGAACAGGGTGAACAGGGATCACAAGGGGTACCTGGGCCTCAGGGCGAACAGGGACCACAAGGGGTACCTGGACCTCAGGGCGAACAGGGACAACAAGGAGTAACCGGGCCGCAGGGCGTAACCGGGCCGCAGGGCGTAACAGGTCCGCAAGGCGAACAGGGACAACAAGGGGTAACAGGGCCGCAGGGTGAACCCGGGCCGCAAGGGGTACAAGGCCCACAGGGTGAGCAGGGACCGGAGGGCTCCTTTAATCCGGGAGATGTTCTGTTTTATATAAACGGTAATGGTGGCCCAATCCCCATTAGGTTTGGAGAGGATTTAAACTTTATATCCCCCAATTTAAATATTAATTTATTTGACAATCCAGCAACTGTGGAAATTGATGGTAAATCAACGCAAAATGCATTTGGCGGTCTTTATTCCAATATTGATCAAACATTTGTTTTTACCACCAGCGGCCAGATTGAACAGGTACAACTCAATAATTTTATGCCTTCTTTTGATGTTGGGACAAATCCAAACGAACTGCAAATTTTTATTCCAGGTGAATACGAAATTAATTATATGATCCGTATAGCCCCAGTTGAGACGCCAGACCAGACAATTTCGGCGGGAGTACGGCAAAACGGCAGCTTCATCGATTCCACATTGCAGTACAGCACATTATCCACAACTGATAATACGATCTTACAAGGAAGCGTCATTGAGTTCCTAAGCGGTACCGTTGATCTATCGTTTTCTTCCACAGGATCCGCATCTTTTAATTTGACTCCGCTTACGAACGCTACTCTTACGGTAGAACGTGTTTCACCATTTTGATAAAAAGATCAGGCTATATAATAATTCTCACTAATCGCAAGAATCTTAGAGCGGTAAGTCACGGCTTTTTCCAGCGAATGGTTTAAGCACGGTACAGATATGCGCAGTAATAAAAATGTTAAAAAGCACCGGGATTCCATATATTTACTGGAATTCCCGGTGTTTTCTATGTTCCTCTTCTTTCCTGCCGCCTTGCCAAACGGCTTTTCCCGGTCCATTCATCTGTCAGCAGAAGTTTCCTGCATATTTTCTCCCAATGATACAGAAACTACTGCAGACAGGAGGTATGATCATGGCAAAAGCAGGAATGAGAAGACCCAGTCCTTATGATGCGGATAATCATGGAACCGAAAATCATCATAAAATGAATCGTCCTGAGAATGAGCAGGCCCAGGTACCCGAAATTCAGGGCGCCGCTAAAAATGGTAATGCAAAAGCCGGCCCCATCCATGCACCCAACTGGGCCAGAGACGATTATAAGACTGGGGATCATGAATAACTGAGGTTATAGGATCGCGGCAGGGAGGCGGGGAAATGAAATCCCCCCTGCTTGCCTTTCTCAAATGAATCTTCCCTCTACCCCTCCATATCCCCACAGCAAATCCTTCTATACTTAAGCGGAGTCTTATCCGTCAATTTCTTAAACACCCGTTCAAAATACGTCACACTCTCAAATCCCAACAGCTCCGAAATCTCTGTTACCGAATACTCACTGCCCGCCAGCAGTTCCTTTGCCTTCCGGATCCGGGTGATATTCCGGTACTCATTGACGGAGAAACCAGTCACCTCCCGAAAGATCCTGCTCAAATACGACTTGCTGATGAAGAACCGTTCCGCCAGGTCCTCCAGCGATTCGTCTGTGTCATAATGGTGAAGCAGATAGTCGGCCACCTCATGAACCTTCTGGTGTCTGGCCGTCTGCACTGTGGAAATCTCCCCGCCCTGCTTATTAAATACCCGGTTCCTGCGGCAGCGGTAAATGAGCAGAAGAATCTCCGCCAGTTTCAGCTTTACCATCCCATCGTATTTTCCCTGCTTTTCCCTTAACTCCTCCCGAATCTCGAACAGCAGGCGCTTCACCTGCTCCCACACCTTTTCCGGAAGCTCGGTTACGCCATAGTTCTCCTCGAACATCCTGGTTAACGGAACCACTCCCGCCTGCTCCAGCAATGGGCTGAAGCCTTCCTGGCTGATCTGCAGAAGGATCCTGTCGTGATACGACTTCCCGGCCAGACTGGTCTTGTGAATCTGCTGGCGGTTGACCAGAACCACCATCCCCTTTTTTACATGGTAGGTCTCCCGGTCAATAAAGTAGTACCTCTCTCCTTCCAGCAGAAAATACAATTCAAAGCTGTCATGAAAATGTTTGGTCTGCATCGTAAATTCGTAGTCGCGGATCACCTCATCAATGGTGAGCCCCGTCATTTTCTCTGAAAATACCGTTTGTTCCATCCTCTGCCTCTTCCTTCATTTTAAAAACAAGTAGCCAAAAGTACGAAAATACTATAAAAAGCATCGATTCTATAAGATTTATAATACTATACTGCTGTATAATTAGCAATAGAAAGAAATGAGACACGAAAGCAGAAAATGCATAGAAGGAGGATTTTACCATGAAATACGAAAACAACAAAGTCCGTGATTTGAACATCGCTTATATCGGCGGCGGCTCCAGAGGCTGGGCCTGGACCTTCATGACCGACTTGTCCATGGACGATTCCTTAGGCGGAACCATCCGTCTTTACGACATCGATGAGGCTGCGGCCAAAAATAATGAAATCATCGGAAATAAGCTGACTTCCAGAGAGGATACAACTGGAAAATGGAATTACGTTACCTGCAGCACCATCGGAGAAGCGCTGAGCGGCTGTGACTTCGTCGTAATCTCCATTCTGCCGGGCACCTTTGATGAAATGGCAAGCGATGTTCATCTGCCGGAACGCCTCGGCATCTACCAGTCCGTCGGCGACACCGCAGGCCCTGGAGGAATGATCCGCGCCCTGCGCACCATTCCCATGTTTGTAGAAATTGCGGAGGCCATCAAAGAGTACGCTCCGGAAGCATGGGTCATCAACTACACCAACCCCATGACCTTATGCGTGAAGACGCTGTACCATGTATTCCCGCAGATCAAGGCATTTGGATGCTGCCACGAAGTATTTGGCACCCAGAAGGTATTAAAGGGCATCTGCGAGGAAACCTTTGGTCTGACCGATATCGACCGCCATGACATCAACATCAACGTACTGGGCATCAACCATTTTACATGGCTCGACAAGGCTTCCTATAAAGGAATCGATCTGTTCCCGGTTTACCGTGATTACATCGACAGCCACTACGAAGAAGGCTACAACGAGCCAGACAAAAACTGGGCCAACAGCACCTTTGACTGTGCCCACCGCGTTAAATTTGATTTATTCCGCCGCTATGGTCTCATCGCTGCCGCAGGCGACCGTCATCTGGCAGAGTTCATGCCGGGCAGCGAATACTTAAAAGATCCCGAGACCGTATCTTCCTGGAAATTCGGCCTGACCACAGTAGACTGGAGAAAGGCTGATTTACAGAAGCGCCTCGACCGCAGCCACCGCCTCGTATCCGGTGAGGAAGAGATAAAGCTTGAACCTTCAGGAGAGGAAGGTATCCTGTTAATCAAGTCCTTATGCGGCTTGGAACGCTCCATCAGCAATGTCAACATCCCGAATACTGCCCTTCAGATTGCCAATCTCCCGGCAGACGCCGTGGTAGAAACCAATGCCGTATTCAGCTTAGACAGCATCCAGCCCATCGTCGCCGGCACCATACCGGAGCAGGTAAAGACCTTAATTGCTCCTCATGTAGAAAATCATGAAAGAATCTTAAAAGCTGCACTTACATACGACCGCGCCCTCGTCTGCGAAGCCTTCCTCGCCGACCCGCTTGTCAAAGGACGCGCATCAGAGGAAGAAGTACAAACTCTGGTAAACGATATGATCGCCAACACCCTAAACTACCTGCCAGACGGCTGGAAAGAAAACTAAAACTAAACTTTTATTAAAAGGATGCTCCGCCTTGTCACCCCCAGGCCGGAGCACCCTTTTTCCTTCCACCATTTAATCTAATCTAATCTAATCTAATCTAATCTAATCTAAGCTAAGCTAACCTAACCTAACCTAAACTAACCTAATCTAAGCTAATCCCCCCAATCCAAAAACTACGCTTTACCTCCTTACAAAGCCAGTACCCAGCCTCACTCCCGCTCTCCACAAGCTCTGAGGCGTCCCCATCCTCACTCCCCTTCTCTTGGTATCGTCCCACTATAACACCCGCTCTTCATCCACAGCGGAAGCAGCTTCGCCAGCACGCTGAACAGAAGCCGTCCCTCATCGCTGGAGAGGTCCGCATCCCACAAATCCTCGATCAGCTTAATCCGGTAACGGACAGTATTAACATGTGTATAAAGTTTGTCCGCCGTCTTCTGGTAATTGAACTTACATTTGACAAAGACCCTTACGGTCATCGCCAGGACATCCCGTTTTTCCTCATCCATCTGATTCAGAAGTTCGTCCATTTCCCCCAGCATCTGGTTGATGGGCCATGAATTCTCCGGGTAGTTGAGCAGCCGGTAGATTCCTAAATCGTGGTAATAGCAGATCCGCTCGCCGTACTCCAGAAGTCCGGCGATATGGGCTGCACTTTCCGCCTCAAAGAAAGCGGTAACCGCCTGGGAAATGGTGTAATACCGGCTCACTCCCGCCCTGCACCGTTTGCCGGCACGGTCTAAAATATCCAGCAGACGACGGCCAAAATGGTCCACGTCTTCCGTCGATGCAAACAGCCGCAGACTCCCTTCCGCCGAAAAGCTGTAACAGAGCTTCTGCGGAAAATAATGATGGATCAGATAGGACAAATACTCCTTTTTTCCGTCCGCTGTGCCGTCTGCCTCCAGATCCCGAAGAACCAGCGCATATCCTGATTCCGGAAACAGGTTCGTCACCGACGAATCCGGCATCTGCCCGCCGCAGATCATTTCAATCGCGGCCTCAATCCGGCGGGAACGCCGTTTGTAATCGTCAATACCGGTACAAAGAATGGAAGCGTAGTTTAAAAGTATGTAATCCGATGGCTCGAATATTCCCTCTTCTCCAATCAGGCAGAGCACGCCAAATGGCAGGCGGTTTTTAAACAGCTCCGCCTGCAGCAGCATTTTCTTCGAACGCGACGAGAAATAGAGGCTTACATGAGACAACGAAGATTTCTGCGGCTCCTTCCGCCAATAAGCAGGATAGAAAACAGCCTCATTCAACACTGGAACCGATGGCTTCACAAAGGTATCCTGACCTACAATCAGCGCCGCCTGGCAGCCGGTCCAGTAATTCAGTCCATCTAAGAGAGAATCCGTTCCGCTGGTGTAAAATCGGTGCTGAAGATCTTCCAATACCCGGTCATACGCTCTTACGGTTCCATCTGTCCTGGACGCGATCAGATGAGAATACTCATTTATCAGTGATGCGAAATGTTCCGCTGCCGCAGTCCCGAAGACCAGTTCCCTCTCACAGCATGCCTTTGCCAGCGCATCAATCCTTTCATCTTCCTCCCCGGACAAATCCGCGAGAAATCCTGCCGCCCCGCGGCCTTTTAGCTTCTCCAGCCACATGGCCAGCTGCTCTCTCCCACTGGGAATCAGGCCGCCGTATACCAGAAGCAGACTCTGCGGCTCCCATACTGCCGGCCCGGACCTGCAAATAAAAGCCAGGCCGCTGACCTCTTTCTTATAAAAAGGCGTTCGAAAACAGCACTCTGAAAAAGTCCCGCATCTGGCCAAATACTCCAATTTTAATTTCATTTCCGGTGAAGCTCCTTTCCCTACAAAAACATGGCTTACTTTTTGTAGATTACCTGTCTCACACCTGTGTTATAGTTATTTTAGGCATAATGATATATTTTTGTCAATAACGTTTTACTTTTTTAGTTCATTATTATAGTTCGGCAAATACCAATGTAAGGAGGTTATAAAATTTATGAGCGAAAACAAGAAATCGGTCACAATCACCGTCAACGGTGATGTGTACCAGCTGGGTGTGGGGAATGCGGTGGGTGAGATTGCTCCCGCGGACACACTGGCAGAAACGCTGCGTGAGCGCCTTCTGCTGACGGGAACCAAGATTTCCTGTGATGACGGCGCCTGTGGCTGCTGTACCGTCATCATGAACGGGAAAGCCATACCGTCCTGTACGGTGCTGACCATCGAGTGCGACGGCGCCGACATCCGTACCATCGAGGGACTCCAGGACCCGAATACAGGCGAACTGGATAAGGTACAGCAGGCGTTTGTCGACCATTCCGCGTTTCAGTGCGGATACTGCACACCGGGAATCATTATGACGACCGAGGCACTGCTGGCGGAAAATCCACATCCGGATGAGGAAGAGATCAAGGAAGCTCTGGCCGGAAATTACTGCAGATGCATCAGCCATTACCAGGTGCTGGAGGCCGTGAAGCAGGCTGCCGAAGAAGGGAGTGAATGATATGGGTAAGGAATTCAGATATGTGGGCAAGCCGACTCCCCGAATAGACGGCAAAGCCATTGTTACAGGATCCGCGGAGTACGCGAACGACATACATATGCACGGAATGCTCTACGGCCGGATTAAAATGAGTCCACATCCTCACGCCATGATAAAGAAAATTGATGTGAGCAAAGCCCTGGAGCTTCCTGGAGTAAGAACCATCCTGACCTATGAAAATGTCTTTGACTGGATTACAGGGATGCCGGCTCAGAAAAGGATTCTGGACCGTCATGTGCGTTTCGTCGGCGACCCGGTGGCGCTGATTGCCGCCACGTCAAACCGGACTGCTGAAGAGGCGGCTGATTTAATCGAAGTGGAATATGAAGTACTCCCCGCCGTACATGACTTAGATGAGGCCATTGCTGACGGAGCCCCGCAGTTATACGAGCAGTTTCCGGGCAATATTATCGAGCGCGGCTGCCCGCCTTTCGGCCCCAAGGCCCTGCAGGAGCTGGTCATGGGAGATACAAAAAAGGGCTTTGAGGAATGTGCTGTCGTCGTAGAAGGCACCTCAAAGTATGAGACAATATCCAATCCGCTTCCTGCTGAGAGTCCGGGACTCGTGGCCTGGTGGGATGGACCCAGCCAGTGCAGCATGAAGGGCAGTTTTCAGAGCCCAAACATCCAGAAAATGATCATGCAGCTTGCCATGCCCGGTGTCACCGTCCGCGTCACCTCCACCAATGTAGGTGGAAGCTTTGGAAGCAAGAACACGGTTCCCATGGAAGGGCTCTACTGTGCCGCGCTGGCAAAAGCTTCCGGCAGACCGGTGAAGCTGGTCATTTCCAAGGAAGCTCATCTGTCCACTTATATGCTCCGTTTAGGCAGCCGTCTGACTGCCAAAGTCGGACTGCTGGCCGACGGAACGGTTCACGCCTATGAAGGAACCTGGCTTGTCGGTTCAGGCGTTCACTCTGATTTCGGTCAGGGTCAGATCGCCAACGGTTTAGGACGCGCCATGCTGTTGCTCAACAAATGCAAACACTGGAATTACCAGCCCCATCTGGTCGCCACCAACCGCTGCCGTTCCGGTGGTATCCGTGGATTCGGCGGACAGGAATCTTATGCATCTCTCGTTCCGGTTCTGTCCATGGCCATGGCGAAGATGAATCTGGATCCTGTGGACTTTTTCAAGAAGAATATGTGTGACATCAACGGCGGCTACTATTGGGTCGAGGGACACTGGTGGGAAAACCATTTCTTAAGCTATAACGATGTCATGGATCATGCAGCCGAACACTTCGGCTGGAAGGACAAATTCGCCGGTTGGCTGAAACCTTACAAGACTGTCGGAAGCAAGCAGTATGGCGTGGGCTGCTGTGTCCACGGAAGTGCCGACTGTGGTATGCTGCACGGTGAGGCTTTCGTCAAACTGGACGGCTGGGGAACGGCCAATATCAACGTCTGTATCGCTGAATCCGGAATGGGACAAAGATCAGCCGTTGTGAAAATGGCTGCTGAAATTCTAAATCTTCCATTGGATAAAGTAACCATTTCTACGCCTGACAGCCAGGATAACCCATGGGACTGGGGACTGGCCGGATCGAGAGGGACTCTTGTATATGGGCGCATGGTAGGCGACGCGGCCCGAAGTGCCAGAACACAGCTGCTGGAAGGCGCAGCCGCCATTCTTCACTGCCCTGCCGAAATGCTGGATACGCGTGACGGAATCATTTTCATGAAGGACAATCCGGAAGTCGCGCTTCCATGGATTGCCGTGTTAGGGCCCATGAACACCATTACAGGCCATGGCGTCTTCGAAATGGATCACTCCAAGCCATGTTTCATGATCTCATTCGTCGAGGTGGAAGTGGATACCGACACCGGAGACGTAAAAATTGTTCGCATAGTAGAGGGAACCGACGTTGGTCAGGTCATTGATCCCTATTCCTTAAAGATGCAGTTAGAAGGCGGACTGGGAAGCTGCGGAAGCGACAGCGCCATCAACGAGGAGATGATTCTGGACGAAAAGACCGGAAAATTCCTGACTAACAACCTGGTTGATTTTAAGTGGAGAGTCTTCCCGGATCTTCCGACCTTTGAAACTCATATTGAAGAAACCCCCAATGATTTAAGCGCATTTGGAGGAATCGGAGTCGGTGAGATATCCGGTGCTCCGTTACCGGGAGCTATTATAATGGCGGTTTCCAATGCAATCGGCATTCAGCTTATGGATTATCCTCTGACACCGGATCAGATCCTTAAGGCGTTAGGAAAGGCGAGGTGAACACCAAATGAAAAATTTTAACCATACGGATGCAGAGAGCTTAAGCCAGGCCGCAGGCATTTTAAAGGAAGAACAGCAAAATGCCCGAATTATCGCAGGCGGGACGGATCTGCTCAGTGTCTTAAAGCATAAATTAGAACCTGATTACCCGGAAACAATTGTGAATATCAAATCCATTGAAGGACTGAACCACATCGAGGAGGACGAAGACGGCTTAAAGATTGGTGCGACTGCCAAACTCTGTGATATTGCGTCCTCGCCTCTGATTCAGCAGGAATACGGTGCGCTGGCCGACGCCGCAAGAAGTGTGGCGACTCCCTTAATCCGCAACCTTGCCACCATCGGCGGCAATCTCTGTCAGGAAGTCCGTTGCTGGTACTACCGCTATCCCGATGAAATCGGCGGCAGAATCCAGTGTCTCCGCAAGGGAGGCGATACCTGCAACGCCATGACCGGCGAAAATAAGAACCATTCCATTTTCGGAGCCAGGAAGGTAAACTTAAGCGGCTGTTCTTCCAATTGTCCCGCCCATGTGGACATCCCGGAATACCTTGCAAAGCTGCGCGCCGGCGATATGGACGGCGCGGCGGCGATCCTGCTGGAGGCTAACCCGATTCCGGCCGTCACCTCCCGTGTCTGTACCCATTTCTGCCAGATGAACTGCAAGCGGAAGGAGTACGACGACAATGTCAACATTGGAGGCATGGAACGGTACGTGGGTGACTATATCCTGGAACACAGCGACCGGTTTATGGTGCCGCCGAAAACAGACAGCGGCAGGCGCGTTGCCATCGTAGGCTCCGGCCCCGCCGGTTTAACTGCAGCATTCTATTTAAGGAGCCGTGGGCACAGCGTCCGGGTGTACGATAAAATGGAGGAAGCCGGCGGACTTCTCCGCTATGCGATTCCGGAATACCGTCTGCCAAAGGAGATCGTCAGAAGCTTAATCTCCGCTATGGAACACATGGGGATCGAATTCCTGACAGGCGTTGAGATCGGAAAAGACATCCCGGTGAATGATCTGGTGGAACAGTATGACAGCGTCTTTCTAAATACGGGCGCCTGGAAACGGCCTCTGATCGGGCTCGATGGGGAAGAACTCACCACCTTCGGCCTGGATTTCCTGATTGAAGTCAATAAATGGATGGAAAGCAAGATCGGCAAAGACATCATCGTTGTCGGCGGCGGAAACGTGGCGGTGGACGTGGCAATCACAGCCAAACGTCTGGGCGCTGCAAACGTGGTTATGGCGTGTCTGGAACCGGAAAATCAGATGCCGGCAAGCGAAGAGGAATTGAACCGCGCCAGAGAAGAAGGCATCACGATCCTCCCATCCTGGGGGCCTAAGGAGATTCTCCGCGGCAATGGGGAAATCGTAGGGCTCGTCTTAAAACGCTGTACCGCCGTCTTCAATGATCTGGGTCATTTTGCCCCATCTTACGATGAAAATGAAACTACCACACTTCACGGCAGTTCCATCCTCATGGCGGTAGGCCAGAAAACCGACCTCTCCTTCCTGGGTGAGGCGCTGGAGTTGGAGGTCAGCCGCGGGCTGATATCCGTAGACCCTGCGACTATGAAAACCAGTGTAGATAAAGTCTTTGCAGTCGGTGATGTCACGACCGGACCGAAAACGGTGGTGGACGCCATTGCAGACGGCAAAAAAGCTTCTGTCGCAGTCCACTGCTTTATGACCGGCGAGACGGAAGGGGACGCGAGACACCCGCTTGGCGGGCTGATTACCTTTGACGCCTCCTGTACCGGTCACTCGACAGCCGCCAGGCTGCCGGAACGCCCGAAGGAGGAGCGTGGACTTCATCTGGAGGATTCCTATGGACTTACGTGGGAACAGGTGCAGGAAGAGGCAAAACGCTGCTTTAACTGCGGCTGTCTCGCTGTGAACCCCTCCGATGTGGCAACCGTCCTCACCGCAATGGATGCAGAGATCGTAACCAGCAAACGCAGAGAGCCAATCGGGGAAATGATGAAGAAATCACATTGCCGGCTGGTGGAAGAGGACGAAATTGTAACGGAAATTCGAATTCCGGCTTCCGCAAAGAACTACCGGATCGGCTATGATAAGTTCCGTGTCAGGGATTCCCATGATTTCGCCGTAGTCAGCGTTGCCTCTGCCTGCAAGGTACAGGATGGCGTCGTCACAGATGCAAGAATTGTATTGGGCGCCGTCGCCCCGATTCCGCTGCGCGCCAAGGAGGCGGAAGCTTATATCATCGGAAAAACAGTCACTGAGGAGCTGGCCTCTGAAGCGGCTGAGATCGCCCTTCAGGGAGCGCTTCCGCTTTCCAAAAATGGCTATAAAGTACAGATTGCCAAGACTCTGGTACGGAACTCCTTGTTAAACGCCAGAACTCCACTGAAGAATGATGCTTATGGGAAGAATTGAAGCAATACTTTTAGCCGCGGGTTATTCTTCCAGGATGGGGCGTTTAAAACCTCTTCTGCCCATAGGAGGGACCACGGTGATCCGCAGGCAGGCCGAAGTACTTGACGGCCTGACCGACCGGACCATCGTGGTGACCGGTTACCGTGGAGATGAAGTGGAAGCACATTTATCCGGAAGCCGCGTGACAACGGTCAGAAATCAGGCCTTTGCGGAGGGTATGTTTACCTCGGTAAAGGCCGGGATTCTGGCTCTGGACCAGGAGGTTTCGGCATTTTTGATTCTGCCGGTAGACTACCCGCTGGTAACACGGTCGCTGATAAAAGACCTGATAGAAGAATTCCACCGCTCGGGAGCTCCCGTCCTGTATCCCTCTTTTTCAATGCGGAAAGGCCATCCTCCTGTGATCTCGGCCGCCTGCATTCCGGAGATACTGTCTTATCAGGGCGATGCGGGACTAAAAGGAGCACTGACACCATTTAACAGCGAATCGAAATATTTTTCAGCGAAGGATGAGACCTGCATCATAGATATGGACACGCCGGAGGACTATAAAAAGGTGCTGGCGCTGGAGGCAAGGCTGCATCAGAGGCTTTTCACTGCCGCCAGGTAACGTATACAGCGACAAGCAGCCCGGAGATAATAGAAGCCGGTTTTATAATTATTTTTAATGAATTTTCACAATAATAATCGTGGTTTTTTACTCCTATTCGTAGTATAATATAGATACTCTCACGGAAAGGAGGTAAGATCATGTTAAATACACAGAACCAGGAATTATTACAGGCGATCGGATGTATGGTTGGCGAAAAAATGGAGACTTGTTTTACTGAGTATGACGCGAGGTTGGATGCGAAGCTGGATGCTCGCTTTGCTGAATATGATGCGAAACTGGACGCTCGCTTTGCTGAATATGATGCGAAATTAGACACCCGCTTTGCTGACTACAACGCTAAACTCGTTTCACAATTTGCCGACTACGACGCCAAACTTGATTTACGTTTCGCCGACTACGACGCCAAACTTGATTCACGTTTCGCTGACTACGACGCTAAACTCGTTTCACAATTTGCCGACTACGACGCCAAACTTGATTTACGTTTCGCCGACTACGACGCCAAACTTGATTTACGTTTCGCCGACTACGACGCCAAACTTGATTCACGTTTCGCTGACTACGACGCTAAACTCGTTTCACAATTCGCCGACTACGACGCTAAACTCGATTCACGTTTCGCCGACTACGACGCCAAACTTGACTCCCGTTTCGCCGACTACGACTCTAAACTCGATTCACGTTTCGCCGACTACGACGCCAAGCTTGACTCCCGTTTCGCCGACTACGACGCTAAACTCGATTTCCGCTTCGAATCAACCACCGCATACCTTCTGTCAGAAATAGACACCCGTATTGCCAAGAGCGAAGCCATGCTTCTCGATGAAATTGAGCGCATCCACATGCAGGTATGGGAAAACTCCAAAAAGCTGAAGCAGCTCCAGAAGGACGTATCCTCGCTGAGATCGAAAGACAATGATTTCGGCATCATTTATTCCTATCTGAATAAGCTGGACTTCCGGGTCTGCAGACTGGAGTCTGCCCTATCGCCCCTATAACCCCTGAAATGAAAAACGCTCCGGCATATCGTTGCGGGAGCGTTTTTATAAACAAACAGGTATCTGGCAGTACGGACTACCAGACCTTCGTATTCTAACTTTCCATTTTTCTGTAACATCCCAAATTCACTTACACACCTTTACACATTTCTTCCCACTAATTTCACTACAGGCACTTCTTCCGCAATCTCTTTTTCTTAATTCTCCACCCACTAATTATACTGCGGCTCCAGAAAGTTTAAAGTAAAATGCGCCTTCCCCTGATCATCCAGTTCCATAATCATAAACGACGGTTTCCTTCCATCCTGTCTGGGATAAGACAGACTTCCGGGATTCAAAATAGTCACACCGCCCCGCAACTCATAGAAAGGTCTGTGGGTATGTCCGTACATGACGATATCCAGACGGCGGTCTCTCGCTTCCTGCTCTAAGCGCTCCACGCCCAAAGACACATTATAATAGTGACCGTGAGTCAGAAGGACACGGTACTCTCCGATCTTTAATTCCTTCTCCCGGTCTAAATTGGAAAAAAAGTCGTTGTTCCCCAGCACCATTTCCAGGTCACAGTTTTCTCCAACCCAGCCCGCGATTTTCGTTTCGCTGCCTTCCGCATCGCCAAGATGAATAAGCATATCGAGCGGCGATGTCTTCTCAATCACTTTTTTCAGATTATCGTCTTTTCTGTGTGTATCGCTCACAATTAATATCTTCATCCCACGTCCCCCTTATAGATCTCTTCCAGCTTCCGCTTCATCGCCTCAAGCGCTTTTCCGCGGTGGCTGATCCGGTTTTTCTGCTCCATGGTAATCTCCGCGCTTGTCACTCCGAACTCCGGCAGGAAGAGGATCGGATCGTATCCAAAGCCGCCATTTCCCGCCGCTTTTTCTGCAATGATTCCCTCCATGGTCTCTTCCGTATGGACAACACTTCCATCCGGCAGCACAGCCGCAATATTGCACACAAACCGGGCGCTTCTGTCGTCACCGGCCGCCTCATTGACCCTGGAGATAATGGTCTGATTCTTGATCTCATAGGAAGTATCCTCGCCCATATATCTGGCTGAATAGATACCCGGCTCTCCATTTAGGCAGTCCACCACCAGGCCGGAATCATCCGCAAGGACAATCCCCCCAGTCTCAGCCCACACCGCTTTCGCCTTGATCTCCGCGTTCTCACCGAACGTTTTCCCATCCTCGACGATCTCCGGATCGGCCCCGGCCTCTTTCATGGATAAAATCTCCATTCCCAAATCGGCTAGAATCAGCCGGATCTCCTTCATCTTTCCCTCATTGCCAGTGGCAAATACGATCCTGTTATTACTCATCTGTATATTCTCCTTCATAAAACGGATTCACTTCCTGTCCGTGGTATAGGCCTTCAGGCAGAGGTTGCATTTCTGCTCCTCCTCGACCCTGGTAAAATTCACCCCATCGGGACTGATGTACCCCTCACCGTCACTGATGTCCACGATCGTCTTTCCATCCCCTGCATCGTATTCGATTGCGGCCGGATGGACGCTATCCGGAGTCGTCAGTTTCACCAGCACGGCAAACCGCTCCCCCGGTTCAAGATCCAGCCCAGCCCTTGTATCTGCGTTCAGAGGGATCGTATAGAATCCTGCATAGTCGAGACTTCCTGACGCCGCCAGCTTCCGGTTTTTGAAACCTTCTCCGGCCTTTATGGACTCCTCGTCCCCGATATTTTTCACAACATAGACTTCATAGGAAGAATGTCTGTCTGTGGCATAGAATCCAACCGCCTCCAGAGTCTCCTTTCCCTGCGCCTCATAGACATTGGAGAACCATACCGTATCGGAACCATACCCCAGCTGCCCCACCCAGCCCCTTAAATCTGTCTGGTAGTTATGATCGTAATGATCCTGATCTTCCACATCCGTGTAGATAATATTATTCAGCCCGATATTGGAGTCGTAATATGACACATAAAAATATCCGTCATCGCCAAAGCCGTCTCCCCAGCTGTTCATGCAGATAAACGCTCCATCGCCATTGACTTCCGTGTTAAAATTCTCCCGCGGATACTCGTCATCCCAGCCAATGATCACGGAATCATGGTTCGGCGGCTGAGACCCAATATAGCAGTAGGCGTATTTCTCCTCATTATAATGAACGGACTGGCTTTCCTCGTCCGTCATGGAAGTGTAAAGAGAGCTCTGTACGCCTCCATACTGAAGAATGGCCCGCTTAATCTTTTCATAATCTTTTCCCGGCACCAGTTCGACTCCCTGGACGTGTTTGACCGCCTTTAAGCCCGCGGGAGAGACACCGTCTCCATAGGGATCATCCGCTTCCAGGACCGGCCCCTTCCAGGACAGGAGATACGCCATGGACATCGTATACTCCCCTCCGTCGCTCTGCGGAATGCAGAAACCATTATTCAGGGACATATGATCCTCTGAAAAGTCGTATACCTCATTGGGAAGCAGACGCGCTTCCAGCGCCATCAAAGAGGCAAAGGCCCAGCAGGTTCCCAGAGAGCCCTGGTTCTTTATCGAAGGCGCCCGGCCTGTTGTACGGCCGTCATAGGCCACAGGAAGCACCTCCGGCACCGGATTCGCGGTATTCCCCGTCCCATCAGTTCCGGCGTCTCTTTCCGCCTCCGCCTCCAGCGGTCTGTTAAATTCTCTGCCGCCCATCTCCGCATTTCCATTGCCCTGGGTCACATCGTTTTGATCCGCATTGTCTCGATCCGCATTGTCTCGATCCGCATTGTCTCGATCTGCATCCCCCTGATCTGCACTGCCCTTACCGGCATCTCTGCCATTCTCCCCGGTACCCGTAAATGCCCATTCCGGCACTCGGAAACCGCCTGTTGGCCACCGGCCGTTAATCCAGAGTACAGCGGTTCCGGTGAGCACCAGAACGGCCGCCGTTCCCAGCCATTTTCCTGCTTTCAACTAATCAATCTCCTGTTTTCCGCTTTGGAGGTTTCGGTCCCATAAACTGGTAGAAATACGTCTTCATCATACCATTGTAGATCTTCCGGTTCTTGTCCGCTTTTCGCCCGACGTACCGTTCCGCATCCTCATAAGCGGTTATCATATAGAGGGACCAGGAATCCAGCGCGCGGTACCGTTCACCGATCTCCTTATACAGCGCCGGCAGATTCTCCTTCTCCTCAATTCTCTCTCCATAAGGCGGATTCGTAATGATAAATCCGTACTTTTTCGGATGGCTGAGCGCACTTAATGGCCTCTGCTGGAAATGAATCATATGATCCACACCGGCAGACTCCGCATTGGCTCTCGCCGCCTTCACAATATCGCCATCGATATCGTACCCCTGGATATCGACCTCCACCTCTGTCTCCAGCAGATCCGAGGCCTCATCCATGGCCTCATACCAGAACTTCCGCGGTATGATGTTCTTCCAGTCTTCCGCCAGGAAGGACCGGTTCATTCCAGGCGCCATATTGGCCGCTATCATGGCTGCTTCAATCGGAAATGTACCGCTTCCGCAGAAGGGATCCACCAGAATCCGGTCTCGGTTCCACGGTGTCATCATGATCAGAGCCGCGGCAAGGGTCTCCGTGATAGGCGCCTTGCTGGTAAGGGTACGGTAGCCTCTTTTATGGAGTGAATCTCCTGAAGTATCGATCCCTACCGTCACCTCATCTTTATACAAAAATACACGGAGCGGATAGCTGCTTCCGCTCTCCGGAAACCATTCCAGGCCATACGCCTTCTTCAGCCGCTCCACCATGGCTTTCTTCATGATTGACTGGATATCGGAAGGGCTGAACAGCTTGCTCTTAATGGAGGACGCCTTCGCAACCCAGAACTTTCCATCCTGAGGAATATATTCCTCCCACGGAATACTCCGTGTATTCTGAAATAACTCCTCAAATGATTCCGCATGAAAGCTTCCCACTTTCAACAGGACACGCTCTGCCGTGCGCAAAAACAGATTCGCGCGGCAGATGGTCTCTTCATCTCCGATAAATGTCACACGGCCGTCTTCCACCAGAGTGATATCATATCCCAGATCCGTAATTTCTCTTTTTAAAACAGCCTCCATGCCAAAGTGACACGGCGCAATGAGTTCAAATGTTTTTTTCACTTTATTCTCCCAGGTTCTTTTCTTTAATCACGCGGCCCTCGAAATCCAGGATCCGAAAGACCCCAGCCTCCAAAATCGCGTATGTCGGCGGATTGCCTTCCTTCGGTATGGATACAGAGCCGGGATTTAAGATGGTGATATCCCCGCACTGATCCGCCCGGAGCACATGGGTGTGCCCATGAAGCAGCACATCCCCTTTCTGCATGGGTGGAAGGTGATTCTCATGATAAACGTGGCCATGTGTGGCATAGATGGTGATTCCATCAATCGCCAGCAGCGCATAGTCCGCCATCACGGGAAATTCCAGCACCATCTGGTCCACCTCCGTGTCACAGTTTCCCCTGACACAGTAGATTCTGTCTTTACAGCCGTTTAACATGGCCAGCACCTCTTTAGGAGCATATTCCTTCGGCAGATCATTTCTCGGTCCGTGATAAAGAATATCTCCCAGTAAAACAAGGCGATTCGCTCCGGATGCCTCAAACGCTTCCAGCAGCTTTCTGCAATAGAACGCGGAACCGTGGATATCGGACGCAATCATATATTTCATAAGTAAATTCTCCTTCTTGCATTAATAGGTATATTTTAAGTCTTACAGGGCGTATCTGTCAATAAATTTACCCTCGAACCAGATATTTTCCGCGGTAATAGGCGATTCCATTGGCCACATTCAGCACAGAATACCCCATACGGGCCAGATAGCGGCATACCATCATACTTTGTCCGCCTCTCGCACAGTAAAATACCAGCAGTTTATCTTTTGGAAGTTCGGAAACTCTCTGCTCCATTTCCTCATACGGAATATTGACAGCCCCATTTAAATGGGCTCTCTGATACGATGCGGCATTTCGCAGATCAATCAGCATCATATCGTACTCATTTTCTATATAATAATCGACTTCACCAATCGGTATTGTCTTGAACATACAATCACCTGTCCTTTCTATTACCATTATATTCACGACCCGTGAAAAGTTTATCTTTCTGATCGTGACTGCATGAAAGGAGTCCTTACAATCAAAAAGCACAGGGAGATATGCTTTCGCATCGTTTCCCTGTGCTTTTCGACGAAATCATGAACTTATTGGCAAGTCCTTATTTTCGTACCACCAGACAGATTAATAGTCAGACTTATTCTGGCTGTTATTCTGGTTGTTGTTGCGGCTGCTGTTCTGGCTGTTGTTCTGGCTGTTGTTGCGGCTGCTGTTCTGGCTGTTGTTCTTGTTGCTGTTCTGGCTGTTGTTCTGGCTGTTATTCTTGTTGCTGTTCTGGCTGTTGTTCTGATTGCTGTTCTTGGAAGAATTGCTGCAATCGTTGTAGTTATCATTGTAGTTGTTATTAGACATCTTATGATACCTCCTGTCGGATTTTTTGTTACACGGTTAGTATGGCTGATTCCTCAAATATTATACAAAAAATTATAAAAAATAACTTTGCTTTTTTCATCTGCCTATATTATAATTAGAGTGAGGAATTAGATTTCCTCATCCTTATTAATTATTTATACTCCCCTCAGAAGAGTCTGGATAGCTCCCCTATCCGGGCTCTTCCTTTTTTGACCATATTTTTAATCCCGACGGACGCAAAAGACTCCCGGCAGCCAGTGCCGGGAGTCTTATATCCCTTATCGAAAATCCAGTTATCCGCTTGTCCATTATTCGCCAATGACATTGACAATCTTGACGGGAGTCCGGTAATTCCACTGAGAAATCTTGATTCCCGTTTTATAGGTGGAGGAGTGTACGATCTGTCCATTGCCGATATACATGGCTACGTGATTGATCGATCTTCCGTTCCCGTAAAAAATCAGATCACCGGGCTTCATCTGGTCAGAACTCACAGCTACTCCCTGGGAAGCCTGTCCGCCTGAAGAACGGTTTAAAGAAATACCTGCCGCATGCTGCATGATGTATCTTGTAAATCCGGAACAATCCACTCCGGTATGAGGATCACTGCCGCCATAGGCGTAACGTCCGCCCACAAACTGCAGTGCGTAATTGACAACACTCTGTCTGAACTCCGCAGGAGCATCGTATGCTGCTTCCAGTGCGGCGATCGTCGCCTCGTCGGTCTGGGTAACTGTTGCGTTTCCGTCGACCGGAAGATAACCGTATGTATCCTTAACCTTCACTTTCACGAATCCGTCACCCATGTCTTCCACGACCTGGAATGATGATCCCCTGGAAGCTGCCATCAATATTTCCTGGCCGCTCTCATCCGTGCTGATATTCACGGTCTCTGCTTCAACTGTTGCGATATAATTACCTGAACTGAGTCCTGGTCCGGAAACTTCATCCGCTTTGGCATCTGCCGGATTTGCAAGTACGATTGCTCCACAGAAAGCCAAAAGGCTTAATGTTTTCCATGTATTCTTTATCATTGGGACATTGCTCCTGTTTTTTACTTTTTCGTTCTAATTATTACGTAATTGTTAAAATCATTACGTTTATTATACATTTACCTTGCTTTTCAGTCAAGTATTATTTCATTCCGATAACATTCCATTATTTTCCATATCAATTCAGCACTCTGACTACCTTGACAGGCGTCCGGTACGTCGCGTTGGATATCTTGATTCCCGTCCGTTCCGTGGAGGCATGTACAATCTGTCCGTTGCCGATATACATAGCCACATGATTGATATAGCCCTTGCCGCCGTAGAAAATCAAATCACCCGGTTTAATGTCGCTGTAGCTGACGCTGCGTCCCTCTCCCGACTGTGCTCTGGAGCTGTGGCTCAAGGAAACGCCTGCCGCGTGCTGCATGATATATCTTGTGAATCCGGAACAGTCGGCTCCGGTATTCGGGTCCGTCCCGCCATATACGTAACGGTTTCCAACAAACTGAAGCGCATAATTCACCACATCCTGACGCAGCTTCACGCTTTCATCCACTTTTTCCTTTGTCTTCTCGATCAGGGTCGCCCGATTGCTCGGTATGTACCCCTCGCCTTCCGCAGTGCTGATCTTTACCCAGCCGCCTTCTGCCGGTGCGGCAACTTCATAAGTCTGCCCCCGTAAGACTTTTGTAACTGCCTCTCCGCCCGCGTTCTTTGCCTTCCGTACCACGACGTCCGGCGCATCTATCTTCGCATACAGTGTTGTACTTGTTTCCACTTCGATCTCTGCCGCTTTTACGGTAACCGGTGAATGCCAGGCCAGAACCGCATAGAGGCCGATGACCCCCAGCACTTTCCAAGTTTTGTTCCACATGTTTTTCCAACTCCTGATTCTTACGTTTTTATTTCGTTTGTTTATCATTATGTAATATGTTACATAAATGTTACAAAAACTAGTATACTCTACTCATCGTCATATGTCAAGCAAAAATCAGGCAAAAACGGCAGCTATACCGAAAACACCGGTATAACTGCCGTTACACTTTTGTAATATTTATAATCTGTTTTTAATAATTTTCTTTTTACCGCCTGGGGCCCCGGATTAACCAGACCACCAGAAGAATCAGAAGAAGCGGTCCCATGAGAGGTATCAGAAGACTGAATAAACCGGTCACAATACTTGCGACTATGAAGAAGAACAGCACTGTCACAACCACAGCCAGAAGCTTCCAATACCACTTGTTCAAATCGACAAAGTGGAAATGGCGGCCCGGTCCGGCCTCTTCCTCATATACCGTCTGGCCCTCGTTCCGGTACGTATCATACGCAGACTGGTAGCTTCCGCCCTCTCTGGCATTCTCCGTGGCCTCCATGATCGTCTTAGCGATCAGCCTCGGATCTCCGATCGCACCGGTCACTTCGTCTTCCGTCTGGCCGCCCGCCGTCTCCGTTCTGATATAATCGTCGTAGTATCTTATATTTTCCTCAATCACATTTCCAGGCACTTCGCCGGTCAGCGTGTCCCGCAAACGCTGTAAAAACTCCTGTCTGCTCATTGAAGCCTCCTTCAGTAAAGTAACTGACCTTTCCTAGTATACCATTTCCCCCAGGCTACGTAAAGGAATCTTCTGTAAATTAATTATTAAAATTTCATAATTATTCTACTTTTTCCTTTAATATGCCTTCTCTGTAAGCGCCTACCAGTTCCTTCAGATCCGCAATGCGCCCAGCCAGCTCCACTCCCTTGTCCGTGTCCGCCACCATGACCCGCTTATGCATATTCTCCACAATGGATACCCGGGGCGTGCTCTCTTTTTCCGGGTCAAAGGGCTTGTGCTCGGCCAGGGCCAGGTGATTGGAATTATAAATCAGGGTATACCCGGCGATTCCGGTCCTGGACTGGTACGCCTTCGACAGGCCTCCGTCAATGATGAAAAGCTTCCCTCCCGCCTTTACAGGAGACTCTCCCTCCTTGATTTTAACGGGCACGTGGCCGTTGATAATATGGGAACCCGACTTTGGAAGCCCAAACTCCTCCAGGATCCGGTCACACGTCTCTTCCTTAACGCTGAGCCGGTAATACGGATTCATCGGTTCTTTGTGAGTGGCGGGGTCCTCGATAAAATAGTGTTCGAAGGTCGTCATCTTGCCTTTTCCGTAAACCGGTGACTTAGCCCCGCACCACAGATACCACATGAAGTCCATGGCATCTTCCTTTTCCGGCGATTCCTCCGCCATGAAATACGCGTTCTGCACCTTCCGGTCCACATAGTCCATCAGCGCCTGTCCTGAATAGGAAATGCCGCCCACCACGATCTCGTCGAAGCTTCCATCCTCCTTCATCGGGATACAGCCATGGTAAAGCAGATTGGAATTATAGCATTTGTAAAGACTTCCATGAGAATAGAGGAAACGGATATGCTTATGCAAAAGCTCATTGTGTTTAAATGACAGCTGAAGCGTATGAAGAAGGTCTTCCTCCTCTGCCGTTAATCGGAGCGGATCCTTAGGGTCCACCGTTGGAAATGACAGATCCAGCATCGGATATTCCCTTCCCTCCAGCACCACCACACCCCGATCGAAATCAACAGCCTCCAGAAGTCTCCTGTCATCCATCTCATACTCCGGATGGCGCCCGATAATCTGGCCCTGCACCTTGAACTGAATGATGGCGATGGCCTTGTGCATCTTGGCCGCCAGACCCGGATCCACCGCATCGTAGATATTCTCATCCAGGATCTGCGGGACAAAGCGCTCGCACGGATCATTGTGGTAAACCCTGGCCGCGAACATGGACAGCGGACGGAGATTGATTCCGTAGCCGTCTTCCAGCACATCGAAGCTGTTGTAGCTGATCGCAATACGCAGCACATTGCAGATGCAGGCCAGGTTGCCGGTTGCCGCTCCCATCCAGGAAATATCATGGTTTCCCCACTGGATATCCACATCATGGAACTGCATCAGCTCTTTCATAATAATATCCGCCCTGGGGCCTCTGTCAAAAATATCGCCGATAATATGCAGACTGTCGATCGTCAGATTCTGAATCAGTTCACACAGCGCAATAATAAATTTATCTCCGACCCGGATGTCGATAATCGAACGGATAATCTCGCTGTAGTATACCCGTTTATTGTCGTCATTATAATCCACATGAAGAAGTTCATCGATCACATAGGCAAATTCCGGCGGCATTTTCTTTCTCACCTTGGAACGGGTGTATTTGGAAGAAACCACCTTGCAGATCTGAACCAGACGGTATATGGCAACTCTCTGCCAGTCGTCCGTAGCCAGACCCTTCAACTGCATCTGGCTCACCACCCGCTCGGGATAGTAGATCATGTTAGCCAGTTCCACCTCTTCTTTTTCCGGAATAATATGTCCGAATGTCTCCGTGATCTTTTCCCGGATAATACCGGAAGCGCTGCGGAGCAGATGGATAAATGCCTCATACTCTCCGTGCAGGTCACTGAAAAAGTACTCGGTTCCCTTTGGAAGCCCCTGAATCGCCGTTAAGTTAATGATCTCGCTGGAGGCCGCCTTGATCGTCGGATACTCCCGCGACATCAGCTTCAAGTAAGCTAAGTCTCTCATAATCCTCTCTCCTCACCCATCATGCCGCTGCCTGAGTCCATGCAGACCGTCCCTCCTTTCCCTTTCCATACCATGCAGCCGCATCTCTAATAAAGTAATAGTAACACAAAATATGGCCTTTTGAAAGCCCCATACTGCCCCGCGGGACTTGCAGATTTTTTTATGTTGTAGTAACATACTTACAGAGGGGCGTAAGGCCCCGGAGCAGGGAATCTTGCCGCATATGGCATTCAATACACAGGACAGCCCAGATCCGGCTGTCTGTAATCAGGAGGCAGAAAGTGGAACAGTTATATGTATTCGGAACCGGTCACGCCGCTGTGACACGGTGTTATAATACGTGCTTTGCCATAGAAAAGAACGGGGAATTTTTCATGACGGACGCAGGCGGCGGCAACGGCATTCTGAGAGTTCTCCAGGACATGGATGTGAATATGGCCCACATCCACCATATCTTCGTCACACACAGCCACACAGACCACATACTGGGAATCGTCTGGATGGTACGTTTCATCGGCACGAAGATTTTAAACGGCTCCTATGAGGGGAAGCTGCATTTATACAGCCACAAGGACTTATTGCCGGCCATCGAGACCCTGTGCCGTCTGACGCTTCAGGAAAAGCTGTGCCGCCTCATCGGGGACCGCATCGTACTGATTCCCGTCTCTGACGGAGAACAGCGGCAGATACTGGGCATGGACGTCACCTTCTTCGACATCCACTCCACCAAGGCAAAACAGTTCGGCTTTACCGCCATACTCTCAGACGGGCAGAAACTCACCTGCTGCGGGGATGAGCCATTGAATACGCTCTGCGCCCCCTATGTGGAAAACAGCACCTGGCTGCTTCATGAGGCCTTCTGCCTGTATGAAGACAGGGACCGTTTTAAACCGTATGAAAAGCACCACAGCACCGCCAGAGACGCGGCCGAAACCGCCAGAGACATGAACGCGGAAAATATCGTGCTGTGGCACACCGAGGACACGGATCTGGAACATCGCAGGGAACGGTATACGGCAGATGCGGAAGCACTGTTCCATGGCGGTATCTTTGTGCCGCGTGACGGGGATATCATCCCTCTTTCATAAAATTTCATATTCTCTCCACTCTCCGCATAGGATGAGATGGAGGAGATTTTCTTATGAAAACATGGAAAGAACGAATTGCAGAATCGCCAGAGACTCTGCACCATATTATTATTTACATAGAGGTCATCGTACTGACACTCCTTTTAGTATCCCTTTTTCTGATCACCCCAGGCGGAAAATTCTCTTTTCCGGCGTCGAACCAGGACGGAAAAGCCACCTCCTCCGAGGCGAAGAAGTATATCAAGTGGGTAGACTTTAAGGTAACGGCCAAGGCCATGCAGGAGGCGTTCCGGTACGATGTCAACACCTGCCAGTCCAGCCCCCATCTAAACTGGGTGGATCTGCTCTCCTATTTAGGGACACGGTACGGCGGAGATTTTTCCAAATACTCCACCAAGGACTTAGATACGCTGGCAGAACAGCTCTTATCCGGTAAAACGCTGGAGGAGCTGACCGCAAATATGAAGTATTACACATATTACCGCCAGGCCTACGGCGCCGTTTTAGACGGTCTCGTCGGTCAGTACGACATTCAGATCGCCGCGGAAAATGCGCCCTTATTCGCCACTCCGGCGGTCAACTCCGACGGGACCACGGACCCGGACCGCGTATGGGTCACAAAATATGGTTTAAAAGCGTTTTCTCCCATCGCCAAGGGATTTCCTTATCAGGATTACGACGACTTCGGTGTCTCCCGTTCCTACGGCTACAAGCGCCAGCATCTGGGTCACGATATGATGGGTCAGGTCGGTACTCCCGTGATCGCCGTGGAATCGGGATATGTGGAGGCCATCGGTTGGAACCAGTACGGCGGCTGGAGACTCGGTATCCGCAGCTTTGACGGAAAGCGGTACTACTATTACGCGCATTTACGGAAAAATTATCCCTACCATAAATCCCTCAAGCAGGGAAGTATTATCACAGCCGGCGATGTCATCGGCTATCTGGGAAGGACCGGTTACAGCCGGACGGAGAACACCAACAATATCGATGAGGCGCACCTGCATTTCGGCCTTCAGCTTATTTTTGATGAGTCTCAGAAAGAAGGAAACAACGAGATCTGGGTGGATTGCTACGAACTCACGAAGTTCCTGTCCATGAACCGCTCAGAGACGCTTAAGAATCAGGAAACCAAAGAGTACGACCGCATTTACGACATGAAGGACCCGGATATTCCGAACAACTTTGTGCCCCACGCCCCTTTGCCGGAGGAACAGCATATTCCCGATTAGCTAAAAAAAGGGGCTGCATCCACACATACAGAAAAAGGGGATACAGTCATGAATCCAGTCAAAACCGGAGCATTGATCAGAGAACAGCGAATTGTAAATCATTTAACGGAACAGGAGCTGGCCGAAAAGGCCGGAATCTCTGTGGAATTACTGGAGTCGTACGAACAAGGTACGGCTCTTTTCCGTGCCTCTGTCTTAAAGAGGCTGACCGGGCCGCTGGGCCTGTCCCTGATGGAACTGATGTATGGAAAGAGGCTCACTGCCATACGCAGTTCTCATCTTCATACGATCCGCATGGACCTTATTCGGACCGCCTATGATTATAAAGAGTATTACTGGATTATCGACGGCAAGGCGATTGTCACTTATCTGGACGAGTGGGTGCATGCAGGCGGCTGTCCCGATTTAGAGCCCTTCGGTTCTCTCACCGGACTCCTTCCGGCCTGGACCGGCGAACTGATATGGAAGGCGGACAACCGTTTCATCTGGGAAATGATCGACTCGCCGGAAACGCTCAATGTACCGATTCTGGTCTGTGAAGACGACTGCGATCTAAGCTGCATCGTCATCCTGGCCAGAATACGAAAAACAGAAAATCTCGTCTTCTGGGAAAAGCTGGGACGTCTGACTCATGAGAACGAAGACTTCAATCTGGAAAAACGTTCCGGAATCCTTTGCCTGGAGGCATATACGGATGAAGACTGGGAACAGTACGGCGATAATATCGCCTGTGAGCCGTGTGACAGCGCAGAATACCGGCAGTGGATTTCCTCACACTGGGATGAGGAACTGATTCGAAGAAGACGCAACTATACGAAGCCCTACATGCAAAACGAGGCTCATATCCAGTGGATCGCAGAACCTGGCTGGTGTTTTGAAAGGGCTGCATATGACCGCATGGTGGAGGCGTTCCGGGATGTATATAAGGCAGGCGGAAAGCGCTGATTTGCTGCGTTTACCGTCTGCCTTATTTCATCCCTAAAGTGACATTCGATAGATATCCATCATCTCATGCTTCCCCAACTCTCTGATTCCCGGAAGCACCCGTCTGCCAAAGTTCGTACACTTTTCAGCCATCTCGTCAAAGTCCTCTTCCTTCACGTCGGCTTCCAGTTCCGTCAGCCGAACCGGCATATTCAGGCTCTTAAAATAATCCTCCATCCGCTGAATGCCATCCAGCGCAGTCTTTAGCGGGTTCTCGAAATTCATCTCCACATCCCAGACACGGACAGCCAGCTGGGCGAACCGCATGGGATCGTCACCGCAGACGTATCTGGCCCAGGAACAGAAGAGCGCGGAAAGACCAGCGCCGTGAGCCACCTCCGGATATTTCCCCGACAGCTCATGTTCCAGCTGATGAACCGTCATCATGACCTCCCGTCCCAATCCGGTTAAATCATTATGGGAAAGACTTCCCGCCCACATCAGGGTCGCTCTCGCCTCATAATCTTCAGGGTTTAAGTCCGCTGCGGTTCCTGCCTCTATGACGGCCTTCATAAGCCCCTCTGCGATACGGTCTGTCAGCGCCGTATCCTTTGTAGTGCCGCCTAAATACCGTTCCAGCGTATGCATCAGAATATCCACAGTCCCGCATCCGGTCTGGAATCTGTTCACCGTAAAGGTCAGCTCCGGATTGCAGACAGCAAAAAGCGGCCGATGGGTCGGACAGTTAAAGCCTCGTTTCAGACCATTCTCTTCATTGGTGATCACGCAGGACTGGCTCGTCTCACTTCCCGAGGCGGACAGCGTCAGAATATTACCGTGGGGAAGTGCCTTCGGAGGAACGGCTTCCTTCATAAAGTATTTCCATGGGTCAATCTCCGGATTCGGTGTCCCATCTGCAATACACTTTGCGGAGTCGATCACACTGCCGCCTCCTACCGCCAGGATAAAGTCCACGTTCTCACGGCGGCAGATCTCCATGCCTTCCAGCGCCTTAGACAGCGTCGGATTCGCCTGCACACCGCCAAAGAGTATGAATTCAATTCCTGCTTCTTCCAAAGATGCCGTCACCTGATCCAAAAGGCCGCTTCGCTTCACGCTGCCGCCGCCATAGTGGATCATAACCTTTCGGAAACCGTACTCTCTGATGATTTCTCCTGCACGCTTCTGCGTGTCCCTGCCGAAAATCACTTTTGTGGGGACACAGTATTCAAAATTATTCATAGCTTTCCCTCCCGCGGCTTGACTTTACGTCAGTGGGGGATACCGATTTCTCCCCGCCCGCCAGCGCCGGCAATGACATAAAATCAACCAGTTCCATATTTACATTGCAATCAAAAGAATACCATAAAATATCTCCAATCTCTGAACAGCTTATTGAAAGTATATTTACAGTATTCCCGATATTTATCGATGTTTCTATTTTACCATATACAGTTGTATTTTTCAATCGTCAAAATGTTTTATTTTTTGTGCAGGCGTAAACATTGTTACTGTATTTAATCGTACTAAATCAGCAATTAATCAAAAAAAGAGCAGGAAAGTTTTCACACTTTCTGCTCTTTCTGCTTACTCTACCTCCTGCGCAGCAGATGTATAAACAACCCGCTCCGCAGCTTCGGTTCAAACCACGTGGACTTTGGCGGCATCAACAGGCCCGCATCGGCCACATGGAACAGCTCTTCGATCGAGGTCGGATACATGGAAAACGCTACTGTCATATCCTCTCTGCACCTTTTTTCCAGCTCCGAAAGCCCCCGGATTCCGCCGATAAAATCAATTCTCTGATCGACTCTCGGATCACCGATTGAAAGAACCGGGCCCAGCAGGTGATCCTGGAGAACGGAGACGTCCAGCCCCTTCACCGGGTCGCTGTCAAGTAAACGCTCCACCGCTGTGAGACGGTACCATTTTCCACATAAATGCATTCCAAAGGTTCCTTTTTCCACAGGCGCAAAGCCTTCTGTCCCCATAGAGTCCACTAAAAAGCCGGCTTCTTCCACACGGGTTAAGAATTCTTCCTCCGTCATGCCGTTTAAATCCTTCACCACGCGGTTGTAGGGCATGATCATCAGCTGGTCATCAGGGAATAAGACTGACAGGAAATAGTTAAACGGCTCCTTTCCCGTATAGTCCGGATTCTCTTCTCGCCGCTTCAAACCAACTGAAACCGCGGAAGCCGCGCGGTGATGGCCGTCCGCGATATACGTGGCCGGAATTTCCGCAAATGCCTCTTCCACCGTCTGGATGGAATCCGCATTGTCGATCTCCCACACACGGTGACGGATCCCATCCTCTGCTGTAAAGTCATACAGAGGCTCTGTACCCGTCTTTAAATTCACCACTTTATTGATCATCGGGTTGGAACGGTACGCCAGGAAGATCGGGCCGGTCTGCGCGTCGGTAGTATCCACGTGCCGGATTCGGTCCAGTTCCTTCTCTTCACGGGTATTCTCGTGTTTTTTTACCACTCCATTCACGTAATCATCGATGGAGGAACACGCCACGATTCCCGTCTGCTTTCTTCCATCCATGGTAAGCTCGTAGATATAATAGGCCGCCAGAGGATCCTGCACGAAAGTCCCGTCTGCGATCCAGCTCTCAAGCATCTCCTTTGCCTTATGGTAGACGCGGTCGTCATACATGTCCATGTCGTCCGGGAACTGGGATTCCGGCCTGTCAATATTTAAAAATGATTTCGGATTGGCGGAGGTTACTACCTTCGCCTCCTTCCGGTTATACACGTCATAAGGGAGTGCGGCCACACGGGCAGCATACCTTTTATCCGGTCTCACACACGGAAATGGTTTTACTACAGCCATTTTTTCTCCTTTTCTTCTATGAGCACTTTAGCGTCCAAACGGGCCATGGATCCTTCCATGCCCCGTCCGAACTGCTGCATTTAATTGCTTCATTACTTAATTACACGCACCCGCAAAACGCCCTTAATTGCATTAAGCTTCTGAATCGTCACTGCATCCGGTGTGGACTCCAGATCCAGTAAGGTGTACGCGTATTTATCACGGCTCTTGTTGGTCATATCGGAAATGTTGACATTTCCGGCCGCGAGAGTTCCAGTTACCTGGCCAATCATATTCGGGATATTCAAATGCATAACCGCAACACGGCTTGCCATCTGGCACACGCCCATATCACACGCCGGGAAATTAACGGAGTTGCGGATATTGCCGTTGTCTATGTAATCCACGATCTCCTCAACTGCCATTCTTGCACAGTTGTCCTCGGATTCCTCTGTGGACGCTCCAAGATGCGGAATCACGATGGCGCCTTCCATATTGACAGACTTTGTGTTCGGGAAATCCGTTACGTAGCATTTTACCTTCCTGGCCTTTAACGCTTCCGCCATGTCATCCTCATTCACCAGCACGTCGCGGGAGAAGTTTAAGATCACCACGCCGTTCTTCATCTGGGCTATGGATTCACTCTTAATCATTCCTCTGGTGCTGTCTAACAGCGGCACATGGATGGTGATATAATCGCATTCGCGGTAAATTGTCTCCACGGAGGTGATATGCCTGACATTTCTGGAAAGCATCCACGCCGCATTGACCGAGATAAACGGGTCGTATCCGTAGACCTCCATACCGAGGGATGCAGCCGCGTTGGCCACCTCCGCGCCGATCGCTCCCAGTCCGATGACACCCAGTTTCTTTCCCTTGATCTCGCATCCGGCAAATGCCTTCTTGGCCTTTTCCACGGATTTGGCGATATTTTCGTCTTCTTTATTATCCTTTACCCAGTTGATCCCGCCTACCACGTCACGGGAGGCCAGCATCAGTCCGGCAATTACCAGTTCCTTTACGCCGTTGGCATTGGCTCCCGGAGTATTAAATACCACAATTCCTTTGTCCGCACACGCATCCAGCGGAATATTATTGACTCCGGCACCTGCACGGGCTACGGCAAGCAGATCATCAGGAAGCTCCATCTCATGCATGGAGGCGCTTCTTACCAGCACGCCGGAGGCCTCTTTCATATTCTCGGTTAACTCATACTCTTCATTTAACAAAGCCGTTCCTTTGCTGGAAATGGCATTCAGGCAATATATCTTCTTCATATTCGCGTCTCTCCCTTTCCTATTTACCATTTCTGGCTTCAAAATCCTTCATAAAGGCAACCAGCGTTTCCACGCCTTCCATCGGCATAGCATTGTAGATGCTTGCACGCATGCCGCCTACGGATCTGTGGCCCTTTAAGTTCTCGAGGCCCGCCGCCTTTGCTTCCTTTACAAACAGAGCGTCTAAATCGGCGTCTCCGGTTACAAACGGCACATTCATTAAGGAGCGGTCTTTCTTCTCTACCGTGCCCCTAAACATCTTGCTGTTATCCAGGAAATCGTACAGAAGATTCGCCTTTTTCTCATTGTACTCCTTCATCGCTGCCAGGCCGCCGCGGTTCTTTAACCATTTGAAGACCTTGCCGCAGATGTAGATGCCGTATGCCGGCGGAGTATTGTATAAGGACGCCGCGTCCGCATGGGTCTTGTAGCGCAGCATGGTTGGTGTTCCGGGAAGGACGTCTTCCGTGATCAAATCCTCACGGATAATGGCGATCACCACACCAGCCGGTCCTACGTTCTTCTGGGCACCGCCGAAGAGCAGACCGTATTTTTCCACGTCAACAGGTTCTGATAAGAAACAGGAGGAGATATCAGCTACCAGTGTTTTTCCTTTTGTATTCGGCAGCGTTTTGTACTTTGTACCATAGATCGTGTTGTTTTCACAGATATAAACGTAATCCGCATCCTCAGATATCGGCAGATCGGAAACATCCGGGATATAACTGAAGGTCTTGTCGGCACTTGATGCAACGGCGTTCGCCTTTCCATAAAGCTGTGCCTCCTGATACGCCTTCTTAGCCCACTGTCCCGTGATGATGTAATCGCCGACACGGTTCTTCATTAAGTTCATCGGAACCATGGCAAACTGCTGGGAAGCGCCGCCCTGTAAGAACAGCACCCTGTAGTTGTCCGGAATGCCCATTAAATCCCTTAAATCGGCTTCCGCCTCATTGATAATGGTTTCGAACATCTTGGAACGGTGGCTCATCTCCATAACTGACATGCCGCAGCCCCTGTAATCCATCATCTCGTCGGCCGCTTCCTTTAAGACTTCTTCCGGCAGTACTGCCGGTCCTGCGGAAAAATTGTACACTCTGCTCATATCTCTTTCCTCCTCTTTGATAGGGTTCTAAATCTTCAGATCATTTTCGTCGAACGCATCCTGAATTGGCGCTCCCGGAGAAACCATCGGGAATACCTTATCATCACAATGGATCTGACAATCTATAACAACAGGAATGTTAAGCCCGATGGCTTCCTTAAGAACCGGCATGAACTCCTCCTTGCTGGTTACCCGATAGGCCTTCGCCCCCATTCCTTCTGCTACCTTAACAAAATCAACCGCATCATTTAATACTGTATGGGAATATCTCTTTCCATAGAACAAGGTCTGCCACTGACGTACCATTCCAAGCACATGATTGTTTAATACCACCTGAATAACCGGGATATTATAGCGTGTCGCAGTTGCGATCTCGTTCATATTCATACGGAAGCAGCCGTCGCCGGCGATATTGATAACAACCTTGTCTTTGCATCCCATCTTCGCGCCCAGCGCGGCACCAAGGCCGTAGCCCATGGTTCCAAGGCCCCCTGATGTGACAAAGGTTCTGGGATGTTTGTATTTGTAGAACTGGGCGGCCCACATCTGGTGCTGGCCTACCTCGGTCGTGATGACCGCATCGCCCTGGGTCAGTTCGTAAATCTGTTCCACCACATAAGGACCGGTTAAGAGGTTCTTGTCGTAGCGGAGCGGATACATATCCTTCATACGGTCGATATGAGCCAGCCACTCGTCATGGTTGACCGGATCGAGCCGTGCGTTTAACTTCTTGAGAATCGTTTTGACATCTCCGATCACGCTGGCGTACGTCTTCACATTCTTGTCGATCTCAGCCGGATCCACGTCAAACTGGAGAATCTTCGCATTCGGCGCAAATTTGGCCGCATTGCCCGTCACACGGTCGCTGAAACGCGCTCCCACTACGATCAGCAAGTCGCATTCCGTGATTCCGAAATTGGAGGTCTTTGTCCCGTGCATCCCTACCATACCGGTATAGAGCTCGTCGGTTCCGTCAAACGCGCCTTTTCCCATGAGACTGTCTGCCACCGGGGCCTGAATCTTATGGGCGAAGGACTTAAGCTCATCCGCCGCGTCCGCAATCACCGCGCCGCCGCCGGCAAAGATGAACGGCTTTTTCGCATTGCGGATTAAGTACAGCGCCTTTTCCATGTCTTCTTCAGTGATTGTCGAATTCTGGCGCTCGATCGGCTCCGGAGCCTTGTATTCGTAATCACAGGAATTGGCGGTAACGTCCTTGGTGATATCGATTAACACAGGGCCAGGTCTTCCGGTCTGTGCAATCGTGAAGGCACGCCTTATGGTATCCGCCAGCTTCGTTATATCCTTGACAATAAAATTATATTTCGTAATCGGCATGGTAATGCCCGCAATATCGATTTCCTGGAAACTGTCACGGCCGAGAAGGCTGACAGCCACGTTGCAGGTGATCGCCACAACCGGGATGGAATCCATACACGCGGTCGCAATTCCCGTTACCAGGTTGGTAGCGCCAGGTCCTGATGTCGCCATGCAGACGCCCACTTTGCCGGTAGCTCTCGCATAGCCGTCAGCTGCGTGAGCCGCGCCCTGCTCGTGAGAGGTCAGGATATGGGTAATTTCATCCTGGTGTTTATAAAGTGCATCGTAAATATTGAGAATCGTTCCTCCCGGATATCCGAATACCGTGTCTACACCCTGTTCTTTCAGGCACTCAATTACGATTTCTGCTCCTGTCAATTTATTCATACGCCTTACTCCCTTTCTCTTATTGAGCGCTCTCGAAAACTTTGAGAATGCCCTTATTTCCCCGGTACCTCCAGGATAGCCCCCTTGCTTGCCGGTGCTGCCATAGCCGCATAACGCGCTAAGTATCCTGTCGTTACTTCCGGAACTCTTGGCTGCCATTTCGCCTTTCTCGCCGCCATCTCCTCATCGGAGACCTTCACGTCGAGACGGTTGTTGTTGATATCAATGAGAATTATATCCCCTTCCTCGACAAGTGCGATCGGACCGCCTGTCGCAGCTTCCGGACACACATGGCCGATGGATGCGCCTCTCGACGCGCCGGAGAAACGGCCGTCTGTGATCAGCGCCACTTCCGAGCCAAGTCCCATACCTGCGATGACCGAGGTCGGGTTAAGCATCTCTCTCATGCCAGGACCGCCTTTCGGTCCCTCATAACGGATCACGACCACGTCGCCCGCCACGATCTTTCCACCTTTGATCGCAGCCACCGCGTCTTCTTCACAGTCGAAGACTCTCGCCGGCCCTTCGTGCTTTAGCATCTCAGGAGCCACTGCGGATCGCTTTACCACTGCTGAATCAGGGGCTAAATTGCCCTTTAAGATAGCGATGCCGCCGGTCTTGCTGTATGGATTTTCTACCGGACGGATCACCTCCGGATTTAAGTTGACACTGTTTTTAATGTTCTCGCCGACTGTCCTGCCGGTTACGGTCATGCAGTCCAGGTTTAAGAGTCCCAGCTTGCTGATCTCCTTCATAACCGCGTAAATACCGCCTGCCTCATTCAAATCTTCTATGTAAGTAGGCCCCGCCGGTGCTAAGTGGCACAGGTTCGGAGTCTTTGCGCTCAGTTCATTGGCAATATCTACATTCAATTCCACTCCGGCCTCGTGTGCGATCGCCGGCAGATGAAGCATGCTGTTGGTGCTGCAGCCAAGCGCCATATCCATGGTGAGCGCGTTCCGGAAGGCCGCCTCTGTCATAATATCGCTCGGTTTTATATTTCTGCGGTACATCTCCATGACCTGCATGCCCGCGTGTTTTGCCAGCTTCAGCCGGTCGGAGTAAACCGCCGGAATCGTTCCATTTCCCTGTAAGCCCATGCCCAGGACCTCGGTTAAGCAGTTCATGCTGTTGGCCGTATACATACCGGAACAGGAGCCGCAGGTCGGACAAGCCTTGCACTCATACTCCCTGACTTCTTCTTCTGTCATGGTGCCGGCCGTATAGGCGCCTACCGCCTCAAACATGCTGGAAAGGCTGGTCTTGTGGCCCTGCACATGGCCCGCTAACATTGGTCCGCCGCTGACGAACACGGTGGGTACATTAATGCGCGCCGCTGCCATTAAAAGTCCGGGTACATTCTTGTCACAGTTGGGAACCATGACGAGAGCGTCAAATGCATGTGCCTTCGCCAGACATTCTGTGGAATCTGCGATCAAATCTCTCGTAACCAGGGAATACTTCATGCCGATGTGGCCCATGGCGATTCCGTCACAGACGGCAATAGCCGGAACCATGACCGGAGTTCCGCCTGCCATGGCGACTCCCATCTTAACCGCCTGCACGATCTTATCCAGATTCATGTGGCCCGGTACGATCTCATTATAGGAACTGACGATACCGACGAGCGGACGCTCCATCTCTTCTTCCGTCATTCCGAGGGCATGGAACAGGGAACGATGCGGTGCCTGCTGCATGCCTTTTTTTACTGAATCACTCTTCATAATCTGTCACTCCTTTTCTTTGTGCGTTCTTAAATCCGCTCCGCAATTAAATCTCCCATCTCGCTGGTGGAAACTTTCCTGCAGCCCTCCGACATGATATCGCCCGTTCTGAAGCCCTCGGACAATACCTTCTGAACAGCCGCTTCCACTGCATCCGCCTCCCGGTCAAGATCGAAGGAAAACCGAAGCATCATGGCCGCTGACAGAATCGTGGCGATCGGGTTGGCAATGTTCTGTCCCGCAATATCCGGAGCGGAACCGTGGCTCGGCTCATACATGCCGAATTTGCCTTCATTCATGCTGGCAGATGACAGCATTCCGATGGAACCGGTAATCATACTCGCCTCATCGGATAAGATATCTCCAAACATGTTCTCGGTTAAGACTACGTCAAACTGGCCCGGATTCATTACCAGCTGCATCGCACAGTTGTCGACCAGCATATGACTCAGCGCTACCTCGGGATAATCTTTGGCAACCTCTTCCACGACCTTTCTCCACAGCCGTGAGGAATCCAGCACATTGGCCTTATCCACGCTGATCACTTTCTTCCTGCGCTTCATGGCAATATCAAATGCCTTAATGGCTATTCTTCTGATCTCATTCTCGTTATATGTAAGGGTGTCCACGGCGGTCATAACGCCGTCCACTTCCTTCGTACTGCGCTCTCCGAAATACAGGCCGCCGGTCAATTCTCTCATAATAACCATGTCGAAACCGTCACCGATAATCTCCTTCTTTAAGGGGCACGCCTCAGCCAGCTCCTCGTAGAGATAGGCCGGTCGGATGTTGGCGAATAAATTAAGACCCTTGCGGATTGCCAGCAGGCCCGCCTCAGGTCTCAGGTTCGGTGCCACGTCGTACCATCTCGAATTTCCCACGTCTCCTCCGACTGCTCCGAGAAGAACGGAATCACTTTTTTTTGCTGTCTCCAATGCTTCGTCCGTAAGAGGGACACCGTATGCGTCGATGGATACGCCGCCCATCAGAACCTCGGTATAGGAAAACGCATGGCCGTACACATTTCCGACCCTGTCTAAGACTTTTTTAGCTTCTCTGATGATTTCCGGTCCAATACCATCCCCGGGAATTACTGCTATATTATAATTCATTTTTCTATCTCCCTCTTCACAATTCTGTTCTGTCACTGTACCATGCTGATGTATTTCTCTTCATCATAGAACATTTAGAGGGATTTTTCAACTATATTACGGGATTTTTCTGCAAAATACTATATGAGATTGGAATTAGTACTATAAATGGAAGTTATAGAAATGGGGCTCAGAACGCGTTTATGTTTCTGCCATGGTATGGAAACCGGTGTCACTGCGGCGGCCCGGTATGATATCTCTCTCTTATTCACTGCGATTTTTCAGCAGTTTTCTACCCAGTATGATATGATAGCAGAAAACAGGAAAACGGGAACTGGAATCCCCCGTGAATGGAGGAAGGTATGAGAATCGACTATCTGATATATTTTCTGAATGTGACGCAGACCCGTTCTATTAATATATCTGCAAAGCAGCTTTATATATCCCAGCAGAGCTTAAGCCGCGCCATCAAAACTCTGGAGGAAGAGATCGGCGCGCCCCTGCTGAAACGCCACTATTACGGGGTCGAGCTGACTGAAGTGGGGGAAATTGTGTCCGAATACGCGGGACGCATCGTAAAAGAGCACTATGCCATGAGGAAATCGCTGCTGCCATACTTAGAGCCCGTATCCGAAGCGTTTACCGGCCGGCTCCGTCTTGGCATTAATTACCATATAATTAATGAAGTTCTCCATACCATTGTCCATACCTTTGTCCGTCAGAACCCCGGCGTCCGCTTTTCCGTCAGCGAACACAGCGTGGAATGGATGCGTCAGGCGCTGATGGATGGAGAACTGGACCTGGCGCTGTTCGGGGACTGGGAGGAGGAGAATCCGTCTCTTTCGGATTCGTTGATCTGCGAGGAACTATACCGGGCGGATATGCTTGTATGCGTCTCCCAGAAATCATCCCTTTCCGCCAAACGCGTCATCCGGCCGGAGGAACTCTTGACAGAACCGCTGATTCAATATGAGAACCAGTCTATCACAGAAAAATTCTTTAAAGGATACGGAAATCCCAGAATTCTTCTGGAGACCAGCAGTACGGAGCTGTTCCGCCAGATGGTACAGGACGGTGCGGGGTACGGGCTGACCAACCGTCTGGACTGGCAGGAAGACTATTCCTTTGCGGAGAAAAGCAAGCTGTCGGTCATTCCCGTAAGCCACCCGCACGCCGCCATCCGATACCAGCTTCTGTACCGTAAAGAGGACCGGCTGTCCCCATGTCTTGCCGCGTTTTTAACCATTGTCCGAAAACGGTTTGCGCTTCTGGAATCTCATCAGTAGGCAGGTTACAACTTTTTGTTGTATCCCCCCAAAGGGATACTGATATGCAAACCTCCCGCATTTTGATAACATATGGCCATAATTGTTATGTTTTTGACAAACAAAAGAATGGCCGTAACCTCTTTTTCCAACCGTTATTTGTGAGGAAAGCTCCGGGGCTTGCGAGCCAGACGGAGGGAAAAATGAGTACAAAAAAATTAGAAATTCTTAAATGGGCGGCGGTTCTGGGAGTACCGCTCCTTATCTTCTGCATGCCGGAATCCGGGGCTTTCAGTCATCCGATCAAGCTTTTCTTATGCCTTACCGTGTGGGGTGTCATGACATTTGCCATGGAACTTCTGCCCAATATCGTACCGGCCATTGTTCTGCCCGTCGGTTATGTCATGTTGTCGCTCACCGGCTTTGAGACTGTATTCAGACCGTGGACCACCAACATTCCATGGATGGTCCTGGGTGCGTTTATCCTGTCGAATACACTGGAACGTATCGGACTTTTGAAGCGAGTGGCGGTCTGGTGCATTGTGAAAACCGGCGGCACCTACACCGGTATTTTGTGGGGAATCTTCCTGTTTGGCATGATCTCCAACTTAGTCATGCCCGGAGGCTTTGTCCCGGTTACTGCCGCATTTACCTACGGTATCTGCAAGGCGCTCGGCATTCAGAAGTCAAAGGCCGGCGCAGGCATCATGCTGACTGGTGTCTTCTCGACCCTGGTGCCAGGCTACTTCATCTTCGATCCCAGCAATACGGGAGTTTTGATGGGATCTGCGGAACTATCGATCACATACCTGGAATATTTAAAACAGAATCTCATATTCCTGCCGCTCATTCCCCTTCTGGTTTTCATCCTCTCTAAGATGTTCCGGCCGGAACATGCTGTCAGCGGAAAGGCATATTATAAAGAAGAACAGAGAAAGCTGGGAAGGATTACCTCTGCTGAAAAGAAGGCGACTGTCATTATCATCTGCCTCTTCCTGTACTTAATCAGCGGCCAGGAAATGATGTTTGGCTTCATCCTGGCGGCGTTTGCAGGCTTTATTCCGGTTATCGGCATTTCCAGGGAAGAAGATTTCCGGACGGTCAATTACCCGTTTCTGTTCTTTATCACAGGCTGTATGACCATCGGTATGGTTGCAACGGAACTGGGCTTCGGCCAGATCCTGGCGGATATGCTCTTCCCATACCTCTATCAGATGCACGAGACGGTTCTCCTGGGCGCGGTATGGTTTGTGGCTGTGATTGTGAATTTCCTGCTGACGCCGCTGGCCGCCATGGCCTCCCTCGGAGCGCCGCTGGCCCAGCTTGCCCAGACTCTGGGAATCAATCCCCAGCCGGTGCTGTATTCCTTCTTTCAGGGGTTGGATCAGATCCTTCTGCCCTATGAATATGCGCTCTACCTGATCTCATTTTCCTATGGCATGATGTCGTTGAAGGATTTTGTGAAGGGGCTTGCCATGAAAATGGCGGTGGCATTTTTGTATCTGATGGTAATTGGAATTCCATACTGGCATCTGATCGGTCTTCTGTAATCGAAAAGAGGAGGTCCGACGGTCTGTACACACATGACTGATCGGACTTCCTCTTTTTCTGCTTCTCTGCCTTACAGCGTATCGAGTGCTGCTTTCATTCTATTCATGCACGCTTCCACTGTAATTCTCTGGGCCGCTGCGTTGATCCGCTCGAATCCATTGCCTTCGGGTCCGAAAATATAGCCTTCGTCGAATACAATTCCGGCTTTCTGAACCATCAGCTCCTCCAGTTTCTCAGGATCGGAGCAGTATTCATTTAAATCGAGCCATACCAGGTAAGTTCCCTGGCAGTCCATTACCACTGCCTTGGGCAGATTCTCTTTTACAAACGATTCTATGTAACGGATATTTCCATCGATATAGGCTCTGGCCTGATCCAGCCACTCCTCCCCTTCCGTGTAAGCCGCAATGATGGCAGTCAGACCGAAAGGACTGCACATGCCAACGGATAAACGGTTAGAGACCACATCGGTCCACTGCTTCTGATACTCCTTATTAGGAATAATAATGTTGGAAAACTGCATTCCGGCCAGGTTAAAGGTTTTGCTGGGGGCGGTGCAGACGATGATTCTGTCACTGTAGTCCGGCGCAAGCTTTAATAACGGCGTATGGGTGACTCCGATTCTAGTTAAGTCTGCGTGAATTTCATCGGAAATAATCCATTTATCATACTTCTTTGCAATATCGACAATCTTTCTTAATTCATCCTCTCTCCACACACGTCCAACCGGGTTATGAGGACTGCACAGAATCATTCCCTTCGTATTCTCATCGGAGAATTTTCTATCCAGATCATCGAAATCCATCTCATAGGTGCTGCCTTTTCTAACCAGAGGACTATTGACCACTTTCCTGCCGTTGGCTTCCACTTTTCCCGTAAATGGGTGGTAAACTGGCCTCTGAATAATGACTCCATCCCCTTCTTTTGTCAGGAACTGAATCAAAAATGCCAGCGCAGGAACGACACCCGGACTGAAGAATATATCATTTTTGTCAATCTCCCATCCAAACCTTTTCCGGTACCAGCCGGTAACAGCCTCTTTGCAGTCTCCATTTTCATAAACCGTGTAACCGAAAATTCTCTGGTCTATCCGCTCATGAAGGGCACGGATAATGGGTTCTGCACAAGGCAGGTCCATATCTGCGATGGATACCGGAATGGCGTTTTTCCCGGCTTCCTCCGGTATGGTATCGAACTTGCAGCAGTGTGTGCCTCTTCTTTCTACCAGTGTGTCAAAATCATACTTCATATTGCAGCCTCCTGTCATCTGTTGTTATTTACTCACTTATTACTCCGATTCCTTTTTTAATTCATCTTCGTATAAGCCAATTAATATTTAATCTGCTTAACCGTTTATTCTATCATCAGATTAATACATCTCCCGCCGTTTGTCAACAGGAATCTATCTGTGTTTGAATCTAAACCGTTCAGTGCTTGAATCTGCTGGTAAGGCATGGTATGATACATGTAATTCAGAGCATTAACCATTCATTTGAAGCCTTCGAACCGTCACCAGAGAATGGAGGACATACCGATATGATTACCATATTTAATCGAAAAGAACTGGCCATTACCTATTCCATGAATGAGCAGGCACGAATCCGCGATATCTTAACCGCAGAAGGAATTGATTATATCATCGACACCAAAGGAACAGTCATGCGCAATGTGGGAGCGCGCGGGCCCGCCATACAGCAGTTTGGCGAGAATATCACTGCCAGCACCGAATACAGAATCTATGTTCTAAAAAAGGACTATGATAAAGCATCGCACTTAATCCATATGTAACAGAGTCGAAAGGGCCGCTGCGAAAGTAAGTATTCTTTCGCAGCGGCCCTCAGTACTACATCATCACGCAATACTGTACTGGCTATCTAATCGGCCCCGCCGTTTCCCGACAGCTGCCGGCTTTCCTCCACGTCCAGCTTAAATGCCCGGTTCAGTTGATTCTGGATTCTGATATACGTCCTCATCTCTTCTTCAGAGATCTCGTCCAGCATATGATACGTCCTTTCATAGCAGGCATTTTCAAAATCTTCGTGCTTTTTATAGATAACTTTCCCTTCATCTGTCAGATAAAGGTTATACTCCCGGTTATTCTTTTCGTTCCGCTCCTGCCTGATCCATTCCTTTTTCTTAAGCTTGCGGATCAGCTGGGAGCAGGCGCTGTTGGTCTTATGAAACTCCCTGGACAGTTCCGAGGCCGTAATTCCCGGCTGGTCTCCGACAGCCTTGATAATCTGAGACTCTGCCTGGTAGAGGATGGTTCCCTGATAATCATGGAGCAGAGAATCGTATTCATCAATCGCGTCGACGCCTTCATCCATTGTTTTTAACAATTCACAAAATAATTCATATCGTTTATCTACGCCCATAGCCCCACTCTCTTCCCTGTTGCTTCCTTTATTGTAAGTGGAAAGACCTGTGTTTGTCAATATGGCCTTGCCCGTGTTTCTGCCTTTACGTATTCCCTCCTCACGGAAGGCCCTGTTCATCCGATACAAACGGTACTGCGATCCCGGCCAGCTTTTCAAACAGCTCCCGGCCCTTTTCTCCGCCTAATCCATAACCGATATGAACCTGCTTCATCCATTTATCCCCCTGCCGGTACTTCATAATCGTTCCATCTGAATAAAAGAGATACGTATCGTAATCGAATTCCGTATAATACACGGTAACACTCAGTTCTTTCGTTGCCTTTGCAAACTCATTCCGGCGCTTATAAACATAGGGCCGGTATTGATACGCCCCCAGTATGTCTGTACAGGGCTGAAGCCGGCTTCCCTCCGCCAGGTATCCCGGCGCCTTCTCTTGACCCTGATTCTGAACGTCTTCCGTATAGGCGAAATAAATTCCATAGAGTTCAGTCCCCCTTCGAAGAAAGGGCTGAGGAAAGGTGGCCGCTATATAGGTCAGAATGATAAGTACTGTACAGAATATAAGGAGAACCTGTTTCTGGGACAGTTTCCGCTTCTGTTTTATCATCTTCATTCACCTCCGTCTGCCAAAACCGATTATCCTTTTCTATCCTTATCATACTACATTTGCAGACTGCGGTTAGAAATTATTTACTAAGTTATTCTTACGATATTCGGAGGGGAAGAGGAGAACCAGGAAAGGGTCCGGCGCGGAGTGCGCATCAGCGTTTTTTCATTATCCTTTTTTATTCCTCACCCCCGGTATCAACCGTCATGCATTTATCCAGAGTCGTTTTATCGATCTCGTTCACATATTTGGAATCCTCTGTCCTCGTATAGTATGTGGTTCCATCCTCGCCGGTATTTCCTACCGCCAGCGTAAATGTCTTTTCTTCTCCGTTCTTCTCATACGTATAGGTCAGCACCGCCTGTGGATGATCCAGCCCGTAGCCTGCCAGTTCTTCGTCCGTAACCTTGTAATTCGCGCAGCTCTTAACCACAAGGCCGCTCAGCGAATCTGCCAGCACATTGAGTGCCGCGTTGTCCGGCAGTTTGTTGTCTTCCGTATCGTCCGAACCGCGGTACCAGGCAATGGTTCCGTCCTCATCCAGTGTCTTCTTCACATAATGTTCGCTGACTCCGTTTTTCTCTATTGTGATCGTCTGGATATCCGTCCCCAGGACAGCCGGGAACTCTTCCAGCGCCATCATATCTTCCAGTCCGTAAGCCGTCTCATCGAACAGGGAGGAACTGATGAGATAAGGCACATTCTGCCCATCGATAACGGCATAATAGTTTCCGTCGTCCGTCTTATCACCGATGAGAATGGTGGTCGTATCCCCTTCATCTGCCGATACGGTCACCCGCCGCACCGGTGTATCCAGGCCGTATGCGGTCAGATCGTCCCCGCCCTCCAGTTTTCTCACTGCCGGAAGCTTCTTCACCGTTCCTGCCAGTGAATCCATGCGGGTGGTATTTACCGGAAACTGGTCGTCACCGTCATACGTCCAGGAATCGCCATCCTTTGTAAATGCCAGTACATTACCGTCATTATCGTAGGAAACAGCCTTTATTTCAGAGAAATCAGTCATATATATTTTTTCGTTTTCCGCCTGCTGCTGTTCCTTTTCCTTTGTATGTGCCTGATACGCCCCGACACCGGCATAGATAACGCCCAGCGCCGCCACCACCAGACAGCCTGTAAGCAGTCCGTAATTCTTCTTCATTGCCACGCCTCCATTTTTATTTTGCCGCACGGCTAAATAATTACTTTCTATAAACGTCTCCGCTTCAGCCAAACCATAAGGCCCGCCGCCACGGTTATCACCGGAATAACGAGAATAAAGACGATTCCCCACATGCCGCCATGTGTCACCGTGTTGTATGTCACCTCGAGGCTCTTGGACGGTATGGAAACGTTGGTCACATCTTCAAAATTGGCCGTTACCGCGTTCATAAACAGGTCCAGATTCGTAAGATTCGTAAAGGTACTGTTTAATCCGTCATCGATCAGAGAAGGCGTACCGAATACCGTCAGTCTCGCAGTGCCGGAATCCAGTGTTTTCACCGCCGTTGCCCCGAGAATGTAGGTGCCTGGTGTCTGCCCGTTTTCCGTGACAAGCATGCCGCCATCCGTTGTCTCCATAAACGGCTCTACCGTAACCTCATCGGGAAGTGTCTCCAGCTGGCTAAATGCAGCGGACTGAAGGATCAGAGCAGTGCTTTTTCTGTCAATTCCCGTCGTAATCTCACTGCCGGATACGAGAGTCGGGAAAATGTAATAGGGATTATTCTGGTAGTAGCTCTTTGTATCGGCCGCCAGGCCATTTTCCATATTTAGTCCGTAGGCGGTCATAACGGCATTCAGATTGGGGCGGTCCTTATCGGAATATCCGGCAATTAAAAGTACATTTCCGCCGCCATCCAGGTAGTCTGTCACCATGGTTTTCTCATCGTCAGCAAGATCACTTGCCGGCGCATTTATCATGAGAAGTTCGCAGTCCTCCGGGATCCCGCCTCCAGTCAGAAAGTTGATGGTATTTACCGTAAGGCCTGACTTTTCCAGCATATCGGAAGTAAGCGTACCTAACGCCGCCTCCCCATGGCCTTCCGTCACATAGATATTTTTCTGCACATCATTTGTTACATAAGAGACAGCGCTGGTAAGCTGGCCCTCTCCGTCGAACTCCGTCTCCTTTGCCTGGCCGTAATAATAGTAAGACATCTGGTCATATTTAATGATATCGCTCATCTGGATCGTTTCTGTTTTTCCATTATCCTCACACATCACCAGAATCGTATTGTTCTCTGCGTTCAGCTGCTTTACCTGATCCGGGTGCAGGACGGAATCCACATTCTCTACCTTAATATGATCCGAAAGATCCGCATACCGGTTAACAAAGCTCGTAATTCTGTCATCCACCGCCGATGGATCTGCCACCACGTAAATCGTTACGTCCTTATCGAGGGATGCGAGAAGCTCCTTCGTCGTATCTCCCACCGTATAAATCTGTGTACCGCTCAAATCCCACTGGCGTACCTTTTCAGGAAGACGGCCTACGATCATATTTAACAGCACGACAGCTGCGATTACGATCACAGAAAGGATCGCCGCGTAGCCGCCCTTTTTTAGTTTTCTTGTCATTTCCAGCCTCCTAGTTTTGAGTAATTAGCTCCATCTGCGTTTTTCCACGGACTGCACGGTCAGAAATACCAGCAGAAAAATAATGCTCGCATAGTAAATAAGACCACCCGCATCAAAAATATAGTTGTTGGCAAAATTCTGAAACACATCCGTAACCGCAATCTTCTCTACAAGATTTACGAGAGCGCGGTCAAACATGCTCTTTTTGGCAACATACGCTCCCACCAGGGCGACGATTCCCGCCGCCTCCAGCACAAACGCCAGAAGGTTATGGCTCGTTACCCGATGAAGGATCACCACGCAAAGTGTCCAGAGAAGCAGGAAGCCCACCAGCGAGCCGGAGGCCGAGGTCGGAAGGAAGTTCACGAGGCTGGGCCATAAAAGCAGCAGCAAAATGACTCCGAAGGTTCCCACCGCCGCAATAATCTGGCTCTCTGTCGTGGACGATATAAACATTCCAATGGCAATGTAAACACAGCCCAGAAGGAAAAACGCCAGAATTGACGCGTAATCCGTCTTTAAGTATGCCGTTCCGTTCATCTTTATTATGAGCGGGCAAAGGCAGGAAATGAGGACCGGAACCGCAAAAACAGTAACCATGGACAGATATTTGGCCAGAACCATTTTCGGTACGGAAACCGGTGCTGTGAGAAGCAGCTGGTCCGTCTTCGTCTTCCTGTCATCTGCAAAGCTTCTCATGGTCAAAACCGGAATGCCGATCATCACGATCGTTACCATGCCGGACAATGTATAGGAAAAATACGGATAACCGCTCATCAGATTGTAAGCCATGAAGTAAATTCCGACAAACAGAACCAGAAACGCGATGAATACATATCCGGTCATGCATTGGAAATACGACTTCAATTCCCTTTTATAAATCGCCGCCATTTATACTTCCTCCTTTTCTGTTTCCGCCGTGAAGTCTTTGTCAGGATCATTTTCCTCTTCTGCTGCGTACAAAGCATTGTCGGGATTATTTTCCTCTTCTGCTGCGTACAAGGTATTGTCGGAATCATTTTTCTCTTCTGCCGCGTACGAAGCATTGTCGGGATTATTTTCCTCTGCCGCGTACGAAGCATTGTTGGAATCAATTTCCTCTCCTTCCGCGCCCGAAGCATTGTCCGCAGTCAGTTCCAGGAATACTTCTTCCAGAGATGCCTTTGAAGTATGCATGGATAGAATCGGGATCCTCCGGTCTGCAAACGCAAAGAAAATAGTCTCTCTGATGTCCGTCTGCGGAATGATATTCATGTCTTCGTTTTCTTCACTTTCCTCTCTCTCTTCGCTCTCCTCTCTCTCCGCGTCCTCAGCCCCATCTTCCAGGCAATTCTCTCCCATCAGCTGGAAGCTCACCTTCCTCACTCCTTCCTCGCCGCTCTCGCTCACCGCGATTTCCTCTGCTCCGTCAATCGCTTCGAGAATCTCCCGGATCTCTTCTTCCTGTCCCTTGACGAGCAGTTCCATGCCGGCGGCCCCGGCCATCTGACGCTCCAGATTCTCCGGCGTGTCGCTGGCAATCAGCTTTCCACGGTCTATGATCAGGATGTGGTCGCAGACCGCGCTGACCTCGGAAAGGATGTGGGAGCTTAATATCACTGTGTGTTTTTCTCCCAGTTCCCGGATCATATCCCGGATCTCGATAATCTGTTTTGGATCGAGGCCTACAGTCGGCTCATCTAAAATGATCACAGGAGGCATACCGAGCACCGCCTGAGCCAGCCCGACACGCTGCCTGTAGCCTTTTGACAGATTTCGGATCAGCCTTCCCTGCACGTCTTCCAGCTTCGCCAGCGCCACCACCTCGCCGATGGCACTTTTTCGTTCCTTCTTCGGTATCCGTTTTAATTCCGCTGCAAAATCCAGCTGCTCCATAACCGTCATATCGACATAAAGAGGAGGAAGCTCCGGCAGATAGCCGATACATTTCTTCGCTTCCTCAGGTTCTTCCAGTATGTTGTGTCCGTTAATCAGGACATCTCCCTCCGTAGCACCGATATAACCGGTCATGATGTTCATGGTAGTCGATTTTCCGGCGCCGTTAGGTCCTAAAAAGCCGTAAATCTGACCGTCTTCGATGGTAAAGTTCAGATGATCCACTGCCAGATGGCCGCCGTAATCTTTTACGAGATTCTTTACTTCTATCAACTCGTTCTCCTCCTGAATTCTATATTTACACGGGCGCGGGAAAGGGCCGCTGACATCTGGTATTTGCGCAATGCAGTGCCAGCCTCACTGCACGCCTCGCATATTCGGTGTTAATACATAGGGTAAAAAATAAATGTGTTGATTCTGTGTTCATATTTTGATGTTTCTGTGATAAAAGTGTGAACCAAAAAGCAGAGGCAGCTGAAACGCATCCGCGTCCAAGCCTCCTCTGCTTTATAACCACCTTCCAGCGTCATTTCTCCGTGTTTCTCTTCTGAAGCATTACCGTCAGGATAAATTGATTTTCTTTCACCTCATATTCCGTGCTTCACCGGGCGTCTGTATCGGGGAAGAAGTGTTCCTCCAACATCGCGCACAGCGTATGATAGACGGGAAGATGCAGTTCCTGGACGTCGGCTGTCACCTCCGCCGGCACCGCAAGGCATACGTGACTGATTTCCTTTAAGACACCCCCGGCGCTTCCGGTCAGAGAAATGACAGAAAGGCCCTTTGCTTTTGCCACCCTGGCGGCATTTACCACATTTACGGAATTGCCGGAAGTACTGATTGCCGCCAGCACATCACCGCGCCTTCCGTAGCCGTACACCTGCTGGGCAAATACCATTTCCGGGTCTACGTCATTTAAAAAGGCAGTGGACAGGGCGCTGTGCCCTGTCAGCGAGACCGCAGGGAGCGCGCCTTGCAGACGGTTTCCCAGATCTCCCAGCCCATCCTTTTCTGCGTCACTCAGCGGGCGCTTTTTATAGAATCCTTTCATCAGTTCCCCCACAATGTGGTCGGAATCTGCCGCGCTGCCTCCATTTCCACAGACCAGCAGTTTTTCCCCCTGTGAATAAGCGGTTTCCAGCAGGCCATAAGCACGTTCTATCTCCTCTTTCATGCCGCATAAAGCGGGATACCGCTCCAGAAGCCGTTTCAAATGATCCATCCTCTATTCCTCCAGCATGTTAGTCCAGACAGCCTCACCGCCTTTTTTGCCCGGCACCTCCGGCAGCCGCAGAGTCTTAATTTCAAATGGCTGGAAATCCGCCTCTATGGTCTGTCTCAGAACATCAATTGTGAGTTCTGCCTTCACCGACCTGCCGGCCGTCTCATATGCCCGGAGGATCACATCTCCACTGCTGTCTTCCGCTTTTTTCAGCACTTCCACAACGATATTTTCCTGATTGACCTCCAGCAGGGAACCGGTCTGCTTAAGGCTTCCCTCATGGTACGTCTCGAACAGGGCTGTTGGCTGGCAGTTCATCATTTTTGCCCGTCTCACGGTCGCCGCGTTTTCCCAGCTTCCGTCATGGGGATAGAGACCGTATGTAAACGTCTGCGTTCCCTGATCGACATAGACATATTCCAGGTTTTCCTGCAGCTGGTATGGCTCATGATGGGTGTAGACCGGACTCCGAAGCACGGTGAGCGCCGCCGTCTTTCCTGCTACGCTGCCTGCAAATTTTCCGTCATTTAAGATGGACAGCCCATTCATGGAAGTCTCCATGCCAGGGTTCGTTCCCTCCAGATCCATCCACATCTGCATCGGGTACTCTTCACCGTCCGGCTCTCTCTGTTCCACCCCATATGGGATTTCCCAGCTAGTCCGTAAGTAGTTCATATTCATTGGGAACTGAAGCTTTAACATAGCCAGTTTTTCATGCCAGTCTACCGTAGTCTTAACCGCAATATAATCCAGATCCTGGAAAACAGAGAAGTCCTGAATCATTCTGGAGACACCGTAGACGCTGGTTACACGGAATAAGCACTTAACAGGACCACTCTCGATCAGACGCACAGAAATGGCTTTAAACCGGCCGATTTCATCGTCAAAAATCCGCACTGCATGTGACCAGGTATCGCTCTCATCCCTGATCACAACCGGGACTGCCGCCGGACCGGAGAAATACTCCGTGCCGTCGCTCTTTTTTAACAACGAGGTAATATATCCTGTTTCCGGATCAAGGGTGAGTTTAAACCACTTATTTTCTGCACTGCACTCCGAAGCAGTCACCTCCGGAAATGTCTCCGCCTTCTCCCTGACTGCAAACCGGTACGTCCTCCAGCCCAGGGAAGGAAGATCCGCCACAAAGCAGATACAGCATCTGCCCTGCAGAGATGCGCTGGACTGCACCAGCTGATAGGGAATCTGGTTCCCTTGCTCGTCCAGCAGCACCGTTCCCTCCTGAAACGTCCAGGATTCTGCCTGTACCTCGGCCTTCGCCTCAAACGCATTCGGATTCACCACGACAAGAGGCTTCATCCCCTCTTCCATCGGAATATTTATCTGCCAGGACAAGGACTGAACAGCACTGTTTAAACCTCTTCCCGCAATGTGAAGCGCATAGCCGTAATCCTCTGCGGCATCCTCATACGACTCCCGCAGGCTGGTACCTGCCAGAATATCATGGAACTGGTTGAACAGCACGCTCTTCCAGGCTTTCCGATACTCCTCTGCCGGATATTTTCCGCCGGCAAGGAGCCCTGCCATCACGGAAACGCGCTCCGCCATAAGCAGGCGCATCTCCGCCTCCCGGTTTAATGCCTTCACTCTCGATTCTGCACTGTAGCAGCCGCTGGAATGATGGAACAGTCCTCCGCAGACCACAGGTAAATCCCTCCCGCTCTTTTTCACGTCCTCAAAATATTCATTAGGGGAAGACAGCTTAAGCACAGGCAGATCGGGTCTGGCATCCATCTGGTGAATACTGTCGATATTTCTCTTTGTAGGACCGCCTCCATGATTGCCGACACCGTAAAAGCACATGATACCGCCTCCGGAATTCTTAATCTCACCGGCGCACCGTCTGACATGTTCTTCAATCTGGTCGGGCCAGGTGCAGTATTCAAAGGGAAGCCGAAACGCATGCACTGACGAACCATCGGCGGACTTCCAGACAAAGGTTTCTCCTGCAATCCCCTTTTCGTGGCGGCCAGGGCGCATGAATACATAACTGTCCATGCCGCATTTCTTAAGGATCTGCGGAAGGTTCCCGTTATGGCCGAAGCTGTCGACATTATAACCGCAGACTGACTTCACACCAAATTTCTCCTCAAAATACCTCTGGCCATAAAGCCCCTGTCTCACAAAGGATTCCCCGCAGGGAGCGTTGCAGTCCGGCTCAGTCCACCAGCCGCCCACGATCACCCATCTGCCCTCCTTCACCCGCATGCAGATCTCCTCAAACATGGCGGGATCATTTTCTTCTACCCACTCATAATAAGCGGCAGAACTGCCGGTAAAGATAAAGTCGTCGTATTCCTTCATCCGGTCCAGTACGGATTTAAAAGTTGCCTTCACCTCCTGCAGTCCCTCCTGCCACCGCCAGAGCCAGACAACATCAATATGAGCATTTCCTATCATGTATAATTTTTTATCTTTCTCCATTCTGATCCCTTTCCTCTTCCCATTCCAGTAAATTCACCGTTTTTATGTTTCTGCCTTCCCGGTCCGTTTTGATGGTCTGTATCTCATAATGCCCGATTTTCAGGGAATACACATTTCCCATGAGGAACAGGTGATAGTCCGAATCTACTCCCTGCAGTTCCAGAAGCCGTATGATGAAGCCATCGTCATCCTCCGCCTTCTTCACAACCTGCACCGCCACATTATCCCGGTCAGTTGCTGCAAAAGAAGAGAGAAGAGAATTCCGACCGTTCCTGGTAAGCGGCATGTGCGCGCTGTCCATGAGATACTCATAAGAACCGTTCGCTTTCTCTGCAATGCGGTACAGCTCAGATGCAGGAAGCCGCTCCCCGTGAGGCCTTAACAGTAAGTGATACGTCTGTGTTCCGATATCCATATATTCATAGCTCTCAATTTCGTTCTCCCAGTCAGGACTGCTTCCCTGAGCGTAAATAGCACTCCGGGCCACGGTTATCTGTGTTCTGCCCTCTGTCAGATTAAATGCATATTTTCCGTCATTGGCGACAGCGAGTCCACAGCCTCTTTTATCCGCCACATCGAGAAAACGCTGCATACTATATTCCCCGTCATCCGCTTCATGCACTCTCTCCACAATTCCATACGCGGTCTCCGCTCTGGTCGCGATGCAGTCTTCCCCGGTCGGATAGGCAGCCTTTAAGAGTGCGCGCGGCTGCGTAAAGCACAGCCGGTTCTCTACCCGGAGCTCCCGTTCACCGGCTCCCAGAGTATAGAGCTGCTCCAGCCTCGTCCCCTCATAGGTAAGCCTGACCCGGATGGTCTCCCGGATCTTTCCGCTCTCCACCTTGTCGATGGATTCCAGACGGAATGATACGTTTCTGTCCTCGTAACGCCTGCCCTGCAGACCGCCCCACGCGTCCCGCTCGTCCACATACAGCCGGACCGAAGCCGGGCCTTTTAAGGCGTCGTATCCTGTGGTTCTATCCATCAGGACACACAGCATTCCCGTTTTCTTATCAAATTCGGCCCGTAGAAACTGGTTTACCAGCGTATAGGGATCCGGATTATCAATTTCCATCTTCTGATTAAACCCAAGAGACGGGGCCTCTTTAGAAAGCCGGTATACGGCATAACCGCAGGAGGGAACCGATGCATAAAAGACGATGCGGCGTCTGCCTCCCAGCACCGTATGGCGGACTTTGGCCGCAGTATGAATTCTCTGGTACGGAACCTCATTACCAAAAGGATCTGACACCTTAAGAGGGCTCTGGCAAAACCATTCCAGTTCCACCTCCACGCAGTCGGAAAAGTCTTTGCCATAAGGATTGAACAGGAACAACGGATATCCCACGCCGCTGGTATCCAGACTGTTTACGATTCTCTGCTTCGCCGTCTCTCTGATGAAAGCGGCTTTTGCGCATACCGCCGAAAGCTGCATCACCGCTTCCTCCCGCGCCGGCTTAATGGTGGTGCCGCCCATGGTGTCATGAAACTCATTGAAATGCAGCGTGTTCCACAGCTCCTCTATCTTTGTAGTTTCTTCCGGCCATTCCCCTGTCTGCGCAGCCGCCATGGCCAGATATGTGTCGGCCGCTATGAGCCGGCCCTCCGCAAGGCGGTTCAGACGCTTAAATTCCGAATCATTGGAATAGCAGCCCTCATTTATTCGTTCAAACGGTCCCTTTCTCACAGGCAGTTCCCAGTCCCTGATATCTTTCAGAAACTCCCCAAAGGAAGAAAAATGCAGATCCGCTCCGTCAAAGTCCTCCGTCTGTTCACGGATCGTCTCGATATTCTCGATCGTCGGTCCTCCCCCGTGATTTCCAACGCCATAGCAGCAGACCATTCTGTCGTATCCCTTTGTTCGTTTCAGCGTATCATCTATATTTTTCAGGGTAGGCTCTCTGAACCAGGTGGTGTACTCCGCTGGGAGACATATGGCATTCACACTGCTTCCATCCGGACTTTCCCACCGAAAAACCGGGGTATTCAGCCTGGGGCGCATGAACACATAGGAATCCATGCCGCTTTTCCTCAATATCTGCGGAAGGTTTCCGCTGTGGCCAAAGCTGTCTACATTGGAGCCAATCCGGCAGATTTCCCCGAAACGGTCTTTTAAATAGCGCTGGCCGTACAGGCCATGGCGGGCAAACGCTTCTCCGCAGGGCAGAAGACAGTCCGGCTCAATAAACCAGCCTCCGGTTATCTCCCACCTGCCCTCCAGAACCCGCTGCCTGATCTCCTTCAATAAATCGGGCAGCAGCTTTTCAATCCACTGAAAGAAAGCTGTGGACGTGGAGGTAAATTTGTATTCCTCAAACTCCCGCATTCTGTCCAGTGCAGACTGATACGTAGCCTTTACCTCCTGCATCCCCTCCTCCCACTCCCAGAACCACACCGGATCAATATGGGAATTTCCTATCATATAGAGCTGTTTTTTCTCCATCACGCCTCCGTACACACTCACCATGTTTTTTCTGTTCTGTCGAAAGTCCCTTCTTTTACGGCTTTCCGTCCCATCTCCGCAGATTTGCGGATCGCCAGACAGCGAACCGTGCTCAACTGCTCCAGGCCTTTTATCCCCTCTTCCGCTCCCAGCCCGGCTAACACCCGGTAAAGCAGGAGCAGCAGTGTCTGAAGACGTTCCGCCAGCAGCGATACCTGATTTTCTTCCCGCAGCGCTTCTTCAAATTCAGGCAGTTCCGTCAGTTTCCTCAGCAGAGGGATGAATTCCGTACGGCCGCTTCTCTCGGCCGCATAGGCAAAGCATTCCAGATAGGAATACGTCCCTTTTCTGATATCCATGTAATCCCGTTCTTCCTTTTTCAGCGCTTCAAACACCAGGCAAAATGGTTCCATGGAAAATCCAGTCCCCCATGACAGCAGATTTAAGTCATATACAAGCTCCGGCATTACCCCATGATCCGGCAGAAGCTGTGCACACATCACAGATCCTTCTCTCATCGGCAGACAGGGAGCAGTCTCCTTTATCTTTCTCATAATAGTCTGCTGAATCTCTTCCATATCATCCCCGCAGCCATGAAACAGAGCCATCCGTTTCAGAGCCGCCAGTGTTTCACGGTTCCGCCCGTTTTCCTTCTCTTCCAGTTCCTGTATCCGCTTCCGGATACAGGGCAGTACCCTATCACTCTCACCGCACGCAAGAGCCAGAAGAGGACTTATCTCCGTCTCTTCATACGTAAATGGAACATCAATCCAGTGTGTGCGGCTGTCTCCCGTTACCTGTTCCGCATAAAATGTAAAGTCAGGATTGTCTCCGCCGTCACATGGATACCGGAGTTTCCCGGGAAGAGTCAGCTTGTCTCCCGTCGTCTCCCTGATCCATTCTCTCCTCTGCGGAGTGGGGAGCTCTTCAATCAGACAGCCTTCAAATACCGCCCTGGCCGCAAGCAGCCCCAATACCGCCCCCTGATGCATCAGGTCCGGCTGCATACGCAGCCCGGGAAAAGCGTTGTGAGTAGCGGAGACTGCCTTTCCCGCCACATACAAGCCCTCCAGGACAAAACCCTCCAGGTGCATCGGGATCAGCGCCCTTAAGGGAAGCTGCATTTTCACCTGAGGCGGAAGGTAGCCGCAGTATACCATATCTGCATCCAGCTTTCCTTTTGGATCAAAGTTGGAAAAGAAGGTGCAGATACCGTCGTCATACGTCCGGAACATGCATAAATCACGCAGATCGATTACTTTTTCCCCTATGATATGGCGGCTCTCACGCATACTCACATAAGCCCCATGGTCAAACATCCCTTCCCCTCTCAGCCTTCCAAGAACGGTAAACCGGGTCATGTCCTCCGGGTCAGCTGCAATCACCATAGACGAAAAATTATTCCGGTATCCGTCTGTTCCCGTGTATTGAGCCAGAGAAGCCCAATAAGTAAAACAGTCACGGCCGGAGCCGTAGACCGTCTTCGCTCCGGCATAATACGCCAGATCCCCATCACCGGTCGCATCGATGACCAGCGCCCCACACAGAGTCTGTTTTCCCGCATGCCCCGCGGTTTTTACGCCGCATACGCGTTTCCCCTCTTTCACCACATCATAGGCAATCTGCCCGAATACCACGGCCACACCAGCGTCAAGACACAGCTTCAGCAGTACGTATCCCCTGACTCCCGCATGAAAATCGTCATACTCACTCCACAGCCCTGGTCCTCTCCTGATTCCAAGCTTACGCTCGATCCGGTCCGTCTCCCGATCAATTTCTTCCATATCTCTGTAACGGTTTCCAAACCAGTAGGTACTGACGCCTCCTAATGTGGAGGTTCCTCCCAGGTCGTACTGCGGTTCGATCAGAACCGTCTCTGCACCGCCCCGGGCGGCATACAGGGCCGCCATGGCTCCGGCAGTGCCGCCTCCTGCTATGATCACGTCAAAATGTGTCCTTGTCAGCTTTGTACTGGCAAGGAAGCCGTCTCCCGCCCGCAAAGCAAACCGCCCCAGATTGAGCGCCGGATTTTCCGCCTTTGACCGTCCAAAGGCCTGGAGAAGTTCTCTTCGTCCGGCGAGCAGATTCTCCGCTTCCGTTTTCACCGGATTCCAGCGAAACGGCGCCTTCAGGATTCGGTTTTCACCGGTAGTCTCATCGGTTATCCAGGCGGCATAAGCGGTCTTTTCCGAATCCTTCGCCAGTCCATAGGCCTCATGATATTGGCACCGGACTCCATACAGCCCTCCCTTGGAGGCAAACCTTACCTCGATGCCCTCCTTCTCCACAGGGACCGCATCCACAAAATATAATCCGTATAAGAAGGCCGCTCCCTGTTCGCGGCATAACTGCTCCAGATACTTTTTATATCCATCCGGATGCAGATAACCGTTCTCCCACAGCGAATCCTGGAAAAATGCCCTCCATTCCGCCCTGCTTTCACAGTTTAAAAAACTGCCTATATCTGCGGCCAGAAACGTCTCCTCCACCGCCAGCAGAACCGCTTTTCCCTGTTGTGCCAGACATACAGACCGTTTTACCGCCTCCAGCGTATTGCCGGTTATCAGATAGGTGGTCTCTCTCCACCGATTAGCAGACATTTAGATCCAGTATCTTCTCCACGCCCTCATGGTCCAGATAGGTGATCACAAAGGAATGATCCTTAAGGTTCGCCTTTAAGTCCGCCCGGTACTGCCCCTCCTTCCAGGAAATCCACAGATGCTCGTCCGGTGCATCGTGAACCGTCATCTCTCCGTCAAACACGGGATATTCATTTCGGAACTGCATCATTACACACAGATTCTTTACGACCGGCTTCTCCACCAGCCGGTCAATCTCTTCTATTGTATAATTATGTCTGCTGATGTTCCGGTCATAGTTGGTTCGCTCCATCAGCTCATAATCATTTTCCCCTGCCAGAAGCCCCATATAGTAAACCTGAGGAATCCCCGGTGTAAAAAACTGAATTGCCCGGGACAAAAGGTAGCTGTCATCCCGCTCCCCCACCGCTGAATAGTAGGAGCAGTTAATCTGATACACCACCTTTTCGCCGCTATTTCCGCTGCTGTAATCCCATTTAAAATTAGCCCCATACTGTTCAGTCTGACGGACCACGGCCTGAAGCTCCTCCGGGGAGAGTAAATCCACGACATCCACGGTTCCCAGCCCGTCATGGGTATCCAGCGTCGTCTGCTGATTTCTGGGACAGATGGAAAGCCAGTGCCTGAGTCTGGCGCTGCTGCCTGAAAAGAGAGTATGGAGCACCATGACTGGCAGGACAAAATCGTAAACTGCATAGCCATGTTCTGCAATTTTAAGCTGCACGGTATAATGGTCATGAATCTCCGGCAGCATGGGGATCCCCTTCTCATCCAGCACACGCTGAATCCGATCCATCATCTCCCATATCTCAGGCTCCAGGAAAAAGCAGGTGGTTCCCACCTTTTTCGTGGCAAAGGCAAATGCGTCCAGCCGCAGCTGGGAGAGCCCCTGGTCCATCAGAAAACGCAGCGTGCTTTCCACGTAATTCCAGGCCGCTTCGTTTTGCAGATCCAGATCCATCTGTTCCTCATCAAAGGTACACCAGATCTTTTCCGTGGTCCCGTCCCGAAATGTGATTTCTTCACAGGGTGCGCACGGCTTCCGTTTATTGAGTAAGTCCACTTCTGCCTCCGTTGGCTCCCCGCCCGGCCAGAACTTACAGAAACGCAGAAACATATCCGCATATTCCGATTCGTCATGTTTTTCAACAAAATTAAGAAATTCCGGACTTCTCCTGGACAGATGGTTGATCATGAAGTCAAACATCAATTCGTAATCACCGGCAATATCCTTTATGTCCTCCCAGGTACCAAAGGCTTTATCCACCTCCCGGTAATTGATCGGTGCGAATCCCCGGTCTCCGGAGGAAGGGAAGAAGGGCAGAATATGAATGGAATGAATCTCCCTTCTGAAATACCGGTCTATCACTCCCTTCATCTCTTTTAAGTTCTTACCGAAGCTGTCGGCGTATGTAATCAGCATAATTTTATTTTTCATCGTATCATTTCCTTATCTGTAAAAGTCATCGTAGGCTTTCATTCCTACCGAAACAGCCGCGTAGTCCCCAATCATCTCTCCCAGGGTGGCCGGTACAATCTTGCAGACTCTTCCCGAGGCGGCCAGGGCTTCCCTGGCAATTACGGCCTGCATTCCCGGCTCCAGAGCGTCCTTCTGTCTGGCGTAAATACTGCCCAGTACGATCATATCCGGATTTAAAATATCGATCAGGATAGAAATGCCTCTCCCTAAATACTCCGCCACGATATCAAATATCTCCCTGGCCGTGGCATCACCTTCCTCCAGTGCCCTGCCGATTTTCTTACAGTCCACTTCAGACAGCCTGTCCATTGATTTGCAGAAGGAGGGGACAATGCCATGTTCCAGGGCTTCCTTCGCCTTCATTCTTCCTAAATTGGCGATTCCTCCGCCGCTGCAAAAGCCCTCAAAGGAACCATTTTTTCCATACCCATAGGGCCCGTCCTTTTCCAGCCGGATATGCCCCACCTCGCCCGCCATACAGGTGGATCCCTGATACAACTGGCCATTTAAGATCATACCCGCTCCCATTCCGGTTCCAAAGGTTAAAAACACCATATTTTTCGTCCCTTTTCCCGCACCAAGCCTCCACTCTGCCAGCGCACACGCATCCGCGTCGTTCTGCAGCATAACCGGAACGCGGAATGCGTTTTGTAAGGGTGTAAAAATATCTGCGTTATCCCATTTGGGCAAATTAGGAGGCGCCATGATGACTCCTTTTTCCGCGTCCAGCGGCCCTCCGCACGAAATACCGATGGAACAGAGCCGCCAGTCCGGATTCGTTTTTAACTGTGTCTGGATAATTCCGATGTACTCTTCAAAAGCTGACCTGTAATCATCTGTCTTCGTAGGCCTTTTCACCTTATCCAGGATCTCGATTCCTCCGTCCGCATAACGGGCAAAGGAGACGGCGCTCTTCGTTCCTCCAATATCAATTCCTGCAATTATCTGCATTCTGCTCCCCCCTCAATGACCGCGCGGCGGACGTACAGCGCCGCGCCGGACGCCGCCTCTTCTTCCCGATCCGTAAAAATAACCGGCAAACCGAATACACGTTCCACATCTTCCCTCAAAAGCGTATTTTTCCGAATCCCATTGCCGGACGCTACAATCTGCGTCTTCCCCACACATACCATGTCCGGAAATGTGCTGTATAGGGAGAACAGCTCACGGGCCATACCCGCCGTAAAGCTGCGGATGAAGTCTTCCGGATGGAAATTATCCGGGTTTAACCCGTAGATTCCCGCTTCCTGCCCCGATTCCGTCTCTTTCCTGCTTCCATAAAGAGTCGGTACCGCGCGCAGTCCGGTCTCTTTTTTCTTCACCGCCAGGTGTTCCATCATCTTGTAGGTATCGGTCTTCTGTCCCGTAAATTTCTCGCAGACTTCCGCAAAAAATGCAGCCAGACGCTCGTACACTTTTCCTCCATTTAAAGAGGCACCCACATATAAATATCCGTCTCCAATCCAGGGGCGTATATCATTTCCCGCTATAGGATTAAATTCTCTGCTGTAAACGGACACCTGAGAGCCGGTTCCCACATTGATGCTGACGCTATGCTCCTGATCCCTGACAGCCCCCAGGAAGCTGGCCTGATTGTCCCCTACCGCATAAAGCACCGGAACCGATTCTGGCACAGCACGACCCCCGCCCGGTAAATCCGTCTCACTCTCCACTTTCATAGATCCGGCAGTCAGATCTTTCGCCCCTGCAACAACGGGATAATAGGAAATATCCACGCCGGCTGCTGCAAGTTTTTCCAGCTCAAACCGGCCGTCCTCCAGGTGACAGCCACCGAAGCTGGCCGCCATCGTCTTATGAACGACCGCCTTTCGGCTTCCGGTTAATTGCATGGCCAGATAATCTCCAATCCCAACAAATGCGGCCGCGTTATCCGGAATCTGTCCGGTCTCCTGAAGGTAAAAATGTGTGACACTCCCATACCCCGTATAAAAGGGCAGTCCCACCTTCTTCGTCAGATAACGGGCATAGGTCAGGCCATCACGGTACTCCTTATTCCCGTCTTCATTTTTCCAGGTGTAAAGCGGGGTTGCCGCCTTCCCCATACTGTCTGTATACAAAATACCATGCATCTGACTGGATATTCCCACTCCGGCCAGCGTCATATCTTTTCTTGTTCCACGTTCCCCGGTCCACAGCTTTAATTCCATCATCAATTCTTTATATAACTCTTTTACCACCGATACAATTCTATCCGGATCCTGAAGATAGCTTCCTGTATTTACAAAGGAATTAGGTGCACTTACACTCCTCATTATTTTATCTTCTGTCAGATCATAGAGAACCGCACAGATCGAAGTGGTCCCTATATCAATTCCCAAAGATATCATCACACAACCTCACCTTTCCCATACCACTCTATCTCCACCAGGCAGTCCACTTTTTCACACTGAACCGTCCAGAGCATCCCGCCCCGGCAGACCGCCTCACATTCCCTGCCGTCAATCCGCACCCGGTACGGTCCCTGATCCGCTGCAAAGCCAAGCGTGCCGGCCTCACAAACGAGCGCAGTCACACGGCATTCCTCTTCGCGCAGGATTCGGAGGCCGCCACAGGAAATATACTTTTCCAGTATTCCGATCAGCCTGCCCCGGCCGCAGTCCGGAACGAGCAGGAACAGATTCGCCCCGCCTTCCGGCAGCAAAAAGCTTATCCCGGCATCTCCCAGTCTGCATACCGTCCTCGCTTTATAATCGTATACCAGCCAGTTTCGTCCAGAAAGTGCCGGAATGTCAGTCTTATCAAGCTTCCCCTGGCAGATTTCTTCTTTTCCGCAGATATGGAAGGCGCCAATCACATAGTTTTCTCCGTACCGGTTAAATATCTTAAGCGGCCGCAGCGTGTCTGCCGGGTTTTCAAACAGACAGTCCGTCGTAGGCATCCCCACGTCCTCACACCGGATCACACGCCCTCCTCCTGTGATAAGGGGCCGGATATAGTCCGGATCCGTCTCTCCCACCCGGTCGCTCACATAGACCGGGCCTCCGCTTACCGCGCGGAGAATGGAATTCTGCCAGTTTTCCTCATGGCTGCTGAAAAACATATCCCAGTCTCCCCAGAAAAACTGACCCTGAAGAAGTGAATTATAGCTGTTCTGTACCGCGTGTTCCCGGAAACCGTGAAGTACCTCCGGGACGAAGTCGTCGCTGCTTCTGGCTACGGCGCTGCTGGGACGGTTCCACATATCCTCACAGGCCATCCCCATACAGTTGATGATACAGTTGTCAAAATAAAGCGCCGCCGATGCGTTCAGCCCTTTCTGAATCTCCCGGGAGGCATGTCCATACGTCTCTAACCCTTTGTAAGCCAGCGAGACTGCACTTTGTCCGTCCACCTTTACAAAATCAATGCCGCAGTGGTTCTTTAAATACTCATGCCACGTTTCAAAAAAGGTAAATGCCTTTCCGGCATCCGGTTCCGGAAGAATCCGCCCATCCGGCACCCTCCTGGAACCTATCTTCAGTTTCCGGACGGCCGGAGAACCGCTGGCCAGACCGTTCCAATAGCCCATGACGGCGTGCCAGACACCCACGCTGTCCACCTTCCAGATTTTCTTCAGCTCCTTTACACAGCCTTTCAAGCCCTCCGGAAAACGCTCTTTATCTGCGTCCAAATCAAACAGCACCTTTTTATCGTAATCTGCGTCAAGCCACCCATCGTCAATCAGCACCCACTTCACCGGAAGCTGCTTCGTCTGGAACTCTCTCATTTTTTTCATCACGCCTTCATGAGAGACCTTGTGGTAAAAGGCATCCCAGGTGCACCAGCCAAAGGAATCCAGTTTTTCTGGAAACCTCCTGTTTTTTCGGAACATGGAAGCTCTCCCCAGCCTGTTAAGAGCCGCCTTAACCGCTCTCTCACAGCAGAGATACGGGTCAGTTCCTCCGGCAAGCACCATACTTAAGTCTTCCATGCGGTTTCTGTTTCCCGCATTTGACGCCATGCGGACTGACAAACGGTTCTCGGACCAGGAATGATCTCCCTCGTGTGATTCCTCCCCACATAAATCCGTCCGGCAATTCTCCCCGCATACGGAAAGAATGACGAAATACGTGGCTCCATTCTGAAACAGAAGGAGCTGCGTCCTGTCCGGAAGCGATCTTATGTCCGAAAAAAAAGCGGGTCTGACCCACCAGTCCTTATGCTGATAGACGGCAAGGAAACGTTCCGTCTCTGGAAGCTCCATATGGTATACAAAGCCTTCCTGGGGATCAAAATATGTCTGTGGTCCAAAACAGGGCTCCCTCGTCTCCTTTTCCGCCCGCACCGTAATAAGCACCGTATCTTCCGCTGCTGTCTCCTGCAGTTCTCCCGCCGTCCCTTCCTCTGGAGAAAGAGACAGCAGAAAAACTACTCTGTCATCCCAAATCACTTCTATCTGATCACACTGAGTTATTTTTCTGCTGCTAAACATAGAACCCCTTTTTTCTTCTTCTTCTCTTTTTAATGGAACACTTCGTTCACAAACTGATTGAAGAAGTGATCCGTCACAATCTCGCCGGCTCCAATGACACCTGCATTTTCCCTTAATACGGATACCGCCATAAAGTTTTCCTTTGCTCCCTTCACCTTCCTCTGATTCGCCACATCCTGGACAATATTAAAATACATGGGATACTTCTGTATCAGGATTCCGCCCAGAATAATCATCTCGGGATCAAAGGTATTGATCAGATTGCTGACCGCCACTCCGACATAGAAAGCGGAGCGGTTTAAGATGGAAATGGTGAGCAGATCCTTTTTGTCCGTCATCTCAAACACATCTTCAATCGTCAGGGAATTCCTCTTATGGTAAAGCGGGTGGTCCTTCTGATTCTCAAGCTGTTCTCCCAGCATCCGCAGTACAGCAATGCCGGAGCTCATGGCCTCCAGGCATCCGCGGTTCCCGCAGTTGCAGAGCGGACCGTTTAAATCAATGGTGATATGGCCGAACTCACCGGCGATACAGTTGGCGCCTACGTTCAGCTTTCCATCGATAATGATACCGCTGCCGATTCCCATATCCACTTCCACATATGCGAGATTGGAGCAGTCCCGGTTATTTCTGTACCAGTACTCGGCAAATGCGATTACATTCGTATCTTTATTCAGAAAGACGGGAAAACCGGTTCTTCCCTCCAGCGTTTCCTTCAAAGGAAGGTAATCCAGCATCGGCATATTGGGCGGAGTCAGGATTACGCCGCTTTCACAGTCCAAGGGACCTGGAGCGCCTACACCAATCCCCAGAATATCGTCCCGCTTTACACCGGATTTTTCTATCACTCTGTTCACAGCCTCAACCAGCATGGTCACAAAATCGTTCTGATTCTCAAATTCCTTATCCATGGAATACCGCTCGATGGCCAGAATCTGCCCCCGCAGATTTAAGAGGGCAATACCGGTAATAAATTTATTGATATGGATGCCTATGGTGTAGCGGTAATTCTCATTGATCACATAGGATACTGCTTTTCTGCCCATGCCGCCCGATTCCATCTGTCCGTCACGGATGAGATTCAGTTCCTGGAGCTCTGCCAGGATCTTCTTGATCGCCATAAACGTCAGGCCGGTAACGCTGGCGAGTCCTGCCTTCGTAGCCGTGCCGTTCCTTCTGATGTAACCCAGCACTGTTCTTCTGTTAAAATTCTTGAGCTGTACCTGATTATTCTGGTCTGCCATATTTCTTCCTTTTCCTTTTTCATTTGTCTGAATTTCATAGTACCATTATACTTCAGGGCAAATGATATTTCAATTCGCCAAAGGCTTCAACAGAGTGAACAGCATCAATAAACTAACCTTTTACCGCTCCGCCAATATTCATGCCATCTGTAAAGTATCTCTGCAGGCACATGAAAACGACAATAATCGGAAGTAAAACAATACAGGAAGCCGCCATTAAGTAGTTCCACTGGGTATTGGACTGGCTCACAAATATCTTAAGCCCCAGCTGCAAGGTGAAAGTCTTCGTATCCATCAAGTACAGCAGCGGCTTCAAAAAGTCATTCCAGCTCCAGTTAAAGGAGAGTACTACCACTGTCATGATTGCAGGCTTGGCCATAGGAAGCATGATGCTTCTCCAGATCCGGAAATGGGAGGCGCCGTCGATCTGCGCCGACTCAATGACCGAGTTGGGAATCCCCGCGTAAAACTGCCGGAGCATAAAGATAAAATATGCTGATCCCATAAACTGCGGTACAATAAGCGGCAGATACGTGCCGACCCATCCCAGCTTCGCATACAGGACATACTGGGGGATCATCGTCACAAATTCCGGAATCATCATCGTCGCCAGTATAATGGAGAACATGATGTTTCTGCCTGGAAACCGTATCTTTGCGAATCCGTAGGCTACCAGAGAATTAGCGAGAACACCGCCAAGAATGGCAAATGCCGCCACAAATACGGAATTGAAAAACCAACGGGTAAATTCCGCGCTTACCCAGGCATCCTTAAAGTTGCTCCATATTGGCTCGTGGGGATACCACGTAATCGGATACGTAAATATCTCATCCATGCTCTTTAAGGCGGTGGACACCATAAACCACAGGGGCATGAGCACCGTCAAGGACGCGGCCGCCAGAAGAATGAAACAGATCACATTGACGATTGTCTTTTTCCTGCGTCTGCTGGTCAGTCCGCCCCTTTTTCCTGTTTTCGTATCAGCAGCCATTACGTCTCACCTTCTTCCGTATGTACCCAGTATTTTGATGCAATCAGATTGACCACAGTTATCGACATAACAATCAGGAGCAAAAACCATGCCATCGCCGACGCATATCCCATGTCGTAATGGGTAAATGCCTCCTGATAAATATGCAGATTATAGAACAGAAGGGACCCTGCCGGATCTCCCTTTCCGTTCTTGCTCATGACCAGCGCCTCCTGGAATACCTGAAATGCCCCCGTCATATTGGTGATGATGTCAAAAAAGATAATTGGTGAAATCTGCGGCAGTGTAATCTTGCGGAATTTCTGTAAAAAAGAGGCGCCGTCAATATCGGCCGCTTCATACAAATCCTTGGAAACCGAATTCATAGAAGATAAGTATAACAGCATGCTGGTTCCCAGCGCCCATACCCGCATCATAACCAAAGACGGTTTCGTCCAGGCCGGATCGGAGAGCCAGGAAGGCCCTTCGATCCCCACCAGCCGCAGCACGGAATTGATCAGTCCGCTCTGAGGCGCCAGCAGCTGCATCCAGAGCTGATATACCGCCACACCAGAAAGTACGGTAGGCAGGTAAAAAAGCATCCGAAACAGCGGTGTACCCTTTACCTTCTGGTTCAGCAGCGTCGCAAGAAAAATCGCACAGATACAGGAGCTGGGCACTGCCAGCGCCACGTAGTAAAGTGTATTTCCCAATGACTTCCAGAATACAGGATCCTTTGTAAACATCTTTATGTAATTGGAAAGCCCAATAAAGTCCATTCTGGAAGTCATATTATAATTAGTAAATGATGCATACAGCGAAAAAAGCAATGGTCCTCCTGTCAGACAGAGGAAGCCTATCAGCCACGGACTGATAAACAGCCAGCCCGCTCGCGCCTCTCTGCTTTCACGCTTCGTCATGGTGTGTTTTATCTTTGTCATTTGACACCCCCTGTGTCTTCCCCTGTCTCCGTGACAGAAAGTTACCAGCGCCGTTATTTGCTGTCCTGAACCAACTGTTCAACTGAAGCCTGAGCCTCGTCAAGTGCCTCCTGCGGTGTCTTGTTACCCAGAATGATCTCATCCAGATACGGAAGCACGATGTCAGAGGCGCCTGGTGCAGTCAGACGGTCCTGAGTAACGACTGTGGTCGGCATGGCCTCCAGTGCCATCTTAAATACAGGGATCTCCATCAGGGACGGATCCTGTGATGCTTCAATATTTGCTACGGTATCGTAAACTTCAGATGCCCAGTAAATCTGTGACTCCTTGCTGGTGATGAATTTTACGAATTCCCACGAACCTTCTGTATCCTTGGCTCCATAAGGGATCTCAACCGAGAAACCGCCGCCCCAGGAATACTGTTCGCCGCCTTCTTCCAGTGCAGGAAGCAGGGCCACACCGTAATTCTTATCCGGTGCGTAGTCGCGTACCTTTGTAAATTCGGTCGGTGTATTCACCCACATCGCCACTTTGCCGGCGACGAAAGGATTCGTCATACCATTACCAAATTCAGCCGAAAAACTGTCCAGTTCTTTCTTTCCATAATACTGGTAAAAATCATTATAAATATTCTCAAACATCTTTACCTTTTCGGGTGTGTTCACGTAGACATTGCCGTCTGCGTCTGTATAATCTTTTCCGTCAGCGGTAAATGCCCATGCATTCCACTCCAGGGTTCCCGGGAAGAATCCAAGGCGCTCATAGGAACCGTTGTCCTTTTTCACATCCAACTTCCTGGCATACTCCACAAGCTGCGCCCATGTTTCCGGCGGTGCTTCCGGATCCAGTCCCGCCTCCGCAAATGCATCCTTGTCATAGTAAAGAATTCTGGTATCTGTTACGTAAGGCAGTCCATAGGCATGTCCATCATACATCATGGCATCCATCAGCTGGGGATAAAACTGGTCTGTAAAACCGTCGCCCTCTTTTGCAATCAGATCTGTCAAGTCCGTCGCCTGCTTCGCTTCCGCCCTGTGCGTAACGGTTCGGATATCCTGAATAATCACGTCAGGCGGATTCCCTGCTGCGGTGGCTGCCAATGCCTTTGTCCACACATCTCCCCATGGATAGTTGACATGCACCACCTCATATGTATCCTGAGACTCATTAAAGTTCTGACAGAGCTGTTCAATTACGTATTTATACTGACCATCTCCCCACCAGTCCCATATTTCCAGTTTAACGCGATCCCCCGACGCCTCTTTTGACGTGCCTTCCTCTTTCGTTCCCTCTGCCTGGGCCGTCGTATCCGCGGCTCCATTGGTGCTCGCGTTTTCAGCCGGCTGGCTCTTGCATGCGGTCAGACTCATGATCCCAAGTGCTGTGGCGATTGATAATCCGATCAGTTTTTTTCTCATGCCTTTCTCCTCCATTAAATTAAGTTTAATTTTTACTCCTTAGAAGTTCCAATACTCTTCCTGCTTTTTAATATACGCTTCTTATACGGCATTGTCAACATTATTTATTAAATTAAGTTTAATATCTAGCTTTTCATTATTTTGAACAAAACCAACAAATATATTTTGTAAAATCTGCATAATGCAACGTCATTGACTATATCAAAAAAATATTTTTATCATTTTTTACTTTTGCTGTTATTTTTGCTTTTATAGTTATTATATTTTATTTAACTATTTTGTTTCTATCAATCATTCAACAGGCTGTTCCCATTTTTTATAGTCTAAATGTTGTCAATGACGAAAATACTATACTTAATGATACCGTCCTCGTCTTCGGTCAAATATTACAAATTATCGCTTCTAAAATCCTTTGGGGAAATTTAATTATTATATTTTAGAAATGCAAGGAGGAAATGAAGAAATATTTTATATGTTTGTCCGACCACCTCGCTAAGGCGGTCGGACAAACAAGCAATCTGGATATATTGAATCTTATCCTTTAAAGTTTTAGATATGGTATTTTACGAAAGTTCTTGAATTATTTTTAACCTCACGCCACTAAAGCAGCGTGATTCCTGCTTCTGCGACTTCGCATCCTCTGTCTCCACAGGCGTACTTCCCGGCGTTCCGACGGTACTTCTTTTTTCTATTCTATGCCGCTTTCAGTATCCTTAATCCCTCCTTAAGGATGTTCTTGTCTTCTATCATAAATAGAAATCAAAACATTCATAATAATAAGATACGCAGTATCTATCAGTCCCCTCTTCCCCCTAAAAAAAACCGCCGTCCCATCTGATCCCCTCATCCGGTACGGCAGCTCATCTCACTGGTTCACAAACCCATTTCCTTTGATCCCAGTTTATTATTCTTTTCCCTCAGACATCCTCTTCCAACTATTTCAATTCCTCCAGCGTATCCGTAATCAGCTTATCCATATCTTCCGCATACTGGTCCACCGTCAGCTGGCCGGCCAGCACCTCGATCAGCTTATCTCTCAAATCATTCTGAATCGCCCCGGTAAATGCCTGGTAGCCCCACTCTGCACCCGGCTGCGGTCCTGTAGCTGCCAGCTCCTGAGAGAAGATCGTGAAGAATTCTTTTCCGTATTCATAGTCCAGGCTCTCATTGCCCTTAACCTGAGATAAGTAGCTGTTTTCCACGCAGTACTGCGCATTGTTCTCCGCCTTGGAAATCCATTCAATGAATTCCGCAGCTTCCTTTTCCACACCGGTATTCTGGAAAGCAGCCAGGTACTTGCCGCCCGGTACGGAGGAACGGATCGCTTCCTTTGGCAGATAGGTGACGCCCCAGTCGAAGTCCGTAATCTCTTCCTTATAGTTTGCAATCATCCAGCTTCCTGCAAAATGCATGGCCACCTGACCGGTACGGAACAGGTTGTTGGGATTTTCCGATCCCAGCCATACAGAAGTCGGGATAATTCCCTCGTCGTGCAGATCCTTAAAGAAGCTTACCGCCCTCTTCGTCTCATCTGTATTGAAATTCGACGCCGTCAAATCGCTGTTTAACATGCTGCCTCCAGCCTCGTACAGCAGAGTGGTGAAACGCTGCGGAGACTTGTCATAGACCAGTCCGTATTTACAGTCGCTCTTATCCATCACAGTCTTCATGGCTTCCTTCCATTCATCCCAGGTCCAGATCTCATCCTCTGACTGCGGTACAGCCACACCGGCTTTTTCAAACGCTGTCTTGTTATAAATTAATCCATTGGCCGTTACATCCATGGGCGCCGCCAGGATTTTTCCGTCAAATATAAACTTTAACCCCTCGCCAAAGCTGTTCTGGAACGCATCCTTGTCCGACACATATCCGCCCAAATCCACCAGCTGGTTCTGGAACGGCCCGATATTCGTAAGCCGGGCCAGCGCCGGAGCTTCCTTGCCGTTGATCATGTTTTTGATCTTGCTTTCGAGGTCCGCATACGGAACTTCGATCAGCTCGATCTTGATATTCGGATGCTCCTCCATATATTTGTCGGCCAGTTTCATGAAGGATTCCCCCTCTTTTCCATCACTGAACCAGACGACATCCAACGTCTTTACTTCATTTTCGGCCTTCTTGCCCCCGCCGGAACAGCCGGAAAGCGTCCCCAATACCATAGCCCCTGCCAGCAGAACTGATAACCATTTCTTCATAAGATTTTCTCCTTTCAAATATCATACATTATTGTTCTTTTTGTTCTGTGCATACTTTTTCGGTGTAATCCCCGTATTCTTTTTAAACACTGAGATAAAGTGGCTGTCACTGTTGTAAGAAAGTTTCAGCGCCACATCCGTGACCGAAGTTCCCTTTTTCAAAAGCGCTTTGGCCGCAATAATTTTCTGGTTCGTCACATACTGCAGAACCGTAAACCCGGTCTCCTTTTTGAAATAATGGCTCAAGTAATAACGGTTCATATAGAATTTTCCCGCAATCTCATCCAGGTCCAGTTTTTCCTCCACGTGAGTCGCGATGTATTTCTTGATCTGTTCCACCCGCTCCCGGTACAGAATCGGGTCCCGGAACATCTCCTCGTCCCCTTTCCGTTTCCGTTCCTCCGGATCCGCGGCAGTGTGTTTCTCCTTCGTAAAAAACTTATACATCTCATTGATGGCGGTAATCAGCTCCAAAATGGAGAGGCGGATCTTTACAGACGCTTCATCACTGCTGCCGCTGCCTATATTCGTTTCGATTCTGGCCAGCATCCGCTCCACCCGCTTCAGATTTTCCCCCTCCAGATAGAGCTTGTGGACGAAATCATCCCCCCTGTTCTCGAAAAACATGGTAAAGTCATAGCCAAACGCCTTTGTCATCGGCTCCAGCAGTTCCGGTTCAAACATCAGGACGTATCGGTTGTATTCCTGCCCCTCCGCCCCGCTGGTGCGGTGGTATTCCCGGTTGTTAATAAAAAACAGATCGCCCTTCATCACACGGTAGACGCGGTCACCAATTTCCAGCAGCGCCCCGTCGCTTAAGAACAGAATAATCTCATATTGGTTGTGAAAATGAAAGCCCTGCATCGACCAGTTTTGTGTACTTCCATGAAAATAATACAGAGATTCAAATTCTTCAAAAAATACGCGTTCTTTCATTGTCACAACCTCCATTCTAATGCCAGTAATCCGTCAATGCCTCCTGAAGGGCCAGTATCATAAGTGCCTGTCCATACGTCATGGGGCAGCACGGAATTTTATTGTAAAATTCCTTATCAAGCCCGATTGGTGTGCCATAAGATACATTCTTCACCGTTCCGTCATCGTCGATGTTGTCCAGCAGCCCCTTCACGGCCTTTTCTATGAGCCCCTCGTACGCTTCCCGCTTCAGAATTCCAAGCCTCACACCCTGCATAATACCCCTTAAAAATGCCGCGCTGGCGGAGAGTTCCAGGTAGCTATCCGGGTCGTCGATCACCGTGTGCCACAGCCCAGTTTCCGGATCTGCATACCGTTTCAGTGCCTCCACCTGATTTTCATAGACCGTAAGGAAATGGCGTTTCAGCCCTTCCTCCATGGGAATTTCCTGGATCAGCTCCATTGCCACAATCGTATACCAGCAATTTCCCCGCCCCCAGAGAATTCCGCCGTAATTGTCGTTCCGCTTAAAATTAAAGCCATGGTAAAACAGCCCCTCATTTTTATTCAGAAGGTATTTAATGTGGCACAAAACCTGATACTTTGCTTCCTCGATATAGTCCGGCCGGTTTAAGAGCCTGCCAGCCCTGGCCAGAAACAGCACCGCCATAAACAGTGTGTCGATCAGGATCTCCGAGTCATTGGGATTGCCGGTGATCATATGCTGAAAACAGCCGTCTCCGGTCCGAATCAGACCTTTTTCCTCCATGATCCAGTCCGCCCATTCCCCAATAAAGGAGAGATAGGACTCCTTTTTCGTAATTTCATAAAGGTAGGTGAGTGTCAGCATGGGGGAAGTCGTATTCACATTTTTTTCAACGATCCCCTCCTCCATGCGTCTGTCATACCAATCCGTCAGGAATGCGAGCAGTTCCGGTTTCCGGCTCATCTCATAATACCGGTAAAGGCCGAAGAGTCCCACCCCCTGCGGCCATTCCCAACAATTGATGTCGATTAAGCTGACCGGATATTTCTCCTTCATTCCATTATTTTTTAGTATCATCATCTTGTCAGATACAAGATTCAGCTTTTCTTCCATAATCTGCTTCTCAACCACGATCGCATTCCTCCAGATTTAATTTGCCCTCCACGTCCAGCGGATAGTCATAGACCGTATCTCCGTTTACTTTCATAAGGAAATCCGGGCCGGTCAGGAACTCCGTTCCCCTTTCATCCCTTACCACAGTCTCCTCCCCGTCTGTCCGGATCTCTATTTTCTTAAACGCAGCAAGCAGCGCATCCAAATCGCCGTACTCGTACATACGGCCCGCCCGGATAACCCACACATTATCACGGCCCTGACTCATGAATTCCCGGAAACAGTTTGGTCCTTCCTGCTGCATGGTCAGCCCGTTCATCGCCTTCACCGCAATGTAAGCGCCGTCCTTTTCCAGGACAATGACGCCGTCTTCCCCAAGATACCGGTTAAACGCAGAGAGCGGTATGTAAGCATGAGTATAGCCGATTCGTTCCTCCCTGCCAATCCGATACCGGAGAATCGCCGTATTGCGGTACTGGACTGCCAGAGGCAGGCTCCCATTCCCGGCCCAGAAGTTAGGCCGGCCGCTGCCGTATGGGAATGACTCCCCCGGGTGGTTTACAAACACCTGAGCCAGTTCATCAATCACCGCCTGTACAATATGCTCCTGATACCCCTTCTGAAATGGTTTGAATCCCACCGCAGTCGAGAGCAGGGCATAAGCGTTCTTATACAGATAGAGATTCACATGCTTCTCAAACCCTTGAGTATTCCTAAATATCAGTTCCTGATTCTTCTTTAACGCTCCGTAAGGCTTAAACACCTCCGGCGCCGCGTAGTCTCCGAGAGCCAGCGGAATACAGCCATTGCAGGCACGGTTCAAATACCCGTCTCCATAGGCGAGATAGAGGAGAGACGTCGTGCCGGCATTGTAATTCCCCTTCAATTCCTTTTCGTAGGAGCGGCCGAAGCTGGTCATCACGGCTCCCTTGTGGGCATTCACCCTGAGCGAATAGAAGATCATGTCCAAAGCCCGTTTAGCCTTCTGATGGAACTCACTTCCAGGCTCTGTCAGATTATAGAGTGTGCCCAGGCCCAGCACGTCTACCGGAATATAGGCGTTGGAGTTCCATTCGGTGATAAATTCTTCGAAGAAGCCCTCAAACCACTCGCGAAGCAGCTCCTCGCCTCTGGCGCTCACCTCCTGCCCGTTTTTCCCGCTGCATGTGAAGATTCTGTCCGGAAGCCAGCTTCCCGCCAGGTACTGGCAGCAATGGAATAAAAGCGCGTGATTCTCACTGAAAAACCACATCACGTCATCTCCCGGCTCATCGATCCAGTACCGGAAGCCGCACATGGCAAGCTCCAGCTCCTCCCGCATCTTCGGTGACAGACGCTCATAAAATGTACGGTAAATATACAGCATGATAATAAAATGGAAGTCCGAACAGTCCTTTCTCGCCCACACGCCGGGAAGTTCCGTGAGAAGGATCCGCTCCGCACGTTCCGTCTCGCGGCCCAGCTTTAAAAGCGCAGCCGCCTTGTATGTATTTTCCGGCGCATACTCTGTGATCACCTCCAGGATATGGCGCTTTCTCTCCTCTAAATCCGCCTCGTGATACTCTAAGAATTCTTTCCGAACCAGCTGATTTCCAATCTTACGTTTCAGAGAAATCCCCTGATGGTTTGCGCATGCCGTAAAGTAACAGTATCCCGGCGGGATCTCATCCGACTCGAAAAGCTCCAGAACCTTCTGATCCTGCTCCAGTCCATAGCGGAAGGTACGCACCAGACCTTCCTGCCCCTCCATTTTCTCGATAAATTCACCCGGAGCAACCACAACCGCGACAGGCAGAGGAGAGGAAAATGGATTCGATATATTTAGCTTCACCGTCTCACTGATATACGCTTCCTTATCGAAATACATCTGATCCAGCATATTTTCCATCCGCCCGATCACGTCTGCATCCACTTCATCCCTCACCGGCACCAGCATGGTAAGCGCCGCGTCTCCCAGGCGTTTCAAGCGGAAATAGTAGTCCGTGTCCCGCTCCGCCAGATCATCGAGGCAGACCAGAAGCCGGTTTTTTCCCGCCTTAAGCGGCAAAACGACCGTCGTCTGCTTCACCATGTTCCTTGTAAATGGGGTAAAGTCCGTGACAAACGCCCCATCCACCCAGATTGTAACACCGCCGCAGGTTTCCAGCTCAAACTCCACATCGCAGTCCCTTTCCGCCTCCAGAAGCACATAACTGTACATGCGCAGCCAGGTCGGGCAGTAATAGAATCCAGAGCCATCCACGCCCGTGTTGCCGAACGGAAAGTACGGAATGAGCGGGCGCCTCTGTCCGAAGACCTCCACATTTTTCCCGTCTGTGGCCCCGTCAAGCTCCAGATAATCCGGCATATTCTCCTGCCTCTTCCTGACAAACTCTTTTCTGCACGGATTTTCATGGATTGCAAATCCCTTTTTCAGCCACTCATTCACCCGGCCGTGCAGCTTCACCTTGTCAAACTGCTGAACCTCCGTGAAGACACCGGCGGTCAGAAATCGGTTGACATAACCTTCCGCAAACAGCGGATACTCCAAGTACTTCATAGCAGACCCTCCTCTTATTCTTTTACTCCTCCGGCAGTCATGCCGCCGATAATATATTTCTGAAGCGTTACAAATACAATGATCACCGGTATCATCGAGATCACGGACATGGCCAGAAGGCTGTTCCAGTCCACAGAATACTCACCCGAATAGTTGGCCAGGGCCAGCTGGATGGTATAGCGTTCCTTTCCGTTAATTACCAGCTTCGGCCACAGATAGTCGTTCCATCTCCACATGAAGGAGAAGATACAGAGAACCGATATGACCGGCTTTGCCATGGGAAGCATGATCTTTAAGAGGATATTAAACTCCGACGCGCCGTCGATTCGGGCCGCCTCCATATAGGCGTCGGGAATCCCCACATAGTACTGGCGCACCAGGAACACTGCCGTCGGGGATGCGACCGCCGGAATGATAAGCCCCCACAAATTATTGTATAGATGAGTCGCCACGATCACCTTGAAAATGGGGATCATAATGACTTCCAGCGGTACCATCAGCGTTGCAAGGACGATTCCAAACAGGATTTTGTCCCCCTTGAAATGGTACTTGGCAAATGCATAGCCGCTCATCACATTTACCACTATGGTCAGAAATGTGGCTACAAGGCTGACAAATACCGTGTTGAAAAAGTATATGCCAAAGCGGCCTTCCGCCATGGCCTTTGTGTAGTTATCCAGAGACGGATTCTTCCCCAGAAGGCTGGGCGGCCAGGAAAACAGCTCGCCGACGCTCTTAAAGGAAGAACAGATCACCCAGACTACCGGCATCAGAAACAAAAAGGTCAAAACCAGAAGAAGAATCCATTTGAGCCCCTCTGTACAGATTTTCTTTGTTTTAGTCTGCATCCTGCTCACCTCCCTGATTCAGTTTGAACTGAATAATCGTAAACAGTGCCAGGATAAGAAACAGCGCCATGGTCATCGCACTGGCATAGCCCATCTTATTCTTTTCGAAGCCCGTCTCCTGGATCATCTGCACCATGAATTTCGTAGCCCCGGCCGGACCGCCCTGGGTCAGGGAATATACGAGGGGATACGTCTTGATGATTGATACCGTAGATAAAACCAGTACCAGTAGGCTGGTGGGTTTCAGCAGGGGAAGCGTGATGAACCGAAACTGCTGCCACGCGCCTGCACCGTCGATTCGGGCCGCCTCGTAGTATGTCTCAGAGATCGCCTTGATTCCCGACACGAACATGACCATGTAGTAGCCTGCCATGCTCCAGACCGTGACAAAGATCACGACTCCCATGGCATTGTTCGGATCAGTCAGCCATTTAACCGGAGACCGGTCCATCGCAGTCAGCAGGTAGTTGACCAGGCCGAAATCTTCTCCCAGCAAAAAACGCCAGGTGAGTCCGACGATGATCGTGGAAATCATGGTCGGCCAGTAGAACACCGCCCGGAAGAAATTGCTTCCGCGAATCCCTCCAGTCAGCAGAACTGCCAGTCCGAGGGCCGCCACATAGACCGAGGGGACGGATACCAGAGTAAATATAAGCGTCCTCACAAACGAGTTCCAGAAGCTCTTATCTCCAAAAAGCGTCACATAGTTTTTTACTCCCACAAATACCTGGGGATTAACGCCATCCCATTTCGTCAGCGATATCCACAGGCCGTTCAGCGCCGGAAAAAACAGAAACAGGCCGAAGATAATCATGGTCGGAGCCAGTAAAAGATACGGGAATATTTTCTGCTCAAAGCTCTTCATTTCCAGGTCCTCCTTTTATTTTTTATTATTATAACACTATTTTTTTTGTAAAAATCTTGTTTTCTTATGCAAATATAACAATATATTGCCACCAAAAGCCATTATTTTTTTACATTTGCATGAATAGAGAGTCTGGTTTACTTAAACTCCAGCATCGGTGCCTGGATATTTCAGCAGCTACATTTTTTACGGGGTGTGCAGAACTCACAGAGTTTTTTTGTTTCACAGAGCAGGCTTTTCTATAACGAAAAAAGTGACAGGTGATTTTTCGCAATCACCTGTCACTTTTTTCGATTTTAGCTCAGAAAAGACGGCAGCTAGCGCTGCACCCCCGAAATATATTCGCCGGATTTACGTAATTCCACGCCTGCTCGATTATACCATTTTTCCATCGAACACCACCGCCTGGTAAGCCTTCAGCAAATACCTCTCTCCAATCCGTTCCGGCTCTCCCTCGTTGCTCAGCAGGCACGTCCCTTCCGTGGGATTCCCAGCCGCGGACAAGGCCCCGTGAATCGCCGGGATCTCCTGCTCCGTCTTTTTAAAGTTCACAGCCACAGTTACGGTCCGCCCGTTCCATTCTCTCTCATAGGCGATCACCGCAGGCAGCTCTTCCATCACCGGCCGGACCGTGCCTTTTGCAAACACGGACGCATACGGTTCCTGATGGCGCAGCGCGGTCAGCCTCCTGTAAAAGGCCAGAAGGGAATCACCGCGTGCTTCCTGCTCTTTCACGTTGATGTCCTGATAGTTTTCATTTACCTTCAGCCACGGCGTTCCCTCCGTAAATCCGGCGTTCTTTTCATCGCACCACTGCATCGGGGTCCGCGCGTTGTCACGGCCCAGCTCTCCGAAGTATTCCAGGACCTTCTGTGGATCCTGCTTCTGCTCCAGTGCCTCCCGGTACATTCCCTTTGCACGCACATCGTCCATCTCTTCGATGGAGTTCCACACCGCGTTGGTCATACCGATCTCCTGCCCCTGATAGATAAACGGGGTCCCGTAGAGATAGAAATACATGACCGCCAGGGCCGAAGCGCCTGCATATCCAATCTGATCCTTTTCCAGGTATTTGTTGACGCAGCGGGATTGGTCGTGATTCTCCAGAAACAGCCCGTTCCAGCCAATCTCACTGGTAAACCGCTGACTCTTTAAAATCCTCTTTTTCCACCGTTCCACGGCTTCCACGGAAGATTTGTCCGCCTCGCCTTCCATGTTCTCCCAGGTAAAATCAAAGATCATAGAGAAATATCCATGTTCTCCGGCATATCTGCGGAACGTTTCCTCTCCCACTCCCGGTGCCTCCGCCACGGTCATACAGTCGTGCAGGTCGAAACATTTCTCCTTCATTTCCGCCAGGAAATCCCCGATTCCCGGATAGTCTGTCAGGTTTTCAATCGGGTAGCGAAGACCGTCCTCCGTCTCCCTGGAAGCAAAAGTTAAGTCTTTCTTGATGAAGGTGATTGCATCCACCCGGAATCCGGCCACGCCCTTTTCCAGCCACCAGTTTATCATCTCATAGATTTTCTCCCGCAGCTTCGGGTTTTCCCAGTTCAAATCCGGCTGTTTTTTTGAAAACGTATGGAAATACCACCGTCCATCCGGAAGCTCCGTCCACACGGAGCCGCCGAAATTGGACCTCCAGTTGTTCGGCTCCCCGCCGTCTTCTTTCTTTCTAAAGTAGAAATATCCTGCTTCCTCACAGTCCGGGTCCTGCTTCGCCTTTACAAACCACTGGTGTTCGTCGGAACAGTGGTTGACCACCAGATCCAGGATCACCTTCATGCCCTTTTTTCCCGCCTCGGCCAGAAGCCGGTCCATGTCGTCATTTGTGCCAAACATCGGGTCTACCTTATAGTAATCAGAGATATCATATCCGTTATCATCCATGGGAGAACAATACATCGGGCTGACCCAGATCACATCCACTCCCAGTTTCTTTAGATAATCCAGCTTTTCCGTGATGCCGTTTAAATCCCCGATTCCGTCTCCATTGCTGTCCTTAAAGCTTCTGGGATAAATCTGGTAGACTACTGCCTTTTTCCACCATTCTGCCGCCATAATTCTCTCCTTTTAATGAGTTACTATTTATTTGATCGCGCCATCTGTAATGCCCTTAACAATATACTTCTGACAGCACAGATAGAAGATGATAATTGGTATGATACACATGATCAGTCCTGCGGACGCTAAATCCCAACGCTTTGCAAACTGTCCAAAGAAGAGATAGGTCTTCAGCGGAAGTGTCTGCCAGCCCGGCTTGTTGATAATCAGGGACGGAAGCAGATAATCGTTCCAGATCCACATCACATTAAGCACCGCAACCGTGATTAAAATCGTTCTCATAAGCGGAATCACGATGGAGAAAAACAGCCGGAAGGAACCGCATCCGTCGATGGTAGCTGCCTCCTCCAGTTCCTCCGGAATGTTCTTGATGAAGCTGTGGAACATAACGATGGACATGCTGCTGCCGAAGCCCATGTACATAAAGATCAGCCCCTGTGGGTTCATGATTCCGATGCGGCTGGCAAATCCCACCAGCGGAAGCATCACGCACTGGAATGGGATCAGCATGGAGGCCGCGAACAGGAAGAAGATGATCTTGCTGGTCTTTGTCTTATACCGGACTAAAACCCACGCCGCCATAGCCGAGATCAGCAGGATCAAAACCGTTGCAATCACCGTGATCGTCAGGGAGTTCACAAAAGATCTGATGTACTCCAGCGCCTCAAACGCGTTCGGGTAGTTTACCAGTGTAAAGGTAGCCGCGTTCGGGAATCCGATAACATCGGTGAAGATTCCCTTCGTATTCTTAAATGAGTTCAAAACCAGAATATAGATCGGGAACAGGAACAGACAGCCGAGAAAAAGTCCGGCAGCTCCCATGATAATCCTCTGAGCACCTTTGGAATCACGTTTTACATTCTTCGTCTCTGCCATTACATCTCTACCTCCTTCCGCTTTGTGAGCACCAGCTGTGTCACACCGATGGCTGCCACCACGATCATAAAAATAATTGCCTTTGCCTGTGCAAATCCGAACTCATTTGCCCCGAATGCGGAGTTGTAGATATTCAGCGCCAGCATTTCCGTTGATTTATAAGGGCCGCCCTGAGTCAGCGCCAGGTTCTGATCAAACATCTTAAACGAGTTGGAGATGGATAAGAACAGGCCAATCGTAAAAGCCGGCATCATAAGCGGCATGATAATGCTCTTTAACATATCCTTGTAACCGGCGCCGTCGATACGGGCCGCCTCTTTCACGGACTCGGGAATCTGCTGAATCTGCGCGATATACACAATCATCATATAGCCGGATAACTGCCATACAGTCAGAATCAGAAGTCCCGCAAATCCGGTGACCGGGTCGGCAAGCCATCCGTTAAGTGCCTGCCATCCGGTCGCCTTGGAGATGGCTCCGAAGATAGAGACGAAGATGAACTGCCAGGTAAAGCCCAACAGCAGGCCGCCGATCAGGTTCGGCATGAAGAAGATGCCGCGAAGTAACGTCGCACCGCGGAACTTCTGCGTCACCAGAAGCGCCAGGGCGAATCCGACGATATTGACCAGCACCACCGCACAAATGGAAAACAGCGCAGTAAAGCCAAACGCGTGCATGAAGGAACTGTCTCTCGTAAATATTTCAATGAAATTCCGAAAGCCTACGAATGTAATTTCACTTCCCACGATTCCGTTCCAGTCTGTAAAGGCGTAAAAGAAGCCAATCAGCATTGGAATCAAAACAACCAGGGAAAAAGAAATCAATGCAGGGGCCAGAAATATCCAGAATCTTGCTTTGCTCTTTTTCATTTTATAAACCACCTTCCTCTTTCTGGGAATCCCGGTACAGCGTTGCAACGCTGTGCTAGTACAGCATTGCGTATGTTTCGGTGAATTATGTACTTGATATTGGCGTCAGGGGCGCGTCCGCGAAGCGACGGCGTAGTGGACCCTACGTCTAGCTTCGCGGGCATGGCCCTGGCGTGAATAGCGAGTGCAGAATTCACTGGAACTTGCGCAACGCTGTGCTAGTTCTGAGACTCGCGCATGGACGCCCACTGCTTGATGCTGCTCTCCGTCACTTCCTCCCATGTCGCCTGTCCGGCTAAATACTTCTGCACCTCGACACCTGCTGCCTGCTGTCCCCATGTATTCGGAGCTCCGCTGTATACCCATCCGTTCATGGTATCTCCCGCCTCGTTGGCATCCATGATTCTCTGAGAAAGAGGATCACCTGCCTTTAAATCGCCGAAGTTGTCATAAGGGGGAACGAATTTACAATCTTCCACTACAATCTTCTGTCCTGCCGGGTCTTTATATAACCAGTTGATGAAATCCTTTGCCGCAGCTTTCTGCTCGTCGGTAACCTTGCTGTTGATCGCCCAGTAGCCGGACACACCTACGAAATACTTGCCGTCTGAGTATCCTGGAACCGAGTATGGAAGCATATCCAGCTTTGCCAGCACTTCCGGATCCGTCGTCTCTACTGCCGGTGCGATCCAGTTGCCCTGCTTGATAGATGCCACACGCTCAATCGCCAGTCCGCCTTCCAGGGAAGCCGTATAATCGACGGAGTTTAAGTTTGCGGTATTGTCCGCGTTGGTGGTGTAGCTGGCCTGGAAATCAACCATCGTCTTATAGTCGGCAAAACCGGTGCCCGGAAGAACTGCGGAGTCGTAAGCAGCCTTTGCCGTGTCAAAGTCGTGAGTCAGCGCCACATTCACGTCGTGGTCGCCTGCGATCCAGAGCTCCTTGGTCGGATACTCCATAACCGCTTCCAGATTCGGATACTTCTCCTTCATCTCGCCGCTGTCGATCTTCGCCTTCAGCGTATCGAAACCGGCCTTCATGCCCTCATACGTCATCATGGATTCAAAATCGACGCCCGCGTCCTCAAACATCTGGCGGTTCACAACAAATCCGTATCCTTCCATATAAAGCGGAACCGCAAGCACCTTGCCATCCTTTGTAAACATATCCGTGGTTCCCGGCAGCGCATTCTTAAGCACCTCCAGATCTGAGATATCCTCCAGAATATCGCCGTAGTCCTTTAAATCCTGGAAACCGCCGACGGAAAAGATAGTTGGCGGATCGGACTGCATCTTTGCCTTTAAGGAGGCAGCGAAGTCGTTGCCGGTTACTGCTTCCAGGTTGATCTTCACATCCGGATGGGACTCCTCGTAAGCCGCGATCGCCTTTTTGTAGCCCTCGTTTGCTTCAATCTTGCTCTGGTAAATCGTAATCTCTGTTTTTGCCGATTTACTGCCCCCTGCGCCGCATCCGGAAAGAAGTGATGCCGCCATTACCGCTGCCAGACCGAGTGCCGCTGTTCTTTTTGCCTTCATAAAAATATCCTCCTTGTTATAAGCGCCCAGTGACCTTCTTGTAGTCACTTGTGTGCGATACATGTCATCTCCACTCAGTGTGTTCCGTTTCCCCGGGTATCATGAGATTATCCACGAATCTGGTGAAGTGATTTTTTCAAATATGGAACTGTTCCATATTTTCCTATTTTTAAAGTTCCACAATGTGTGGAACTGTTCCATGTGCTTAATATACAACTTTCAAAGCATTTTTTCAAGTACTTTTTTACATTTTTCCTACAATCATCATTTTTACTAAATTTGAGCAGTCATTTTATTGCACATTTACAAAAAAGAGCCTCCTGATCTATATTTTACGTGTACCGACCGCCCCATCCTGTATCTAAAAACCGCGCCTGCTTCCGGGAACTTCCGTTTCCCGGCCAGACGCGGTTCAAATCAGATTTCCACTGATCAAATCAAAGGTAAATGTCAAAAATTCCCTTACAGCGTAGTGGGGAAGGAGCAGCCCTCCAAACGGGGCGGCAATTCCACAGGCGTGCTTCAGCCCATTACTCCGTGCGGTTACGACCGCGCGAAAGATGTGGAAATTACTGCTGACTATGCCGACTGATGCTTCCTGCTCCTGGATATGACTGCCGCTGAACCTGATATTTTCCACCGTTGTCTCAGATTTTTCCTCCCGAATGATGCGGCTTTTGCAGATCCCTTCTTCCAAAAGAAATGTTTCCATACACCCGGCCTCGCTGATATCTTCCCCAGGCCCTTGTCCACCTGACACTATGACGACGGTATCCTGATTCCGTTTTAGATATGCCGCCGCAGTCTCCAGCCGTTTTTGCAGCACCGGACTGGGTTCTGTTCCATAAACCGCGGCTCCCAACACGATAATGTAATCAAGGTTCTCCTTCCCCTGTGATGGCAGACAGATAAGAACACCTAACTCAACAAGAAAGAAATAGAGGCAAAACAGAATCGCCCCTGCCGAAACTGCCGTTTTCATCAGTCTGTTCCTGATCTTCCATCGCTGTTTTAATCCCGGAGGGATAAAAGCGGCAGCGGCAAGACCGGCTCCTGCCACGATCCAGATCCACAGCACGGATATACCGGCTCCGTACTGGTCCGCGCACAGCACATAGTAAAGAAAGCAAAGCGCGCTGCCACTCCTCAGTCCCCAGCGCCAGACACATTTCCCGTCAGCAGCGGCGTTCCGCCCTTCTATATCGTATCCCCCTCTTTATAGCTCACAGGCACGTAGACCGCCTCGTTTGCCAGCGGCTGCCCATTAATCAGCTTTACCAGTACCTGGACGGCCTCCTTTGCAATCAGGGCCACGTCCTGCTGGATCGACGCGATCGTCCTGTAATTGAAGTCAGTAATGTATGTCCCATCGTATGCTATGATTTTAAGCTGCTGCGGCACTTGGATACTCAGCTCCCTTGCTGTCTTTAAAAATGACGACGCACAGAGGTCATTGGCCATAATTCCGTCCAGATCCGGATATTCCGTCAGAATCTCTCTGGTCCGCTGAATGCTTCTGGGGTAGTGGATGACATCATCCCACAGGAACTCCTCCGTGATGACCTCCGCTCCCTCCTCCTGCATCTTCCTGATGAAATTCAATCCGCCGCGGGAGGACGCCACGGTCTTCGCCTGCGGATCGATTAAATTCAGCACCTTTTTACAGCCCTTCTCCAGCATCTTATCCGCCGCGATTAAGCCGCCCTGTGTGTGATCCGAGGTCACCAGGGGGATTCCTGGGATAATCCGGTCCAGGGACAGAATTGGTTTCTGAATCTGCTCATAATATTTATCCGGAAGAAAGGCCGCTCCGACAATCATCCCGTCGAACAGGTTTCGTTCCAGCGTGTCTAAGTACTGCCGTTCAATATCCTTCTTGCCGGACGTATTGCAAAGCATCATGTTATATCCGTATTTGTTCAGCTCCAGCTCCAAAAAACTCCACAGTGACGAAAAGTAAGGATGCACGATCTCAGGCGCCATGACTCCGATGATTCCTGTCTTCTGCTGATACAGATTCCGTATCCACTGATTCGGCACATAGTCCAGTTCATCCACGGCTTCCCTGATCTTTTCCTTCGTCTCTTCTGCCACATATCCGCTCCCGTTTAGTGCGCGGGAGACCGTACTGGGAGCCACCCGGGCAAGTCTGGCCACCTCTCTGATACTTGCCATTTTCCCACTCCTTTTATCTCTGTCATTTTAGTCTCTGTCATCGGTTTCCGGCTCATGCATCATCATGCTGCCGGCCTCTTCTGTATTATCATACCATTTATGGAACTGTTTCACAATACGGATACGTAACAAAATCCAATGGGGATTTTTAGCTATTTTTCAGTATTTCCTCCGAACTAATGGCTGAAAAAATCTACGTTTCCCTTCCTGTCAGCCCAAATTCCTCCTTCAACTTCCCGAATCTCTCCGTTTCATGCTCCATGACATCAAACAGGGGATTGTACAGGCAGTGCTGCATGACATCCGCATCCTTTAACACTTCGTCAAACGATGTGTGGGATATCTCCTTGCTGCTGTGATGATAGATTGCACTGCAGATTACATCAATCTCCCCAGCCTCGAAGCACTTCATGGAATTCAGTAAATCCCTGGCCATGGCCGATCCCTTATGCGCGTGATCCCTGGGATCCATCGTGGCATACGTATAAATATCATGAAGCCTCCCGGCAACCGCCGCCAGCTCGGCGTTCTCATTTCTCTTTAAGGCAATCAGCACGCAGGCCTGGGAGACCCCGTACAGATGCATATATCCGCATCTTCTTTCACCGGCATCGGCGATGTTTAGAAGGACAGCGTCAACGGCTTCCCGCACTTTCTCAATTCGATTCATGGATTTTCCTCCTTAACAGTTTGACACCATTCTAGCATATATCAATTGACTTTACCACTGCTGAGTATAGGGAAACTAATCAGGGAACATGACGCATTCAAAGAGAACCGGGCCTTCCTTTACAGGCAGATGTATCAGAAAGCCGCCGAAAATTGGGTGGAACATAAGATTGTGTCGCACGCAGTCAGCCTTTACGCACACGACCGCGACGGGATCGAAGCATTGGAAGCGGAAGGCTGGACCCATCTGGGCGTCGATTACGAAAGTATAAATTCCACCGCGGCACATTTCTGGCCCAAATACTTTGAACCGTATACCAGCGGCGTAGTCCGGCGAATTGATGAGTGTGCACTCGGAGCCATCTCATAGCTTAACCAGAAAAACACAGGGGAAATGCAGCCGTTCAGCCGCATTTCCCCTGTCTCTACAGTTCCTCAATCTCTTCCAGAAACTTCTTAAACTCTTCCTTCGCCTCATCAATAAGACCCGTATCATACGAGGACAGTGCCTTCTCATACTTATGAAGCGCCGCCTCCACATACAGCCGTTTTTCTCCGATGCTTTCCTCGTAGATCCGTTCACCGCGCAGCAGCAGATACTTGTTTTCCTCCCGGTCTCTCGGGTGGATCTTCAAGTAGGACAGCGTCTCGAACCGCTCCTTAATCTCCTCATCCGTCATATCCACATCGCTGCCCTTAAATACCTCCTTCACCTGCTTCTGGCTGGAGACCGCCTTCACCTCCACTTCCAGAATCGAGTTGATATCGTAGGTGTACGTCACGTCCACAGCCTCCTCACCGGCCCGGCCGGCAGGAACATCGATCATCAGCTCTCCCAGTGACAGATTATTGGCCGCAAAGCGGCTCTCCCCCTGAAGCACATTGACGCGTATCTTCGTCTGGTTGTCGCCGGCGGTGTAGAGCCGTTCCGTACGGCTGGCCGGGATCACCGTATTCCGGTCGATGATCGGGCAGAACACGCCGTTTTCAAACACGCCCTTCTCCCATTCCCGCACCACCTCGGTTCCCAGGGTAAACGGGCACACATCCGTCAGGATCACCTCTTTGATGGATTCCCTCCGCTCCTTCATGGCACCCTGAATCGCCGCGCCCAGAGCCACGGCCTCGTCGGGATTTACATTGGTGTCCGGCAGCATCTTAAACAACCGGCTCACAAACCGGCGGATAACCGGACTCTTCGTGGCGCCGCCCACCAGCACCACCTTGTCGATATCAGAGAGCCGGATATGGGCGTCTGATAAGCTTCGTTTCACCGGCTTCCGTATCCGCTCCAGAAGGTCTTCACACGCCTCCTCGTATCGGGAGAGCTCCACAGTAAATTCCATGATCTCCTCCCCGATCTTACAGCGCATCGAGGAGCTCCTGGCATCAGTAAATCCGATCTTGCACAGCTCCGCCTGTTTATGGATATGGCGAATCGTCTTCTCATCCAGGGACAGGCGGTCAAGCTCCCGGTATTTCTCGAAGAACATGTCCTCCAGAACCGCCGTGAAGTCCTCCCCTCCCAGGAAATTATCGCCCGCCACGGCGCGCACCTCTAAGATGGTATCGTAAAGCTCCAGAATAGATACGTCAAACGTCCCGCCGCCCAGATCAAACACCAGAAATCTGGCATGTTCCCGGTTCTGGTACAGTCCATAGGCGATGGCCGCCGCCGTAGGCTCGCTGATGATCCGCTCCACTGAAAGACCCGCCAGTTCCCCGGCACGCTTCGTCGCCCGCCTTCTGGCATCGTTAAAATAGGCCGGCACGCTGATCACCGCTTCCGTCACCTCTTCCCCGAGATAGTGTTCCGCGTCCTCCTTCAGCGCCCGGAGCACAAAGGAGGAGAGTTCCTCCGCCAGAAAGCTTTTATGGCCCAAATGAAACTGCTTCCCGCTTCCCATATCACGTTTAAAGACGCTGGCCGTACTCTCCGGATGGAGCAGTCCGCGTTCCACCGCAGAGTCCCCCACATAAATCTGATATTCCTTCCCTTCCGCCGAACGAATGTGAGAGGGAGTCTCCACACATTCCGCCGAACGAATGTGAGGGGGAGTCTCCACATCCATACTGACTACGGAAGGCGTCAAACGCCTCCCCAGCCGGTTCGGGATGATCTTCGGACCCTCATCTGTATAATAAGCCGCCAGGCTGTTGGTCGTTCCCAAATCGATTCCAATGATCATTTCTTTCTGTCCACCTTCTTCTGTAAATTATCCAGCGCACACATCACCGCGATAGAATGGGGATTCAGCCGGGCCGCCTCCTGGTACATGAGAAGCGCGTTCTCCTGATCGCCCATGGCCTCGTAACACCAGCCCTGGAAAAGGTATTTCTCATAGCAGCCCTGGTAACGGCAGCCCTTGCACCGGTATCCCCGGTCCATCTGCCCGAACAGCTCCATGCCCTTCTCCCGTTCTCCCATCGCCAGATACAGCCAGCCCATCACACCTTCCCGGGCCGGTTTGTAGGGGCCGTAGGCCAAATAGTCCTCCTCCGTTCCCTCTCCGGACTGCTTAAAATGCTCCAGCGCCGCCTTCGCATGCTCCTTTGCCGGGCCATATTTGCCCATCAGGTAATACGCCCGCGCAAGATACCGCTCATAGTCGAATAAATCGCCGTGATCCGTCGTTCTGGCAATCGCCCGTTTCAGCCAGGCCGCCGCCTTCGGATAGTTTTGCAGCTGGTCCATATAAGCCTGGCCTAAATCGGACTGCCGCTCCGCCTTCTTATCCGCCGCCGCGTTCTCAATCCCTTTCTTATAAAAATGCAGGGCCTTTTTACCGTTTCCCTGATAAAACCACAAATCACCCATACGGCTGTAGTAGTCGTCCATCTTCGTCGTATGGCCGTAGGCCTCCTCCGCCCTGTCATACTCCCCAAGATAGGCGTATAACTGCCCGATCTCCTTCCAGAACGATGTGTAATCCGGAAACAGCTTCAGATCCTTCTGATAGCATTCGATCGCTTTCCGGTAATCCCCAAGCGCCTCATAGCAGTCGGCCATATTGCTGTACGGAAGCAGGCTTTTGCTGTCCTCCATATATTCCACGGCCTTCTCGAAATATCCGATGGCCTCCTCAAAACGGCCCAGATACTTATAGCAGCATCCCAGGTTGTTATGCGCCGCCCAGTCCTCCGGGACATACTCTAGCGCCTTCTCGAAGTCGCGTATGGCCTGGTCGAGTTCCATGGCGTTCATGTAGATCAGGCCGCGGTGCACCAGATAGTAGCAGTTCTCCGTAACCGCGATCTGACGGCTGATATAGGCGATAGAAGTGTCAAAATCAGCCCGTTTGTACTGATCCTCGTATTTTTCCCGGTAGTAATCCGCCAGCTTCTCGCAGGCATCCCGATATCCCTCCTGGAGTTCCAGCGCCTTTTCAAAGTTCTCGGCGGCCTGCACCTTCATCTTCTTTCCCTCATAGCACAGTCCCCGGTTATAATAGAGGGAGGGCGAGTCGCGATAAAAATCTTCGGCGTCGGCGTATTCCCTCAGGGCCTCGTTATATTTCTTCATATCCAGATAAATGTTCCCGCGCACCAGCCGGTACTGCATCCGGTCCGCATTTTTCCGAATAGCCTCGGCCATGTGGGACAGGGCCTCCTGAAACTCATCGTTATCCCAGTGGAGGAGGGCCGTCTCGAATTCCACCTCGGAAGTATCCTCAATGTCCGTTTCACCCTCGATCTCCTTCATTAACTCCCCGCAAAGCTTTAAGGGAAGCTCCCTCTCCTCCTTCTTCCCGGCCAGATTGCGCAGAATCTTCACCTCATACAGCTTTAAGCAGCTGGAAAACTCCACTCCGTTCTCCTTTGCCCGGTCGATGACTCCCCTGGCATCCTCAAACTGGTTATGATAGAAAAATACCTGTGCCGCCATAAGATACGGCTTATAATATCCGGCGAAAATACCTACCGCCCGGTGGTAATCATCCACGACCTGCTGACCCTTTCTCAGCTCATAGCACGCTTCCTGCCTGATTAAATAGGCCGGATAGTAATTCTCATCTTCCTCCAGAATCTGATCGCAGACGTCCACCGCCTGCTCATACTGCTTCGACTCACAGAGAATGTGGGCGAGGTACTGACGGTACCCCATCCGCTCCTGCTGGCTGTCCGCTTCTTTCGCCGCCCGTTCCACATACGCGGCCGCCTCCTCCTGTTCCCCCAGCTGGTAACAGCATCCGCCCAGAATATAGAGCGCCCGCCCCAGTCTGGATCTCCGTCTCTGATTCTCCTGCGTCCCGTCATCCACGGTCCCGGTAATCATACGGAGCCACTCCTCTAAATAGGGGCGCGCTTCCTGATAGCGCTCTGCCTGATATAAAACACGGCCGAACAGATTGGTGTAGCTGTATTCCTGTCCCTCTTCCGGTGTATAGTTCTCCAGATACCGGATCGTCTCATCGAGCCTTTCATTCTGGAACAGGCACCAGGCCAGCTCAATGGCCCCCTCTCCTGCCGGGATGTCCTTTCCCTCTTCATGGTACTCCGGATTTTCCTGAAGCCTTGTGATAAGTGCCTCATTGGCCTCCTTCAGCCGGCCAAGGATCTCCTCATCGCGCCCGTCCAGCTCCAGGATCTCCATCATCCATTCCCGCGCCTGCCAGTACCGCCCCTTCTCCATCAGACAGGAGACTGCGCCGGTTTTGGCCTGATAATAGTCCGGATATTCGTTCAGCACTCGGGTCCAGACAGCATAGGCTTCATCCTTTTTTCCTTCCCGGTAACGGACACGTCCGATATAGGACCAGATATAAGGGTCATTTCTCATGGAACCGCTGCATGTTTCCTCCAGCTCATCGGCGAGACGCACCGCGCCGGCCGCCGTCTCCTCCGCAAGCAGAAGACGCAGACGCTCCACCTCCTCATAAGGATGCCAGACACCAAACGCTGCCAAGTCGTCCAGCTCCTGCCCGCATCCCTCGAACTCATTCCTGTCCGTCTTTTTCTTCACCGCAAAATAGTGGTCCAGATAGCCGTCCACATTCTCTTCCCCCACGCCCCTGCGCCGGAAATATTCGAACCGTATGAAGCCCTCATGACCCACGTAATATTCGACGTAATTCAAAAAATTCTTTGGAAATTTCTCTTCCAGAAATTCGATGTCTTCCACAATCTGAAAGTTTTTATCCAGCAGCTTCCATATCTTCTGCGGCAGATAGACATGATTCATCAGATAGGCCAGAAGCCGCTCTCTGGCCTCCAGTGACGTATCCAGACCGTCACAGACCGGATCCTCCAGAAGTTCCCTCCACGCCTGCTCATCGGCGCGGTCGTATACATCGCGGTAGCACTCGTCGACCCGGTCGATCCACGCGTCAACAGCAGTCTTTTCCTCCGTACCGCCGCCATTTTCCGGTTCCGTCCCGTCATCCGGCTTCGCGGCAAATGCCGCCGCAGTCTCGTACGCAGTTCGCAGGCGCTTAAAGCCCTCCGGGTCGTCTTCCGGATTCGTCTCCTTCAGAAGCTTCCTGTAAGCCATTTTCACGGCGTTCTCATCCTTCGTCTCTTCGATACCCAGGATATGAAAACTCATCTCTTTTTCCATAAGATCCCCTGCCTTACTTATCGTTCAGTTTATAATAAAACATGTACTGCTGCAGAATCCCTGCGTATCCCCGATACCGTTCGAGTGGAAAACCGCCGGGATAATAAGTGTTCACAATCTGTTTTACGTGAGTGTCCACCGGAAATGCCTCCACGTGGTGAAGCCCGAATAAGCAGACACAGTCAGCTACCTTTCTGCCGATGCCGAATTCTGCTGTGAGCATGCCGTGAGCCGTGTGATAGTCGGCGGAGCGCAGGTCATCCAGCCACTTTGCGCCATCCGAGCCGCTGCATTTCTCCGCCATGGTCCATATGTACTTATCCCGGTATCCGAGTCCCAGGCCGGCAAGCCCTTCCAGACCGCCCGCCGCCACCGCCCCGGCCTCCGGAAATGAGTCATACGTCTTCTCCACCGGTTTCACACAGCCATCCGGTTCCAAAACCAGCCCGATACCAGCTTTCTTTTCCCCGAATTTCGCACACAGTGCGTCCACGCTGTTTCGGATTCTGGGGATATTGTTGTTCTGAGAAATCAGGAAGGTGACGATCATCTCCCACAGATCCTGGCGGAGAATCCGCACGCCGCCGCCAAAGGCCATGGCCGCCTGCAGGTACTCATCCTCCGGATCCACCGAACGTTTTACCGCCTCATAGTCCGTATCCATATCAAAATACGTACGCCAGCCCCCTTCAAATTCGTCTTCCTCACATGAAAACAGAAAATGGCTCCCATCCTGCATGACTTCCACATACCGTCCCCCGGCGGCCGCGGACCATATTCCGCCATGCTCCGTTTCCGCAGCGAGCCGCATACGGAAGCACTGGCCGGACTTCGCCAGCTGGTCCAAATCCATATTTTTAATCTCTGTCTTGTACATTCATGGTCTCCATTCTATTGGTGCAGACACAGACATAATCTAATCCGCATTCCTGTTCAACCGCTTCAAAGCAGCCCGGAGCGCCGCCTCATCGCCATCCGCAAAACAGTATCCGTCCATACCGCAGGCTCTGGCGCCTTCGATATTTAACATCATATCATCAATGAAGAAGCATTCCTCCGGTTTTAAATGGAACCTTTCAAATAAATGCTGGTACATCTCCTTCTGCGGCTTCACGCATTTCACCTGCGCGGAGAAGAGGATTCCGTCAAAGCATTCGATGCCCGGGATAATCCGGTAACATTCCAGAAGCCGTTCAGACGCGTTGGAGCAGAGGTAGATTCCGTACCCCATCGCCTTCAGTTCCCGGACCAGTTCCCCCATACTCTCCATAGGCCACATGTTATACTCATGCCAGTGCGCCAGGCAGAGGGCCGCCATCTCCTTCGCATGATCCGTTTCCAGTCTGGCCTGCATCCGTTTTAAAGCCTCTTCCTCCGAAATCACGCCCATATCCAGCATCAGCCATTCCGGCGACACAAACACGCTGGTGCTGACCGCCTTTTTCTCCTCATCATCGTCCATGTAATGGCCGCAGACTCTGTCCGCGTCATACCCGACCAGCACTTTACCCATATCAAATACAATATTCTTTATCATCTTCTTATCTCCCGTCTCTTGTAATTACAGATGTCTACATTGTATCGAATATTCCCCTATCCGTCAAGAAAACCTACGGAGCGCGGCTGCTTTGGCGGCCATACTTCCTTAGCGCGGAGTGCGCATCCTCCCGGAGGTTTTTTATTTCATAGGATGAACTTTCCAATGAAATAAAAAATCCCCCGCCCGAAAACCACAGCGGCTGAATCAACAGCTGTGGTTCCCGGACGGGGAAATGTGTTGTTTGGAAACATTATTATTGGGGGGGCTGCTTCCTTAATTACAAGAAAATTATACCGCCTCCGCGCCTTTCTTACAATGGCATTTCCCGAATCTTCACGATTTCTTTACGATGCTCTCCGGCTGTCATCCACTATCGCAAAAGGAACAAGCAAAGAATTTGAAAAACAGAAGAACGCCATTGACAAAATATGTCAGAAGTTTTATAATCAATAATAGTTACTGTTATTAGTTCACACCTAGGAGGAATATTCACATGAGCAAACACCTATTTACCGACATCCGGGTCCCCATCGAGCCGGATAATCCCTCTGTCATGCGGCATGAGGAATTGTGTATCAAATGCGGCCAGTGTAAAACGGTCTGTACCGAGTCCATCGGAGTCGCAGGCTACTATGATCTGTTAAAGACAGGTGACACCGCCATCTGCATCCACTGTGGTCAGTGCGCCAATGTCTGTCCTGTCGGCTGTATTACGGAAGTTCCTGAATGGGAAAGCGTAAAAGCGGCCGTGAACGACCCCGACAAAATCGTCATCTTCTCCACATCGCCGTCTGTGCGCGTGGCGCTCGGTGAGGAATTCGGCATGGAAGAGGGAAGCTTTGTGGAAGACCGCATGGTTGCGCTGCTTCGCGCCCTGGGCGGTGATTACGTTCTGGACACCAACTTCGCGGCCGACTTGACCATTATGGAAGAGGCCAACGAACTGATCCGCCGGTTAACCAGCAGCAATATCCCCATTCCCCAGCTCACCAGCTGCTGCCCCGCCTGGGTAAAATTTGTGGAGACGTACTATCCGGAATTCAAGGAAAATCTCTCCACCTCCAAGAGCCCCATCGGTATGCAGGGCCCGACCATCAAGACGTATTTTGCCAATCAGGAAAACCTGGACCCGAAAAAGATCGTAAACGTGGCGGTCACCCCATGTACCGCAAAGAAATTCGAGATTCGCCGTGAGGAGATGTGTTCCGCAGGCAAAACGCTGGGAATTGAAGGCATGCGTGATATGGACTACGTCATCACCACAAGAGAACTGGCCCAGTGGGCCCGGGCGGAGGGCATCGATTTCCTCGCCCTGGAACCGGCTGGATATGATCCATTTATGGGAAAGGGTTCCGGCGCAGGTGTGATCTTCGGCAATACCGGCGGCGTCATGGAGGCCGCGGTCCGCACTGCCTATGCCGCCCTCACAGGCGAACCTGTGCCCGATGATCTCTATGACCTTAAGGAAGTCCGTGGACTGGCTGGCACAAAGGAGGCTTCTCTGACCATCGCGGGAACCAGGCTGGAGATTGCCGTCGTCTACGGCACAGCCAACGCCAGACGGCTGCTAGACAGCATCAAACGCGGTGAAAAATTCTATCAGTTCATCGAAGTCATGACCTGCCCGGGCGGCTGTATCGGCGGCGGCGGACAGCCGAAGGACAAGAACTTCTCCGGCGACGGGCTGCGCCAGAAACGAATTGACGGCCTCTACGCGAGAGACCGCCAGATGAAGCTGCGTTTATCCCATGAAAACCCGGAGATAAAAGCCATTTATAAGAATTTCTACGAAAAACCGCTCAGCCCTCTCGCGGAGGAGATGCTTCACACCTCCTACATAGACAGAAGCAGCGATTTAGGCTAAAGTTGATTGATTTAATTCTTTAACAGCTCGTGGCGGCGTTTAAACCAGAAGTAATACGGAACTTCCGCCATGAGCATGAAACTCCAGCCAATCAGACAGGCCCAGGCGACCCCTGTCATTCCCATCCGCGGCACCAGAAGATATACGAAGACAACACGGAAGGTGATCTGGATCAGCGTGGAGACCAGCGTAATCGACATATTCCCCATTCCCCTGAAAAACCCCTGGATTCCGTTGGTAAATGCCGGCATCAGATAAAAGAATGCCATCAGGCTCAAATACTCCACGCCGGGCGCCACCATCTTCGTATCTCCCTCCGATACAAACAGCCTCATCAGAGGCTCCTTCAGAAGCAGGATTGCTGTGCAGATCATCACCCAGTATCCCGCTTCGACGAGGAGACCGTACCGGAATCCTTTCTTCACGCGTTCTTTCTTCCCTGCCCCCCGATTCTGGGCGATAAACGTCATCATACCACTCGAGATACTCTGTTCCGGAGTAAATGCAAAATCATCCACCCGGTTCACCGCATTAAATGCCGCTATCGTACTGACCCCCAGCGGATTGATGGCTCCCTGGATCAGAAGCTTGCCAATGGGCTGGCAGGACTGCTGCAGCGCCGTGATGGAGCCGTGCTTCAGTGTCAGCTTCAGCAGTTCTCTATCCATGCGGATATCCTCCCGTTTTAACTGCAGCAGAGGCACCTTCCGGTAAACGTAGACGACGCACAGGACAGCGGACACCGCCTCCGCGATAACCGTGGCCAGCGCCGCCCCCACGACTCCCATGCCAAAGCCGGCGACAAACACCAGATCCAGACAGCCGTTAAGCACCGAGGCCATTGCCAGGAAACGGACCGGTGTCCTGGAATCTCCCACACTCCGAAGGGCGGACGCCACCGCGTTATACAGATAGGTAAACGGCATTCCGAGAAAGATAATCCTCAAATACGCCACTGCATCCCCGAATATCTCCTCCGGCACCCGCAGTGCCCTCATAACCGGAACCGAAAGCAGCACTCCCAAGAGAACCACGACAGCCGAAAAGAAGCAGCCGAAGATCAGCGTGGTGGATACCTGGCGCTTCAGCTGTTCCCCGCGGCCCGCCCCAAAGAATTCGCTCATTAATACCGAGGCCCCTATACAGATACCGGTAATCCCCAGGATTACAATGTTCATCACGGGATTCGCCGTTCCCACCGCCGCAAGGGCATTCTCCCCCGCCCATCTGCCGACGATGATCGAGTCCACCGCGTTATAGGTCAGCTGAAACAAGTTGCCCAGAATCAGCGGAATAGAAAACCGGATCAGCTCCGACGGTATCTTCCCCTTTGTCATGTCCTTCATCATAATGCGCCGTCTGATCCCCTTTCTTTCGCCGGGACCGCACCGATCCAGACGAAGAGCATGCCGGCTCCCGCGCAGGCCACACCGATGGTCAGCATAGCCGGAACCCCTGCCGCGTCAATAATCTTTCCGCCAAAGAGATTGCCCACCATTCCGCCGACCGTGATAGCCGCGGTAATGAAGGCCTGCCCCTTTACCCGGTCCTGCTCTTCCATCACCTCATCCGAATAGTAGACGGAGGCCGGGATCAGGATCGCGAAGGACAGGGCCTGAAGCAGCTGGCTTGCATGGACCAGCAGCACACTGCCGGCCATCCAGATTGCAGCGGCTTTCAGCAGGAAGCCGAGTCCTGCGATCTTAAGCAGACGGTTGGGCCTGATTCTCTCTGCAATCTTTGAAAACATCACCATCACTGGAATCTCACAGACCGCGGCAATGGCTATGGACGTTCCCATATCAGAGCTGTCCCCGCCGAACCGCCCCATAATCTGTATTAAATAGGTATTAACCATATTGTGAAAAGCGAACAAAAATACAATGCCGGCCAGCACCAGGAAAAACTTCCTGTATTTCCTGATGAGCCCCCAGCCGCTGCCCTGTGTACGGGAAATGACATTTCCTTTTGACGAAATCTCCGAAGGCTTCTCCGCACTCTCAGCCATTTCTGCGGCACTTTCCCTTCCCCGTTCCATCCGAAATGAGGAAAGCACTGCCAGCATGGTGACCAGCAGGAAGCAGATGGCAATGGGGATCACATTTTCACCGAAAGATGCCACAAAATACCCCATAATCCAGGAAAGAACCGCAAATCCCAGAGAGCCCGTTCCTCTCGCAATCCCGAAGTTCATGGATTTCCCGCGGCTTAAGTAATATCCGTTCACCGCATTGACCAGAGGCTGCTGAACGCTTACTACAGCCATAACCACCATGAGCAGCCCTGCTGCCAAATACCGGGATCCCGGTACGAGCGCCAGCGCTGCCGCCGGAATAATTCCCAGGACGGTGATACACATCATCATCTGTTTCAGCGTATATTTCTCACTCTTATCCGCCACAGCGGCAATCCACGGCTGCAGGACTGCCCCCGTGATATTTCCAAGGGCCATCAGAACACCGACACCGCCCGCCGAAAATCCCCGGGACAGCAGAAATACCGCTATAAACGTAAAGACCGAACCAAACAGCATCCAGTAGTTTCCCTGAAGCGCCGCATATTTTATCGTAAGACCGCCGTCACCCTGTGTGTTTTTCATACTTCGCCTCCCGCGGCCTTAATAGCTTCTCAGCTTGTCACTCCCGTCGTCCGTCGTATTCTCCAGACGTTTCACCACCACATAGTATCCCGCCTTCTCGTTAATCCTCACATAGACCCGGTCTCCCACCCTGTGCCCCATAATGGCGCTGCCCAGAGGTGATTCCGAACTGATAAGCCCCTTCATGGAATTCCCCCTCACCGTGGTCACCAGCTTATACGTCTCCACCTCATCGTCATCCTCAAAATACAAGTCCACCGTATTGTAAAGGCCGATCTCATCTTCCCGGGATTCATCGGATACAATCTGCGCCGTCTTGATCATTCTCTCCAAATATCGGATCCGGCTCTCATTCTGGTTCTTATCCTTCTTGGCCGCGTGGTACTCGAAATTCTCGCTTAAATCTCCGTGAGCCCGCGCTTCCTTGACCGCTTCCAGCGCTTCCTTCCGGACCACAAGCTTCCTGTGATTTATCTCTTCCTGCATTTTCTGAATATCATTCTTTGTCAGCTTATCATACATAATTCTGCATTCCTTTCTGTCATTCTGCCATCTTATGAGTATATCATATTGCCGGATTCATTTCCACCTTCACCGCACCTTCCCATTATCATTTATTCTACCTTCTTTCCTGCAAAACGGCAAGCCGGAGCTTCCATGGTACAGGCACTCCGTGTCTCTTTTCATACATTTCAAGTTATATTTCTTGACTTGCATGGGGGTTCTGTGTATCATTAAGGCAGAGTGACAGGGGGCATAATAACATATGAAGTGGGATTTGGAAGCCTTGAAAGAGGAGAACAAAATATTAAGCAATCTGGCCAGCCACGACTGGCTGACCGGCATCTATAACCGAGGTGCTACAGAAACAAAAATAAACCAGCTGCTGGCCGAAAAAAAGACCGGTGTCCTTTTCGTGCTTGACGTGGACCAGTTCAAGCAGATCAATGACCGATACGGCCATATCAGAGGAGATTCCGTGATCCAGGAGGTTGTCCGGATCCTGAGTCTCATGACCTTTAAAAATGATATACTGGGCCGTGTAGGCGGAGATGAGTTTGTCATCTATATGCCGCTTGCGCAGGACCAGAGTTTTGCAGATGAGCGGTGCCGGCAGATACGGACCCGCCTTTTAGGAATCCAGATGACCAGCCCGCTTATCAACGGTATCTCCGTCACAGTATGCGGAAGCCTCTATCAGCCCGGTGATGATTATAAAAGTCTGTTTGACCGTGCCGACCAGCTGCTTCTGGCAGAAAAGCGGAAGAAAAATAAGAAACCGGCTCTGACCGCCGCCGAGGAACGCCGTTCCGCCGCCAAAAAGGGCATCGACATCGATATGGCGTTAATCCGCTCCGAATTATCGGAACAGGAGCTGACCTCCGGGGCTTACTGCCAGGACTATGATACCTTTAAAAGCATATACCGTTTTGTAGAGCGCCGGCTGCGACGAAGCGGCGAAAGCGCCTACATTATTCTTTTTACTTTGACCGACAAAAACGGAGATTTCCCCTTGCTTCAAACGCGGGAGCTGCAGATGGATACCTTAAAGTCTGTCACCCAGCATTCCCTCCGCCTCGGCGATGTCTTCACCCAGTACAGCAGCTGCCAGTACCTCGTCATGGTCTCCGATGTGGATAATCAGAATGCGGAGTTGATCGCCAACAGAATCTCCGAAACCTTTTACGCGGAGACGGCTGCGATTAAAGACAAGCTGCTGCTGCATCACTGCTATCCGCTAAAACCGGCGGGTACCACTTAAATAACCAACCAACACATAAAAACTCCGGAAAAGGGTCACAGAACCTTTTCCGGAGTTTTTGTATCTCCTTCTGCATCTTCTATTCCATTACTTCTTATGATGGGAAAGCAGCCTGTCCAGATACACAGATTTCAGCTGTTTGCTCGCCAGCGCCTGTTTGACCGGAGGCAGCTCCAGAATAGATGCAAACACAGCCGCCATCGCCCGGTGATTGGCAAATGCCTGGTTATCGAAAATCAGATTCTGCAAAGTCCCCTTTTCAATCGCCTGAAGAACAAACCGGTGAGTGCTGTTAACCGGCGTGATAATCTGCTCCGGGCGTCTCTTCAGTTCGATGGCCTTCACCGCACAGTTTCTCGCGCAGACGCCGCAGCCCAGACAGATTTCCCTGTTCACCACTGCCTTTTTCTTTCCATTCTCCCCTTCTTCCATGGAAATGGCCAGAACCGGACAGACCTTGGCACACTTACCGCAGCCCACACAGTTCTCCAGGGATATTTCCGGTATATAATTCGTCGTTGCCACCGGCTGCATCGGACTGAAATGTCTTGCCGCCTGCAGCGCCTCACAGCAGCAGCCGCAGCAGTTACAGATGAATGCCGGATGTTCCCTTACATTTTCCCCGATCTGCACCAGATTGCTGGCGTAAGAGCGTTCCAGGGCATCCAGTGCCTCCGCCTTGGAGATTAACCGCGCATAGTCGCCATGCTGCGCCAGAGAACGCGCCACATTGTCAAACGTAAGGCAGACATCCCAGGGAGCATTGATCTCACACGGATGGCCCGCGTGGAACATCTTGTGACGGCAGTAGCAAAGCCCCAGGCCAATGTACTCCGCCTCTTCCACGATATGGGTGGCACGCTCGTAATCCAGGATATGATTCGTCTTGTCGTTGGTCAGAACCGGCTCCTGCACATACACACGGCCCAGCTTTGTCTCCGTGGCAAAGAACAGGTCCTTGATAAAATCTTCCTCCACGTTCATATACTGGTAGTAAAGCTCCCCCAGATAGTGCTGGTCGATATCCCCTCTCGTCCTCATCAACGCAAATTCAATGAATCCAGCCATTGGCGGCGGCATCACAAACTTGCGGATTCCATTGTGGTAAGAGTCCACCAGAAGCGCCTTCTCGCATAAATGGTCCAGCAGCCGCTCCGCCTTAAACTCTGACGTCTGCCAGATCTTCGCCGCCTTCTTCACCGTAAATGGGCGCACAGGCAGGAGTGCCACCCATTTCGCTTCTTTCTCCGTGTACAGCACTTCCAGTATTTTATAAAGGGTCTCCGATGTAGGCGCGCCCTGTGTAAACCAATTGATACGGTCGCTTAAGTTCCGGTATGCGTCCCGCGTTGTCAAATGTCCCATTCTTGTTTCCTTCTTTCTGTTCTGCTTATTGTTACTGTTCTGAAACCCAATGTTCCTCCAGAAACTTCACCATATCCACCGCCTTCGGAGGACACCCGCCGAGAGAGTGCTCGTACAGCTCCGTACACCGTCCGATCCCCGTCTTTCCTGTTTTTCCCCTGCAGCCCTGGCCGATTGAGACAGGGCCCTCCCCTTTCGAGAGCAGTCCCCGGTCATTCAGCCGGTCCAGCGCATAGATCAGGGATCCATAACAGGCGCTGCACGCATCCTCCGGTTCCACATATCCAGCCAGCCTTTTCACCCGTCCGGTCATGGTAAATTTCGCTGTTCCCGCTGCATCTTCGTTCAGTAAGACGACATTGGCGCTCCCTGTATCGCTGCTTCCGACTCCCAGTCTCTCTGCCAGCCCAATATACGGCACCTCCTCCGTCCGGTACCCCATACTGTCACAGACCCAGGCATCGCACAGCACCGGATCCAGAAATCCCAGAATCCGGTTCATCACCACCGGATTCCCGCCTTCCTCGAAATCTAAATCCCCGCAAATGTTATCCACAAGAATAAAATCATTTTTCGCTATCGTATTCAAGTGCGCGATCGGTTTATGTAAACCCAAAGTATGGAACCGTCTTTTCTCCGAATTGGGAATCACTCCTTTATGATTCTTTAATGCGCATGTGACCGCAGTCTGGCAATGGCCCTTCAGCACCGGCATGTTAATCATGAAATCCACTTCCGCCGCCGCGTCACAAAGGCTGATCTTCATTCCCGCCGCGTCATACTCCGTAAAAGAATCCCGCTGTAAATCAACCAGAGGCACACCATACCTTTCAGATACCCGGTCATATCCTGCCGCCCGGAATGCCGCCTTCGTGCTGTCCCCCACCCAGGAACCTTCCAGAATGGAAATCCGTCCAAATCCATGTTCCTGCAAATACTCTATGGTCCCTTCCAGCAGCTCCCTGTGTGTGGTGGCCCCGCTCTCCGGCGCCTTCGCCACCGCAAGATTCGGCTTTAAACCGATCTTTTTATCCATACTTCCAATCATTCCCGCCAGATCCGCCCACTCCAGAAGTTTCTTCGTCATCGCCCGGTATTCTGTACCGTGAATGATACCGATATCGTTCTTCTCCATCTTCCGCCTCCTTCCGGGTCATGTACCGCTAATAGAAATATTAACATATTTTAGAAAATAATACCAGAAAAGAGGGCGAAACAGTGATTATCAAATTCCGATAATCCCATCTCCGGTTGGGGCACCTTACATCTTTCTTACTTCTGAATTACCTTTTCAATCGCCTATAGCTTTAAATCCCGCATCCGCCTCAGGAAAACAACTCCCGATACAGCCGTCTGGCATAATTATCCGTCATCCCGCTGATATAATCCGTTACCATCAGAATTCTGAGATACAGCCTCTCCTCTTCGCCCTTTCCCGCCGCCTGTTCGTGGTACATGGATTTATAAAAGTCCGACACCGTATCCATAATCCGCCGTTCGATAAATGTCATTGCCTCGCCGGTATCATATTTGACTGCCGCCGGCATAAACTGGCCCATCAGGGAATCGATGACTCTGCGCCCGAACAGCTCCGCCTTTATTTTCACAGGGCTGGTATAGACCACCTCCTCGCAGAGCCTGGAGATGGCCTCCACCAGGCACCCGGACGGCGTCCCCGACAGCAGATCTCCCTCAAGGGTGCCGTTCATTATCGCATCATAGTTTTTCTCAAACGAACTGGCCGCGTCCCCGATCATCATCTCCTGTACGTACCGGTTCCAGCGCTGGATGGCTGTCAGCTCCGGCTTCGGGTTCCTGACCACAGCGCCTCCCATTTTCCGGTCACCGTGTGCAATTTCCTCTTCATACATCTGCTTCAGAAGAAGAACTGCCTCCGTCATCTCCCCTCTCCCGTCTCCCATTATGCCGTCTCCGGCCGCATACTCCTCAAGCTCATCTGCAATCTGGGAAAATGTCAGAATCTTTTTTACCATTGCATCCTCCAGATCCGAGGTCCGGTAAGCGATATCGTCCGCCGCTTCCAGGAGCCAGGATAGCGGATGGCGCGCCCCGGCCGTCCCCACAGCTTCCTCGACTGCCAGAAAGAGCGGCCGCTCCGCCACATAATATCCGAACTTTCCGTATTGGCTGCTCCCACTGCCATTCTTTATGGCAAAGGAGGAGACCGGATACTTGATGATGGACGCCAGCACACGGTACGTCAGATTGAACCCCTGCTGCCTCCCGAGATGAGGTGTTTTGGAAAGAAGCCGCAGCGACTGGGCATTGCCCTCAAAACAGTAAAGGTCCGTCACCATCTCACGCTCCAGCACCTCCGTGACGCTGCGTCCGCCCAGCTCCATGTCCTTCAAATAACGCTGAAACCACTCCCGGACCGCATATTCTCCAAAATGACCGAAGGGCGGATTTCCAATGTCATGCACCAATCCCGCACACAGAAGCGTATCTGAAAATTCTGTTTCCGGGTTTTCTTCAAACCAGGCGTCTATCCGTCTCTCCTTCAGCCGCCGGAATGTCAGCTCTCCCAGCCTTTTCCCGATGGCAGATACCTCCAGAGAATGCGTAAGACGCGTTCTGACATAATCGTCCGCCTCCAGCGGGAATACCTGTGCCTTGTCCTGGAGCCGCCGAAACAGCGTACTCCTGATAATCGTATCATAATCATTCCGGTCAGACTCTTCCCTGTCTCCCGAATGATAAAAACGTTCCTTTGAAAGCAATTTCTCCCACTCCATACGGTTCCTTTCCGATGCTCCATCCATCTCCTGCGTTTTAGGAAAAAATAGATTTTAGCACAGTCCGGCCCATAATTCAAGCGGTATTTTAATCAAAAACCCCTTCCACCCACTGCTCAATCCGGCTGCCGAAGTCCTCTCCCCACTGGTCCATCTTCTTTTCATACTCCTTTTCCAGTTCATTGATACGCACTTTCACCTCATCAGAAAATTCCCCTGTTCCGAAATTCCCCATAAACGCCTCAATAAATGGATCTGTGATCTTCATAATCCATCTATTACTTTCCCTGCATACCGTCACCTCCACATCGGTCGTCACATTTCCCTCCGCCTCATCGAGAAATGGAAGGACTCCGCCTCTGTCGTAATCAGACTCCGCGATCTCCTCAAACAGCTCCTTCAGCCCGGTTCCCCTGCCGCCCGCCATTTTCTCCAGAATATGAACCGTATAATATCCCATGACATTGGACATATCCGTATTCGTGATGCGCAAGGTAATGACAGACTGGAGACCCTCTGTCGTCTCCCCAATGATCTCCCAGGACAGATTCTCCACCATCTTCTCCGCAAACGCCTGATTAAACCGCTCTTTCGCTCCCTGCAGGATACCCGGCTGCTGCAGCTCGTTGAACACCCGGTACCTCCTTTCCACCGGTATCCCCAGCCAGTTTCTGTCGGTGCTGACATAATTATCCGTGCAGGCATTAAACGTCCTTAAATCCAGTGCCTGTAAAGCCTCCATGGCCGACTTAACCGCCGCTTCCGGCGTCTCTGCATTGGCCGTACTCCTCTTCCCGCCGCAGGCTGCCAGGCAGACACATACCACTGCTGCCACTACAATCCTCATTTTCAGTCCCTTCATTTGTCATCTCTCCTTTCTGTGAAATGTCTGATTCAGTGTTTCAGCCGCTTCTCTGATCCAGCCGCTTCTCTAATTCAGCCTCTTCTCTGATTCATCTTCCTAATTATAGGAATCTTCGCCTCACAGAACAATACCCCGAGCACAAACAGACGGTGCGGCAGCAAAAAGAGGCGCCTTCCGGCACCTCCTTCTATTTTCCCCTCAACAGGCAACCAGTACTGCGTATCATAAACTTCACAATACTGACTCCGCCAATCCCCCCTTTACTCCGCAGCAGGAATCATCGCAGAAAAGCAAAACCAACCGTCCTCACATCGCAGCGCAGAAGTTCCGCCGCGGTGTTCAATCACGCTATTCACATTGAGCAGGCCGATTCCATGATTGCCCCCATCCTTTTTCGTGGTAACAATTCTTTTTCCTTCAATGATGACAGGCACCGCCACAGGATTTCTGACCGAAAGGATCAGCTCCCCCTCCTCCAGTACCATCTTAAACCGGATCACCCGGTTCTCTTCCAGCTTTTCGCAGGCCTCCACGGCATTGTCCAGCAGATTGACAAGCAGCGTGACTAAATCCTCTTCACGCATCGTCAGCCCAGACAGATCGTTGACAGACAGAAGCATCGTAATATTTCTTTCCAGCGCGCTCTGATACTTCTGATTTAGCACCACATTGACAACCGCATGGTTTGTGTTTACAAAATCCGCGTTTTTTCGAAGATTTCCGTTCAGTGTTTCCACGTAATGGAGCGCCTCCTCCCTGCGGTCCTCCAGAAGAAGGCCCTGGATGCAGGTCAACTGGTTCTTATAGTCGTGCAGGTCACGCCTCTGCCGTTCATAGTTCTGCTGCATGTTCTGGTACATCTCCATCTGGTTCTGTGTGCGTTCCTGGAGCAGTCTCATCTCCTGTACCTGGGCATCCTTCTCCAGAATATTTCCAATAAAATACAGGGCGATCACATTGAGGACGCCAAAACCGGCCACCGCCACCAGCCGCTCCGTATCCCCGCTTCCCATCATCATACTGATTGCCATAATCACGATCATACTGAATATGGGAAAATACCCAAACCTGGCCCACTGCGCCCCAGTAAGACCGCCGAGCTTCTTCCGGTACCGGAAATGAAACAACAGCATCAGGCACAGCAAAACACTGTAGGACAACTCTTCCTCGATCATCTCAAGTCCCCGGAATTCCGGGGGAAGTGCGTATACGGCCGACACGACAATGGCCGTCACGATCCACATGGCCGCGCAGAACAGCACGGAGAGAATCAAACTCTGCACCGCCTTCATCTGAAAGTAAATCCACGAGACCAGCCACAGGACGGCGATCACTCTCACCGGCTGCAGGATATAGGGCGGAACCTCCGTAAATGCGATCACCAGAAATCCCAGCGCAAACGCCGGAACCGCCGTATACTTCACCCATACTGTGCGCCAGACCCGCACCGGCACAATCGTTTCATAGTAAATGCTGCAGCCAGCCCCCAGCATCAGGCACAACAGGATATTTCGCATCACAATCCCCATTACAGCGCTCCTTTGTATACTGCATACTCTTCTTTCACCGCCTGGAACCGGAGCCGCGGAATGGGCAGCCGTTCCCCGCTGTCAAGCTCAGCCTCATAATTGCTGATCCGCCTCACGTGCTTCATATTTACCAGATAGCTCTTATGGATTCGCAGAAAACCGTATTCCTTCAGCCGCCCTTCGATCTCATCCAGCTTCAAATACACCTGATAGGCTGCCGGCTCCGCCCCCTGATAACAGAAGATGGACTTATGCTTCCGGCTCTCCACGTAGAGAATCCGATCCGTAAACAGCCTCACATTCCCCTCCACGCAGGAAAATTCCACCTGTTCCAGCCGTTTTCTCTTGAGAACCGCATCCATACACTCCGGAAGAGCCGCCTCCAGGGTATCCTTCATGATAAACCGCACCGCGTCTACCTTATATCCCTCCGGCGCATAATGAATAAATGCCGTCACAAACACAATCTCCGTCTCTGAATGAAGGGACCTCATCCAGGCTGCTGTCTCAATCCCGTCCACACGGCTCATGTTGATGTCCATGAACACAACGTCATATTTCACGGCGTTTTCCGGCAGGCTCAAGAACTCTTCTCCGGACAGAAATATGGAAAACGTGTACTCCAGCCCACGCTTCTCTAAGTATTTCGTGAGGAGCGACCGTATGGTTTCCCGGTAATATTTTTCATCATCACAAATGGCAATCTGAAGCATGAGACCTCCCGCACTTTCCCGCTGTATCAAAAATCCCACAGACGAAACCGCCTGCGGGATTTGAATGAACTCGTAATTTGTCTGATTATCTCTTTGAGAACTGTGGAGCACGACGAGCTGCCTTTAAGCCGTACTTCTTTCTCTCTTTCATTCTTGGGTCTCTGGTTAAATAGCCAGCTTTCTTGAGGATCGGACGGTAATCAGCGTCTGCCTGAAGAAGAGCCCTTGCGATTCCGTGTCTTACAGCACCTGCCTGTCCTGTAAAACCACCACCATGAACGTTAACCAGTACGTCAAACTTATCGTTGGTCTCTGTAGCAACTAACGGCTGACGAACAACAACTTTTAATGTTTCAAGACCGAAGTACTCATCGATATCTCTCTTATTAACTGTGATCTTACCTGTACCCGGTACTAAATATACTCTGGCGATAGATTTTTTTCTTCTGCCTGTTCCATAAAATTTTGCATTAGCCATGATAACTTCCTCCTTTCAGTACCTTAATTAAAATTTGATTTCTAAAACTTCTGGTTTCTGAGCCGCATTATCATGTTCCGGTCCAGCGTAAACGTGAAGTTTTGTCATCATGCTTCTTCCTAAAGGTCCTTTCGGAAGCATACCTTTAACTGCTAATTCCATAACCTTCTCCGGCTTCTTAGCCATCATTTCTCTTAAGGTTGTTTCCTTCATTCCGCCTACATAATCAGAGTGATTGTAGTAAATCTTCTGGTCTAACTTCTTTCCAGATACGTTCACCTTATCTGCATTTACGATAATTACATAATCGCCGCAATCCATGTGTGGTGTGAAAATCGGTTTATTCTTTCCTCTTAATACTTTAGCCACTTCTGAAGCCAAGCGTCCTAATGTATGTCCTGTAGCGTCAACTACGTACCATTTTCTCTCAATTGTTGCTGGACTAGCCATAAAAGTTTTCATTGGTTAACCTCCTGTTAAATTGCTGTTATTATTAAAACTATATCGTAAAACGCTCACTCCGGGGCATTGGCATAAGCATTTTCGTCTAACGTCACAGTTATACATTATATTACATTCAGCCGGGTGTGTCAACCTCTTTTTCCCATAAAATCAAGGTTTTTTCGATGTTTTTTACAAAAGTTTTTCACCTGTGCGGTTGGGGGCTGCCCCGGCATACATCCTGCCACAGGCTCCTGCCGGAACAGTCCCAACCGCACAAGCAGAATTTTTTTTCATATGGAACAGTTCAGATTCGCCGTCTGTCATACCCTCGTAAGATGACTTACCGGCTTCATCTGGATAAAGAGCGGAACATACTCGATGATCAGGGACGAATTCTCCAGTCCGTACCACCGGTCCGGTGTGCCTGCGAAATGGCGGATCGTGTATTTCAGCGATATGGCCGCCCGTTTAAAGGGACCGATATCGCTTTCCGGAACCAGAAGCTTCCGGATCATACAGAATTTAAATGTCCCCACGACGCCCGGCTCATAGATGGAATACCGGCGCTTCTGAGACGGCAGCTCCCCACTCTTCACCATCTCGTCCACGATTTGCCTCAAGTAGACATTCACCCTCTGATTTTCCCGAAAGCCCAGCTTAAGCTGCACACGGAACATGTAATTTGTCCCCATGCTGTCCACGCTGTATTCCCGGGTATAGGGCTCATCCGTGACGGTAATGCCCACAAACCAGTATGCATTGGCACGCTTTGGCTTCTTGTCAAAGATGGAATACAGAATGTCTCTGTCCAGCTTATTTTTGTCACTGTCCTTTGTAATGAAGACCAGATTGTCGGCCAGTAGCTCCTGGGAACTGTCATTTTTTAATTTTTCCAGCTGGGGCAGATACTTCCGCAGGGGCAGGAGCACCGCCTGGGAAGACTCAATGCCGGTCCCCTCATGCCATACGACCATGATCCCAAACAGAATCAAAGCCATAAAGAGCGCCACGTATCCCCCATGGCTGAACTTACTTAAGCTGGATAGGAAAAAACTCCCCTCCAGACCGCCGAAGAAGGCCAGGAAAAGGAAAGGCACCACAGCCAGTTTCTTCACCTTCCGCAGATAGAGAAAGAGCAGCACCGTTGTCATCAGCATGGTCAGCGTAATCGCCAGCCCGTAAGCCGCTTCCATATGGGCGCTGGTCTGAAACAGAAGAACCACTCCGGTACAGGCAAACCACAGCACCTGATTCACCAGCGGAATGTAAATCTGCCCTTTTCGCTGGGAAGGGTATGTAATCTGCATATGAGGCATTAAATCCAGCCGGCTCGCCTCCGATACCAGCGTAAAGGAACCGGATATAAGCGCCTGGGACGCGATAATCGCAGCAGCCGCGCCGAGGACCACGGCAAAGGGCCGGATTCCTTCCGGCAGCATCTGAAAAAATGGATTCATATCCGGTATCGCCGCCAGCGCCCCATTGGATTTACAGGCCATCAGCCAGGCCCCCTGCCCGAGATAATTGATAATCAGGCAGATCTTGACGAAAGGCCAGCTCAGGAAAATATTGTTCTTTCCCACGTGCCCCATATCCGAGTACAGCGCCTCCGCGCCGGTTGTCGCCAGAAACACGCTGCCTAAGATCATTATCCCGGCATCATTGGCCGGACTGGTCAGGATCTTCACCGCGTAGACCGGATTAAAGGCTTTCAGTACCGCCACATTCCCGCCTATGTTCCCCAGCCCTGCCGCGGCCAGAAACAGAAACCAGACTGCCATGACAGGGCCGAAGGCCCTTCCGATGGAACTGGTGCCCGCTCTCTGAACCAGGAACAGCAGCGCAATAATTGTAATCGTTATAATAATGATCTTATTCTGCCCGTCTCCCAGCAGCTCACCCATGGAAGAGATGCTTCTAAGACCCTCGATCGCCGTCGTCACCGTCACTGCCGGTGTCATCACACCATCCGCCAGCAGGGCCGCTCCGCCAATCATGGCCGGAAAGATGAGCCATTTTCCAAAATGCTTTACCAGACTGTACAGGGAGAAGATACCGCCCTCACCGTGGTTATCCGCCTGCATGGCCACCACCACATATTTCATCGTCGTCAGCAGGGTGATGGTCCAGATGACCAGGGAGAGCGCGCCTAAGATCAGTTCGTCGCTGACTCCTCCCAATCCCCCGTTGCCGGCCACAATTGACTTCATTACGTACATGGGAGACGTCCCGATATCCCCGTACACCACCCCCATCGTGATCAATACAGCACCGGCGCTCGTCGGTATCTCATGTGTCTTTGTTCTGTCCGCCGTCATATCAAAACCTCTTTTTCGGCAGCGCCCTTATCTCCCTGCGCATTCAAGGCCCGCCGCAGAATATTCATTTGCACGAAAAAAGACGGCTGTATCACAACCGTCCCGGCATTCCTGCCATGGAGATTTTAGCAAGTATATCAAAAACCTCCGCCGTATACAAGTAACAATTCCGTTAAAAATCAGGTCTCCTCCCCGCTCTTTCCCCAGACTCGCGCGTCGTGGGTCACATACCATCCGTCCTTCTCGTCCGAAGGCCAGAACACGTAATAGCCGTATGCCTTGCCCGCTTCGATCCGCCCAACGGCTTCCTGATCGTTTACATAAACCGCCTCCGCTCCGTTCCTGACGGCCTGGTGCACCACCCGGAACAGAAGGCGTTCAAACTCCTCCGGGATGCACCGCTCTATGGTGAGAAACGACTGCTTCTCTTTTGCCGTCTTCGTCTGATCCAGAGAATATTTCCATTCCTTATTTTCAGCCGCTATGACAGGGCGAAGCTCCGTCTCTTCCTCCAGGCTGATCAGCGTCAGTCCCCTGGCCACCGCGGTAGGGCCTGCTGCCGCGCGGTTTCTGGCATCCAGAATCTCCTCCACATGCTCCGGCGGATAGACCCCCATCCCCACCTTCATCAGCGTCCCCGCGATAATGCGGACCATATTATAGAGAAACCCGCTTCCGCTGACCCGTATCGTAATCATATCGCCTGTCTTCACGACGTCCAGGCTGTAAATGGTACGCACCATGTCCTCCGCCTGGGTCCTCGGTGCGCAGAAGCTGGTAAAATCGTGTTCTCCCACCAGATACGCCGCCGCCTGCTTCATCTTCTCTGCATCGAGGGGGAAGTAACAGAAATAGGCGTACAGCCGCAGCGTCGGAATCTCGATCTTCCGGTTCAAAATTCTGTATTCGTACGTCTTTACGCAGTTGCATTTTCTGGGATGCCACGTTAAGGGAACCTCCTCCGATGCAAGGACCCGGATGTCCTCCGGCAGTCTCTGGTTGAGTGCAAAACAGACCTTATCCGCCGGCATCCGGCTCTCCGTATCGAACACAGCCACATTACCATCGGAGTGGACGCCGGAATCCGTCCGGCTGGCCCCGATTACCGCCACCTTTTCGTGAAACAGGGCGGTCAGCGCCTCGTTTAAGACTTCTTCTATGGTCCGCCCGTTGTTCTGTATCTGCCATCCGCAGTAATTTGTGCCGTCGTAGGCCACTATCAGCTTAATCCGTTTCATCTTCTCAAAAACCGCCTTATATCAGGATTCTTAAAACAACTATCACAGCCAGGTAAAAGACGTAAACCAGATACGTCACACCGTCCCGCTTTGCATAGTGAAGCGGCTTCATCTTCGTTCTTCCCTCGCCGCCGCGGTAGCATCTCGCCTCCATGGCCATAGCCAGATCCGTAGCCCGCCGGAACGCGGAGATAAACAGAGGCACGAGGAGCGGAATCATGTTCTTCGCTCTCTGAATGATATTACCGCTTTCAAAATCAGCGCCTCTCGCCATCTGCGCCTTCATGATCTTATCCGTCTCCTCTACCAGAATCGGGATAAAACGAAGTGCGATGGACATCATCATGGATACCTCATGTACCGGCAGTCCTATCTTCTTTAAAAATCCAAGGCTCTTTTCCAGTCCGTCTGTCAGCTCATTGGGCGTGGTCGTCAGCGTCATAACCGACGATCCCACCACCAGATAGATCAGCCTGACTCCCATGAATCCGGCCGTCATTAAGCCCTCCTTTGTCACCTTTAAAAACCACAGCTTAAAGACCACTTCACCCGGGGTCAGAAATAAGTTAAAGCTGACACTGATTAAGAGCAGGAAGATGATGGCCTTAAGTCCCCGCACCATGAACTTAAATGGAACGTGGCTCAGTCTGATTGCCATGGCCAGAAAAAGCGTGGCCACCAGATAAGCCCAGATGCTGTCTGCGACAAACAGGGAAATAATAAATACCATGGTTCCGAACAGCTTTGTCCTCGGGTCCAGCCGGTGAAGTACGGAATCCACCGGATAATACTGCCCCAGTGTAATATCTCTTAACATAATGTCTCCTGTCCGCGGCTTCCGTCACCGCAGGCCGCCTGTCCTTCCTTTTTTAACAGCGCAAGGATCTCATCTCTCGCTTCCTCCACCGTTGTAATATTATTGTCAATGGGAACTCCATGATCCCGCAGCGTATGCACCACATAGGTGATCTGCGGTGCGGCCAGACCGATGGCCTCCAGTTCCCTGTAATGCTTAAATACTTCCTTCGGCGTGTCGTCAAACACCTTCTCCCCGTGGTTCATCACGAGAATCCGGTCCACGTATTTTGCGATGTCCTCCATGCTGTGGGACACCAGAATGATCGTCATCTTTTTCTCATGATGAAGACGTTCAATCTGTTCCAGGATCTCATCGCGTCCCCTCGGATCCAGTCCCGCCGTAGGCTCGTCCAGAATCAACACCTCCGGCTCCATGGCCAGCACACCGGCAATGGCCACCCGGCGCTTCTGGCCGCCCGACAGCTCAAAGGGCGACTGCTTATAAAAGCTCTCATCCAGCCCTACCATCGTAAGCGCTTCCCTTGCCCGGCTCTGCGTCTCCTCCTTCGACAGTCCCTGGTTCTTCGGCCCGAAGCAGACATCGGTAAACACATCGATCTCAAACAGCTGGTGCTCCGGATACTGAAATACCAGTCCCACACGGCTTCGCAGCGCCCGCATGTCATAGCCGTCGTCATATATATTCTTTCCATTATAATAGATCGCACCGTCCGTCGCCCTGATTAGCCCGTTTAAATGCTGAATCAGCGTGGACTTCCCGGAACCGGTATGGCCGATCAGTCCGATAAACTGGCCATCCTGGATCTCCAGATTCACGTCCTTAAGCGCCTGCTGTTCGAAAGCGGTGCCCTGTCCGTAAACGTAATTTAAATGTTCTATCTTAATTGCCATTGCATCCTCCATCTCCCAGAGTCACTCTGTCCGGATAGCGCTCCGCAAATATGGGGAGCAGATATTTCATCAGCTCCTCCAGCGTCAGAATCCCATCCGGTAAATCCACGCCATTCTTCTGAAGCTCATATGCCAGTTCCGTTACCTGCGGCACATCCAGCCGGTAAGACTTGAGTTCTTCCACCCTGGAAAATATCTGCCTGGGCGTTCCGTCCATCACCACCCGTCCGTCGTCCATGACGATAACCCGGTCGGCATGAATGACTTCTTCCATATAATGAGTGATGAGCACCACGGTGATCCCTTCCTGGCGGTTTAACTCATGGACGGTCTTCACCACTTCCCGGCGCCCGTTGGGATCCAGCATGGCGGTAGGCTCGTCCAGAACGATGCACTGGGGTCTCATGGCCATGACACCTGCGATGGCGACCCGCTGCTTCTGGCCACCCGAAAGCTTGTTAGGCGACTTCATGCGGTATGCCGTCATGCCCACCGCCTCCAGGCTCTCGTCAACCCGTTTCCAGATCTCGTCGGTCGGAATCCCCATATTCTCCGGTCCGAATCCCACGTCCTCCTCGACGATATTACCGATAATCTGGTTATCGGGATTCTGGAATACCATCCCCGTTTTCTTTCGAACCTCCCACAGATTCTCCTCTTTGGAGGTATCCAGCCCCTGGATCCACACCGTCCCATCCGTCGGAAGCAGGATCGCGTCCAGCTGCTTGGCAAAGGTGGACTTTCCGGAGCCGTTGTGGCCTAAGACCGCCACAAACTCGCCCTCCTTAATCTCGATGCTGACGTCGTCTATGGCACGGTTTACTTCTTCTATATTCTCTTCTTCATCTCTTCTGATATAATCGAAAATCAGCTTTGATGTCTTTATAATTCCCATGGCTTACCTTTCTGCGATTAACGCGGACAATGTCACGTCTAATACTGTCTTTATATGTCACATAATTTTAGATGAAATTTGCTTAACAGTCAAGCCGGATTTCATAATCAGCCCGATTCTTCTCCGTCAGACAGGAAAAAAGAAAGACATGGCACCTTTCACCATGTCTTTCCTGAATTACGAATCCCTTACGGCACCCACTGTCCGGACGCATCTACCCGGTACGTACCGTCGACCACTGTGTCCGCTGCCATGCTGCCATCTTCATACAGGTAATACCATTTCCCAGGCTCTGCCTGAATCCAGCCAGTGGCCATGTCGCCATCCGTATTAAAATAGTACCATTTGCCGCCGATCTGCTGCCATCCGGTCACCATCTCTGCATTATCATTCATATAATACCATTTGCCGCTCAGATTCTGCCATCCGGTCAGCGCGTAGCTGTCCTGATTAAAATAGTACCACTTGCCGCTTATCATCTTCCAGCAGTTCGCTGCATAATTTCCGTTCTCATCACGGTACCGTTTGCCGGTCTGCGTGTTGGACCACCGGCCCGATGTGTCTCCCAGCTCCTGAACCACGGAATCGTTGGAAACGGTAAATTCACCGTCTTTTAGATACTTCTCCTCGGAACTGTCCTTCGCAATGGCTCTTACCTCATAGTAATAGCTGTAGCCATCCTGTAAATACTCCAGTAAATCGATGGAGGTGGAACCGGTTGTCAGCGTCTTGACCCACTGATCTTCCCGGTAAAGGCGAAGCTGATACTTCGAAGCGTGAGCAACCTTTTTCCAGGAAGCCTTCGTCTTCGCGGCATCGCTCCATCCGGCAGATTCCGGTGCTCCCAGCTGTGCAACCGGTACATAGGTGGCCTTGATGGTCGTCTCGCCGTCCAAAGCCTTGGCGGAGACCAGTTCGCCGCCGTACACGCTGCAGTTGCTCTTCACATAGTCCCCGGAGATTGTGAAGGTAGCAGTCACCTTCTTTCCAGGAACCCATTTCTCAGGATCCTTGCTCCACTCTGGTGATATTTCGTCATAATTAACGGTAACCTTCGGTACCTTGATATCTTCCGTCCATTCACTTCTTACGTCGTTATCAAATCGAATCTTAACACTTTTCGCCGCCATGGACGTCATGGCGGTACCGAGCGTCAGCACCGCTCCCAGAAGTATCAGCCATCTGCCCTTTCCCTTTATACCTCGCATTCGTGTCATCTTCCTTTCCTGATGAATTTACTTATGCCACACGCCGTTGCCGTCAACCGGGAAACCATCGATGGTGGTATTCACGGCCTTGGAGCCTTCACCTGGATAGAAGTAGTACCAGCTGCCGTCAACCTGACGCCACCCCTCAAGCATCGCGCCGGAAGCGTCTGTGCAGTACCACTTATTGTTGTAGGCGATCCAGCCTGTAAGCATCGCGCCTTCTACACCTGTAGTCGTGGAAGGATTTAAATAATACCACTTGTTGTTCGATACGACCCAGCCGGTTACCATGGCGCCCTGGTCGTTCATATAGTACCATAAATTATTTCTCTGCTGCCATCCGGTGAGCATTGCACCATTTGAATCAAATAAATACCATTTCTCATTAATCTTAGCCCAATTGTTCTTCTGGTAAGTTCCGTCCGGATACTTGAAATACCAGTTATTGCCGTCCTTGATCCATCCAACCTGACCGGTGGTTCCAGGCGTTCCGCTTTCCTGTCCTGAGCCGTCAGATACCTTCTCCTCCGGCAGATAAACCTCATCGGATTCCGTCCAGTCGCTCTTCTTTCCGTACTTCTTCTCACTTTCGGTATATGGAACCGTGCGTACCTTAAATGAATACGTGCCGGCCTTCGTCATGTAAGGATAGAAGTTATAGGACGTAGCCTTAAGCCCCTCAACCTTCTTCACAACCGTACTTCCGCGGTATAAATAGACATCATAGGCGTCAGATGCGTTGTCAACCTTACTCCAGCGGGCGCCGCCGTAGCCGGAATCCTTCCAGTAGGCATCATCCGGGGAGCTGTACGTACCCTTGATCGGTTTGAACTTGAATGTCACGTACAAAGTATCGCTGCCGGAACGGCTGGCTGACACATAGGTTCCGCCCTTCACAGTCACGTTGCTGGACTGATAGCCGCCTTTAAACGCATACTCGTCAGAATCGGTGGCATGCAGTTCCACTTTCATCTTGGGCTCATATCCGATGGTCATCTCTTTCGACCCAGAGGTAATCCACTCTACGCCGCTGACCTCGTATCTGCTGTTGTTGGTATATACATAGTTGCCCTTGGAATTTTCCTTAAGTTCAAAGGCCGTCTCCTCCGGAAGATTCTCTCCGGATTCCAATTCCTCAAGCCCCGCATAGATCGTTACCGATGATATCGTCTTCGACGCGGCAAATGACTGAAATGGTATACTCACGCCCAACACACTCACAATTGCGGTCAAAGCCAATAGTTTCCCAAACCGTTTCATAAAAATACCTCCCACTCTTTATAATCAATCCTCATTTTCCTTTTTCTACTATTATTATAGCCCCTGGGGTAATTCACCGTCAACTTACGATATTCTTTCTTTATTCTTGCGTTTGGGAAAAATTGAGTAATTAATTTGCAAGAATGGCAATTTTTACCAGAAATTCTTGCCGGAGCTGAGATGGCTCAGCCAAATACAGAGGTCTCCTTGATATCCAGTTTCTTACACCATTTGCGCAGAACCTTCTCCTTATACTGTTCCACGGAAAAATCAGCGAGTTCCAGATCCAGCGGAATATCCGTCTTAATGGTAGCCAGACGCTTCGACAGCAGGGCCGCGGCTTCCCCGCACAGTTCGCCGTCCTCTCCTGTCTTCGTCAGCGCTTTGTAGGGAGTTCTGGATATCCCCAGCTTCTCCTTCCAAAAATCCTGGAGCTCCTTCAGCTGCTTTTTGTCCGTCTCTGCGTCGTGGATCGCCTCATACATCGCCTCCACGGTACCATACTCAGCCAGGAGAGGCGGCACCGCGCTGCTCACGCCTTTTACTCCCGGAATATTATCCGAGGTGTCACCCTGAATTCCTTTTAAATCGGTGATCTGCTCTGGCCACACGCCTTCCTCGGCAAACACATGCTCCGAGGTAAACTCAAACGTCTTCTCCGGAAGGTTCACGTCTTTTTTCGTCAGGCCGTATGGGCCGTAGTATTTTTCGTACAGTTCGTCTGCCTTCTCCTGCTTCGCCTGTACCATCCAGGCCCTGACGTTGTATTCGTCATTGACCAGCTGCAGGTAATCGTGATCCTTCGTCATGACCACCACAGGAAGCTGGCTGCGGAACTTCATAACCAGGGATCCCGCGTAATCATCAGCCTCGTAATCGTCGCTGTAGAGCACCTTGAATCCGGCTTCCTGAAGGATTGACTCAATCAGGACAAACTGCTGCTTCAAAGGCTCGGGAGTCGCCCCCCTCGTCCCCTTATATTCCGCGTACAGTTCCCGCCGGAATGTGTCCCTCGTCTTGTCAAACACAAAGGCGATATATCCGGGTTCCTGTTTCCTGATGAGAGACGCAACGGTCTTCAGCATGCCGAAGATCGCATTGGTATATGTTCCGTCCGCGGCGTGCAGGATCTTTCCGTAATGCTTCTGCTTTTCCTCTTCGGTTTTGGCGAACATGATTTCCCGCGGAAGCACGGCGTAGTAACAGGTGGACAGCATGGAAGAACCATCCACGATCACAAATTTATTTTTCATCCAATATCCTTTCTGATGCTGTAGATTTCCCCGGTTGGTGATGTGGGGAACAGGGGAGTTATTTTTTACCAGGGGCCGGGCAGAAGAGGCGTTTTAACGGCTGTAGCGGGCCGTATGACGGGGAGAATGCGGGGCAGGCATAAAGTTATGCCTGCGGGGCGGTAACGCCTTCTGGGGCTGGTATACGGTGGTATATGGTGGTTTATGGGGAGTATGTATCGATACTTTTGTTTTCCGTATTTTTATTTTCCGTCGTATTTCCAGATCTGTACTTCTCCTGGGTAATCTTCAAATACCCGCTTGATGATGGATTCTACAATCTGCCAGTCGCCGCCTGCAAAGCCGCAGCCGATTCCCTGCGGGAATGCGGCTGTCTCGTTTCTGCCGCGTACCGTCAGAAACTCGCGGATCTCTTCCATGGCTTTTTCTAAAGCCTCGTAATCAGTGTAGACTCCGCCTTTTCCATAGTCGTCCTGGCCGTAGAGGTTCGCAATCAGGAACCAGCGGCCGTCTTTCTCTACCGGCTGGGCCGATACCCGGCCCAGCAGCGCCGATGTCTTGCCTCGCGCTTCTTCTGTCCACTGCTTTGTCAGAATTTTATAGGACTTTTCTACCTCCGGAAATAACTTCTTTACCTGGCCCGCCATTCCACGACCAAACGCACCCTGGCAGTTTACCTGGTGGCAGATGATGTCCGCACTGGAGTTGAATATGTCGCCTTCGTAGTATTTTATCATTGTAACCGCCCTCTTTCTTTTTTCAATTGCTCTTTGTCGTTCTTCTGTATCATAACACATTTGGGAGGATGGGGGAATATGTTGGGGGGAGAAAAATGTGGGGGACGAGGATGGGGGGAGGGGACGACTCGCTTGCGCATCGTTGGGGATTCGTTAGTCGTTCTCGGTCGGTACCCCGCAGTGCACACCTCACTTCCGCTGCGCTCCAGTTCGGTGTGGGGCGTTCGCCCTACAAAAAAAGCCAGGAGAAAATTTTCTTATGTGCTAGCACAACGAAAATTTTCTCCTGACTTTTTTTGACACTGCTCAGTGCTTAGACAAGCTCTAACACCACTTCCATCGCTGCATCGCCTTTACGCTGGCCAATCTTTACGATTCTTGTATATCCACCATTTCGGGATACATACTTCGGTGCGATTTCCTCAAATAATTTCTTTGGAAGATCTACGCTCTTTGTATTTTTCTTCTTTCCAGCAGCTGCCTGCGGTACTTCTGTTACATCGTACAGTACCTTTAACATCTGTCTTCTTGCGTGAAGTCTGGAAGGAAGATCCTTCTTGATTTCTTTTTCTACTTCGTCGTATACGGTAACTTTCTTGCCGTTCACCACTTCTTTGACTCTCTTGCCGTCTTTGTCCTTGCGGGCAACCTTAGCGGTTACTTTAACGGTTTCGAAATTGTCTTTCTCTTTTACGGCCAGAGCAATCAGTCCTTCTGCTACTTTACGGATTTCTTTTGCTCTCGCTTCTGTTGTAACGATCTTGCCATTGTGTAATAATGCTGTTACCTGGCTTCTGATCAGTGCTTTTCTCTGGCTGGAAGTTCTTCCCAGCTTTCTATATCCTGCCATGTCTTATTTCCCTCCATTTGTGGAACGCCGGCGCATGCTTCTTCGGTCTTACTGCATCCTGCGCTTAATCTCCATAAATTCCTGTAACGAGCAATTAGCTGTTCGCGTCATCACTCGGGTTAAGCTGTAAGCCTAACTCCTTTAACTTTGCCAGCACTTCTTCTAAAGACTTGCGGCCTAAGTTACGAACCTTCATCATATCCTCAGAAGTTCTGTTGCACAGCTCTTCTACTGTATTGATTCCGGCTCTCTTTAAACAGTTGTATGAACGTACGGAAAGTTCCAGTTCGTCGATATTCATCTCCAGAACCTTCTCTTTCTCATTATCCTCTTTCTCTACCATGACTTCTGCAGTCTTGGCATTCTCGGATAAGTCGATGAACAGATTTAAATGTTCACTTAACACCTTCGCAGCAAGGCTTACCGCCTCGTCTGGTGCCAGTGTTCCGTTTGTAAATACATCTAATGTCAGCTTATCGAAATCGGTAACCTGACCTACTCGGGTGTTCTGTACCGTCATGTTGACGCGCTCTACTGGTGTATAGATGGAATCAACGGCAATCACGCCAATCGGTAAATCTTCACTCTTGTTTTTGTCTGCGCTTACATAGCCGCGGCCCTTTGTGATAGTCAGCTCCATGTAGAACTTACTGTCTGTGCCGCCGCTGAGTGTCGCGATCACCTGGTCCGGATTCATGATTTCAATATCCGGGTCCGCCTGAATGTCAGCAGCCGTTACCACACCTTCGCCTTCAAACTCGATGTATGCAACCTTTGCTTCATTGGTGTCGCTGTTATTTTTGATTGCTAAGCTTTTGATGTTCATAATGATCTCAGTTACATCCTCTTTAACGCCTGGGATAGAACTGAATTCATGCAAAACGCCGTCGATTTTTACCTGACTGACTGCGGCTCCCGGTAAAGAAGAAAGCATGATTCTTCTCAAGGAATTGCCTAAAGTCGTACCGTAACCTCTTTCAAGCGGTTCAACTACAAACTTGCCATATTTCTTGTCCTCAGAGATTTCAGCAATCTCAATGTTTGGTTTTTCAAAATCGAACACTAATAGCCCCTCCTTTTGGGTAATTTGTATCGAGGGTCTTATACTCAAATCCTTGCCCGGAGTACAGTTTCCCATACTCCGGGCGAAAGTTGTTGTTTCTCTTTAACAGACTTTCAATTATTTGGAGTACAACTCGACGATAAGCATTTCATTCACTGGAACATCAATCTCATCTCTTGTTGGTAACTCTTTAACAGTACCACGTAAATTCTCATGGTCAACATCAACCCAGGCCGGAGTTAAACGTCCTGCTGTGGTCTCTACTACATCTTTAAATCTGGCGTTTCCTTTGCATTTCTCTTTTACTTCGATTACGTCGCCAGCTTTAACTAAGTAAGACGGAATGTTTACACACTTGCCGTTTACTAAGATGCTCTTATGGTCAACCATCTGTCTGGTCTCTCTTCTTGTTCTTCCAAAGCCCATACGGAACACTACGTTGTCAAGTCTTCTTTCCAGAAGGATCATCAGGTTTTCACCGACCATACCATTCATCTTTTCAGCCTTTGCATAGTAGTTACGGAACGGTTTCTCAAGAACGCCGTAGATGAATTTGGCTTTCTGCTTTTCTCTTAACTGAAGGCCGTACTCACTCATCTTTCTGTTAGCTCTTTTTAATTCTCTGTTGGATTTTTTATCTATTCCTAAATAGATTGGATCAAGACCAAGGGATCTACATCTTTTAAGAACAGGAACTCTATCTACTGCCACTGTAATTACCTCCTAATTAGACTCTTCTACGTTTTGGCGGACGACATCCGTTATGTGGAACCGGAGTAACATCCTTGATACTGGTTACTTCTAAACCGCATGCCTGAAGTGCACGAATAGCTGCTTCACGGCCTGAACCAGGACCCTTTACCATAACGTCTACTGATTTTAAACCATGTACAAGAGCTGCTTTAGTAGCAGTTTCTGCCGCCATCTGAGCTGCATATGGAGTAGATTTTCTTGAACCTCTAAATCCCAGACCACCAGCACTTGCCCAAGATAAGGCATTACCCTGAGTATCTGTTAATGTCACGATTGTGTTATTAAAAGATGACTGGATATGTGCTTGTCCGCGTTCAACGTTTTTCTTTACGCGCTTTTTTGTCACTTTTTTAGTAGTGGACACTTTTTTAGCCATTTTAAACTAACCTACTTTCTTCATTTCTTGAATCCTGTTATTCCTGTTTTTAAAACATGTAACGTGATTCACTGTTTTAGTTTCATTAAGTTTAATGCTTATTTCTTCTTGTTTGCTACGGTCTTTCTCGGGCCCTTGCGAGTTCTTGCATTGGTCTTTGTCTTCTGACCACGAACCGGCAGGCTCTTTCTGTGACGAATTCCACGATAGCAGCCAATTTCCTGAAGTCTCTTGATGTTCATAGCGATTTCTCTACGTAAATCACCTTCAACGGTCTGACTGTCAGCAATTACAACTGATATTCTCTTTACTTCGTCATCGGTTAAGTCCTTAACACGAGTGTCAGGATTAACGCCAGCTTCTTTAAGAATGCGGTTTGCACTTGTTCTACCGATACCGTAGACATAAGTTAAGCCGATCTCAACACGTTTTTCTCTTGGTAAATCAACACCTGAAATACGAGCCATTTGTGTAGTACACCTCCATTAATAATTTTTAACCTTGTCTCTGCTTATGCTTAGGATTTTCACAGATTACTCTGATACTGCCTTTTCTCTTAATGATTTTGCATTTTTCGCAAATCGGTTTGACTGATGATCTAACCTTCACAGCAATTCTCCTTTCCGTTATGCGTCCCCAAAATGAGGACATCCAGGTATACCCGCAATGTGTTTTATATAAAACCAACCAGTGCTGCCGTTTGGGCATAATACACCCGGTATTTCAACAAAGTCGCTATAGCATTATAACACTTTCCATATACGAATGCAAGCACTTTTTCCTTGTTTTTACTTTTATTTATCTCTCCAGATAATTCTTCCCTTGGACAAATCGTAAGGGGATAACTCAATGGTTACCTTATCACCCGGTAAAATACGGATATAGTTCATACGAAGTTTTCCGCTGATGTGCGCAAGCACCTGATGGCCGTTCTCCAGTTCTACCTGGAACATGGCGTTCGGAAGCTTTTCAACAACGGTTCCTTCAATTTCAATAACATCTGCTTTCGACATAAAATCTTACCTCCTGACAACCTGTGTCTTTACTCACTACTTTAATCTTTTGATACATTTGATGAAACGAGCGATCTCTTCATCGGTGACTCTCTGGTTTTCCCTGATCTTTTTACCCGGACCGTCCATTTCACAGGAAACGGTCTCCACATGCTTTCTGTTTTTCTTCTTCGGCTTGTCGAGCGTCCGGTATTTTCCGTCCACCAGATAAACATATTCGCCTTCTTCTCTTAATATGAAGAAAACCTCTTCTTTATCGTGTCCGGCCAGGCTTTTTACAATCGTTCCTGTCGTGATCTCCATACTGTCCTCACTCAAATTCCCTAATGGGCTTCCGAAACCAGGCTTAGAAGCTCCGGTTCGCCTTCTGTAATCAGGACCGTATTCTCATAGTGGGCTGATAACGCTCCGTCCTCTGTTACAACCGTCCAGTCATCATCGAGCCATACCACTTCCGGCGTTCCCGCATTAATCATCGGTTCAATGGCGAGTGTCATGCCTGGCCTCAGTTTTAGGCCGCGCCGCCTTCCGGCGAAATTGGGCACCTCCGGGTCTTCATGGAGATGACTTCCGATTCCATGTCCTACCAGATCCCGTACCACGCCAAAGCCAAAGCTTTCCGCATAGGCCTGGATCGCAGAAGATATATCATTCAGATGATTGCCAGCTTTTGCAAATTTAATCCCTTCAAAGAAACTTTGTTTTGTCACTTCGATGAGTCTGCCTGCTTCGGGGGAGATTTCACCGATCCCGTACGTCCTCGCCGCATCAGAATGGTATCCCTTGTAGATCACGCCGGCATCCAGGCTCACAATGTCGCCTTCCTCTATGAAATGCTTCCTGCTGGGAATTCCGTGAACCACTTCGTCGTTCACCGATACACAGATAGAAGCCGGATAGCCGTTGTAATTTTTAAAGGAAGGGATGCAGCCGTAGCTTCTGATGATCTCTTCTCCCAAATGGTCGATATCCCAGGTTGTCATACCGGGCTTTAAGGCTTTCGCCAGCTCCTCGTGGGTCTTCGCGAGGATTTTCCCGGCCTCTCTCATAAGTTCTATTTCTCTTGCAGATTTAATCGTAACTGACATACATTACGCTCCCAGAACAGCGACAATATCGGAGAACACTTTTTCCATATCCTGTGTTCCGTCAACATTTGCCAGTACGCCGGCTTCCTTATAATAGTCAATCAGAGGCTGTGTCTGATCATGATACACGGACAGACGCTTCTTAACGGTTTCCGGCTTATCGTCATCTCTTAAGACAAGCTTATCACCGCAGACATCACAGATGCCTTCCACTTTGCTGGGTTTATAGACAATATGATATGTAGCACCGCAGCTTAAGCAGGCGCGGCGTCCTGACATACGATTCACGATATTCTCGTCCGGAACATCCACATTTACGGCGTAATCGATCTTCTGTCCTCTCTCATTAAGAGCGCTCGTAAGGCTCTCCGCCTGCGGAATCGTCCTTGGGAAACCGTCTAATACGTAACCATTCTGACAGTCTTCCTTCTGGATGCGGTCCATCAGCATGCCGATCGTCAGCTCATCCGGTACTAAGCCGCCCTGATCCATAAATGCCTTCGCCTTCATTCCAAGCTCGGTTCCCTCTTTGATGTTGAAACGGAAAATATCGCCTGTGGAAATGTGTGGAATCTGATACTTCTCAGCAATCTTCTTTGCCTGGGTACCTTTACCGGCACCTGGGGCACCTAACATGATAATCTTCATCAGCAGTCCCTCCCTGCAATATGTTCATATAGCACAAAGACCAAGAGAAACACGCCATAATGTGTTCCTCTTGGATTTGCCCTTTAGTCATTCAAAAATCCCTTATAATAACGTACAAGCATCTGAGATTCTATTGCCTTCAGTGTCTCTAAGACAACGCTGACAATAATGATTAAGGATGTACCACCAAATGACAGGCGGCTTACATTGAAGAGGCCGGATACCATAATCGGGATGATACATATAACCGTCAGACCACATGCACCGATAAATACTACATAGTTCAAAATGGAATTGAGGTAATCGCTGGTTGGCTTGCCTGGGCGGATACCCGGGATAAAGCCGCCTGATTTTTTCATGTTGTTCGCTACTTCCAACGGATTAAAGGTAATCGATGTGTAGAAGTAAGCAAACACGATGATCAGGGCGATATAAACCACCATACCGATCGAGTAGACCGGACGCTCCGGCTTGAACCAGTTAGAAGAATTCAGCATCAGAAGGATATGTCCGCCAATGCTGTCATAGTTAATCCGGCTGCCGAAGAACTGGGCGATAACTACCGGGAATGACATGATGGAGGAAGCAAAGATAACCGGGATAACACCGGCTGTATTTACTTTTAACGGGATGTTGGAGGACTGGCCGCCAACCATCTTACGTCCCTGCATCTTTTTGGAATACTGGACTGGAATTCTTCTCTCGCCATCCTGAAGGACAACGACAAATACCACAATTGCAATCACGATGGCCACGATGATGATGGCAGCTACCGCCGACACTGCAACCGACTTGCCAGACATGAATCTGGTATAAAGTGTAGATGCGTCAGAGGGCAAACTGGAAATGATGTTAAATAACAGGACGATGGAGATACCATTTCCCACACCATTCTCAGTGATACGCTCACCAATCCACATCAGAAGCGCACTACCTGCAGTCATAGTGACTACGGCGATAATGACGCTGATTGCGTTGAACTCGCTTAACAGTCCCTGGCCGCCAAATCCGACTGCCATAGCAATGGATTCAATTAAAGCCAGAGCAACTGTTACGTAACGGGTGTATTCTGCTATCTTTTTTCTCCCGTCTTCACCATCTCTCTGCATCTCTTCCAGCTTCGGAATCGCAATGGTCAGAAGCTGCATGATAATGGAAGAAGTGATGTACGGGGTAATACTCAGCGCGAACACGGACATATTGGTAAAGGAGCTACCTGTCATGGCGTTAAAAAATCCGAACGCATCGTTATTCTGCTGAGCGAAAAAATCTTTGAAAAATGCTGTTTCTACTCCAGGAATCGGCAGCTGTGAGCCAATTCTAATAACCACCAGCATCGCGAACGTATACAGAAGTTTCTTTCTGATGTCCTTGATCTTGAATGCATTACGGAGCGTTTTTAACATATTAGTTCACCTCGCAGGTTCCACCTAAAGCCTCGATTTTGGTCTTAGCGCCTTCGCTGAAAGCATCTACCTTTACTGTAAGCTTTTTGGTTAATTCTCCGTTTCCAAGGATCTTAACACCATCGCGCGGATTCTTAACAATGCCGCTCTCCAACAGAGTCTCAACTGTAACAACAGTATCGTTTTCGAACTGCTCTAAAGCACTAACATTGATTCCAATGATAGTCTTGGTATTTCTGTTTGTGAAGCCTCTCTTAGGAATACGTCTGTATAAAGGCATCTGACCGCCTTCAAACCCTGGTCTCGGAGCACCAGAACGAGCTTTCTGTCCTTTATGGCCCTTACCTGCAGTCTTACCGTTTCCTGAACCATGGCCACGGCCTCTTCTGAAGCTATCGCTGTGTTTGGATCCTAATGCAGGCTGTAAATTTGATAATTCCATCGTTTGCACCTCCTTACTGTTTTCCTTAAATTTCTTCAACTTTTACTAAATGTCTAACGTTCTGGATCATGCCTCTTACAGCACCGTTATCCGGCATCTCAACTGTCTTATGAAGCTTCTTTAAACCTAAAGCTTCAACGGTTGCTTTCTGCTTCGGAACTGCGCCGATCGGGGATTTCACCAATGTGATTTTTAATTTATCTGCCATCTTCTTATCCTCCTTAGCCTAAAATCTCTTCTACAGATTTGCCGCGAAGCTTTGCAACTTCCTCAGGAGTCTTTATCTGAGTCAATCCTTCGATTGTAGCCAAAACTACGTTTGTCTTGTTGTTGGATCCTAAAGATTTTGTACGGATATTCTTAATTCCCGCAAGCTCCACTACTGCACGGGCAGGACCGCCTGCGATGATACCGGTACCTTCCGGAGCTCTCTTAAGAAGTACAGCTGCGCTTCCGAATTTTCCGATTAAATCATGAGGAATACTGTTGTTCTCGTCAATCGGTACAGTTACCATATTCTTAACTGCAGCCTCTTTACCCTTACGGATTGCTTCCGGAACTTCGCCTGCTTTGCCAAGGCCCGCACCTACGTGGCCATTGCCATCGCCTACGACTACTAAAGCAGAGAATCTCATAGTACGTCCGCCTTTTACGGTTTTCGATACTCGCTTGATAGCAACTACTTTGTCGTTTAATTCTAACTGACTTGCATCAATAATTGTATGTTTCAACGCCCTATTCTCCTCTCTACTAGAATTCCAGACCAGCTTCTCTGGCTGCGTCTGCTAATGCCTGAATCTTGCCCTGATATATGAAGCCGCCTCTGTCAAATACAACTTCCTTGATTCCCTTTTCGAGAGCCCTCTTGGCAACTACTGTACCTACATATGCTGCAGCATCAACGTTGTTAGTTTTCTCTAATTCAGCCTTTACTTCCTTATCAACTGTAGAAGCTGAGACTAAAGTTTTACCAACTGTATCGTCAATAATTTGAGCATACATATGATTATTACTTCTGAACACAGCTAAACGCGGTCTTTCTGCAGTGCCTGCAAAACGATTACGTAATCTGGTGTGCTTCTTCACGCGAACTTCGCTTCTTGACTGTTTGCTAACCATTTTTACACTCTCCTTAAATTATTTCTTACCAGTCTTACCAACTTTACGTCTGATAACTTCATCAGCATATTTGATACCTTTGCCCTTATACGGCTCAGGTCTTCTCTTGTCTCTGATTTCAGCAGCGTACTGGCCTACTTTTTCTTTATCGATACCTTTTACAATGATGACGTTCTGGCCTTCCATTGTGGATTCCAGACCTTCCGGATCTTCCATCTCAACCGGATGAGAATAACCGAGGGAAAGAACAAGCTTCTTACCCTGCTTCTGAGCTCTGTAACCTACACCATTGATTTCCAGTTTCTTCTCGTAACCAGCGGTTACGCCAACGATCATGTTGTTGATCAGTGTTCTTGTCAGACCGTGTAAAGATTTCATCTTCTTTAAATCACTGGGTCTTGTAACGATGATCTGGCCATCTTCTTCTTTGATGGACATCTCAGCCGGTAATACTCTTTCCAGAGTTCCCTTTGGACCTTTTACAGTCACTTTATTATTTTCTGCGATTGTGACAGTAACGCCTGCCGGAATCGCGATAGGCATTCTTCCTATACGTGACATGCCGTGTACCTCCTTAAATTTTCGGAAAAAGCGTCTGCGCCTCTTCTGTTTTCAGTAGTTCTTAAATTACCAAACAAATGCCAGCACTTCTCCGCCTACGCCGAGTTCGCGTGCTTCCTTGTCGGTTACAACGCCCTGGTTGGTGGAGATGATAGCTGTTCCTAAACCACCCAGAACCTTCGGTAACTCTTCCTTGTTTGCGTATACACGTAAACCAGGCTTGGAGATTCTCTTGATACCTGTGATGATTTTTTCGTTCTTGTCTTTGCCGTATTTTAAGGTGATTCTGATTGTCTGGAATGCACCGTCTTCTACGAGATCATATTTCTTAATGTAGCCCTCTTTTACAAGGATATCAGCAATAGCTAATTTCATCTTGGATGAAGGTACATCTACTGTATCGTGTTTGGCAGTATTTGCATTACGAATTCTTGTAAGCATATCTGCGATTGGATCGCTCATTGTCATTTTGAATTGCCTCCTTCCTTATTTTACCAGCTTGCTTTCTTAACGCCTGGGATCTGACCCTTGTATGCTAATTCACGGAAGCAGATTCTGCAGATACCGTATTTTCTTAAATAAGCATGTGGACGTCCACAGATTCTGCAACGGTTGTATTCTCTGGTAGAGAATTTTGCAGGTCTCTGCTGTTTAATCTTCATTGAAGTCTTTGCCATGGAATATTCCTCCTGTTATTTTGCAAATGGCATATTGAATAATGTCAAAAGTTCACGGGCTTCTTCATCGGTCTTAGCGGTAGTAACGAAAATAATGTCCATACCTCTTACCTTGTCAACTTTATCGTACTCAATTTCAGGGAAAATAAGCTGTTCCTTGATACCAAGGGCATAGTTTCCTCTGCCGTCAAAAGCGTTAGGATTAACACCCCTGAAGTCACGTACACGAGGTAATGCAAGGTTGATCAGACGATCAGCAAACTCATACATTCTCTCACCGCGTAATGTAACCTTACAGCCGATTGGCATGCCTTCTCTGAGCTTGAAGTTAGCAATAGATTTCTTTGCCTTAGTTAAAACTGCCTTCTGTCCGGAGATGATTTCTAAGTCTCTGACTGCAGAGTCTAAAACCTTGGCATTTTCCTTTGCTTCGCCAACACCCATGTTGATGACGATCTTATCTAACTTCGGCACTTCCATGATATTCTTATAACCGAATTTTTTAATCATAGCTTCTACGATTTCGCTCTGATATGTTTCTTTTAATCTAGCCAATTTTTATTCCTCCTCTCCGAATTAGTCAATCGCTTTTCCGGTTGTTTTGGCAACACGGACTTTTTTGCCGTCTTTTACTTCGAAGCCGACTCTGGTTGCTTTTCCGTCTACAACAAGCATTACGTTGGAGATATCAAGCGCAGCTTCTTTCTGAACAATACCACCCTGTGGGCTTCCTGGGCCTGGCTTTACATGCTTTGTAATCATGTTGCAGCCTTCCACCAGAACTTTGTTGTTCTTTGTATCTACATGAAGAACTTTGCCCTGTTTATCTCTATCTTTTCCTGCGATAACCTTTACCAGGTCATCTCTCTTAATTTTATGCACAGTCGACACCTCCCTATAATACTTCTGGAGCTAAAGAAACAATCTTCATGAACTGTTTCTCTCTTAATTCTCTTGCAACCGGTCCAAAGATACGAGTTCCTCTCGGAGTCTTGTCATCTTTGATTATTACTGCAGCGTTCTCATCGAACCTGATATAAGAACCGTCTTTGCGGCGGGCACCTTTTACAGTACGCACAACAACGGCCTTTACTACGTCACCTTTCTTTACAACACCGCCTGGTGTTGCATCCTTAACGGTAGCGACGATAATATCACCAATATTAGCATATCTTCTTGTAGAGCCGCCCATAACACGGATACACAGTAATTCTTTCGCACCGGTATTGTCGGCAACCTTTAACCTGGTCTCCTGCTGAATCATGCCTGTTACTCCTTCCTGGAAATAATTTATTTCGCTTTCTCGATAATCTCAACAAGTCTCCATCTCTTGTCCTTGGACAGCGGTCTTGTTTCCATTACTTTTACTGTATCGCCCATGTTGCATTCGTTGTTTTCGTCATGAGCTTTTAATTTATACGTTCTCTTTACGATCTTGCCGTATAAAGGATGTTTTACATGGTCTACGATAGCCACAACAATAGTCTTATCCATCTTATTGCTGACTACCTTGCCCGTACGGGTTTTTCTTAAATTTCTTTCCACGCTACGTTACTCCTTTCAATGTTACACACGGTCGTGTGTGTCATACTGAGATGAAAAATATCTGCTTAAGCCAGTTTAGCCTTTTCTGTCATAACAGTCTGGATTCTGGCAATGTTCTTACGAACTTCTTTGATTCTGCTGGTGTTATCCAGCTGATTCGTTGCGTTCTGGAATCTTAAGTTGAAGAGTTCCTTCTTCGCAGCTACTAATTCTTCGTTCAGTTCTGTGACTGATTTTGCCTTTAATTCTTCTACATATTTATTAATTTTCACTGTTATCACCGCCTTCTAAATCCGCTTTAGCAGCAATCTTACATCTGCATGGTAACTTGTGCATAGCAAGACGTAAAGCTTCACGAGCTGTTTCTTCAGGTACTCCAGCGATTTCAAATAATACACGGCCTGGCTTAACTACTGCTACCCAGTATTCCAGAGCGCCCTTACCGGAACCCATACGGGTTTCTGCTGGCTTTGCTGTTACAGGTTTATCCGGGAAAATCTTGATCCAGACTTTACCACCACGCTTGATGTAACGGGTCATGGCAACACGGGCTGCCTCAATCTGGTTCGATTTGATCCAACATGGCTCTAAAGCGACTAAACCGTATTCACCATTGCTGATTGTATTGCCTCTTAAAGCCTTACCAGCCATGGAACCACGGAACTGTTTACGACGTTTAACTCTCTTAGGCATTAACATTATTTATCGCTCCCTTCCCTATTTCCTTTAGTTGGAAGTATCTCGCCTTTGTAGATCCATACCTTAACGCCAACTTTGCCGTAGGTGGTATCTGCTTCAGCGAAACCATAGTCAATATCTGCTCTTAATGTCTGTAACGGAATGGTTCCCTCGCTGTAGAACTCTGTACGAGCCATATCAGCGCCGCCAAGACGTCCTGCAACTGCAGTCTTGATACCCTTAACGCCAGCCTTCATGGAACGGCCCATGGTGGACTTCATAGCACGACGGAAGGAAACACGGTTCTCTAACTGCTGTGCGATGGATTCAGCTACTAACTGAGCGTCTTTGTCAGGTCTCTTAACTTCTTTGATGTCAACAAATAATTTCTTATCTGTCATCTTCTGAACTTCTGCTTTTAACTTCTCAATTTCAGAACCACCCTTACCGATAACGACACCCGGTTTTGCAGTGTGGATAATAATTTTAACACGGTCAGACGCTCTTTCAATCTCGATATCAGATACGCCGGCACTGTATAATCTCTTCTTCAGGTATGTTCTGATCTTGTAGTCTTCTACTAAATTGTCTGCAAAGTCAGCTTCTGCATACCACTTGGAATCCCAGTCTTTAATAACACCGACTCTTAAGCCGTGTGGATTAACTTTCTGTCCCATTATTTGCCTCCTTATCTTTCATTAAGCACGATGGTGATGTGGCTCATTCTCTTCTCGATTCTATAAGCGCGGCCCTGTGCCCTCGGTTTTACTCTCTTCATTGTCGGTCCTTTGTTTGCGTAGCATTCTTCTACGTAAAGTTTGGACGGATCCATACCGTTGTTATTCTCAGCATTCGCAATCGCTGATTTTAATAACTTTTCTATTAAAGTAGAAGCATATCTGGGATTGTAAGTTACAATACCAAGTGCTGCCTGTGCATCTTTGCCTCTGATGGCGTCTAATACGAAGCATGCCTTCTGAACAGAAACTCTGGCATAAGATAACTTTGCTGACGGTCTTGTGTCCTTCTGAGCATTTCTTTCTCTCTTAATTTGGGTTCTATGTCCCTTAGCCATTGGTGAAGCCTCCTTTCAACTAATCAATCTATTACTTACGTCCGGATTTCTTCTCGTCTTTTCCATGACCTCTGTAGGTTCTGGTTGCAACGAATTCACCGAGTTTATGTCCAACCATATCTTCTGTAACATATACCGGAACGTGCTTTCTTCCATCATGAACTGCAATTGTGTGTCCAACCATCTGTGGGAAGATGGTAGAACGACGGGACCAGGTCTTAATTACCTGATGCTGTCCTGCTGTGTTCATAGCATCAATTTTTTTCAGTAAAGACGCATCCGCGAATGGTCCTTTTTTCAGTGAGCGAGCCATAGGTTCTAACCTCCTTCAATTATTTAATGGTCTTTCCATCTCTTCTTCTAACGATTAACTTGTTAGACTGCTTGTTTTTCTTTCTGGTCTTTAAACCAAGAGCAGGTTTGCCCCATGGTGTACACGGACCTGGACGGCCAATACCGGTCTTTCCTTCACCACCACCGTGTGGATGGTCGTTCGGGTTCATGACGGAACCACGTACAGTAGGTCTGAAGCCCATATGGCGCTTTCTACCAGCTTTACCAATGTTGATAAGGGAGTGATCTCCGTTGCCTACAACGCCGATTGTAGCTCTGCAGTTGATCGGAACCATTCTCATCTCGCCTGAAGGTAATCTTAAGGTTGCATATTTGCCTTCTTTAGCCATTAACTGAGCAGAGTTTCCAGCGGAACGAACCAGCTGACCGCCCTTGCCCGGATAAAGTTCGATGTTGTGTACCTGTGTACCAACCGGGATCTGGCCTAATGGTAAACAGTTACCAATTCTTGCCTCTGCATTCTCGCCGCTCATGATCTTCATACCGTCTGTCAAACCAGCCGGTGCGAGGATATAAGACTTTGTACCATCTGCGTAGCAGATTAAAGCGATGTTAGCAGTTCTGTTCGGATCGTACTCGATGCCGATGACTGTTGCCGGAATACCATCTTTGGAGTTTCTCTTGAAATCGATGATTCTATATTTTCTCTTAGCACCGCCGCCGCGATGTCTAACAGTGATCTTACCCTGATTGTTACGACCAGCCTGCTTGTTCATTGTAGCGCTGATTAAGGACTTCTCTGGAGTTGTCTTTGTAATCTCGCTGAAATCAGAACCAGTCATATGTCTTCTGGAAGGGGTATATGGGTTATACTTTTTGATTCCCATGTTGTAACTCTCCTTTCTTGCTAAAAGCACTTATACATGAGCCTTTGTTATCATGGCCCGCAAATGCTTCAACGCCGCCTGGCGTTTCATTTTATCGTGATATAATGTTCATCACATAGTATAGGACCAATACTGCCGTAACGGCGAATATCCTACAGTCCTTCGAAGATTTCGATATCCTTGCTGTCAGCAGTAAGCTGAACGATCGCTTTCTTCGTCTTAGCTGTCTTACCGAAGGTCATTCCTCTTCTCTTGGTCTTTCCTTCTAAGTTCATGGTGTTCACGCTGGCAACCTTGGTTCCCGGGAACATCTTCTCGACAGCTTCTTTGATCATGGCCTTGTTTGCATCCGGATGAACAGTGAAAGTATATTTCTTGGACGCCATAGCGTTCATGCTCTTCTCGGTTACGATCGGCTTCTGGATTACGTCAAAATATTTAATATCTGCCATTATGCGTACACCTCCTCGATTGCTGCAACAGCAGTCTTGGTAGCAACAACTGTGTTATACTTTAAGATATCGTATACATTGATCGTGTTAACAAAAGCAGTCTTAACAGCCGGAATATTCCTTGCGGACTTCACTGCGTTTGCGCTGTCTTCGCCAACAACAACAAGTGCTCTGGATACCTTTAAATTATTCAATACGTTCTGGAACTTCTTTGTCTTGATTTCGTCAAACTTTAACTCGTCAACAACGATGAACTTGTTCTCGTTCACTCTGCTTGTAAGGGCAGACTTAAGCGCAAGCTTTCTTTCCTTCTTGTTCAGTTTGATCGTGTAATCTCTTGGTGTTGGAGCAAATACAACTCCGCCGCCTGTCCACTGTGGAGATCTTGTTGAACCCTGTCTTGCATGACCGGTTCCTTTCTGCTTCCACGGTTTTCTTCCGCCGCCGGATACTTCAGAGCGAGTTTTCGCTTTCTGTGTGCCCTGGCGCTTATTAGCAAGTTGGCTGACAACTGCTAAGTGTACAAGGTGCTCGTTTACATTCACACCAAACACAGCATCGCTTAACTCTAATGTGCCAACTTCATTACCTTCCATATTGTAAACAGATACGTTTGCCATCTGTGTGTTCCTCCTTTCTTATAAAAGCATTAAACTGCTGCTTTTACTGTTTCCTTGATTGTTACTAAGGACTTCTTCGGTCCTGGTACAGCGCCCTTAACCAGAATTAAGTTGTTCTCTGCGTCGATCTTAACGATCTCGAGATTCTGGATTGTTACGCGCTTGTTACCCATCTGTCCAGGCATCTTCTTGCCTTTGAATACCTTGCTCGGGTCAGAACAGGAACCGTTGGAACCTGCATGACGATGGAATTTGGAACCGTGAGCCATAGGTCCTCTGGACTGTCCGTGTCTCTTAATAGCACCCTGGAAACCTTTACCTTTGGAGATTGCGGTTGCATCGATCTTATCGCCTGCAGCGAAGATGTCTGCTTTGATTTCGTCCTTAACGGAATACTCGGAAGCATTCTCGAACTTGAACTCTCTTACGTATCTCTTGTAAGATACACCGGCCTTATCAAAATGGCCCTTAAGTGGCTTGCTTACAAGTTTTGCTCTCTTGTCAACAAAACCAACCTGTACTGCATTGTAACCGTCGTTCTCAGCGGTCTTAACCTGTGTTACTACACACGGGCCGGCTAAAAGAACTGTTACTGGAGTTAATACTCCGTCCTCATTGAAGATCTGTGTCATTCCGACTTTGGTAGCTAATATACCCTTCTTCATGTTTTTACCTCCTGTTTGTTAATTCTACAGCGGATTGCCGGGATTAAAGATCCCTTCTGCAATCATCCTAGAACAGTCCAATATAAGTGGAACACTATGACTCCATCTCAGGCCTTCTCTGCTGCTTTCAAAGCGGCCTTTCCGGAGATGTTGATTCCTTTGGAGGAACTGGTAACTCTCCTCACTTTCGTTTGGAGGAATGTGAGAGTTCCCCTCACCGAGGTTCGGCGGAATGGTGTGTTGCTTCTATATCTAAACCCTTCAGGATATTACCTTAATTGATGCGATGAAGAAAAATTATTTGTTCTTCATCTTGATATCAATGTATACACCGGCCGGCATTTCCAGTCTGGATAATGCGTCCACAGTCTTCTGACTTGGTGTAATGATATCGATGAGTCTCTTGTGCGTTCTCTGCTCGAACTGCTCTCTGGAATCTTTGTACTTGTGAACTGCACGTAAGATAGTTACCACTTCTTTCTTCGTTGGTAACGGCACCGGTCCGCTCACCTGTGATCCTGTTTTTTTCACAGTGTCGATGATTTTGCTTGCAGACTGATCAACTAACTGATGATCGTACGCCTTTAATGTGATTCTCATTACTTGACTTGCCATAAAAAAAGTCGCCTCCTTTTCGCACTTAGTAGAAGTACGACAAGCGGTGACTGTACACGTTCCCGTGTGTGTCCTCCAGGACCCCACACTGATTTTCCGTTTTTTTGAAACAGAATTCTTTAATTGTACAGTGACTTGTCGCCAGTTTCCTAACTTGACATTCGCTCCACGGAAAACCTGCCTCTTGGGCAGCAACCTCACGCTTCACAGCTATCATGCCACAGCCTTTACAGGATAGCACACTTTTTTTTACATTGCAAGCATTTTTTTCTTTATTTCTTAATTTTTTTTATTCGATGGCTGATCTGCCGCTTTTGAGGGGTTTTACAGTGTTTCTTCCTATTAGTAGTAGCCATTTTATAATCGTTCAGAGGAAACAGTGAAGAATACGAAAGCGAAATCTCCGGATAACACAAAAAGCAGTCTCCCCGGCTGCTTCAAATAGTAGTATAATAATAACAGAATGCTGGTATTCGATGAAACAACAGTTAAAATTAGTATAACCCCATTACCCCTGAAAGGAAAAGAACTGACATGTACGATCTGCTAAGCCATCTCCCTAAGACCTTATCGTTCATCACACGCAATTTTAAAAAATCAGAAACAATCCTGGATCCTTATCAAACCAGTGGCTGCCTCTATATCCTGGTGTCAGGAAAAGCAGCTGTATACAATCTCGGGATCGATGGTGAAGAACTGAATATCTACGAGTACTGCGGTGCAGACTGTTTTGGTGAGATAGAACTGCTCTGCGGCAGGCGTTATCCCCTGATGGTAAGGGCCACGACAGACTGCACCGTATATCTCGTAGCGAAACGTGATTTTCTACAGTGGCTGAAGGAAGATCCCGATTTTTCGTTCTTCCTTTTAAAACGCATGAGTGAGAAACTGCTGGATAACTCCGACCGCATGACCAGGCTGTCTTTACTGACTATGCGGGAACGGTACCTTCTTTCAATCTATAACCATCATAATGCATGTGACCTGGATTCTCTGAGCAAAGCCCGTATTGCAGAAGAAATCTGTGCCCCTATCCGCAGCTTAAACCGACTGGTAGCAGAGAACAGAGAACTGGTCAGCTACGACGCTTCCGGCTTTCAGATCGTCAATGAAGAGCAGATACACGATGTCTGTGAAGGTTTGCAGGACATGCTACTGCTGCACAAAAGATCTTAACTGTCTGCCTTCCAAAGCCTGTAACAGACGCCTCTTATATAATGCTGCGTCCACTTTACGGACCACCTCTGCATTATCCGGCGGAACCTCATGCTGTACAGAAAGGAAGTCATATCTGTCATAGAATATAACCTGACCATAGGTGACCTCATCTGCGGTGCAGCAATAGGCATGCACACTCACCCGCTCTAACGCAATATCATCCCATAGCGCCACTGCCATTGCCACCGCATCCGGCAGATCCACCATATACTCACCGGTCCGCTTCAGATTATACTGAAGGAGGGTGCGGTTACAATCTGCCGCAAACTTTCCCAGCCTATTCAGTGATGCCAGTTTTTCCAAATCTTCTTTATGAAGGGCTGACTCTCCGATACACTGGTCAAAGCCGATAATCGTAAGCGGAATTCCTGCTCCCAGGAGTACCCGGAAGCTGTCGGCATCTACATAGACATTAAAGCTTGCCACAGGCGTTGTATTTCCTGGTCCAAAGCCCGATGTCCCCATCGTATAAATGTGCTTTACTCCTTTCATCGCCTCGCGATCCTGTAAAATAGCCAATGCCAGATTTGTCATCGGTCCCAGCGTTACAATTTCAATCTCGCCTGGATATTGACGCACAGTGTCCAGGATATAATTGACCGCATGTGTTTTCTCGGCTGCCCTGGTGGGATGGATTAAGTCACAGTCTCCCATTCCGTCATCTCCGTGTACACGCACGGCCGTTACCAGATCACGAAACAGCGGACGGTCTGCCCCCGGATAAACCGGGACTTCTTTGTTACAGAGTTCAACCGTCATCAGCGCATTCTTAGTTGCCAGCATCTGCGGGACATTGCCGCAGACCGTGGTAATCCCCAGCACCTCGACCGACTCCTCCAACAGCGCCAGCATCAGGGCCACTGCATCATCACTTCCCGTATCAGTATCAATAATTAATTTTCTCATATTATTTCTCTCCTTTTCTTTTTCCTCATTGTAATCCACTACAGAGGCGTAAGAAAGGTCATTTGACCCGGAGAAGCGATTATTAAAAACAGGTATAATAAAAACAGGATCAGAACCATCCCTTCGGCTCCAATCCTGCTTCCCTGTCATTCTTCTAAAATTTTTTATTCTTTCCAAACCGGTTCAATCGGATCCCGGTAGCTTCCGGAGGCGTCTTCGTCATCCACCTTCGTAAGGGATCCGCTGCTGCTCGTCTTGTACTTCACACCGTCTGCGTTCTTGACAGTCGTGTTCTTAGCCACCTTGCCCGATGCGTTCACCACATAGGTCGTGTAGCTGTTTCCGGCCGGGATGGTAATCGGCTCATATCTGACGCCGTCCTCCGCCCGCTGCAGCTTGCCCATGTAATAGAGGTATCCGTCTTTAACGCCGGTATAGCCGCGGCCGCTGTCGCTGAAGTAATACGTCTCTTCATCGCCGTCACCCTCGGTAACCTTGATCTTTCCCTTCTGCATGGTACTCGTCTTCTTGTCACCAAAATAATAGGAGGTATACTCCGAAGTACTTCCAATCCGAACCTTCTGAAGACCGTAGACCGGATTCCCTCTGTCATTGAACAGATACGTCTTTCCGTTGATCTTTGTTAAGTTCTGTGTTGTGGCCTCTCCTTCCTTCGGTCCCGCCTTTGGCGTTCCGTTGCTGGAAAAATAAAACCATTCTACATCACCTTCGTATCCGCTTAAATCCTCCGGCGGTTCGATCGAATACCAGCCGGTCCTTAACTTCCCGCTGGAATCGTAATACTTATAATTCTGAATGTCATAATCTGCGTTATCAACGCCGACATTCTTCCAGCCCGTCTGAAGCGCGCCGTCCGAATCGAAGCAGTATGCTACGCCGTCAATCTTATAAGTACCGTAGTCTCCGCTGGTTTCCTTCGGCATATACTTTTTGCCGCTGTCGCTGAAGTAATACCAGTGCTTTCCGTCGTCATCCTCGTCTCCAGGAGACACACGGTCCGGATCGTAATCACTGTCCGGCGGAAACAGCTTCTGCCAGCCTGTCCTCATTACTCCATCCGTACCACAGTAGTACATGTTATCCAGAACCCATCCGGTCTGCATCTCACCGTTAGAATCAAAATAATACCATTTATTATTAATCTTGGACCAGTTGTCCATAATCGCTTTTCCGCTGCTTCCGAAGTAATACCACTTATACTCGGAGCTGCCGGACTCCTGAAACTTCATCCACTTATCCGTTACCAGAATCCCGTTAGAATCCATATAATAAGTATTATCTACCCATGTATTGACGGCCATCTCGCCATTGCCGTTCAAATATCTCCATAAGTTGTCCGCGCCTTTTTTCCACACATTGGTCACTTTATATCCGTTGGAATCATAGTATGACCAGGTGTTTCCGGACTGCGCCCACCCTTCAGCTGCCCATGCGCTCATGGTGGCAGTTCCTAAAGCCAGTACCGCAGCAACCGCCAGCACAACGAAACCTTTTTTCTTCATATTGTCACTCCTTACAGGATTCTCCTTTTTACTCTATTCATTGTAGCAATTTATCTGAAATTATTCAACTGTTATTATCTTTCAATTCTATTACAATTTTTAAGTAAATTATGGATAATGCACAGCTCCGTAACTATGTAAAAAAAACGGCTGCCCTTCAGAACTCTGTTCCCTTGACGCTTTTCCCCTTATCCAGTATAATCATAGAATCATACAACGCATTATACGGTAAATACAGAAAGGTCAGGGATAAGTGGCATGTGGATTGCAGACGGTTGGAAGGATTATGAAGTGATAGACTGTTCAGAGGGAGAAAAACTGGAGCGTTGGGGTAACTACACGCTGGTTCGCCCGGACCCGCAGGTCATCTGGTCTACCCCAAAGACGGAGAAAGGCTGGAAACACAGGAACGGACATTACCACCGCAGCGCTAAGGGAGGCGGAGAATGGGAATTCTTCGATCTGCCTCAGCAGTGGAGTATTCAATATAAGGAGCTGACATTTCAGCTGAAGCCCTTCAGTTTCAAACATACCGGACTGTTTCCGGAGCAGGCGGCCAACTGGGACTGGTTCGGCAGTAAGATCCGGGAGGCAGGACGGCCAGTCAGAGTCTTAAACCTGTTTGCCTACACGGGCGGCGCCACACTGGCAGCCGCAGCCGCCGGCGCCTCGGTCACCCATGTGGACGCCTCCAAGGGCATGGTGGGCTGGGCCAGGGAAAACGCCAGGTCCTCCGGACTCGAATCGGCGCCTATCCGCTGGATCGTGGACGACTGTGTCAAGTTCGTGGAGCGGGAAATCCGGCGCGGGAATCACTATGACGGAATCATTATGGATCCGCCATCCTATGGCCGCGGTCCTAAAGGGGAGATCTGGAAGATCGAGGAATCCATTCATCCGCTGGTCAGGCTCTGTGCCCAGCTTCTCTCGGATGATCCGCTCTTCTATCTCATCAACTCCTACACCACGGGACTGGCTCCCGCCGTCTTAACCTATATGCTGTCCATCGAGGTGGCCAGCAAACACGGCGGCTTCGTTCAGTCGGAGGAGGTGGGTCTTCCGGTTACCAGGACAGGCCTTGTACTTCCGTGCGGAGCCTCAGGCCGGTGGTCATCGACCCCCGTTTAACAGCCTCCATACGGCAGGCGCAAAGCGCCGGATCAGACGGCTTGCCAGCCAGCTGATGACAACGGCGAACAGAGGCATAAGAAAGAACAGAAGAAAAGCAAGAACTGGTACAGGCGGGAGCAGCAATGCTCCCGTTTTGTTGATCAGACGGACAAGTGCAAAGTGAACCGCATACAAAAAAAAGTTATTCTTCATGAAATCTCTGGCTTCGAAAAGCCTTTCCTCCGGCACCATGAGCCACAGGCCAACCGGGACCAGAAGCCGGTAGACCACCGTAACAGACGCAGTCTCCCCCAGGCTGCTGCCAGGCAGATCCGTCCGCAGGGAGATGCAGCCGGCCGCCAGAAGCACCAAACCCGCAATCAGGCGTTTCCGTGACCAGACGCCTTCCACCACCGCTTTTTTGTGTACCGCCGCGAAGGCCGCAAAGGAATAGTAAAACAGCGCGTCCAGGTTCAGAAACGGCAGATCGATTCCCAGATAGACCCCTGTCAGCAGGATCGCCAGAAACACGATTCCGGGCCAGATCCGTTTTACCGCGAGATAGATGAGAGGAGCCAGGAGAATGAGGAGAATCAACTGGTAGAGATACCAGAACACATAATTATAGGTATAATTCAGAATCGCATCAACCGTTTCCAAAAGGCCAAACGGAATCTTTCCCTTACCGATCACATCAGAAATGTAGGGAAGCCTGCTTCCGATCACATAGCCGAAATAGTACAGACTGTTCCACACGATATACGGAACCAGAACGCTTCTGATACGGGAGTTCCATTTGCGCATTAAAATCTCCGGTTTATATCCGCGGAAAAAGAGATAAGAAGAAATCATAAAGAAGCCGGGAACCGCGATCTGAGCGATTTTGTCGCCGAAAAAGCGCTCCAGCCGCACCAGGGAGGCCGCCGCTCCGGTATTTCCCAGGAACAGTACGGCATTATAGGAGTGGACCCAGATAACCAGCACGCTGAACAGGAAGGTAAACCAGTATATTTTATTTCTGAATGTTTTCTCTGCCATGGAAACCGCACCTCCCTCTCCGTCCTGATACTTATTTTATTCTATCACACCCGGAAAAGAACAGGCAATATATTTAGCATAATCCTCACAGCAAACCTCAAGACAGTTACTGTTTCCTCCCAGCCCAAAGCTCTGCCGTCTGGTTTGACTCTGCTGCAAAAAAAAGAAGAGGCGGCCGAATTCATTCCGGTCAGCCTCTTCTTATTATATGAAGAAGTTTTATTTCAATCCACACTCAGCCTTTTACCGCCCCCATCGTAATTCCCTGCGTAAAGTATCTCTGGAAGCAGAGGAACACAATGATAATCGGAACGGAGGCCAGAGCCGCACCTGCCATAATTAATCCGAAATCGTTGGACATTTCGCTCAGCTTACTGGCAATACCTAAAGCAATGGTCTTAGATTCATTCTGAGTCAGCATAACCAACTGCAGCGGATATTCATTCCAGGAGTTAATGAATGTGAAGATCGCCAGCGCACCAAAACCAGGTTTGATGATTGGAAATGCCACATTCACAAAGGTTGTCAGCTCTCCTGCCCCGTCAATCCGGCAGGCTTCCAGAAGAGAGGTCGGAATATTCTCAGAGAACTGCTTCATCATGAATACACCGAATGGCCATCCGACAACCGGGAAGATTACTGCAAACATGGAGCCCCATACAGATTTCAAAAATCCCATAGCTGACATCTGTCTCATCAAAGGAATCAGAATAACCTGCTTCGGGAGTGCCATGGCACATACGAACAGACCGAAGATCAGGCTCTTGCCCCAGAAACGTTTCTTCGCCAGTGCGTATCCTGCCAGAGAAGAGGTAATACAGGTAAGTCCCATCGCCACTACGGAGATGAACACACTGTTAAACAGCCAGCGGATTGCCATCGGCATGCCTATGCCGAAAAGCTTCGTCCCGCTCTTAAAGAGCCGGCTGTAGTTATCCCATGTAATCGTTGTAGGAAACCACTTTACCATTTCACCGGACTTTATAATAATGTCGCTCTTCTCCTTCACGGAACCGGTGATAATCCAGTACAGAGGAAAGAGAAAGAACACGGCCATAGCCGCCAGGAGGATAAGTGTAATCACATAATACGGACTTATTGCTTTCTTTTTATTTCCCATATCTTTCGCCCCTCCTATTCTGATGTTCCACCATTCATAACCTTAAACTGCAAGGCACTGAACAGCGCAATTACAATTGCCAGAACCACACCCATGGCGTTGGCATAACCAAACTCCTTGGTGGTCTTAAATGCGATCTCATACAGCAGATACATAACCGTACTGGTGCTGTAATTCGGACCGCCGGAGGTCAGAAGCTGGATCAGTGCAAAACACTGGAAGCTGTTGATGGTGGTAATGACCGCCACATACAGTGTCGTCGGCATGATAGACGGCCACTTAATATTCCAGAACACCTGGAAATTATTGGCTCCATCCACCTTGGCAGCCTCCTCCATAGAGGCATCCACATTACCCAGTGCAGCTACATAAAGAACGATCGGCTGGCCGATGGAGGTCGTAAACAGGATCAGGATAATACACCACAGGGCCATGGACTCACCGGAAGTCCAGGGAAGCGGCTGACCGCCAAAGCTCCTGATGATATAGTTAAAAAGGCCGTCATACTTATCGAACATCCATTTCCATACTACAACGACTGCGACGGAACCGGTAACTACCGGAAGATAGAATACACAGCGGAAAAAGGAACGGATACCGGAACGCATCTTATAGATGGCTGTTCCGACCCACAGGGAGAATGCGGTTACAACAGGAACCGATACCACCACGATAATAACGGTATTCACCGCCGATTTTAAGAAAATTTTATCCTGAAAAAGCCGTATGTAATTGGCAAATCCTACGGCAGTTCCCTTCGGATCTGAAAAACTGGCATTGGTAAAGCTGGTGATAACCCCTGACGCCATAGGGAAAATAACAAAGCCTACAAAGAAAATCAGCGCCGGAAGCAGGAACATATATGAAACAAATGTCTCTCTGCGCTGAAGCACCTTACTTCGTGCAGGCATTTTTTCTTTTTTGTTTTTTGGACGCCCGGGTTTCTGTGTGGAAACAGTTGTATTTGCCATGTGTTTTACACTCCCTCCCTAAAGATTGGCTTCCTCCCTCTGCACCCGGCAGAAGAAGGAAGCCATGTAAATGTTGCTGTTCATAAATTAGTGTTTATTAGTTGCTGTTTGCACTCGCGTTGAACTCGTCAGCAGCGGCCTGTGGGTCGGTACCGTTGAATACCTGCTGAAGCATATTGAACCACAGCGGACGCATGGCTGCAAAGCCTGCACGTGTATTGTAGTATGGGCCATAGTACTGGCTCCAGGAAGCCAGCATCGCTTTGTGCTCATCTCCAGGATACAGATCGCCAAAGGAAGTACGTACCGGGAATGCATTGGTCTTAACAACACTCTTCGGACCCCATTCCGCATCATCACAGATAAATTTCACAAACTTTTTCGATGCCTCAGCGCGTGCTTCATCTTTGTTGTCAAATACAGCGAAGCCATTAACCAGATACTCTAAGGAAGGTTTGCCGCTCTCTGATGGGAATGGAACGGAAAGCTGTGTAAAGTCATCTGATGCATATGTAATTTCACTGGAAGTACCAAAGCAGAATGTCATCGCTGCAGTCTCCTGCTGGAACTTCTGAAGCTCATCTGCTGCTGCCATGTCAAAGCCTGCATCGATTGCCTTGCTGTCATACATGCTCTTTAACAGAGTGAGAGCTTTTACGCCATTTTCACTGATATTCCATTTGCCGTCATCGCCGACGATGGAAGCGCCATATAAGTTATTTACAAGAGCGCGGGTACCCTGATCGCCGCCCTGTCCTCCGCAGTATACAATGCCGGGAACCTGTGTGGGAGCTGCGTCACGAAGCGCTTCACACATCTTTACGAAGTTCTCAGTCGTCCATGTACGGTCGCCTTCCAGGTTTACATACTGGAGTGCATCTGCCTTTTCCAGAGCCTCTTTGTTCAGACCCATATAGAATGGAGAGGAGGAAATCGGATACATCCAGGCAGTACCGTCTGCGCCTACGCAGGTCTCAATCAGAGACTGGCTGGTTAAATCGCTCTTCAGTTCGTCTAACATATCATCTAAAGGAACCAGATAGCCGGCTTCTCCAAACTCAATGATACGGCCTGGTGCATCGAAGAGAATGTCAGGTGCTGTACCGGAGGTCAGAGCTGCTGTCAGCTTATCCGGGCCGGACGTAAAGTCGATGTACTCTACCTTAACGTTAATGTCAGGATTTTTCGCAGTAAATGCATCAACGACTTCCTGCTCGTATCCAGTGTCTACGCCGAATGTCGGGAATGCCCACCATACGATATCCGTGGTGCCGCCTGCTGCGGTTGTTTCCGGTGCCTTGCTTGCATCTGTTGCCGCCGCTGTCGTCGTCTCTGGAGCTGCCGTTGTCTCTGCCGGTTTGTTTCCACCACATCCTGCCAGCGTACCAACTACCATAGCCGTTGCCAAACCAAGAGATAAAATTTTCTTCATTACTACTCCTCCTTATAATAAGTCAATTTAACGCCAAAGGCATTTGGTCAATCTGTATACTTTTTGCAATTAAGCGCCTTTCTCGTTTATGAATTTATTATATATCGGAATTTTCTTTTTGTCAATCTGAAATAAAAAAATTTTTCTTTTTTTCTTTTTTTTAGGAATAATCTTTGGTCAGTAAAGTTTTTCAATGACCGACGAAGAAGTCTTTTCGTTATTTTTGCTGCATTTTTCGAAATATCGACGATAGTATTCCGTATACATTAAATCAATCAGGAACAGCTGGCTGATCTCCGCCGAAGTAGAACCTCCCTGAAGCGGTCCTTCATTGGCTCCGCACAGCAGCGTCACATCGGAAAATGATGTCAGCGGCGATTTGACGAATCTGGTCACGCAGATCACCGTCGCCCCGGCACGTTTTGCCAGTTCCGCCACATGGATGGTGTCCTTTGTGGCTCCGGAATAGGAAAAGACCACCGCCACCTCATTGGCTCTCATCATGGAAGCTACCATGGCCTGCATGTGAGAATCCTGGACACAGTACACCTTCGGCTCGATGCGCAGAAACTTATTGGCCGCCTTCATGGCCGTAAGCATACTGGCACCCACTCCATAGAAGCAGATCCTGTCCGCATCATGAAGGTATCTGATCACCTTATCGAAGTTCTCCTCATTCAACAGTGAAAAGGTCTCCTTCAGCGCATTTACATTTGTGTTCAGCACCTTCTGAGCCATCTCCGAGAAGCTGTCCTCCTGGCTGATGTCGCCATCCAGCTGACCAAGCCCCGATTTCCCATCGTGAAGGCTTAAGGACAGCATCATCTTAAACTCCTGATATCCCTTCAAATTCATGGTCTTACAAAAGCGGAATACACTCGTATCTCCAACCTCACATACCTCTGCCAGATCCGTAATCGACATAAAAAGCACTTCTCTCGGATTCTGCAGGATATAATCGGCCACCTTCTTTTCCGCCTTCGTAAATTGATTGTACTCTGCTCTGATTTTTGTTAAAAAGTCTCCTTGCATGTTTAATCCCCCTTTATGTTTCCAACGGCCATCCTACGACGAAGCCCATGCATGATGCACGGATCACCGTAATAAGAAAAGGCACGCCGGAAACGGCACCGCATCATGCCGTTTCCGTCGCGCCTACGCCGCCTCTGCTACTAGAATATACCAGGGAACAGTCGTTTGTCAATTAATAAAAAAAAGTTTTTTTATTATATAATTTTAAATTTTCTTTTTAACTGACAAATTATTCCCAGCCGGTTCTCACCCCATCATCCCACACCGATAAAATCCTTTTGGAAAGATTTTCTTTTTTCTCCGGGTAATCCCAGCGATAATGGGAACCACGGCTTTCCTTTCGCAGCAGAATCGCCTTCATCAGACACTCAGATAAATACAGCGCTGCGGTAAGACGGCAGGATACCGCAAGTCCCGCCGTGCCGTCTCCCGTTTCCAGGTATCCCGCTTCACATCTGCACAGCTCCCTGATCCGTTCCAATCGGTTTAATGCAAGCTCTGCCCGCGCGCCATTGCGAATCACCATGGCGCATTCGAAATTCATTTCCTGAATCTGTTTTAAATAGGAAGCGGCATTAGGAATGACAGAGAGCAGTACCTCCGCCCATTCCTCCTCCGATCCGGAGATGCTGCTGCTCCAGCCGGCCGCGGCTTTCCCCGCGATCTCTCCGAACACCAGGCCATTGGCCGTCGATAAGCCACCCAGCCGGTCCGCCCCATGCATTCCTCCCGTCGCCTCCCCGCAGGCATACAGGCCGGGAACTCCCGTACTTCCGTCCGGTCCGATCCTGATTCCCCCGTTGGATGCGTGGGCAAAAATCCCCAGCTGGATGGGATCGTCGATCGTCAAATGCTTCTCTTCTTTCAGCCATTCAAAGTAGGTCCTGATGAATTCCGGCTGATTTTCCCTTAAGGATTCCCGGTATGTCACCGTGACCCCCCTGGGATTCCTCAAAAATTCCGTGAACAGCCTGATATCTACCGGCGCGGACGGAAGTCTGGTGGTAAACGGACCGTGGGTGGAACGCACCTCCATCCGCTCTTCCAAATCCGCCTTCCGCCAGTCCTCAAAGATGGAACGCCCCGTCTCCTGACGGCAGAAATTGCTGTATTTGAACACCTTTTCGTTATAGATCGTCTTCGGCGCCGGAGACAGATACCCTGGCATCATCTGCATGAACTCGATATTTACCAGCTTCGCACCGGCACGGAGCGCCAGATACTGGCCGCATCCGGTGACGTCATCCGTGTTCAGACGGTACTGGAACAGTCCGCCCAGGCCTCCGGAAGCCACAACCAGACTTTTGCAGGAAAACGCGGTCAGTCCTCCATTCTCCGTCAAGGCCGCCGCGCCGCTTACCCGTCCGTCCGTCATGATAAACTGTAAGATCCGGGTGGACGGAAAGCATCTGACCCCCAGTTCCTCTAACCGGGCCAGGAACACCTCCCGGGCGCTGTCTTTTACAATACCGTGCCAGTCTCTGTTCTTATAATCAAAACAGGGGATGAACTCCTTCTCCCCTTTGTTTTCAGCTTCCTTCAGCTGGATTCCAAATGCCTTTAACCGGTCAGTCCCCCTGCGGATATGGCTGACCAGGACGGAGACCAGCTCCGGGTCTGCCATGCCTTCACCGACCTTTAAAATCACGGACTTTAGGTCTTCCTCATCCGCTTCACTCTCGGGTCCCACGAGCCCCAGGCCCCATGTCCCCGGATAAAAACTGGAGCCGGAGCAGATGCGCGTACCGCTTACGATACAGACATCTGCCCCCGCTTCGGCGGCTGAGATCGCAGCCATAATGCCCGCGATCCCGGCCCCCATGACAAGCACATCACATTTTATTTCGTTTTTCAGCCGCATGTTTGATATTTTCCTCTGCAAAATGGCAGGCGACGTAGTGTTCACGCCCGTCAATGTCATATTTCTTAAGTTCCGGCCTCTGGTTCTTACAGATTTCCTGACACTGGCTGCATCTTCCGTGGAAATGGCAGCCGCTGGGCGGATTCATCGGGGAAGGCACATCGCCCTCCAGAATGATCCTCTGTTTCTTATGATGAATATCCGCAACCGGAATCGCGGAGAGAAGGGCCTGGGTGTATGGATGAACGGTATTGCGGTACAGCTCATCCGCCTCAGCCAGCTCCACGATTCTGCCAAGATACATGACTGCGATTCTGTCGCTGATATACTCCACCACGCTCAAATCGTGGGTGATGAAAATATAGGTCAGATTGCGCTCTTCCTTCAGTTTCTTTAACAGGTTTAATACCTGAGCCTGTATGGATACGTCGAGCGCGCTGACCGCCTCGTCACAGATCACAAGCTCAGGGTTGATGCACAGCGCCCTGGCGATACCGATACGCTGTCTCTGGCCGCCGGAGAACTCATGGGGATAACGGTCCATGTATTCCCGCCGCATATTTACGGCTTCCAGCAGATCGCCGATGGTCTTCCTTCTCTCCTCTTTCGTCTTGATGCCGAATTTCTTCAGCGGATCGGACAGGGACTGGTAGATCGTAAAGGACGGGTTTAAGGAAGACTGAGGATCCTGAAAAACGATCTGAATCTTCTTTCTGGCCTCATCCATCTCCTTACTGGTCAGCTTCTCCAGATTGCGGGGGCCGTTCTCAAATTCGTAGACCATCTCTCCTTCGGTCGGCTTATAGAGCTGAAGGATGGTTTTGCCCAGCGTCGTCTTTCCGCATCCGGACTCTCCTACCAGCCCCAGGGTCTCCCCTTTATAGATGGTCAAATCAATATCGTTGACGGCCTGGACGTAGCTCTGGGTCTTTCCCATGAAGCCGCCCTTGACCGGAAAATACGTTTTTAAGCCTTTGATTGTAAGCAGCGCTTCTTTATTCTTATCATGATTCTTATCTGCCATCGTTTGTCACCTCCTGATACCGTGCACATCGTACCATGTGAGTTCCGCCAAGCTGTACCTCTTCAGGCATGCATTTGTCGCATTCCGGGCAGGCGTAGTCGCACCGCGGCGCGAACTGGCATCCGGGCGGCCTGTTGTACGGATCCGGCGTGGAACCCTTGATCGGGTTGATGTCCTGTTCGGCGCCCCTTCCCAGAACAGGGATGGACTTTAACAGCGCTCTCGTGTACGGATGCGTGGGGTGATCCAGCACCTCCTCCGCAGAGCCGCTTTCGATGATATTGCCCATGTACATGACGGCGACATCGTCGGCCAGCTCGCAGACAACTCCCATGTCGTGGGTAATCAGCATGATAGCCGTGTTGTAATTCTTTTTTAAATGATCCATCAGTTCGAAAATCTGGGCCTGTATGGTCACATCGAGAGCCGTAGTCGGTTCATCGGCGATCAGGACCTTCGGATTACAGCTCATGGCCATGGCGATCATGGCACGCTGTCTCATACCGCCGGAGAATTCGTGGGGATACTGGTCGATTCTCTTCTGAGGATTGGGGATTCCCATGTCGGTCAGAAGCTTTAAGGCTGTTTCCCTGGCCTCCTTCTTGGATACGTTCTTGTTATGGGAGCGGATCATCTCCTCAATCTGCCATCCGATCGTGTAGACCGGGTTCAGCGCCGTCATGGGATCCTGGAAAATCATGGCGATATCCTTGCCGCGAATATCCCTCATCTCTTTTCCGTTTCTTTCCAGTTCGTGGATCTTAATATCACCGCGCTTGTCTCCGCTGTGATAGATGATTTCCCCTTCCTCGATCCTGGAAAGCTTGGGAAGCAGCTGCATGATGGAAGTAGCCGTCACGCTCTTGCCGCAGCCCGACTCTCCTACGATACAGAGTGTCTTGCCGCTTTTAATATCCATGGAAACGCCGTTGATCGCCCTGTTGCAGCGCTCATTTGTATAGAAATACGTCTTTAAATTTTTAACGGAAATTACTGCATTATCGCTCATATCCTGCCTCCTAGCCCTGCTGTGTCGGATCTGTGGTATCTCTGATGCCGTCGCCCATGAAGTTAATGCTCATGACGAATAAGGAAACCACAATACCGGTTGGGAGCCACATCCACCAGTTATTCTGAAGAGTGAACATATCCTGAGCCGCATTTAAAATATTGCCCCAGGTCGGGACCTCCAGCGGAACGCCCAGGCCTAAGAAGCTTAAGGAAGCCTCCTCCAGGATAAACATGGCTGTACTCAGTGTAACATTGACAATAATCGGGCTTAACGCATTCGGTAAAATATGCTTATAGCAGATGATAAACGGATTGAGTCCGAACACCTTTAAGGACTGTACGTATTCCTCTTCTCTTATGGAGAGCACCTGGGATCTGGCCATACGGAAACAGGACCCCCATCCGCAGATGATAAAGATAATCACGATATTTTTCGCACTCTGTCCCATGATCGCAACCAGCATCATAACGAGAATCAGCTGTGGAATGGACATGAACACCTCGGAGATCCGGACCATAAGGCTGTCGAACCAGCCGCCGCGGTATCCGCTGTAGCATCCTAAGAGTACGCCGATAAATGCACAGCCCAGGGCGCTTCCGAATCCGATCGCGATGGACATGCGGCCGCCGTACAGGACTCGCGCAAATACATCCCGGCCTATCTTATCCGTCCCAAACCAATGCTCGCCTGACGGCGGCTTCAGAATAGATTTCATATCCACGGCCTTCGGCGAATAGCCGGTTAAAAGCGGTGCGAAGATACAGGCCAGAAGAATGATCAGGAAAATTACGCCGCCCACGATGGCAAGACGGTTGTTCAAAAGCTTTCGCAACGCCCGGTTGCCGGACTTCTTGTTCTTCAGTTCTCCGGATTCCTCCATCTGTCGGATCTGGTCAAACTTCCGGTTTAAATGCAGCTGTTTTGATTTTATACTCATCTTCCGTCCCTCCTATCGTTCCAGCTTAATACGCGGGTCTAACGCGGCAGTCAGGATGTCGACCAGAGTACTGGCAAACAGTGTCATGAAGACGAATAACAGCGCCAGCATCATGACCAGATTGTAGTTCTGCGAACGAACCGCCGTATTGAATGCACTTCCGATTCCAGGCCACTGGAATACGGTCTCGATAACTACGGAACCTGCGATCAGGGTCGGAAGGCGGAAGCCCACCAGGACGATAACAGGCGTCAGCGATACACGGAAGCCGTGTACTAAATTCACTCTAAATTCAGAGAGCCCTTTGCTGCGGGCCGTCTTTATGTAGTCCTTGTTCATGGTATCCAGCATGCTGCTTCGGGCGTAACGCATGACACCTGCCGTCATGGAGATTCCCAGAACGAGAGCCGGCATGACGAGGTACTTGATTCGCCCTGCAAAATTGACCACGGTCGGATCCGTCCGGCCGCCAACCGGCAGCCATCCTAAATTTAATGCGAAGATTAAGATTGCACAGACACCGAAGAAGAACTGAGGGATGGATACGCCGATCATACCGGCTACGGTCAGAACGTTGTCGCCGATGGTTCCCTTGTAGATTGCGCCGAGAACACCGAGAACACTTCCTAATACGGTGGAGATGCAGAGTGCCGCCACGGCCAGTTCAAGAGTGGCCGGAAGCCGTTCCGCCATAATCTGGATTACAGGCACACCGCTGGAAGAACTGTAGCCAAAGTCTCCGGTCAGCAGGCGGCCCAGCCATTTAAAATAGCGGACAAAAAAAGGATCATCAAGTCCATACTGTGCGCGCAGCGCCGCTACCTGCTCGGCGGTCAGCCTCGCAAGCGCCTCCGGGTCCATCAGGTACGAAACGGGATCGCCTGGTGTCAAATCCAGAAGCCAGTAAATGATAAACGTAATGATCAACAGCATGGGAATCATACCAAGAATTTTTTTAATTGTGTATTTTGCCATTTTATCACCTTTCTTAAAAGTTAAGGGACTGTACATGATATACAATCCCTTAACAGCACCTCCTAAGTGTTACTTGATTTCCCAGTTCTGAATATCCCAGTTATAGTTAAACTGCGGGTTGCCAAGCTTTGCACCCTTTACAATCTTGTCGCTCTGAAGCAGGAAGATTGGCTGATAGTAAAGCGGAAGCTCAAATAATGTCTCATTCTCGTACTTCTGTAATTCGAAGAATGCCTTTCTCTGTACCTCTGCATCTACGGAAGCGTTGGTGGCTGCGATGAGTTCGTCTAACTTCGGATCGCTCGGTGTATGAGAGTTGATGGAATAACCGGTCTGATATCTGTCATAGTACTCATGTAAGGATAACGCTGCATTGGCTGCGTAGCACATATCCCAGTCTACTGCGCTCGGTCCGTTGACCGGATCTTCCGGAGCTTTCCAGAGAATGGTTGCCAGATCGCCTTCTACCAGTCTTGCGTTCATCTTAATACCTACTTCTGCAAGGTACTGCTGAATGATAGCCATAAGATCCTGTGTCATCTGATCCGTATAGTAATAAACAACATCAAGCTCTGTATTCGGATCCCAGTTTGCTTCCTTTAACAGTTCTTTTGCTTTTTCCGGATTGTAGTCGTAATTGTTCAGTCCGTCTGCCTTGTCCGCTCCATCTGGTGTCAGGCTGTTTGCAGGAAGTGCTGCTCCCTCGAAAACGCCGTCTAAGATGGATTTCATGTCAAGTGCATAAGCGATGGCCTGGCGTACTTTCTCGTCTGCCAGAGGCGCCTTCTTTCCATCCTTTTTGTCAAACTTGTTTAAATACAGAAGACGGGTATAACGCACGTTTACAGTGTCGATGGTAAGTCCAGGTGTTCCCTCCAGCGCCTTGACATCGGCAATGTTCTTGGTGTAAGCGTAATCCAGCTTGCCTGCCTTCGCATTCGTTACGAAGTTCGCATCGCTGTCGCCTGCACTCGGATTTAGGTGAATAGTGAAGTTCGCGGTTCCGCCGTAGTACTTGTCAAACGGCTTCAATGTGGTGTAGTTATTCATCTGAACTTCATCTACCATGAATGGGCCGGAACCGATCGGGCTCTGGAAATACTTGGCCTGCTGTAAGGAGATCGGATCTGTATCCGCCAAATACTTCTTAGGCAGAGGAGCAAACTGCGTAAATGTCAGCAGTGCATCCGGTGCGACTTTCTCAAAGGTCAGTGTAATCTTGCTGCCGTCCACGGCAATTCCTTCGATGTGCTCGGCGCTGCCGTCCTCATAGGCAGCCGCACCCTTTAATGCTTCAAATGTGGAACGGAATACGGAGTTTAACACCGTTGTCTTAAGCGCATACTCGATACTCCACTGAATATCGTCTGCTGTAATCGCTTCGCCGTCGTGCCAGAAAATATTATCTCTTAACTCAAAGGTCAGTGTCATTCCATCGTCGGACATCTCGTAAGATTTAGCCAGATCGCCTTCACCGGTTACCGGCGCCAGGTTCTCATCGGCAAAGATCAGATGTGCGTACAGGGTTTTGTTATATGTGTATGTACCAGGATTGAGCCACGGTGTCTCGAAGAACTCAGTAGGGCCGCCGTTGCTGTAGAGAACACCCGATTCCCCCGCTGCTGCCGGCTCTGCCGGTGCGGCTGTCGTATCTGCCTGTCCCCCCGCGGTGGCAGCTGTAGTGGAACTCGTTGGGTTACCGGATCCACAGCCTGCCAGCAAAGATGCCGTCATCGCCGCAGCCAGTCCTAAAGAAAAGATTTTTTTCAATTTCATGCAATACTTCCTCCTTTTTTAAAATAAAAAGGCGCAATGGATCATTTGTCCTTCATCCGTCACGCCCTTGTTGTTGATAAACACATTATATTACCGAAAATTTATTTTGTCAACATTGGATAGAAAAAAAATTTTTTTCATTTTTTATTTTATGTATCTTTTATCCGGTTTACAAATATCCAAAAGATTCCTTCGTGATATTGTATACAGTTTTGTAGTATTGCATTTGTTTTCGAAACAATTATGCTAATTTCGCTTTTGCTTACTTCAGTTCTGCTTATTGCACTTCAGTCCGGCCGTTCTTTTTTAAGAGTGCACCGGCCAGATACGCCGCGCCCATCAACCCGGCACGGTTGCCCAGTTCCGCCTGGCGCAGTTCCACATTGCGGAAGCTGCTCATGATTCTCGCAGAAGCCTTCTGCTTCACCTCTTTCAGAATATAGGGCTGCGCCATGACACCACCCCCTAAGACGATACAGGACGGGTTAAAAATATGAATAACAGAAATCAGCCCGTACACAATCTCATCGATCCAGCTGTTCACAATGTCTCTCACCTTCGGATCGTCCAGTCTGGCAAATATCTTTCTTCCATTGTCCAGGTCCCGGTTGTAGGCCATGGCCCTCCGCACCAGCGCCGTGGTGGAAGCGTATTTCTCGTAGCAGCCACAGAAAGGTTCCCCGTACACGCTGTCCTCCGGGTGGATCATAATACCGCCGAACTCTCCCGCCGAGCAGGCACTTCCCGTATAGATTCCCTTATTCATGACAATGGCGCCGCCGACTCCGGTCCCGTAGGTGATACAGAGAAAATCCTGAAAGTCTCTTCCCGCTCCAAACTGGCCTTCCCCGATGGCTGCCGCGTTGACGTCATTCTCTACAGCGGCAGGCACACGAAACTCGCGCTCCATGATCTCCCGCACCTTCATCCCCGTATAACCGGGTATGTTTTCATTGGCGTAGCGGATATAGCCTTCCGCAGAATTCACCTGGCCGGCAGTGCTGATCCCGATGGCCTCAAAGTCATCGTACTGACGGAGAATCTCCACAGCCCGCTCCATCACATACCTTCCGCCGTTCCTGGCATTGGTGGCATGCTCCTTCACCCCCACAATGTCCTGTCCGTTCCAGATTCCAGACTTGATGGAGGTGCCTCCGATATCCAGTGCCGCAATCCTCATAACAATCTCCTCCTGATAGAAAAAGGACAAAGAAACTAACTTTTCTGGCCTCTTTGTCCGTCATACCTAACTATTCTTTACTGTATCGCAGCCACAAAATGTCTTGTGATATCCCTCGGTCTCGTGATCGCAGTACCTACAACTGCCGCCAGCACACCGGTATCGAGAGCCGCCTTTAACTGCTCCGGCGTCCAGATTCCGCCTTCCGCGATAACCGGCTTGCCGCAGGTCTCAACGAGATGCTTCATCAAATCAAAATCAGGAAGCCTGGCTCCCTTTGTATAATCCGTATAGCCGTTCATCGTTGTACCAACCAGATCAAGTCCGATCTGTGCGGCATGAAGACCTTCTTCATAACAGGAACAGTCTGCCATAAAAAGCTGATCCGGATATTTCGCGCGTACTTCTGCGAAGAACTCGTCCAGAGTCTTTCCATCCGGTCTGATGCGATTGGTGCAGTCCGTGGCAATAATATCCACGCCGCACTCCACAAGCGCGTCAACTTCCTTCATGGTCGGTGTGATATATACGTCACAGTCCCCGTAAACTTCCTTAATAATGCCGATTACCGGAAGATCTACCGTTTTCTTAATTTCCACAATATCTGCGACCGTGTTAGCTCTGATGCCGACCGCGCCGCCCTCTTTGGCCGCATATGCCATTCTGGACATAATGTAAGAACTGTACAGCGGTTCTTCCTTTAATGCCTGGCAGGATACGATCAGACCACCTCTGACCCGTTCCAGTACTGAATAATCCATATTAGATACCCCCTCTTGTATTTTTTACTGATTTTTGGGATTTTTAGCTGTTTTAATCATAGCACGTATAAAAAATATTTTCAATACAAACATTAAATAAAAAAAAGTTTTTATTTTTATTGATTTCTGCCAGTAATGATGATATGATACACACAGATACTGTTGAATTATTATAATAATTGAAAAGGCAGGTATGTATTATGTCCAAGTATGATGTCAACAAATTCAAAAACGTTACTGTTGCGCTCAACACTCCGTTCGACAAAAACGGCGATGTTGATTTAGAGGCGACGAGGGCCGTTGTAAACTATTTCTGTAACAAAGGTATTAAGCAGATGTATGTCTGCGGCAGTACAGGCGAAGGCTTCCTTCTGGATACGGAAGAAAGAAAGGCCGTGACGGAGACTGTTGTAAAGGAAGCGGCAGGACGCATGAATATCATCGTCCATGTAGGCTGTCCTGATACGAGACATTCCGCCGAACTCGCCAAACATGCGGAGGCTGTAGGCGCCGATGCTACATCCGCGGTTCCCTGTGTATATTACCACATGGGCGAGGAAAGTGTATACCAGCACTGGACAAAAATTACCGAGGCTGCCGATCTTCCTTTCTTCATTTATAATATCCCGCAGCTGACCGGATTCAATCTGTCCATGGGGCTGTTCGGCCGCATGCTGGAAAACGAGCGCGTTGCCGGCGTAAAATGCTCCTCTGACCCGGCACAGGATATCCTTCGCTTTAAACTGGCCGGCGGAAAGGATTTCATCGTATTCAACGGACCGGACGAGCAGTTCATCGCAGGACGCCTGATGGGCGCTGATGCCGGTATTGGCGGTACATACGGTGCCATGCCGGAGTTATACTTAAAAATGGATGAACTGGTTAACCGCGGCGAATGGGAAAAGGCCAGAGAAGTGCAGAATCTGGTTACCCCGCTTATTTACCGTCTCTGCTCCTTCCCGTCCATGCACGGTGCAGTAAAGGGAATCATCTCCTTGGACGGCTGTCCGATGGGCGATCCGAGACTTCCATTCCTTCCGGTTGCATTGGATGATCCGAAGCTGGTAGAGCTTTACCACGATATCAGAAAAGCTGTCGAGGATACGAAAGATTTATAAAAACTTTAAGAATCAGTCTGAGAGGATGTACCTGCTTGCAGGCTGCATCCTCTCTTTTTTAGAAGGAGGACATCATGAAAAAACACATTGTATGCTACGGAGATTCCAATACCCACGGGTACTGTGCTGCGAACGACGGCCGTTTTGATGAAAATGAGCGCTGGCCGCGTCTCCTGGAACAGAAGCTGGGGGAAGATTATCTCGTTCTCGAGGAAGGCCTGTCTGGCCGGACCACCTGTTTTAACGATCCGATCCACGAGGGCTTGTCCGGGCTGGATTATATTTACCCATGCCTCATGAGCCACGAACCCGTAGATTTGCTGATCATCATGCTGGGAACCAATGATACCAAGGAACGCTTCGGCGCATCCGCCGCCTGCATTGCGCTGGGCCTCAAGCGTCTCATCGCAAAGGCCATCGCCACCACCGACTGCTGGCGGGATAAGAAGCCGGGTATCCTTGTGATCGCTCCCAAGAACATCGAGAAAGAGTACGAGGCCACAGCGGTAGGCGCTACTATGGGCCGCGGCTGTGCGGAAAAGTCAGAAGGGCTCGCCGAAGAATACAGAAAAATCGCAGAGTTGATGGGCTGCCACTATTTCGACGCCAATACCGTCGTAAAAGAAAACAATAAAATCGATTATATGCACCTTACAAAAGAGGGCCACGAGGCACTTGCCACCGCACTGGCGGGTCTGGTGAGGTTGCAGTTCCCAGCCTGCTGAGAAAATATTAAGGGAATTTTCACATATTTTTCCACTCCTTTGCTCCGGGATTATGGTATACTAAAGAAAAATGTTCCTCGCATAAGGAGAATCATCAGAATGAAGAAAAGAACGCGCGCAGTCAGTCTTTCTTTAGCCCTTGCCATCGCTGTGTCTGCAGTGATCCCATGGACTTTTGCATCCACTTCCGATTCCGGATCCATATCCGATTTGAGAAGTGATAGAACGGCCTCCTGGAAAACAACACAGGGAGACATGCTGTCCGTCAGCCAGAGCGGCCAGTCCATGCAGACCTTCGCATTGGGGCCAGGCCTTGTCAATTTATCCCCGGCAGACCAGTTTGCCACCTATCAATGGGGATTAAAGAATGACGGGGAATTTCAGCTCGTTGAGATAAAAGCAAAGTTCCAGGCCGCTGACAATATCTATTCCGGCGGCAAAGGCGGTTTCGGCCTTCCGGGCCTTGGCCCCGGTGACTTCGAGTCCACGGTTACCGACGCGGTAATGGGTGTCGATATCAATATCCGCCCGGCCTGGGATCTCTATGACCAGTCAGAAAATAAGCGGTCCGTGGTCGTAGCCATCATCGACACAGGCGTCGATTATAACCATCAGGAATTTTCAGGCGCCATGTGGACGAATCCCGGAGAAATCCCCGGTGATGGAATTGACAATGATGGAAATGGTTACGTGGACGATGTTCACGGCTGGAACTTCTATTCCGGCAACAGCCAGATCTTTGTCGGCGAAGAAGACAGTCACGGCACCCACGCCGCAGGCACCATCGCCGCAGTCCGCGGTTCCTACGGAATCGCCGGCATCACTGACAACAATTACGTAAAGATTATGTCCTTAAAGGCATTAGGCGGCAGTGACGGAACGGGTTCGCCCGACTCTGTCATCCAGGCGATTCGCTACGCGGAAGCCAACGGCGCCGCCATCTGTAACTTAAGCATGGGAACCTCCGCTTATAACGAGGCGCTGGCCCAGACCATACAGAATTCGAAGATGCTGTTCATCGTGGCCTGCGGCAACGGGGGCATTGCCGGAAAGGGATACGACACCGACATTTACCCGGTCTATCCCGCGTCATTCCCATTTGACAACGTAATCTCCGTTGCCAACTTGTTATTCGACGGAAGTTTGAGCCGTGACTCCAACTACGGAGCCGCCAGCGTGGATATCGCAGCCCCCGGAACCTATATTGTCAGCACATTGCCGGGCAATAATTACGGTTTTATGAGCGGCACTTCCATGGCCGCCCCTATGGTGACCGGAGTCGCCGCCATGCTCTACTCCTACCGCCCCGAGATCTCACTGTCCGACGTGAAGAATATTCTGCTGAATTCCAGCCGAAAGATGGACCAGTTAAGCGGGAAAATGGTGAGCGGCGGAATGCTGGATGCATATGCGGCGCTGAGTTACCAGTAATATTAAGGTGGGGGTCAGTGGTGGGAGATGTTGAATTTCAGTATTCAGTGAGAAATTTAGATTTTAAGAACAATTATATAAAGGACGTTCCTGTCAGGTATTTGGCGGGGGCGTCCTTTTATGTTGAGGCAGGTTGGAGTTTATGGGGGAGGTATGTGGAGTTTCGCGTTGGGCTTTATGTGGTTTGCGCATTAGGTTTTATGTTCGGTTTTATTTGAACTTCATGTTGCTTTTATACTTTTTCATACTATATTTTATAATGTATTTGATGAGACTTTCAAAAGGCCTATTTATAAACTACATGTTTTTATCGAACTTACTCCTCAATCTTCAGACAATCGATAGCCGCATTGTCTAAATCACCTGCCGTCTTAGCCGTCAAACGCATGTATAACAGCGGATATGGATTTCCCTGCTCGTCCAGCTCCGTCCGTTTGAAACATTCAAATCCCATGTGCTCATAAAACCCTTTCGCCAACGGGTTGTGCTCATTTACGCACAATTCACTTACTCCCAGCTCCTCTATACCATAGGTAAGAAGCCGCCTGCCCAAACCAGATCCACGCATTTCCGGTTCAAGGAAAAGCATCTCCAAACGCTCTCCCGCTGTACCCATAAAGGCAATGGGTTCACCCTCTGTATTTACAGCTGTCACCAGAGTGGGAACTTCAAGAAGCGCGGCCGGGACATACTTCTCTATTTCTCCGATTTCCTGATCAGACAGAAAAAGATGGGTTTTCTTGACAGAGCGCCTCCATACTTCTGTCAGCCGATCGATCAACTCATCGCTTCGTACTTCCTGCAAAAATATTTCTGCCTGATTTACAGCCTTTGGCCGATTTTCCCGATGGAACTCCCGATTCTGTTGATTCTGTTTTTCCTGTATACTATTTCTTAGGGTTGATTCCTCTTGTTCTGATCGATTCTTCATAATCTGCTCCTGTCTTTCCATAAAAATAACCCGGGAAGCACATGTCTTCCCGGGAAGCACTTCCACTTCTTATTCATTCACTTTCGTCTCTTCTACTCCATGGAACGCCATCTGAAATTCGGAATTAGATCAGACCACTTGTTGACACCGATAATCGGCTTTGCAAATTCCGTAGCTTCCAGCGTATACTTCTTCTTATCAATGTCACGGAACACCTGCCAGATCTTACGGCGCTTCGTGGCCACAATGGTATCACCCTGATTCATATCACACTCCCACAGACCAAATGCCAATCCGCTGCGCACCTCCAACGGCGCGTCCACCTGACGGCTTAAGATATAGGCGTCGATATATGGATTACTATCTACCAGGTAATAGGAATAGGCAAATGCCGCCGCCTGAATCTGAGGAATGTCTCCTCTTGTCGGGCTCTTCGCCGTAAATCCTTCCTCTGTAAGGATAATATGGCGGACATCTCCAGTCGGTGAACGGAATGCAGCCTGTGCCATGTAGTCTGTAAGAACACTTAAATTCGCAAAGTTGATGACAGGGGAGTTAAAGTCATTGGTAATCCATCCGGTCTGCGCATCATCCCAGAATTCCGGTTCCGTCATAGGCGCCGGATACGGATGGTAAGACAATCCCCAGTCCATCTGTCCCTGCGTGTTGGCGATAGAATTAAATGTATCCACAATATTTTTTCCGCCGTATTTTAACTTGTTGTCGATCTCCGCATTCCAGTTATAATCGAGTGAGAAATAGACCCTGTCATTTGCACTGGTGCTCTTGATTGCCGTATAGAACACGCGGAATGCATCCTGATACGCCTGAACGTAGCTGTTTAAATCCCAGGCTCCAGTGTAATTCCACTGCTGGTTATTAATCTCATTGCCAATGATCCAGTTAGAAATCTTTCCATGATCCGGATTCGATCCATTATAACGCTCTGCAAGGAATGAAGCGATAGCCTTAGTCTGCTCAAAACCGGCTTCTGTTGCCGCGTTAAATAAATAATAGAATGCTTTTGAAGACTTCTTCGTACCGGGATAGATCAGATCCGGCGTAGCATCATTCCATCCATTCAGGATGATAGCCGTAACCGTCATACCTTTACCGGAAAGCGCACTGATGGTTCTGTCGTAATCTTCAATGACCCGCTTGTCGAAATGATACGTCTTACCGTCATACTCATAGTCAATACCCTGACCTAAAATCTGATGAAAGGCAATATTCGTTCCCACATGTTTGACACCCAGATCAAATGCGTCTGCCAGCATATTAAGCTCGATATTAAGCCCTTTTTTTGTCAAAGGATCGTTAAATGCCGCTGTGTTCGGAGCTACCGCCTCCGGATTTGTGATATAGTGCGGGTCGCTGACCTCGATGTATTTCGCACCATCCCAGACCGCTACCACAAATCTGCTGTATAACCGGTCCTCCGCAGTGCCTTCATTCAACGGGAACTGATACGTTACCTCCGTTCCAAATGAAGCGGCCCCCGCGTAATCAAGGCGTCCTTCCAGATTCTTCTGATACGGCTTCTGTTCCACCAGATAGAGAACTCCGTCCGTACCGGTCATGTCTCCGCTGCTGGTGACCTTGACCGTCACACTTTTCTTATCCGGATTGATCAGGCAGGAGGTGATCGATGATTCCACCTTGGGTCCCTGTGTCTCAGCGTTTTCAGAAGTCTCAGTGTCCACGCTGGCGAATGAAGCAAACACACCGGTAAAGCACAACAACACTGTAGCCAGAATGCCTGCTGCTCCTCTTCTTATCATCTTACTATCCATTCCTGTTTCCCTCCGTGATGTCTAACTTTATGTACTCTACCATGATACCTAATTGCAATACCATTTGCAATAAAGTTTTTATTACGGAATTCTAAATTTACTTACAATATTGGTACCATCTGGAACTCCACGAGCACCTCAATCAAACTCGCTTTGTGGATATTATGACTAATAAACAACAAAACTGTGGGCAGTAATAACCTCCATCCAGCATTTTGCTTTGAGACGGTTTGTAAAACGGTCCACCTGCTCCATACCTGGATAAAAAGACATCTGATACGCCTTCTTCCAGTCCTTGTAGGTCACTTCGTAAATAAACTCTTCCGGTAAATCCACTATAGGGATTGATGATTTTCTCCGGTTTTCTACAGCGGTTTTGGCAGCTTCACAGAGACGTTCTATTGCGAGCTTCTGCGGAGTGCAGAAGGTGGCACCGCCTACACCGCGCTTGATCTCGGCAGTCGAAATATGCGGCGCCAGTTCTCTGGCATCCCGGCACACGGCCTCGTCACCAGAGAGAAAAAGAACTGGTATTCCGAGTGAAGACGCGGTGTATGTATTGAGCATAAACTCGCTCATATAGCGGCCATTGAGGCGAATGTACTGGCTGTTTCCTGTGGAGGTGTGGCTGATGGCAAACTCCGGATTGCCGGCGGCCGCATGATACCCAAGAAAAAATACTCCGTCAAAGGTTTCGTCAAGGCCGAACATCATGTTATACGGATGTCCGCTCTTTCCCCGGATCAGCGTTACATATTCCGGCATCGCGAGAGGATTAATATTAGATGCATCGCCATGGCCATCCTTTACGACAATAGCGGTCGCTCCGGCGGCATGAGCCGCCTCGCAGACTGCGACGACTTCGTTTGTCATCTCCTCTGCATACCTCTGGTAAACAGACTCATTTTTATGAGTCTCATCGGTGAAACTTAGTCCGGCGCAGCCTTCGATGTCTGCGCTGATGAATATTTTCATAGTGTTTCTCCTGTTCCGGGCTTTCGCCCTACAAAAATAAATGCAAAAGTGCCCAGCGAAGAGCTAGCTCTCCCTTGGCCTCCCGCTACTCCGCAGTGCATCTTCTTGTCCGCAAATTCGGCGGACAAGAAGCTCCGGGCTTTCGCCCTATAAAAATAAATGCAAAAGTGCCCAGCGAAGAGCTAGCTCTCCTCTGGGCACTTTCACATTTATTTTTGCACTGCTCAATGCTTGCGCATTATTTGCACTGCTCATTGCTTACGCATGATTACTCAATGATTGTAGCAACTTTTCCTGATCCAACAGTTCTGCCGCCTTCACGGATAGCGAAACGAAGACCCTGCTCCATAGCTACTGGGTGAATCAGTTCTACAGTCATCTCTACGTTATCGCCAGGCATACACATTTCTACGCCTTCTGGAAGATCACATACGCCAGTTACATCAGTTGTTCTGAAGTAGAACTGAGGTCTGTAGTTGTTGAAGAAAGGAGTATGACGTCCACCTTCATCTTTTGTTAAAACGTAAACCTGAGCTGTAAATTTCTTGTGGCACTTTACAGAACCTGGTTTAACAAGACACTGTCCTCTTTCGATTTCAGTTCTCTGAACACCACGAAGTAATGCACCGATGTTATCACCAGCCTGAGCCTCGTCTAACAGCTTACGGAACATCTCGATACCTGTAACAACTACCTTACGGGTCTCTTCATGGATACCAACGATTTCAACTTCGTCAGATACGTGTAATGTACCACGCTCTACTCTACCTGTAGCAACAGTACCACGACCTGTGATGGAGAAAACGTCCTCTACTGGCATTAAGAAAGGCTTGTCTGTTTCACGAACTGGATCTGGAACCCACTCGTCAACAGCCTTCATTAATTCAAGAACCTTATCGCCCCACTCGCTGGACGGATCCTCAAGAGCCTTTAAAGCGGAACCCTGGATGATTGGTGTATCATCGCCCGGGAATTCATACTCATTTAACAGTTCACGAATTTCCATGTCTACTAATTCAAGTAATTCTTCATCGTCAACCATATCGCACTTGTTCATGAATACTACGATGTAAGGAACGCCTACCTGACGAGAAAGCAGGATGTGCTCTCTTGTCTGAGCCATAACACCATCAGTAGCAGCAACAACAAGGATAGCACCGTCCATCTGAGCAGCACCAGTGATCATGTTCTTTACATAGTCAGCATGGCCTGGGCAGTCAACGTGAGCATAATGTCTCTTCTCTGTCTCATACTCAACGTGAGAAGTAGAAATAGTGATACCACGCTCTCTCTCTTCCGGAGCCTTATCGATATTCTCGAAAGCTACGGACTCACCGGTACCTAATCTTTCATGAAGAGTCTTTGTGATAGCAGCTGTTAAAGTTGTTTTACCATGGTCAACGTGGCCAATGGTACCGATGTTACAATGTGGTTTGTTTCTTTCAAATTTAGCTTTGCCCATTTTATAACGTCCTCCTTAATTTGTGCTCTTTTGAGCTTTAATTTTTATGTTAGGCTGTCTTTTATTATATGCTATTTATGCACTATTTTCAAGCCTATTTGATGGATTCCGGGCGGTTTTAGGCCGCTCGGAGTCCATTTAGTACCCGGATTTTCTGGTCTGCTGAAGTCCCTTTTTGGAGTGACGGATTATTTACCGTTCTTCTCAGCAAGTACCTTCTCCTGTACAGATTTTGGAACTGGCTCGTATTTCTCGAAGAACATAGAGTAGTTACCACGTCCCTGTGTTTTGGAACGTAAATCTGTGGAGTATCCAAACATCTCTGCCAGCGGAACGAATGCGCGAACAATCTTACCGCCGCCTAAATCGTCCATACCTTCAATACGGCCACGACGGGAGTTGATATCACCGATAACATCACCCATGTAGTCTTCCGGCATGGTTACTTCAACCTTCATAATCGGCTCAAGTAAGATAGCTCCGGCTTTGTGCATCGCATCCTTGAACGCCATGGAACCAGCGATGTGGAATGCCATTTCACTGGAGTCTACCTCATGGTAGGAACCGTCATATACGGTTGCATGAACACCCAGTACAGGGAATCCGCCAAGAATACCACACTTGGAAGCTTCCTCAATACCTTCACCGACTGCCGGGATATATTCCTTCGGAATAGCACCGCCGACAACGGAGGAGTCAAACTTAAACAGTTCTTCTGCGTTGGCATCCATCGGCTCAAAGTGAACCTTACAGTGTCCGTACTGTCCACGTCCGCCGGACTGCTTCGCATACTTGCTGTCTACGTCAACAGCCTTTGTAAATGTCTCCTTGTAAGCAACCTGAGGAGCACCTACGTTGGCTTCTACGTTGAACTCACGCAGCAGACGGTCTACAATGATCTCCAGATGAAGCTCGCCCATACCGGAAATAATAACCTGACCGGTCTCCTGGTTTGTCTTCGCTCTGAAGGTCGGATCTTCTTCTGCAAGCTTTGCAAGTGCCTCGCCCATCTTGCCCTGACCAGCTTTGGTCTTCGGCTCGATCGCGATATCGATAACAGGCTCCGGGAACTCCATGGATTCCAGGATTACCGGATGCTGGTCGTCACAGATAGTATCGCCAGTTGTTGTGGTCTTGAAACCTACAGCAGCAGCAATATCTCCTGCATAAACCTTATCTAACTCCTGTCTCTTGTTGGCATGCATCTGAAGAATACGTCCAACACGCTCTTTTTTGCCTTTGGTGGCATTGAGAACGTAAGAACCGGAGTTCATGCTTCCGGAGTATACACGGAAGAATGCTAACTTACCCACGAATGGGTCTGTCATAATCTTAAATGCCAGCGCTGAGAATGGCTCGTCGTCGGAAGAATGTCTCTCAACTTCGTTGCCATCCATATCCACACCCTTAATGGACGGGATATCTGTTGGAGCAGGCATAAATTCTACAATTGCATCAAGAAGTTTCTGAACACCTTTGTTTCTGTAAGCGGTACCGCAGCATACCGGAATCGCAGTACATTCGCATGTCGCTTTTCTCAGTGCTTTCTTCAGTTCCTCTACAGAAGGCTCTTCTCCCTCTAAATACTGCATCATCAGATCATCATCAAGTTCGCAGATTTTCTCTACTAATTCGGTGTGGTAAAGCTCGGCATCGACTTGCATATCCTCAGGGATCTCAACGATGGAAATATCCTCACCCTTCTCGTCATTGTAGATGTAAGCCTGCATCTCGAACAGATCAATAATACCTTTAAATTCATCTTCTGCGCCGATTGGCAGCTGAAGACAGATTGCGTTTTTGCCAAGTCTGGTTCTGATCTGATCAACGGCACCATAGAAGTTAGCACCCATGATATCCATCTTGTTGATGAATGCCATACGTGGTACATTGTAGGTATCCGCCTGACGCCATACGTTCTCAGACTGCGGCTCAACTCCACCCTTTGCACAGAACACGCCCACAGCGCCGTCCAGTACACGAAGGGAACGCTCAACCTCTACTGTAAAGTCAACGTGGCCTGGAGTATCAATAATATTGATACGGTGTTCCTGAGCACCCGGCTTTACCTTGCAGTGTTCCTGCTGGGTCCAGTGGCAGGTTGTAGCAGCTGAAGTGATTGTGATTCCTCTTTCCTGCTCCTGCTCCATCCAGTCCATGGTAGCAGTACCTTCATGAGTATCACCGATTTTATAGTTTACACCAGTATAATAGAGGATACGCTCTGTCAATGTTGTTTTACCAGCATCGATATGGGCCATAATACCAATATTTCTGGTTCTTTCCAATGGATATTCTCTTCCAGCCAAAGCTTTTTCCTCCTATTAGAATCTGTAATGAGCAAATGCCTTGTTTGCCTCTGCCATCTTGTGCATGTCTTCTTTCTTCTTTACAGAAGCACCAGTGTTGTTGGCAGCATCCATAATCTCATTAGCAAGTCTTTCTTCCTGGGTCTTCTCGCCTCTCTTACGGGAGTACAGAGTGATCCATCTGAGTGCTAATGCCTGTCTTCTCTCAGCCTTAACTTCGATCGGCACCTGATAGGTAGCACCACCGATACGTTTTGCCTTTACTTCCAGTACAGGCATGATGTTGTTCATCGCTTCTTCGAATACTTCGACAGCCGGTTTGCCCATCTTTTCTTCTACTCGGCCGAATGCGCCGTATACAATCTTCTGAGCAACGCCCTTTTTACCATCTAACATGATGTTGTTGATTAACTTGGTAACAACCTTGTTATTGTAAAGCGGGTCTGCTAATACATCTCTCTTCTGAGTATGTCCTTTACGTGGCACGTTACTTCCCTCCTTAATATCGCCGCCCGGGCCTGCATGATGCAGGTTCCACAGCTTTTCATTAGATCTTAGGTACTCACAAACATTGAAGTTGCGTTCGCGCTCGGTTCTCTTATATATTATCCTGCAACCTACAGGTTCAATATCATCAATCCGGCACTAGAAATTCAATCATGTGGTTCTAATTATTATTTTTTGTCTTTTGGTCTCTTAGCACCGTATTTGGAACGAGCCTGCTTTCTGTTGGCTACGCCTGCGGTATCCAGTGTACCTCTAACGATATGATATCTGGTACCTGGTAAGTCTTTTACTCTTCCGCCACGGATTAAAACAACGCTATGCTCCTGTAAGTTGTGACCCTCACCTGGAATGTAGCTTGTTACTTCGATCCCGTTAGACAGACGTACTCTGGCGATCTTTCTGAGCGCTGAGTTAGGCTTCTTAGGTGTAGCAGTCTTAACTGCTGTGCAGACACCTCTCTTCTGAGGAGCGGAAACATCTGTAGCTCTCTTCTGTAAAGAGTTATAACCCTTCTGCAGAGCCGGAGCTGTGGATTTCTTTACGGATGTCTGTCTTCCCTTTCTAACTAACTGGTTAAATGTTGGCATTCTTTTCACCTCCTGTGATATTGTCTGTGGTTGCTGTATTTCTTTCAGCCTGATTGCTTGCACAAAAACATGACGCGTTTATGCACGCCTAATTATTATATACACTTTGCATTTTTCTGTCAAGGAAATTCTTTAAAACATTCTAAAAAACGAGAAAAGGCAGCTCCGGCCCGTCCGGACTTTGCCTTTTTTCTCAATTTATACCATTCGTCCTATTGAACGAGTCTCGGTTTATCCACTTTTCCTTCCACTACAGTCTGCAATTCCCGTATGGCGGCGTAATTGTCGATAATCTTATCATAATTGTATACAGTCTGCTTCTTTACAATATCCATATCCTTCCGAAGTTCACAGATATCATCACGCACATCAGCCATCTCGTTCTTCAGACCATGTACCTCTCCATACAAAGTCAGTATGTCGGTACGGATCGGCTTTAATTTCAATTCTAACTTTTCTTCTAACTTTTCGTCCAGCTTCTGGTACAGCCGCGTCTCCAGTCCGTCAAGCATGACGGCAATCGCATCTAATGTTTCCTGATCTGCCATTCTATCCCTCCCCTTTCACTAATTGACAGGCAAGTTTTCGTCTTTTATCATAACATGAAAAACAGGCAAAGTCCATCGATATACAGTTATCATAGTACAGGTTTATTCTGGAACTTCTGTCGAAATGACCGGACCTGGCAAGTCAGCGGAACCGCTGTTTCTTAAACCGTATTATAAGGATATCATATTTTCTGGAAAGACGCAATCTCTGTTTTGTCGTTCTTATATGGATATGGCGTTACAGTTCACTCCCCACCAATGGCACCATAGTCCGGTTTGGACGGGCAGGCTTCCTCAGTCTTTCCTGTGACTTTGCAGGATATTAGAAGTTCTTAACGCGTAAAATTTTTCGTTCAGGTGAGATTCTCACTTGTCTGAGCGCAGCGAGTTTGGGAATTTCACCTGGTTTTTAGAAAAATTCTGCACGTTTAGAACTTCTTATGCCCGAAACCGGAACGGGAAATGCTGAGGAAGCCTGCCCGGCCGAACCGGACTGCGGTGCCACTGGTGGAAAGTGAACTGTAACGATATGGCAGTCAGTTACTGTTCCCCGTCTCCTCATTCCCATCGTCTTTTCTCTGATGGCAGTTCATCCCGCAGCTGCCGCAGCATCCTCCGCAGCCGGATTTCCCCATTTTTTTATCCCGTCTTTTCTTCCAGATCACCGCGCCGACCGCTGCTATCAGAATGATTCCGATCATAAGATCTGCCATGAACTCCACCTCCTGTGAATGCAGTTGATTCATCAATTCAGCCTGTTCTGTTTATCTCCCCCTCTGAAGTATTCTTCTATGTGCCGGAAGGCTCCGCATGGTTCGTGGCCCGCAGAAATAAGAATCCCGGCGGGCCGGACGGCTGAGCATACGCCCAACCGGCTCCGTCCGCCGGGACTTATATTATTCTCAGACAGCTTTATACGTCCTCTTCATCAATATCATCGATGTCCAGAACTTCTTCAGCCTCTAAATACTCTTCCGTAACGGGAATCGCAAGATCGTCGCCAAGGATGATTTCATCTTCATTCATCTCTTCCCCGTCCGTGCTCAGCTTAACAGTACGGTAACGCTTCATTCCAGTACCTGCCGGAATCGGTTTACCGATAATTACGTTCTCCTTTAAGCCAATTAAGTGGTCTACCTTGCCGTTGATCGCCGCCTCGGTCAGAACCTTGGTGGTCTCCTGGAAGGAAGCCGCTGATAAGAAGGAATCGGTAGCCAGAGATGCCTTGGTGATACCCAGCATAACCTGCTTTCCATCCGCCGGCTCCTTGCCTTCTGCAAGAAGTGCCTCGTTCATATCGTTGTAATCAAGAACGTCCATGGAGGTACCCGGAAGCACATCGCTGTCTCCGCTCTCCTCGATCTTGATCTTCTTAAGCATCTGTCTGACGATCATCTCAACGTGCTTATCATTGATCTCAACACCCTGCAGACGGTAAACACGCTGAACTTCCTGGATCATGTAATCCTGTACCGCGCGGACACCCTTGATCTTTAAGATATCATGCGGGTTGATACTACCTTCTGTCAGCTCGTCGCCGGCCTCTAAATAGACGCCATCCTGGATCTTGATTCTGGATCCGTAAGGAATTAAATACGTCTTGGAGTTGCCGGTCTCATTATCTGTAATGATGATCTCACGTTTCTTCTTCGTATCCTTGATCGTGGCTACGCCGCCGAACTCCGCGATGATCGCAAGTCCCTTTGGCTTACGCGCCTCAAAAAGCTCCTCGACACGGGGAAGACCCTGTGTGATATCGCCGCCGGCAACACCGCCGGTATGGAACGTACGCATGGTCAGCTGTGTACCAGGCTCACCGATGGACTGAGCGGCAATAATACCGACTGCCTCACCAACCTGTACCGGCTGTCCGGTAGCCATGTTGGCACCGTAGCATTTCGCACAGACACCCAAATGGGATTTGCAGGTAAGAACGGTACGGATCTTGACGGAATCGCGTCCCATCTTCTGTAAGGTCTTCATAACCGCAGCCGCACGCTTCGGTGTACACATATGGTTTGCCTTCACAATTACTTCTCCGGTATCCGGGTCGGTAATGGTTTCAGCGATATATCTGCCTGTCAGTCTCTCCTCGAGACCCTCGATCGTCTCCTGGCCATCCATGAAAGCCTTGATCTCCATGGCAGGAATTGTCTTTCCTTCGCAGCAGTCTACCTCGCGGATAATCATATCCTGGGAAACGTCTACAAGTCGTCTCGTCAGATAACCGGAGTCGGCTGTTCGCAGAGCCGTATCGGAAAGTCCCTTACGGGCGCCGTGAGCGGAGATGAAGTACTCCAGTACGTCCAGACCTTCACGGAAGTTGGACTTAATAGGAAGTTCGATGGTATGACCGGTTGTATCGGCCATAAGTCCACGCATACCAGCCAGCTGTTTAATCTGTTTATCAGAACCTCGTGCTCCGGAGTCCGCCATCATGTAGATGTTGTTATATTTGTCAAGGCCGGTAAGCAGATCGTGAGTCAGCTGATCATCCGTCTCTTTCCAGGTATCGATAACTTCTTTATAACGCTCTTCCTCCGTGATCAGACCACGTCTGAAGTTCTTGGCAATCTGGTCAACGGTCGCCTGGGCGTCCGCAATCAGCTTCGGTTTGCTCTCCGGCACGGTCATATCGGAAATGGATACGGTCATGGCCGCTCTCGTGGAATACTTATAACCGATCGCCTTGATATCGTCTAACGTCTCAGCAGTCTGAACTGCACCGTGAACGTTGATAACTTTTTCAAGAATCTGCTTTAACTGCTTCTTGCCGACGTGGAAATCCACCTCCATCAGAAGCTCGTTGCCCGGAATGCTTCTGTCCACAAAGCCCAGGTCCTGAGGAACGATCTCATTGAAAATGAAACGGCCCACCGTGGATTCTACGGAACCGGTCTTCATGGTACCATCCGGCATTTTCTTTGTCACTCTCGCCTTGATTCTGGAGTGTAAGGTTACGGCTCCGTTCTCATAGGCAAGAATCGCTTCGTTTACATTATGGAATACCATGCCCTCGCCCTTGGCGCCAGGTCTTTCCTGGGTCAGGTAATAGATTCCGAGGACCATATCCTGAGACGGAACGGCCACAGGGCCACCGTCGGAAGGTTTCAGTAAGTTGTTCGGTGAGAGGAGTAAGAACCGGCACTCCGCCTGTGCTTCTACGGACAGAGGCAGATGAACGGCCATCTGGTCACCATCGAAGTCCGCGTTGAACGCGGTACAAACCAGCGGATGCAGCTTGATCGCCTTACCTTCCACCAGAATCGGCTCGAATGCCTGGATACCAAGTCTGTGCAGTGTAGGCGCACGGTTTAACATAACCGGATGCTCTTTGATTACGTCCTCCAGTACATCCCAAACCTCGGTCTGCAGTCTCTCCACCATCTTCTTGGCATTCTTGATATTGTGAGCGGTGCCATTGGCAACCAGTTCCTTCATAACAAACGGCTTAAATAACTCGATCGCCATCTCTTTCGGAAGACCACACTGGTAAATCTTCAGTTCCGGTCCTACGACGATAACAGAACGTCCGGAATAGTCAACACGCTTTCCTAACAGGTTCTGACGGAAACGTCCCTGCTTACCCTTTAACATATCAGAAAGAGATTTAAGAGCACGGTTACCAGGTCCGGTAACAGGTCTGCCTCTACGGCCGTTATCGATCAGGGCGTCAACGGCTTCCTGCAGCATACGCTTCTCGTTGCGGACAATAATATCCGGCGCGCCCAGCTCTAAAAGACGGGCCAGACGGTTATTTCTATTGATAATTCTTCTGTATAAATCATTTAAATCGGAGGTGGCAAAACGTCCGCCATCCAGCTGCACCATCGGCCGGATATCCGGAGGGATAACCGGGATCGCGGTCATGATCATCCATTCCGGCTTATTGCCCGAGTTACGGAACGCCTCTACAACTTCCAGTCTCTTGATGATCCTGGCGCGTTTCTGGCCGGTGGCATCCTTCAGTCCCTTTCTTAACTCTTCGGAATCTTTCTCTAAATCGATCGCCTGCAAGAGTTCCAGGATTGCTTCTGCACCCATTCCTACACGGAATGCGCCGTAACCGTATTTGTCAATCTCTTCACGGTATTCCTTCTCAGATAACACCTGCTTATACTGAAGTCCTGTATCCGCCGCATCCAGTACGATATAGGAGGCGAAGTACAGTACTTTCTCAAGGGTTCTCGGTGAAATATCGAGAATCAGGCCCATACGGCTCGGGATTCCCTTAAAATACCAGATATGGGAAACCGGAGCTGCAAGCGCAATATGGCCCATACGCTCTCTACGAACGCTGGCCTTCGTGACTTCGACACCGCATCGGTCACAGATAACGCCTTTGTATCTGATCTTTTTGTATTTACCGCAATGACACTCCCAGTCCTTGCTCGGTCCGAAGATTCTCTCGCAAAAAAGACCGTCTTTTTCCGGTTTTAAGGTTCTGTAATTGATCGTCTCTGGCTTTTTAACTTCGCCATGGGACCAATCGAGAATCTTTTCCGGAGACGCTAACCCAATTTTGATAGCGTCGAACGTCATTGGGTGATAAGTTTCATTATTCTCAGGCATGAGCGGTTCTCCTTCCTAACATACACAACTATTCTTCGTCTGAATCGTCTAATTCGGCGTCATCGAAATCCTCGTAAGAATCGTCGATACCGTCTGCATCCTCTTCTTCATCAATACTAACCAGTTCATCATCCTGGAATTCCTGCTTCTGGAAACCGTAGTCAGCAAGAGGTTCCTCTTCCCTGAATTTTCTGTCACCTTCGATGATGGATCGTAAATCTGTCTCCTCGTAATCCATTGCCTCTGCAATCTGTACCTCGGTATTATCATCTCGCAGTACACGTACATCGAGAGCCAGTGACTGAAGCTCTTTAAGCAGTACCTTGAAGGATTCCGGAATACCCGGCTCAGGAATGTTCTCGCCCTTGATAATCGCTTCATACGTCTTCACACGGCCTACCACATCATCCGACTTCACAGTCATGATTTCCTGCAGTGTGTAGGATGCACCGTACGCCTCGAGAGCCCAAACCTCCATCTCTCCGAAACGCTGGCCGCCGAACTGGGCTTTACCACCCAGAGGCTGCTGTGTAACCAGGGAGTATGGTCCTGTAGAACGGGCATGAATCTTATCGTCAACCAGATGATGCAGCTTCAGATAATGCATGTGTCCGATCGTAACTGCACTGTCGAAATACTCACCGGTACGTCCGTCGCGGAGTCTTACTTTACCGTCACGGCTGAGCGGTACCCCCTTCCACAGTTCTCTGTGATCCAGATGCTCACCCAGATACTCGATCACATCGGGTTTCAAAGTGTCATTATATTTATCCTGGAATTCTTCCCAGGTCATGTTGACGTAGTCATTGGCGACATCGAGGGTATCCATGATATCGATCTCGTTTGCACCGTCGAATACAGGTGTTGCAATATTAAATCCAAGGGCTCTGGCCGCAAGACTTAAGTGAATCTCCAGAACCTGCCCGATATTCATACGGGAAGGTACGCCCAGAGGGTTCAAAACGATATCCAGCGGACGGCCATTCGGCAGGAATGGCATATCCTCAACCGGAAGTACACGGGAAACAACACCCTTGTTGCCATGACGGCCGGCCATCTTATCACCTACAGAGATCTTTCTCTTCTGAGCAATGTAGATACGGACTGTCTGGTTCACACCTGGGGACAGCTCGTCACCATTCTCCCTGGTAAATACCTTGGCATCCACGATAATACCGTAAGCGCCGTGGGGTACCTTTAAGGAAGTATCACGGACTTCTCTCGCCTTCTCACCGAAAATTGCACGAAGCAGTCTCTCCTCGGCTGTCAGCTCGGTCTCTCCCTTTGGAGTAACCTTTCCGACCAGGATATCTCCGGCACGGACTTCCGCACCGATTCGGATGATACCTCTCTCATCCAGATCCTTTAACGCATCTTCACCGACACCAGGAACGTCACGGGTGATCTCTTCCGGTCCCAGCTTGGTATCACGGGCTTCCGCCTCGTATTCCTCAATATGAACGGAGGTGTAAACATCCTCCTGAACCAGTCTTTCACTGAGCAGAACGGCATCCTCGTAGTTGTAGCCTTCCCAGGTCATGAATCCGATGAGCGGGTTCTTGCCAAGGGCGATCTCACCATTCTGTGTGGACGGGCCGTCAGCGATGACCTCTCCCTTTTCCACATGATTATTCTTATATACAATCGGTTTCTGGTTGTAGCAGTTGCTCTGGTTGCTTCTCTTGAATTTGGTCAGGTGGTAAACGTCTCTTCCGCCGTCAGCATCTCTCTTGATGATGATCTCGTTGGAAGCGGAACGCTCTACCACACCGGCATTTCTCGCCACAACGCAGACACCCGAGTCAACGGCTGCCTTGGCTTCCATACCGGTTCCAACGACTGGCGCTTCCGTTGTCAGAAGCGGCACGGCCTGACGCTGCATGTTGGATCCCATCAGCGCACGGTTGGCATCATCGTTCTCCAGGAAAGGAATCATAGCTGTCGCCACGGAGAATACCATCTTCGGGGAAACGTCCATCAAATCGATGCTCTTTCTCTGGAATTCGGATGTCTCCTCGCGGAAACGTCCGGAAATATTCTTATGAATAAAGTGGCCTTCTTCATCCAGCGGTTCGTTCGCCTGCGCGACAACGAAGTTATCTTCTTCATCGGCAGTCAGATAAACGACCTCGTCGGTAACGATCGGATTGGCCGGATCGGTCTTGTCTACAAGACGGTAAGGCGCTTCTACAAATCCATACTGGTTTACCCTCGCATACGTCGCCAGGGAGTTGATCAGACCGATGTTAGGACCTTCAGGTGTCTCGATCGGGCACATACGACCGTAATGGGTGTAGTGTACGTCTCGAACCTCGAATCCGGCACGGTCTCTTGACAGACCGCCAGGTCCCAATGCGGATAAACGTCTCTTATGAGTCAGCTCAGCCAGCGGGTTGTTCTGATCCATGAACTGGGACAGCTGGGAACTTCCAAAGAATTCCTTTACAGCCGCAGTTACCGGTTTAATGTTGATTAAGGACTGGGGAGTAATACCCTCCATATCCTGTGTTGTCATTCTCTCACGAACCACACGTTCCATTCTGGAAAGACCGATCCGGTACTGGTTCTGCAGCAGCTCGCCGACCGCACGGATTCTACGGTTTCCTAAATGGTCGATATCGTCGGCATTACCTATCTGCTGCTCTAAATGCATGTTGTAATTGATGGATGCCAGAATATCTTCTTTTGTGACATGCTTCGGAATAAGTTCGCCCAAACTTCTGTGAATCGCGCTCTTTAATACTTCTTCGTCTTCTGTGCCAACATCTTCCAGAATTTTTTCAAGTACCGGATAGAATACTAACTCCGTAACACCTGCGTCCTTCGGATCGAAGGATACGTAAGCGCCTAAATCTACCATTAAGTTGGATAAGACTTTCTGCTTGCGCTCCAAACCTTCCACCCATACGTAAGGTACGGCTGCGTTCTGGATATCTACGGCAAGCTGCTTGTCTACAGTCGTGCCGGCAGTCGCCAGAATCTCGCCGGTTGTGGTATCCACCACATCCTCTGAAAGCACGTGGCCCACGATACGGTTCTTGAAATGAAGTTTCTTATTAAATTTATATCTTCCGACCTTTGCAAGATCATATCTTCTCGGGTCAAAGAACATACTGTTTAATAAACTTTCTGCACTATCAACAGATAAAGGTTCACCTGGGCGGATCTTCTTATATAACTCTAATAAGCCATCCTGGTAATTATCGGACGTATCCTTACCGAAGCTGGCTAAAAGCTTTGGCTCCTCGCCAAACAGCTCTAATATCTCGGCATTCGTTCCGAAACCAAGGGCACGGATCAGCACGGTAACCGGAACCTTTCTGGTTCTGTCTACACGTACGTAGAAAATGTCGTTGGAGTCTGTCTCATACTCCAGCCACGCACCTCGGTTAGGAATTACTGTACAGGTATAGAGCTCCTTACCTACCTTGTCATGTCCGATACCATAATATATACCTGGGGAACGTACTAACTGGCTGACAATAACACGTTCGGCACCGTTAATGACGAAGGAACCGGTATCTGTCATAAGCGGAAGATCACCCATGAAGATCTCATGTTCATTAATCTCATCTTTATCTTTATTGCAAAGCCTTACCTTGACTTTTAAAGGAGCTGCGTAAGTTGCATCTCTTTCCTTGCATTCTTCTATGGTATACTTGATGTCGTCTTTACATAATGTAAAGTCAACAAATTCCAGACTCAAGTGACCCGCAAAGTCTGCGATCGGAGAGATATCTTCGAAGACTTCCTTCAATCCCTCATCAAGGAACCACTGATAGGAATTCTTCTGAATCTCGATCAGGTTAGGCATCTCAAGGACTTCTTTCTGTCTCGAGAAGCTCATTCTCAGGCTTTTACCGGCTGGGACCGGACGCATTCTGCTTTTTTCCATTGACGTTTCACCCCTGTTTTCTTTCTATTGGTTCTGTTTTTGGGCATAAATGTCCCTCAAGGCACATGATGCCACAATAGTGCACATTCCATAATATCATAGCCCTGTCAAGGTGTCAAGCATTTTTTGCTTGCACTTTCCATAATATAATGCTATACTATTACAGATAGACTTTATTTACAAAATGAACTATTGGAGGTATTCCCCGTGAGCACATTTTTAAACGTATTACTGGTGATTCTTCTCATCTTAGTGGTAGTACTGGCTGTTCTCTATTTTCTCGGAAGAAAGCTGGAAAAACGCCAGGTTGAACAGCAGCAGGCTCTGGAAGCGGCAGCACAGACCGTATCCATGCTGGTCATCGACAAGAAAAAGATGAAGCTGAAGGACGCCGGACTTCCAAAGATCGTTTACGAGCAGACGCCGAAATACATGAGGCGTGCGAAGGTACCGATCGTAAAGGCCAAGATTGGTCCGAAGGTCATGACGCTGATCGCAGATGCGAAGGTATTCGATGTTCTTCCAGTCAAGACGGAGGCTAAGGTCGTAGTGAGCGGTATCTACATAACCGAGATCAAGAGCATTCGCGGCGGTGCGGTTCCGGTTGCACCGAAGAAGAAGAAATTTATGGACAGGTTCAAAAAAGGGAAAAAAGAAAAGAACGACAAAAAGTAAATTGGAGACCGCTTCATTGGCCTTGGGCTGATGGGGCGGTTTTTTTATTGTGGGAGTTACGCCCCAGTACTTGCGGAGAGGCGGAGCCTGGCGGGGGAGGGATCGCGATCGGTTTCTTGTTTCTTCGGTGGCAGGAACTAAAGCGGGAAGAGACGAAAATGAGGGGGATCGCGAAAACTCCGCCGAACTCCTGAAGGACTTCGCCTCCGTGTTCACTTGAAAGCTGGCTTGGAGGCCAGCTTTCACCCCCTCATTTTCATCTCTTCCCACTTAAGTTCCTGCGAACCTCAGAAAAGGAAACCGTTCACGATCCCTCCCCCGCCAGGCTCCGCCTCTCCGCAAGTACTGGGGCTGTGTATTGGCTCCGCTAGTGGATATGAACGCAACGCGACATCATCTGTGAATAGATATGAATTGAAATTGGTAAATCTATAGTAATATTCAGACAGCGGTTGCTTTCTAATTGGATTTATAAATCAGTTTTTAGGGATGGGGTTTGTTTTGCTTTTCTCACACAGCCAGTACACAGCCCCATGCCTTCCGTGCGGTCCGGGGAACTGGGAGGGGAGGGGGAGGAAATGTTTCCTTTTCTGAGGCTCGCAGGAGCTTAAGCAGAACGGCGGGAAAAATGGGTGGTGAAAGTTGGCCTCAAAGCCAACTTTCAAGTGAACACGGAGGCGAAGTCCTTCAGGAGTTCGGCGGAGTTTTCGCGATCCGCTCATTTTTCCCGCCGTTCTGCTTTAGTTCCTGCCGCCGAAGAAACAAGAAACGTTTCCTCCCCCTCCCCTCCCGGTTCCCCGGGCCGCACGGAAGGCATGGGGCGTCACGCTCTTACAAATGAATACTGGCGGTAGACTTAGAATGTACGTCCAGATTAATATTGCATTCAGAAACATGCTGGTAGTTAATATCCAGGGAATAGGATACGCGGACCTTTAAGCTGTCCTCGTCCTCGGCGATAAGAATGTCGTTGGTGTTGATGCCGATCATCATCTCTCCGAAGGGCGTCGCATAACAGGAAAGGTTTTTCTTGTCCTTTTCAAATGTCATGTGGACGCTGGAGCTTCCGCGTTTTATGATGTCAAGACCCTCGGGACGGATCTTGATTGTGTTTTTGATAATATCATTCTGGCCTTCCATTACCTCATCATACAGAATGTAATGGCTGCCGTTTTTCTGGAAATAATCACCGGCGGTGATCATCTCGACTTCATTGCTGTCACCGTCCGCCAGCTGAATGCCGCTTATGGTAATCAGTACATCTCTTGTCATCTCAAAACTCCTCTATGTTTATCTGTCTCGTTTCCTTCACCTCTCCGGGAAGAATCGACGCCGCAAAGCTGGTGAATTTTTCTGCAAGATCGCTGACATAAAAGCGATACTGCTCCTGGCCGTCCTGGGGACCTCCGCATAATAGATCCGCATCCTCCAGAACCTGTTTCAGTTCCAGGGCCGTCTCATACGCCGGATTCACCAGTGTCACCCCGGGTCCCATCAGACGCCCTACCGTCGAACGCAGCAGCGGATAATGGGTGCAGCCCAAAACCAGAGTGTCTATATATTTGCCCTTCAGTTCGCTTAAGTAACGGGACGCAATCTCATCTGTCACGGAATCGTGAAGCAGCCCTTCCTCTACCAGCGGGACCAGGAGGGGACAGGACTTGCCGGTCACCTCGATATCGGAGCGCATCCCCTTCATCACCTTTGTGTAGACGCCGCTGCGGATCGTTCCTTCCGTGCCGATAATGCCAATCTTTCCATTTTTCGTGGCCTGGGTCGCCGTCCTGGCGCCGGCGTGGATTACACCGATGATGGGGATATCCAACTCCCCCTCCACCGCTTCCAGCGCGTAGGCTGTCGCGGTGTTGCATGCGATAACGATGGCTTTTACATCCTGAGTCAGAAGAAAGCGGATAATCTGTCTCGTGAAACGGATTACCGTATTACCGGACTTGTTGCCGTATGGAACTCTGGCGGTATCGCCGAAATAGACGATCCGCTCTGTCGGCATCTGTCTCATAATCTCCCGCGCAACGGTCAGACCACCGACGCCGGAGTCAAATACCCCTATGGGTGAATTCCTGTCTGCCATAGTGTCTCTCCTTAAGTTTTGATCCGTTTTCTAAAGCCGGAAGCGGTCAAATGCGTGCTCCGTCAGGCGGTCTACCAGCTGATCCTTGGTGACTCCTGCGGCTTCCCAGAGCATAGGATACATGCTGATGGCCGTGAAGCCAGGCAGTGTGTTGATCTCATTAAATACCACGGTTCCGTCATCCTTAACGAAGAAATCCACACGGGCGAGGCCGTAGCCGTCCACCGCCTGGAAGATGGCCTTTGCCGCTTCCCGAACCTGATTCACTGCGTCTCCCGGAAGGTCCGGATTCACAACCGTTCTGGAATCGGAATTGTAATATTTCGCGTCAAAATCGTAGAACTCCGCGGCCGCCAGAATCTCTCCGACTCCGGAGGCTTCCACCGGAATCAGTCCGCCGCCAAATACCGCGCACTCGATCTCCCGGCCCTTGATCATTTCCTCCACAAGAATCTTGCGGTCGTGGTTTGCCGCCTCGCGAAGCGCTGCCTCCAGCTCCTCCCTGCCGTCCGCACGTGCCACGCCCTTCGACGAACCGGCATTCGACGGCTTTACGAATACGGGGTAGGAGAACTTCGCTTCCACTCTGCCGACTACGGAGGCCATATCGTTTAAGTCAGACCGCATGACAGGGACGTAGGCGGCCTGGCGCACTCCTAAATCGTCTACCACGATCTTTGTATACAACTTATCCATGGATACGGCAGATGCCAGCACGCCGCAGCCCACGTACGGGATTCTGGCCAACTCCAGAAGTCCCTGAACGGTGCCATCCTCCCCATACAGCCCATGAAGCACCGGAAATACCACATCCGCCTTCACAAACTCCACACGGTCTCCCTCTGTTAATATGACGCACTGCTTCGTGGCATCGGGGGATATGACTGCATTTACCGCCCCCTCTCTCCAGCTGCCTGACTCGATCGCCTCCACGGATTCCACTTTGATCCAATGGCCCTCTTCCGTGATTCCAATGAAAAGAAGGTCGTATTTCTCTCTATTCATATGATTGATGACGTTGACCACAGACATGCAGGATACCACATGCTCAGATGACTGGCCGCCAAATAAGACAACCGCTGTTTTCCTGTTCATTTTACTTTCTCCTCATACTTTCCTTTTCCCGCGGGATTGCTGCTGCAGGAATTTCCTTTTTACAGTGTTTATATTATAGCACATATGGTTACAATTACAACAAATAGATAATTCCTGACTGTAAAATGGAGGTCCCTTATGAAATATAGACGTGATTTATTCCTGTGCTTAACCTGCCTTCTTCTGGCATTCTTATTCACCATGGCCGGCCAGCGCCAGAGCGACGAAGCCATGGCCGCCCGGATCGCCCCGGAAATCCTGCGTTTCCACGTTCTGGCCAACAGCGATTCCGACGAAGACCAGCAGCTGAAGCTGCGCGTGCGAACCCTGCTCCTCGATTCAATATATGAGAAACTGGGGGAAAATGCATCACTGGATGATACGAAAGAGTATGTCCTTGCCAATAAGGACAGCCTGGAACAGGAGGCAGAAGATTACATGAAAGCGGAAGGATATGATTATCCTGCACATATGGAAGTAACAGAATGCTATTTTCCCACAAAAACCTACGGCGACATGGTATTTCCCTGTGGTACCTACGACGCGGTGCGGGTGGAAATAGGCAAAGGAAAAGGACACAACTGGTGGTGTGTCCTCTATCCTCCGCTTTGTTTTGTTGATTCGACATACGCGGTCGTTCCCGATTCTTCCCGTGAAATATTAAGAGAATCCCTCGATGCCGCGGACTATCAGGCGCTTCTTAAGAAGCAGCCGGAGGTCCATATCCGGATTCGTTCAAAATTCCTAGAGCTGCTGGATAATTAATACTGCTGAGCTTAAATGCGTCCACTGCTCTGTAATCCTACTGTTGGGCATAAATGCGCGCCCTGCTCTGTAATCCTACTGTGGTATGGACACATATCCCTGAACTGCCCAGTCATAGTCAAGCATAGCCTGAAGCAGCGCGGTGTCAGCCGATTTTCTCGCGCCTTCCGCCTGGTAAAACTGGGCCTCTGCACCGAGATACTGCAGTCTGCTCAGCATCTTCAAGTTATACTGGCGTTCTGCGGCGCCCTTGGCCAGAAGAGCCTTCTGATACGCCGTGTTGGCCGCGTCGTAGAGCACCTTTTTCTGCTGCATGACCGAATACAGCCGCTGCATTTCCACCGTCAGCTGCTGTTCCGACACGTCGATATTCTTCAGACGGTTGTCGATGGCGGCCGTGGACTTTGTAGATGACGCATGACGCTGTGATATCAGGGTCTGGTTATTACCGATGGCCTTTAAAATATCGGCCGTCAGATCGATGGTGTCGATCTTCGATGGGTCCGCAGCGGGAACCGTACCGATGTCCGGTGTGGCGTCCACCTTCCAGCCCGTTAAAAGGCAGAGCTGGCTGCGCAGATTATTAGAGAGATTGCGCAGATTGTCAAGCTGGGACTGACTGGACAGCAGATCGCTCTGGGCCTGCAATACGCCAGTGTCCGTGGCCATCCCCAGCCCTGCCTGCAGCTTCGCGGCTTCCAGCGCTTCCTTCTGAAGCTCTTCCACCTTTTCCAGGGTCTGCACCTGGGCGCGGAGATTGTCATACGTGATCATCAGGGTCTGTGTGCCCTTTAACGCAGATCTCACTCCCGTGTCAATCTGTTTTCTCGCCTTGTCCAGCTGTTTATCCGTTGCTTTCGTCGTGGTCGACGGGGCGTCCAGCATGGACTCCAGCCCCATAATTGTCGTCTTCAATTCCTGTAGGGCGGCATCCTTGCCCTCGAAATCCGGCATCGCTTCCAGCTGTTTCTTCTGTTCCTTCAGCGCCTTAACCGTATCTTTATAATCATTTTTCTCTATCGAATCTTTCAGATTTCTGACTGTCGAAGCCGTATCATCATCCGAGAAATCCAGCTGCTTATACGCGTAGCTGATCTCGGGATTGTACTCCCTGATCAGATTCTCCAGTTCGTCGTACTCCATTTTATCGTCCTGAAGCCGCGCCGCCGTCTCCGCATCGTAATCCGACAGCTTTGCCCAGGAAGAGAAACTTCCTCCGGCTAAAAGCGTACCGGCCAGAGCCATACACATTATCATTTTCCATTTTTTCATGCCTTTACTCCTTCCGGCTGTAAGCTATCCCATCCACCGGTTACATGCCTGCGCTGGCACTCGCCAGGCCATTAATGTTCCAGTCATAAGATTCCACAGCCTGGAACAGCGCCATACTCGCGTCTTCCATGGCTACCTGAGCCTGGAGATACGCATACTGCTGGGTTAAGTAATCCAGCCGGCTGAGCGTACCGATCTGCATCTTCCTCTCAGCCGCTTCCATGTTCTTGGAGGCCACCTCTAAGGATACCGATGCCTGCTGATAGGCGGTTTGGCTCTGAATGACATTCTTATATGCCGAATCCACGGACGATCCGATTCTCTGGATGTTATCGTCTATGGTCATCTGAAGGCTCTCTTTTTTCGAATTATTCGAGGAGTTTGCCAGTTTCTTTTTGTTGATGCGAAGCGTGTAGTTGTTCTCCAGGGCCTTGGCCTTGTCTGCCGCCGGATCCATGGACTGGATTCTGTTTAAATCCACGGCTGGGATCTCCCGAATCTCCGGGGAAGCGTCGTATCTCCAGCCCAGCATAACACAGAGCTTCTGCCGTGTATTCTCCAGATCGGACTCGGCGGTTAAGATCGCCGCATCCGCGTTCTGTAAATTCTCCTGGGCAGTCAGCACTTCCATCTGCGTGGCCATGCCGTGATTCATCTTAAGCACCACGGAGTCATAGGTCGCGGCCAGCAGTTCCCTGTTCTTTTTCTTCAAATCCAGGTCCCGGGCCTTCTGGTGGTAGGAGATCATATTGGTCTGAGCGTTGGATACAAGCGTGGCCTCTGTCTGATCATAGGTCATCTTGAAAATCTCGCTGTCCTCCACATTGTCATCGGCCTGCTGCTCCAGGCTTAAAGCCTGCGCTTCCGCCATGCTGTCCTGCATGATAGCCTGGGGACTGTCGTCCCCAGACATGCTGCTCCGGACCGCGTCAGCCGCATCCCGATAATCCTGTGCGATTTCATCGCTTGTTTTATTCTTTTTCTCGTTATAATCACGCTGATTATTCTGTACCGTCACATTATATTCATGTATCAGCCCCGCCAGTTCGTCATACTCCATGACATTATCGCGAAGCTTTGCCCACTCCTCGGCGCTTCTGGCGAATTCCGGGCTTCCGGCCCAGGCAGTCCCTGTCGGAGCCGCAGCCGCCAGAACTGCTGCCAGACAGCAGGCACTAATCTGTTTCCATTTTTTCATCAATTGGTCCTCCTAACCTTGTACCGGATGGATTTTATGTTACAGTCTGAATCCTCTGCTCTTTTTTCGTATCCTTATCTTACCATATAACTGCAATAAGTTCAAAGACACATTATTCCAATTTTCATATAACTTAGTCTGGCATTGGCTCCGTATCCACTTTTCCGCTCATGATCGAGTAGTAAACCGGCAGCATCAGGAGGGACAGAATGGTCGAAGCCGTCAGACCGCCGACGTTGACAAGGGCAAGCCCCTGCATCAGTTCTCCGTTGCTTCCGTATCCGATCGCCATCGGGATCATGGACACGATGGTGGTCAGAGTCGTCATGAGGATAGGACGAAGTCTCGTCGCGCCCGCCTCTATCATGGCCGTTCGCTTATCCATTGTGGAGCGGTACTGGTTGACTGTATCGACATAAAGAATACCGGCGTTCACAACCGTACCGATTAACATCAGGAAGCCTAATAAGGAAGGCATGGTAATCATGACATCCGCTGCCGCCAACAGACCGAAGGAACCGATCAGGCTGAACGGAATGGTCGTCATGACCATCAGTGAGAACTTCGGTGACTCGAACTGAGCCGCCATAACCACGAATACCAGGAAGATCGCGATGGCAATGGCCTTAAACAGGGCGCTGAATTCCTCATACATGGACTCGTCAACGCTGTTTTTCGCTCTTGTAACCGAGCTGTTCAAGTATTTGTTTACCACCTGTTCATTGATCTTCTTCAGGGCTTCCGTCTTTTCCTTGTCGCTGGACACCTCGTCGGTAAAGGAGCCCGTGATGGTCGCCTGGTACTGTTTATTCTTACGTGTGATTCCGGCCGGGCTGTCTTCATAAACGATATCAGCGATATCGGTAAGCGCCACAGAACCGCCTGTCTGTGTCGGAATCGTGATTCCCTTTACCTTATCCAGCGTATCATACTCGCCATCCGGATATTCGACCTTAACGTCCACGTTGTTGCCGTCCACGTCCATGGTCATCGCCTTCACACCGCTTAACATGTTGTTAAGCAATCCTCCGACAGAGGCCGGAGCGACGCCGTCCGCAGCAGCTTCAATCGGGTCCACATGAACCTTAATTACCGGAGCTGCGTTTTCCAGATCGGAATGCACCTTGATAAGGCCCGGATACTGTGTGAGCTCATCGACCAGATTGTCGGAGGCCTCTTTCAAGTCATCTAACTGGGAACTTTGTAAAATAACCTGTAAATCGTTGGAACTGCTGAAGGAGCTCATCATGGAGCTGGATTCCACGGTTATGTTGCAGTCCGGGATATCCCGCATCTCTTTCTTCCATTTATCCACGACCTGTTTTGTGGTGAGTTCTCTGTCATCCTTCAAATATGCGGTCAGAGAAGCGCTGCTTCCGCCCAGGGACAATCCGCTGCCGCCATATGTAACCATGTAGGACTTCCTGTCAGGCTCGGCTTTGACAATCGCCTCCACCTTGCTTAAAATCTTATCTACCTCTTCTATCTTGAGACCGGGGCGAACCTCTACCGTCACTGCTACGGTTCCCTGGTCTACATCAGGCATCAGGGCGAATCCCAGCCGGCCGGCGATCACAAAGGATACCACCAGAAGCAGTACGGAAACCGCCATAACCGTCTTTTTCTTATTCAGCAGCTTTCCGATGATATTCCGGTAGCCCTCCTGCAGCCAGCGAACCATGCCGGAGGCCGGAGAATTCTTCTTCTCCACCGGACGGAACCGGCTGTAGCACAGCGGAACAATGGTCATAGCGGAGATCAGTGAGGCCGCCATACAGAATACGATGGTGAAACCAAGCGGTGCGAACATCTGTCCCGACATACCCTTTAAGAGTGCAAGCGGGATAAATACGACACAGGTGGTAACGGTTCCGCCGAAGATCGACTGAATAACCTTACCGGTTCCTTCCAACGCCGCCTCCATGTATTCCCGGAAGCCCTGCCCCTTGTGGGAACGGAAACAGCTTTCCAGCACAACGATGGAGTTATCGACCATCATACCGACGCCGAGAACCAGGCTTCCCATAGTAACAACGTTCAGGGAAAATCCCATAACCGACATCAGGATCAGAGCCGCCAGGATCGATACCGGAATGGAGCTTCCGACGATCAGGGACGCCTTGATATCTCCGAAGAACAGGAAGATGATAACCATGGAAATGATAACCGCCATAACCATGGTGGTCGTCACAGAACTCAGCGCGGAGGTAATCTGCTCGCTGGTATCATTGACAACGATCATCTCCAGCTGCGGATGCTCTGCCTTCAGCGTCTCGATCGTCCGTTTTACCGACTTCGATACGTCTACCGCACTGCTCTTCTGCTGCTTGTTGATGGACAGGGACACGGTATCTTCTCCGTTATAACGGCCGATACTGGTATCTTTTCCGGTTGTCTCGGACACATCAGCCACATCCTCTAAATAGATGGTCTTTCCGCTTCCGGCTACGATCGGAATTCTCTTTAAGCTCTCCACTGTATCGAATTTCACGGAGGTGCTGACCGATAAATCCTGTTTGCCTACCCCTGTGCTTCCTGCCGGGTAGGTGAAATCCGCGCTTTTAATGGCCTGGCTGATGGAATTCATATTCAGATGATACTGATTCATCTTCTCAGGGATCAGGCGGACTCTGATATAGCCCTCCTGGCCGCCGCTTAAATCCACGCTGGCTACGGATGATATTTTCTCAAATTCCGGAACGATCTCATCGCTCACGTAATTGTATAAGTTATCCGCCGAGGGATCATTGACTGACAGTGTGATACTCGGCATGTCATTCATGTTAAATTCGAAGATACTTGGCGAATCCACATCATCCGGCATGGTGATGCTGTCCATCTTTTTCTTCAAATCGGAATACGCTTTATCCATGTCCGTGCCGTATTCATACTCCATCATGACAATAGAGATATTTTCCTGGGACATGGACTGAATATTCTTAATGCCGGACAGGGTTCCAACTGATTCCTCGATGGGCTTTGTAATCAGCTCATTGACATCATCCGGGCTGGCTCCCGCGTATACGGCGGTGATCATCATCATCGGGAAATTCATCTCCGGTGTCAGCTCCATCTTGGAGGAGAACACGGAAGACAAACCGAAGACCAGAAGGCATAGAACGGCCAAAACGGTGGTGATGGGTCTCTTTAAAACACTTTTTGTAATTCCCATTCTTCCGCCCCCTTACTGATTCGCATCAGCCGGCTCTGTCTGACTGAAACTTTCGGTCTGAGCGTCAGGTGTCCCGTCTTCTGATGTCTGATTTTCACTTAAGGTGACTTTGGATCCGTCATAAAACTCTGTTGTCCATGTGGTAACAACCAGATCGCCTGCGTTAATTCCATCTTTTATTTCGATGAAGCTGTTATCAGCAATTCCCACCGTAACCGCATTTTTGTGGAGAACACCGTCTCCGTATGTGTAAATATAGGGACTGCCGCCCTCATAGTAGACTGCGTCAACCGGCACAGTGAGCACATTTTCGGCCTTCTCGGAAATCACACGAAGCTTTACGGAGGTTCCTGTAGCCAGGGCGCCTCCATCCGGAATGGATGCCTTTACTTTAAATAAGCCGCTCTGCGGATCAACCATGGAACTCACCTCCATGATCGACGCCACATGGTCTGTTCCATTTTTCTCAACTGTGACAGGATCTCCAGCCTTCAGGCCCCCTACGATCCGTTCTGAAGCGTAGAAGGTAACCGCCTTGCCGTCGCCCGCTCCGGCGATGACACAGATCTGGCTCTGCTGGGAAACCATATCGTGAAGCTTTACATTATAGCTCTCCACACGTCCTGCGATCGGGGATGTAACCTGGCTGCTCTCAAGCTGAAGGTTATACCCCAGTTTTGCACTCTCATACTGCAGTCTTGCCAGTTCTACATTATCGGCCAGCTTCTGGAAATCAGCTTCAGCCATATCCCCTGCCGCATGCAGCACGGAATAGCGGTCCAGATTGCTCTTCGCATCCTCATACGATACCCGGGCCGTCTCCATGGTAAGTCTTGCCGCTTCCACCTGCTTCGTATCAATCTCGCATAACAGCTGGCCCGCCGTCACCTGATCGCCGGTCTGCACGTTGACGCTTATGATTTCTCCGGCTCCCTTCGGTGTTACATACACGATGCTGTCCGGTTCAATCGTACCGATCAGCTCTGTGCTCACCTCGATCGAACGAAGTTCCGGATTCTCTGCGGCTACCACCGGCGGCACCTCCGCCACGACCTCCTCTTTCTTTCCTCCGGCAACATTGGTTACGATTAAGGTTGCCACAGCAGCCACCAACACTACGCTGACTGCGATTGTAATTACTTTCTTCTTACTCATGCTGAACTCCTCACTTCGTTACAAAGATTATTCTAGTTACTGTTTACAAATTCCATGTTGCAGTATTTCTAATTTTTCACGGAAAATTTTCTTAATATTTTCCTCACTCTCCATATGCCGGTTATACCAGCATATGCTTTCCATTACACATCCCATGATCATGGACACGAGAATTGCAAAGGAATCCATATCGTTCTTGCAGAACTTCTCCTTGTCCGTCACCTCGTACAGTGCCTCTAAGATTTCGTTGCCCTTTTCTTCACCCACACCATTGCTTCCATGGATTTCCGCAAAAAGCTTGTCGAAGTCCTGGTAGAGAACGATGCTCTGCATCATCTGGAACATCTTCCCCCTCTGTGCAAAGATAATCGCCTGATCCAGCAGTTCCTCCGAGGCAATCCACAGGTTCCCGCCGTGTGTGACCACGGACTTCGTCCAGAAGAATTTCAGCTTATCCGCAGTGTCGCTGAATATGTATCTCACCAAATCCCGCTTATCTTCAAAATAAGTGTAAAAGCTTCCTCTGGATATTCCTGCATTCTGAATTATTTTATTGATGGAGACCTTTTCAAAAGGAACCCGGATGCATTCTTCCATGGCCGCGTCACGTATCGCTTTTTTCTTCTCCTCCGGCAACTTATTAAATCGTTCTGTCGGCATATTCTCACCCCTCTTTATCCGTTCTCACCCTTTTTCCGGCCAGCCATAATTTTAAGCGCAAAAGGTGACAACCTGTCACTTATTATAATGACATGTTGTCACCTTGTCAATAAAGGTTATACTTTTTTTATAAATTTTATGCTCATTTATTTTTTGCTGTCAAGAAGCTCTTTCAGAGCTTCATCACTTTCCTCAATCCAGATGTCTTCTTCTTCCTCATTAAGCCCCAGAAACCGGGCCAGAGTACGGGGATCGTCGCTGCCGTTCCACTCTTCCACGTAATCGTCAATCGCCTCAAATTCGACTTCACCTGCCAAATACCGGTCCTTAAACGTCATCATATATCTTTAGCCCTCCTGCTCCTTTATATTTCTGGAAACCGTGATTTCCTGGTTATCGATGTGCTCCCTCATGGCCTCCTTGGCTTCCTCCACCCGGCGCAGCTTCACAGCCTTTAAGATCTTGTCGTGCTCAAGAAGGAGAATCTGACGCTTATCCTCGTCCTTAATGTATTCCAGACGGTAACGGTACATCTGCTCCCTTAGATTGTTGAGAATCTGTACAAGCCTGTCGTTGCCGGTGCCTTTATAGATGACATCGTGATACGTCTCATCGTTCTCCGCGATCTTCATGGCATCTCCGCAGGCCACCGCAGCCTTAAATTCCTCCTGGGTCTGTTCCAGGGCATCTACCTCTTCCTCAGTCATTCTCTGACAGGCCAGTTCTATCGCCAGTTCCTCCAGGGAACGTCTCACCTCCAGGACATCACGAAGGCTCTTCTCGGAGATCTTCGCGACCTCGGCGCCCTTTCTCGGAATCATCAGCACCAGACCTTCCAGCTCCAGCTTTCTGATCGCCTCACGGATCGGTGTTCTGGAAACACCCAGACGCTCCGCCAGCTGAATCTCCATTAAACGTTCGCCCGGAGCCAGTTCTCCTTTTAAGATAGCCTGGCGCAGCGTATTGAAAACCACATCGCGCAGCGGCAGATATTCATTCATGTTCACCTTCAGATCATTTCCCATGGGAAACCTCCTTTGTATTGTAAAAATTAGTCAGATATACAGATTTCGCCAGATTGGCCGACTTGCCGTAACGCATTTCCTCGTAGGCCTCTTCCGCCGCCTTCGGGCTTGTAAATATTCCAAAAACCGTGGGTCCGCTTCCGCTCATCAGGGCATTTACGGCTCCCAGTGATTTTAACCGGTCCTTGATCTCCGCAATCACAGGGTATTCCGGTATTGTGACCGTCTCCAGCACATTGCCCAGCAGGGAGGCAGCCCCGTAAATGTCGCGTTCCCGGATAGCTGCTATCATGCCGTCAATGTCCGGATGGTCCGACGGACGCAGGGACGCGGCATCCAGATGCTCATATACGAATTTAGTGGAGACGCTGATGCCCGGTTTAGCAATCAGAACCTGGCACTGGGGAATAGGCGGCAGAGGCGTTAAAATCTCACCGATTCCCTCCGATAGCGCCGTCCCCCGCATCACGCAGTAGGGAACATCGGCCCCGATCTTCACGCCGCGTTCCATTAACGATTCCATGGAAAGCCCTAAGTTAAACATCTTGTTCACTCCGAACAGCACGGCCGCGGCATCGCTGCTGCCCCCCGCCATCCCGGCGGATACCGGAATAAACTTCTTTAAATGAATGGTGACTCCGTGGTTGATGTGGAACTCATCCATCAAAAGCTTCGCCGCCTTGTACACCAGATTATTCTCGTTTACCGGAAGATAGTATAAATTGGTCTGGACGGTAATCCCCGGCGTCTCCTTTAAGTAAAGATCAATCTTATCATAAAGTCCGACTGTCTGCATAATCATACGGACCTCATGGTATCCATCCTCTCTCTTCTTAAGAACGTCGAGCCCCAGATTAATCTTCCCATAGGCCTTAAGTCCAAGATGTCTTATCATAGGCATAAATACCTCGCATTTTCTTAATCTCTTCAGATTGTACTTTTTCGTTATTTTGTATACAGTATTAAGTATAGTACGAAAGAGGAAAAAGCACAAGTCTTTTCTACGTTTTGTGGCCGCTCATTTTTGTCAATATTTCACAATTTTTTCTAATTATTCCGTTACAAAATGTATTTGACATTTATTTTCAGAAATGTATAATGTTTAATATCGAACGAGGGCGTTCCACTTAAGGAATGGCCCTCGTTTTTGTTGTCAACACCATAAAGTCACTCCACTAAGTTCGTGGAAGACCTCACTAAGTGGAGATGACATGTATCGCACGTAAGAGACCAAAATACGGTCTCTAAGTGCTCATAACAAGGAGGATATGCGGTATGAAAAAGCTGGAAATCATCATCAGACCGGAAAAGCTGGAGAATTTAAAAGCGATTCTGGAAGGCTGCAAGGTCAACGGCATCATGATCAGCAATGTCATGGGCTACGGCAATCAGAAGGGGTATACGCAGATGTACCGGGGTACCAAATACAATGTGAACCTGCTTCCAAAGGTAAAGGTGGAAACCGTGATTCCAAAGGAACTGGCGGATCCCATCATCGATGCGGTCGTCGATGAGATCAACACGGGAAATTACGGTGACGGAAAGATCTTCGTCTACGACGTTCAGGACGCCATCCGGATCCGTACCGGAGAGCACGGACGCGAGGCTCTTTAGCCCCCTGCTATCCCGTATCACCGGCCATGCGGCCGCGGTTTAACCATACCACTTTAAACTCCATACAGAATCCAACATATAAAATTATCAAAGGGGATAATTGCTTGCCGGCCGGTAAGCGGTTATCCCCTTCCTGCATCCATTCCCGGGATTCTGGCGGCGTTTACCAAAACAGTTCAGGAGGAGTAAAATTATGGAAGAAACAACCTTATTGATGAATATTATGTGGACCATGCTCGGCGCTTTTCTCGTTTATTTCATGCAGGCAGGCTTTGCCATGGTGGAAACGGGCTTCACCAGGGCAAAAAACGCGGGAAACATCTGTATGAAGAATATGATGGACTTCGTTCTCGGCTCCCTCTTTTTCTTCATTCTCGGCTTCCCTCTCATGTTCGGAAAGAATATCGCCGGCATCATCGGCGGATCCGGTTTTCTAAATCCCTATTCCCTGGCGGATGCAAACGGGATGATCAACGGACTCCCCATCGGCGTATTCATGATTTTCCATACGGTGTTCTGTGCCACTGCCGCGACCATCGTCTCCGGCGCCATGGCGGAACGGACGAAATTCTCTTCCTACCTCGTCTATTCGGCAGCGATCAGTATCTTCATCTATCCGGTGACCGGCCATTGGATCTGGGGCGGCGGATGGCTGGCAGAGATAGGCTTTCACGATTTTGCCGGTTCCACGGCCGTTCACATGGTTGGCGGCGTATGTGCATTTGTCGGAGCAAAAATCGTCGGTCCCCGGCTTGGGAAATACAACAGTGACGGGACACCGAACGCAATTCCCGGCCATAACATTCCCCTGGGCTTCCTGGGCGTGTTCATCCTCTGGTTCTGCTGGTTCGGATTCAACTGCGGTTCCACCACCGCCGCCTCCACCTCCCTGGGAGATATCGCCATAACTACGAATCTGGCGGCTGCCGCCTCCACTCTCGTTACCCTTTTATTCACCTGGGCCCGTTACGGCAAGCCCGATGTCTCCATGACTCTGAACGGAGCGCTGGCCGGTCTCGTGGCCATCACCGCCGGCTGCGATGTCGTCACTCCCTATGAGGCCATCATCATCGGCGTCATCGCCGGATTTGTCGTCGTACTCGCCATCGAGTTCATCGACAAGGTGGTCCGTGTGGATGATCCGGTAGGCGCCGTAGGCGTACATGGCTGCTGCGGTCTGGTGGGAACTCTGCTGACTGGTGTATTCGGCGAAGGCTGCAGCTTCGTCACACAGCTGACCGGAGTCGTATCCGTGCTTGTGTACGCGGCGGTGCTGGCATTCCTTATCTTCACAGTGATCCGCCTGACCATCGGCCTGCGGGTATCCGATCAGGAACAGCTGGACGGACTGGATATGCATGAGCACGGCATGACCGCATACTCCGGATTCCGGATCGATAAATAATCACGCTTTCCCTCATATTATCTATATACTTCATAACCCCCGCCGGCAGTACACCGCCGGCGGGGGTTATGACTGTGAACTTAAGTCCTGGGACTCTCCTTATAAGTACGCTTCCATCTCTTCTTCCATGTTCTTTAAATATTCTGCATACTCCTTGAATTCCTGAGCCGCCTTCTCTTCCAGCTTCTGGCTGCCTTTATAGCAGATGCGGTGTTCCATGCTCGCCCACAAGTCCATGGACATGGTCCGAAGCTGTATCTCCACGGGATAATACTCCATGCCGTCCGTGTGATAGACGGGGACGCCGAACACGATGTGATAGCTTCTGTAGCCGTTAGGCTTGGGATTGCTGATGTAGTCACACTCCTTGATCACTACGATATCGGTCTGTTTCTTAAGCAAAGACACCACAGCGTAAATATCACGCACAAAATAGCAGATTACGCGGATTCCCGAAATATCAGTCAGGCAGTCCCTGGCGGATTCCACGTCGCTCTCGTAGCCTCTGCGGATCAGTTTCTGTTCTATGCTTTCTTTCTTTTTAACTCTGTCCTGCACATGGTGAATGGGATAATTCTGGTATTTGCGCCGGTAATCGTCATTCAACACTTCGACGCGGACGCGAATGTTCTTCAGCGCGTCCTCATAAGGCTGGATAAACACAACATACTCCTCTTCCGTCATATGCCACCTCCCGGATTTTTCAAAACCAACCATACTGGGGATTATTATACCTCATTTTTGTGTCCATCCCATGTCCAAATTCTAAAAAAAGCGTTGTGCTTTCTGAACTTTTTCTGATCAGAATCACAACGCTTTCTTCTATATAATATAGCCGGTCTTATCAACGATTACTGTTCTGCCGGCTCTTCTTTCTTAACTTCCTCCTCTTTTACCGTTCCCACTGCCTTTAATGCCTCTTCCTCATCGGCAAAGATCGGTCTCATATCGCCGTCTTCACGATCTTCCTTCGGCATATACTTCTGAAGGATCGGAGATAATATATAGGAGTTGATAAATGCAAGAAGCGGGAATCCAAAGAGCACGCCAAACATCATGATCTGCGGAATCATCACCATCGCCACAACCACAGCCACATCGATGACGATGATCGCGATTGTCTGAAACAAATGACGGATGGACATGAAAAACGCATTGAAAAACGTTCTCTTAATGGTATTATAAAATCTGGACTGTAGCGGGAATATGTAGGTTATAATCGCCAGATAAATAATGGACATCGCAAGGAAAATCGTTACCATGACTGTCTTAAACTGCTGGGACATGTTAAACCCGCCCCTTGTAAAGAACAGCATGTCAAAGCCCAGAATAAGGCCCACAGCCAGCATGATCAGCCAGATAATAGTCGCCTGCCTGAAGTTCTCCTTAAAGGACTTGAAAAAGGACCGGATTGTGTATCCGTCATCATTCCTCGCAAGCTTCAGCGTTACGTAATATACAGCGGTCGTAGACGCCCCGATTGTAAAAATGGGAATACTGCACACGAACCACAGTACGTTCAGTATGATCAGATCTCCAAACTTTCCGATAAAACGCCAGACAGGATTATCATAATTAAAAAAACCAGACAGCATAAGTCGTACCCCTTCTCTTTCCTTTGAGTGTGTCCGGTGGAAATGAGTATACAGACACGCTCTAGTAGCATTACAAAGTATTATAGCGAATCCTGTCCCAAAAAGCAAACATTCTTCTTTATTTCATGAAAATTTCACAATTATTATGCCGGGGTTGTGGTATAATGTGGTATACAATGAGCAATTGCCTGGGCCTTTGGCCCCCGCTCAACCGGAACCGGATTAATCCGGGCCGACTAATTCACGAAAGAGGTTTGACTATCCATGACACCTTATGAAAATGTTACCTTTAAAGAACGGCTGCATGAGGAAGCCGCCAAGCTTAAAGAGATGTCTTTCAGAGACAAATTCTGGTATATCTGGGAATACTATAAGTTTCCTATCATCGGGGTTGTGATCGCGGTTTTTCTGGTGGGTTCCATCGGAGGCGCCATGTATAACAACCGGTTTGACACCGCGCTGAGCTGTGCCGTCTTAAACAGCCGCTATGACAGTGAGACGCTGACCGTGGACCAGTATTTCAACGAGGGCTTCCGCGCCTTTATCGGACTCGACGAAAATACGAAGATCGATGTGGACTATTCCATGTCCCCTTCTTTTGATGAATCGGCCATGAACGAGTACTCCTACGCGGAGCTGGCAAAGTTGACTGCCATGATCTCCAGCAAGGGACTGGACGTCATGATCGGACGCCCGGATGTCATTGACCATTACGGAGAGATGGACGGATTTCTCAATCTGGAAGAAGCCCTCCCGGCGGATTTATACGAGCAGATAAAGGATTACCTCTATCCGGTCACCAATGCCGAGACCGGCCAGGAAGCGTTCTGCGGCATCCGCATCGGAGATACCTCCTTTGGCGAGAAGACCGGCCTGATCCTGGAAAATCCGGTTCTCACCATTATGAGCAACTCGCCTCATACAGATACAGCAATCCAGCTGATTCGCTACATTTTTGAGCAGTAAGACGAAAGCCAAGTGATTCGGCCAGACGTATGGAGGCCGTATTTCCTTCCTCAATGACCGCGCAGATACAACCGGTCAGCCGGTCGGTACCATAATTTAAGATTTCCCTGCACGCCTCCTTCGCATAGCCGGAGCGCCGCCAGGGAGTGAAGATGTGATATCCCAGTTCCAGCGGGGTATCCTCTTTTTTTTGCGGCGGAGAAGGTTCTGCCTGCCGGGACTCTGTTTGTTGGATTTCTGCCTGCCAGGACTCTGTTTGCTGGATTTCCCCATTCAGGAATTCTGCGGTTGGCTGAAACAGCCCGGCCTTTCCGATCACGGTCATACTCTCCTTTTCCACCACCGCCCAGATTCCGTATTCAAAGAACCGGTACTGGTTGTCGATATATGCGGCCAGTTTCTCTCTGCTGTAAAAAATCGTATCACCGGGCCCCGCATCTTCCGAAATCATGTGCGCGGCATCCTCCGCCGTGAATTCCCGGATCACCAGCCGCTCCGTCTCTGCGATGATCCAGGGCATATGAAGCCTTCTTCTCACCACCCGCTCCAGAAACTCCTCATCGGCATCCTCCGCACACTCCACAACGTAGTCCGCAGGGGCAAGGCTCTGGCCGCTTCTGTTTTTGTCCCATAAACCAATGATGGCCCCGCCAGCCGCATACGCGGCCGACAGGACCTCCTGTTCGCTGGAAATGGTGACAGTATACGGCGTACCGCTGATGAATACGGTTCGTTTCTCTGTCATACAATCATCCTCTGTCTTAATCAGTACTTCTTATTAGTACTTCCTAATTAGCATTTCTCCGGTTCCGGATACTCTGTGCCGAAAGTCTCCACTGTCATGGATTTGATCTTCTGCTCTTTCATCGGGCGGTCGTTGTAATCTGTGCGCACATCGGCAATTTTATTCACAATATCCATTCCCTCGGTAATCTTGCCGAATGCCGCGTAGGAACCGTCCAGATGCGGGGAAACCTTGTGCATAATAAAGAACTGGGAGCCTGCGGAGTTCGGGTTCATCGCTCTGGCCATGGACAGCACGCCCTCGGTGTGCTTAAACGCGTTGTTAAATCCATTCTGGCTGAACTCACCCTTAATGGAATATCCCGGGCCTCCCATTCCGTTTCCGTCCGGGCAGCCGCCCTGGATCATAAAGCCGTTAATGACTCTGTGGAAAATCAGTCCGTCATAAAAACCTTTTTTTACCAGACTTATAAAATTATTTACTGTGTTCGGAGCAATCTCAGGATAGAGCTCGGCCTTCATGATATCGCCATTTTCCATGGTTATTGTAACAACCGGATTATTCATATTATTATTACTTCCTTTCTCTGTACCATGCATTCTGTACAACCTGAAAGTATTTTACCAAATCTGTCCCGGCTTTTCAAGACGGTTGACAGTATTTACAATTCTTTTCGGAACAGTAAAGGCCATGCCAGGCTTTTGTTCACATTTTGTTTAAATTTCATTCAAAAACCTTTTACACAAATAACATGATTTCTTCATGATTCGTGGATATACTTTAATTGTAAACAAATAAATAGCTTATAAGATTTTTTTCATAATACTCGAGCTGATAATTTATTATCAGCTCTCCTCCCTTTTTCAAACAAATATATTAAAGAGAGCCTCTCCGCTGCGGAGAGGCTCTTTTCGGCTGCTGCCATATCAGTTTTTTCCGGTCTGTATTTCCTCCTCTTTTCCCTTGGGAAAGGTTACTTCCTTCATCAAAAAGATTAAAGCCGCAATATTGGGCAGCGCCATCAGGCCGTTCCAGATATCGGACAGCTCCCACACCGTTTCCAGTCTGGCCACACAGCCTAAGAACACCGCTCCCAGATAGAGGAACGTATACGCCTTTCCCCGCAGAATCCGAGAGAGAAGCAGGAAATGACCGTGCTCCTTCAGCCGTTCGGCCAGATAGCCCGACGCCTGCCGTCCCAGATAGTACCAGGCGATAATGGTGGCAAATGCGAACAGCATCATCGCTGCCGACACGAGATACTCTCCCAGGCCGCCCAGCCGTTTGGAAAAACAGTAGGCCGTGAGAGCCGCTCCATCGTATCCGGAGCCTGCCGCGTCTCCGCCGGTCATGCAGAGGATGACAAGGGCTGTCATAGTACAGATCAAAATGGTATCGAAGAACACTTCGAACATGGCCCACATCCCCTGCTGCTCCGGCGTCGTCTCCTCAGCCGCTCCATGCAAAACGGCCATGCTGCCCAGTCCGGCCTCATTGGAAAACACGCCTCTGGACATGCCATACTGAAGGCTCTTGGAGATTCCATATCCCGCAGCCCCGGATACAGCCGCACCAGGCTTCAGCGCATCGTGAAAAATCGAGGCGAAAATAGCGGGGATCTGGTCGTAGCACGACATGATGACCACCATGGAAAACAGCATGTAAATCCCGGCTGAAATGGGAACCAGCCGTTCGGAAACCATGGCGATCCGGCCGATTCCGCCAAAAATCACGAGAAAGACGATGCCGGTCAGTATTACTCCCACCACCTCCGGGCGGCTCCCAAACGTATATTGGAAGGTTTCCGCGATGGAATTGGACTGTACCATACTCCCCATCCCCAGCGATACCATGACACAGAAGAAGCTGTACAGCATTCCCAGCCACGGCATATGCATTCCGCGCTCCAGGTAAACCATGGGACCGCAGATCCATTTGCCCTTCTTATCCCGGTAACGGTAACGGATACCAAGCATGGTCTCCGCATAGCCTGTCATCATGCCGATGGCGGCGGACACCCACATCCAAAAGAGTGCTCCCGGCCCCCCTGCGGTGAGTGCGGTCGCCACTCCCACGATATTTCCGGTCCCGATGGTAGCCGCCAGAGCCGTACAGGCCGTCTGGAACTTCGTCACGGCGCCTTCCTCTTCCAGTTCCTCTTCCCGTATGCTTCCGATGGTCATCTTCCACCAGTACGGCAGCCTTCTGATCTGGAAAAAACCGGACTTCACCGTATAAATAATGCCGATCCCCAGAAACAGGACCAGCAGCCATGGCCCCCAGACAAGCTCATGAATTCTATGTATCATCGATGCCGCTCCAATTTGCTTTTATTAAGACTTATTCGGAGAGACAACGTTCTATGCATGGTACAGGCTGTCGGTTACATCGGACAGCAGTACCTCACAATTTGTCCCGTAAAAAATATCATCCCGGCCGCTCATCATCCGGCAGAATTCCTCGAATTCCCCCCAGGTGTCATGGTAGTCAAACTCGTAGCTGTGCCCCCAGATATAGTATATCTGCGGCGTATCCGGCTGTATTTTCAGGAACGCCTCTCCCAGCTCTGTCATCCGGTCAAACTCGATATGATAAACGGATGGCTGAAACCGGTAAAGGTCCTGCTGCACATCAAAGCGGCAGCAGGAGGTAATCGTCCTGGCATATTTCATAGCCGTATGATTTCTTATGACTGACGCCACCCGCTCGTCGTTGTTGATACCGCCGCCAGGGTAAGCCATTCCCACAACCGCCTTTCCGGTAAGACGCTCCAGGTTTATCCGGTCCTCCTCCACCTGACGGATGATCTCCGGTTCCTCCAGCTCCGTCAAATGCGGATGGGTCAGTGTATGCACAGCCACCTCGTGATTCCTGTAAAGTTCACCGACCTCCTCCGGCCGGATCTTATTGTGATTTACCCACATATTTTCCCGCCACAGAGTACCGGATTTTCCCAGCAGTTCGGAATTAATGTTGAAGGTCGCCTTTAACCCGTAGCGGTCAAACAGCTCCACCAGCCGCCGGTCCTGTGTCACGCCATCATCGTAGCTGAAGGTCAGTGCCTTCATTTTTCCATGAAACATGGTCTCACACCCCTTTCTCTTATTCAAAAGTAATATTATCACAATACTGCAGAGTGAGCACCTGTTTCCCGTGATTTATTCCTCTTCCCAGGCAGAGATCACGGAATATAATAATAAAAAATAAACAGGAATAAAATTTCCATTAAAAATCACACTATATATTACACCATGCGAGGCGGGATGTGGTATAATGTGCGTATAGGGCAGGGCATCTGAAATTTCTGCGTTTCAGCTTCTCTGCCCGGGATCGTCAGTCTCTTCGATTCACTCACCGGTTTTCGCTGACTATCCCCCAAAATACTCCATCAAGAGGTGATCAAATGCCTGGATTTACCACCCATTATCTACTCGGCGTCAAAGCATACAATGATCTTCCGAACAACCAGCTAAGAAGAATCATCTCCAAATACCGCTGGCTCTATCAGTTAGGGCTGCAGGGCCCCGATATGTTTTTCTACAACATTCCAATCCTGCGCCACCGTGACTACCGAAACGTAGGTTCTTACATGCACGAGAACCACGTGAGCGCCTTTTTCGCCGTTTGCTTAAACCATCTGGCCACCATTGAGTCGAAGCAGCAGCGAGAGCAGGCTATCTCCTACTTAAGCGGCTATTTCTGTCACTACGTTGCGGATTCCATCTGCCATCCCTACGTATATGGACGGATCGAATACGACATTAAGAATTCAGGTAATTATTACCATGGCCTTCACGCCACGCTGGAGAATGACATCGACGCCCTTCTTCTTATGAAATACAAAAAGAAAAAGCCGTCCCAGTTTAACCAGGCGGCCACGATCTGTTTAAACGGACTGGAAATGCAGTTTATCTCCGGTTTCCTCTCGTCCTGCATCAATGAAGCCTACTATCCGATCAACTACCGGAACAATTTCCGCGTAACGCCCCGGATGGTGTCCCGCTCCATTCTGGCCATGCGCATCGGATGCCGCACACTGGCCGATCCCAGGAGCCGCAAAAGAAACAGCATCGCCGTGGTGGAAAATCTGCTTTTGAAGAATCCCATCGCTTCCAAAAAGCTGGTAACCGACATACCGCCGGATCCGGTCAGAGCCATGAACTTAGATCACGAGACCTGGTGTAATCCATGGGATAAACGTCTGGCTTCCCAGGCATCGTTCCCGGATCTCTTCCACCAGTCCATGCGGAAATGCAGCGACGTATTCTACTTATTTAATGAAGAGCTGATATCAACCATTCCGCTCTCTCATCAGGACCATGGAGCGCTGTTAAAGGAACTGGGCAACTACTCCTACCACAGCGGCCTGGCAGTATCTTAGAGCGCGTTTGAAAATTGCTTTCCGTCAGCTGTGCGTCACACTTTGTGGGAGATTTGACCCCGATGAAGGAGGCGTAGTGGCTACGCTGACTGAATTGGGGGCAAATATGCCGCGAAGTGGGGCGGGCAGATGGCGGGAATGAATTTTCAAACACGCTCTGGGATTCTCAGGATGTTAAAAGGTGCAGACGCGAATAGGGAATTCGCTGCTGCACCTTTTGTTTCTCGTATCTGCGCGGTCTCGGTAAATCGATTATTCCTGGTTTTCCTCATCGCTGTCTTCCACTTCTTCTCCCATGTCCTCTTCTGCAGACGTTGGCTCCATAACCTTCGCGCCTTCTACCGGCACAATAGCCTCGTTGGAACCGGCCGGGATCGTCATATTCACCAGCCATACGGACTTATCCGTCATCATGCCGTCCGGCATAACGATAAGATTAAGCGTATAGTCCTGGAAGAATCCGCCATAGGAATCCTCGGTAGAGGTCTCAATGGAGAAGTCCTGTACTGCTGCCTCATCGTTGATCGTTCTCACAACCGCATTTGCAAAGGCCACGGCCTCCTCCGGGGTGGCTCCCGCGTTCATCATCAGCGTTAAATCGATAGTCTTCTTATCCGGATCCACACTGTAATTGACGCTCACCGCCTTCGGGTAATCCTCGTTATTTAAGTACTCTTCATCCAGATCATCTCCGATCTGTCCCCAGTCCAGCACAATCCCTTCCTGAGTTTCAAATACCGGCTCCGCAGGCCCTCCTGTCACAATATTGCTTTTGGTACAGCCAGCCAGCAGCATTGCCGTAATTCCACATATAATTAACACTTTTTTCTTCATGATCAATTTCAGTCCTCCTTTTTTCTGCACGAGGCTATTATATCGGATGCGGCTTCATTTTTGTAGTGGTTTTGGAAAAAAGTCAGAAAATCTTCACAATTAATTCTTGCATTTTCTGGATAACCATGGTATTATGTTCAATATCAAATTTATTTTTACTTTTTTGAACATTTAGGAGGTACTATCATGGACCAGGATGAAAAAAAATACTTGATGAAGAAGCTGGACTGGGTTACGACCATCGTCCCGTTCGTCTGTGTTCTTATACTCTGTCTTTTATTTATGGTGTTCCCGCAGAAATCGACCGATACGCTTTCGTCGATCCGTTTCTTCCTCGGCAATGAATTTGGCAGCTACTACTTACTGATCGGACTCGGCGTCTTTCTCTGCTCACTCTACATGGCATTTTCCAGATACGGAAAGATTAAGCTGGGAAATATAGAAAAGCCGCAGTACTCCAATTTTAAATGGGGAACCATGATGTTTACGGCAGGCCTTGCGGCCGACATTCTCTTCTACTCGCTCTGCGAGTGGGTGCTCTATGCCAATGAACCGCACATTGCAGACATGGGAACATTTCAGGACTGGGCTTCCACCTACCCCCTCTTCCATTGGGGACCGATTCCCTGGAGCTTTTATATGGTGCTGGCCGTGGCTTTCGGCTTCATGCTTCACGTCAGGAAGCGCACCAAACAGAAGTATTCTGAGGCCTGCCGCCCGATCCTTGGAAAACACGTGGATGGGATCGGGGGAAAAGTCATCGACCTGATTGCCGTATTCGCGCTGCTGGCAGGGACGGCTACCACATTTTCCCTGGCCACTCCGCTGCTCTCCATGGCGGTCAGCCGCGTAACCGGGATCCCGGAGTCCAACATGCTGACAATTGTAATCCTTGTCATCATCTGTGTCGTCTACACCATCACCGTTTATTTCGGTATGAAGGGCATCGCCAAGCTGGCGGCCTCCTGTACCTGGCTCTTCTTCGGCCTGCTGCTCTACGTACTGATCGGCGGCGGAGAAGCCCGCTATACCATTGAGACGGGAGTTACGGCTATCGGCAACATGGTGCAGAATTTTATCGGCTTATCCACATGGACCGACGCGCTGCGCACCTCGTCTTTCCCGCAGAACTGGACCATCTTCTACTGGGCTTACTGGATGGTGTGGTGCGTAGCCACCCCGTTCTTCATCGGTACCATCAGCAAGGGACGCACCATCCGCCAGACAGTGCTCGGCGGATACTGCTTCGGACTGTCGGGAACATTTACCTCCTTTATCATACTCGGCAACTACAGCCTGGCGCTGCAGACGAAGGGACATCTGGATGTCATGGGCATCTACGCAGCCACCGGGGATTTATATCAGACTATCATGGCCATCTTCGAGACGCTTCCGCTGGCGAAGCTGGGGCTTATCCTGCTGGCAGTCACCATGATCGCCTTTTATGCCACCTCCTTCGATGCCCTTACCATGGTGGCTTCGTCCTATTCCTACAAGGAACTGCCGTCCGACGCCCAACCCGATAAGCACGTGAAGCTGTTCTGGGCCATACTGCTGATGCTGTTCCCTATTGCCCTCATTTTTTCAGAGAACTCGATGGCGAATCTGCAGACCGTATCCATCATCGCGGCATTCCCCATCGGAATCATTATTCTGTTGATACTCTTCAGCTTCTTTAAGGATGCGAGGGAATATTTAGACCACTGTGAAAGCGGAGAGATACCTGGAAATGAAATCGAAAAAGAAAAGACCAGGGCGAATTAATCGTCCTGGTCCAGATCATTGAATATATCGGAATCAAAGAATTCGCGGATGGTCATCCCAAAGCCATCGGCGATTTTTTTAATGTTGCAGATTCCGGGGTTCTTGCTCTTTCCATTCATAATACTCTTAAAGGTTGATGGCGGTATCCCTGCCTGAAAGGTCAGAGAATATCCCGTCAGACGCTTCTGCCTGCATAGCTGTTCAATCCTCTTACTGGTTGCTTCACATATCGTCATGACCGAATCCCTCCTTTTTTCTTTAGTGTAACTAAAAAAATTGTAGAATTCGGTCGATATAATGTCCGATTGGAAATATTTTCCAGCAATCTATACGCCCAGTGGACATTAAGTAATCAATCCATGATTTTTATTTTCATGCTGGAGTGAGAGGGTATCTGTTTCTCTTTTGGCGGCGGGGTCATATAATCTCCGTAGACCCAGGTCAAAACCTCATGCCATCCCTTAGGCGCCATGAGCAAGGTGTCCTCGAACGGCAGATCCACCGTCTCCTCGCACCACTCCTTCTGAAGCGTCACATACAGGTAATCCGGCTGGTAGTTGCTGTAATAGCGCAGGGGGCTCTTTCCTTTTCTGTCCTTCACCGCTGCCATATGCTGCAGCTTTCTGATGACGCTCATGGGAATCAGCCTGCCCACGGTGGACAGTATCCACACGCAGAGTCTTCCCATCACGCCGTACTTTCCGAAGTCCAGCTTATAGCGGTGTCCCATGGCCAGTCCGTAAATCGCAGTGTGCAGAAACAGAGTCCAGGTGGATGCCGCCTTGTTGGCTGGAAGCTCATCAATCGTAAATAAATCCACCCAAAGGTGATTCAGCTTACCTCCGTAATACTGCATCTCCTCCGTATCCTCATGCATCTGGCTCTTCTCATAGATTATCCTGGCCGTAAAATCGAAAAATGCCTTCCCGTCCCGCAGATCCTTCGGCTCCACCAACGTCATTCCCTCCGGCAGTTCTCTTTTAACCACCTTCAAAAATGCGTCGTAATTCGGCCTGGTGAACGCCACGTCCGCATCATCATCCCACGGGATGAAGCCCTTATGGCGCACCGCACCCAAGAGAGTTCCCGCATCCAGGACATACTTTATCCTGTATTTCCGGCAAATCCGGTCAATTTCCTTCAAAATAGCCAGGTTCGCCTCATGGACTTTTTTAAGATCGTAATTCTCCATTTGGTTTCCTTCTCCCCATGAATCCCCACGTCCGGGCTTCTTTCGTTTAACTGTTTTTCTTTACTGCTTCTATAATAGTCTCGGCCATATAATCAATCATCACATCCGTCATTCCCGGATAGACTCCGATCCAGAACGTATCGGCCATAATCCGGTCAGTGTTCTTTAACTCTCCGACGATCCGGTATCCGGTCTTTTCCGCACGCATCTCGTCGAAGCATGGATGCTTTGTCAAATTGCCCGCGAACAGCATTCTGGTCTGCACACCGTGCGACTCTACATACTGCACGATTCCGTTCCGGTCCACGCCTTCCCGGCAGGTAATAAGAAAACCAAACCAGCTTGGCTTTGAATTCGGGCACGGCTCCGGAAGGATCAGCTGCTCTTCCACCGCTGAAAGCGCGGCACGAAGCCGGTCAAAATTATGGCGGCGGCGTTCCACAAAGGTCGGGAACTTCCCTAGCTGGGCACATCCAATGGCAGCCTGCATGTCTGTCGCCTTTAAGTTGTACCCAAAGTGCGAGTAAACGTACTTATGGTCGTACCCCAATGGAAGCTCTCCAAACTTTCGGTCGAAACGGTGACCGCACATGTTGTCTCTTCCCGATGGGCAGACGCAGTCACGGCCCCAGTCACGGAAGGACCGGATGATCTTGTTCAGCATCGGGTGATTCGTGTAAACGGCGCCGCCCTCTCCCATCGTCATATGGTGAGGCGGATAGAAGCTGGAGGTACCGATATCTCCGATGGTGCCCGACAGCCGTTCCTGTCCGTCTATGGTGTATCTCGTTCCAAGAGCGTCGCAGTTGTCTTCCACCAGCCACAGATTATGGCGGTCACAGAATGCTTTCACCGCCGCCAGATCGAAGGGATTGCCTAGGGTATGGGCGATCATTACGGCTTTGGTCTTCTCGGAGCAGGCCTCCTCCAGCACCGTCACATCAATATTATACTGCGGAATCGTCACATCCACGAATACCGGCACAGCACCGTACTGGATGAGCGGTGTCACCGTGGTCGGAAAACCGGCGGCCACTGTAATAACCTCATCACCGCGCTTCACCCGGCGTTCGCCAAGAAGCGGAGACGTCAGTGTCATAAAGGCCACAAGGTTCGCGGAAGAACCGGAATTCACCAGAGAACAGTACTTCACACCCAGATATCCGGCCAGCTCCTTTTCAAATTCATCCGTATACCGGCCGGAAGTCAGCCAGAACTCCAGGGAACTGTCTACCAGATTCACCATCTCATTTCTGTCATACACGCGGGACGCGTAGGGAATCCTGTCTCCCGCTTTAAATGGCTCCTTTTTATTATGGTAAGTATCGCAGTAAGCTCCCACCATCTCCAGAATCTGCTGTCTCGCTTCCTGTTCTGTCTTATTTTCAAACATGGTATCTTTCCTCTCTAAAAAATTCTCTTATCTGCCTGTCCATCACAGCCAGCATATCTTCACCTGCCAGATAGTCCTTTGTCCACTCCACCGTTTTCTCCACGGCCTCTTTCACGCCATAGCGGGGGCTCCAGCCAAAGGTTTTTTTAATCTTGGAGCAGTCCAGCTTCAGGAAATTGGCCTCATGAGGGCCTCCATCATACCGGTTCACCCACGTGATGCCGCCGCCCCAGGCAGCCGTAAATAAATCCGCCAGTTCACCGGTGGTCACGCAGTCCCTGTCGTCCGGGCCCACATTATAGTATCCCTGAAAGTTCATATCTTCATACTGTTTCATGGCGATAGCCATATAAATCGCCAGCGGCTCCAGCACCAGCTGGTATGGCCGCGTGGAGTATGGATTCCTGACTACGATCTCTCTGCCGGCCGTCGCCGCGCGGATGCAGTCGGGAATGATCCTGTCGTTGGCGAAATCACCTCCGCCGATGACATTCCCCGCCCGGGATGTGGACACCGCCGTATGGCCGTCCGCAAAAAATGACTTCGCGTAGCTGTGTGTCACCAGCTCGGAACAGGATTTGCTGTTGGAGTAGGGGTCAAATCCATCTAAGGGATCGCATTCCCGATAGCCGTATTCCCATTCCCTGTTTTCATATACCTTGTCCGTAGTCACATTTAAAAATGACTTCACACACGGATTCTTCCGGATGCACTCCAGCACGTGAACCGTGCCCATCACGTTCGTCTCGTACGTATATACGGGTTCTTTATAGGAATCCCGCACGATGGGCTGTGCCGCCAGATGAAACACCAGCTCCGGCTGTGTTCTCTCAAACACCTCCATCAGATGGGGCAGATCCCGGATATCCCCGATCACCGAATCCATGGTGTTATGAAGCCCTGCGACGTAAAAGAGGCTGGGGTCTGTCGGCGGCTCCAAAGAATATCCCGTCACCGCTGCCCCTGCTTCCTCAAGCATCCGGACAAGCCAGGAGCCCTTAAAACCGGTGTGTCCTGTTACCAGTACTTTTTTTCCTTTATAAAATGTGCGGAATTCCTGCCACATTTCCTTTGTCCATTCTGTCATATGAATTCTATTCTCCTGTATCAATTCGATTCTCCCACATGTATTCAATTCCCCTGTATCAGTTTTCCCAGATCTTCCAGGGTGCCGCTCCTGTCTGCCATAAGGCCTCCAGTTTCTGCATCTCACGCTGCGTATCCATGCACTGCCAAAACCCGGTGTGATGGAAACTCATCAGCTGTCCCTCTGCGGCCAGACGCTGCAGCGGTTCTTTCTCAAATACCGTGGTGTCATCCTCCAGATAGGAGAATATGTCCGGATTCAGGACCATGAAACCGCCGTTGATGAGGCTGGCGTCCTTCTCATCCTTCTCACGGAAGGAACGGACCGCGTTGTCATCGCTGATGTCCAGAACCCCCTTCATCTGCGCGATGTTCACCGTCGTCATGGTGGCCGTCTTTCCATGCTCCTTATGGAACTTCACGAGGGCATTCAAATCCACGGTGCACACGCCGTCGCCGTACGTCATCATAAATGGCTCATCGCCGATATACGGCTGAATCCGCTTGATTCTTCCGCCTGTCATCGTGTTTAAGCCCGTGTCGACCAGAGTCACCCTCCACGGTTCAGAATAGTTATTATGAACCTCCATCTTATTATTGGCAAGATCGAAGGTCACATCCGATGTGTGAAGGAAGTAGTCCGCAAAAAACTCCTTCACCACATACTGCTTATATCCAAGGCAGATCACAAAATCGTGAAAGCCAAATTCGGAATAGTATTTCATAATATGCCATAAAATCGGCCTGCCCCCGATCTCGATCATAGGCTTCGGCTTTAAATGGCTTTCTTCGCTGATTCTGGTTCCTAATCCACCGGCCAGCAGTACTACTTTCATCTGTATATCCTCCTTGTTATGAGCACTTAGCGGACGTCTTTTGGCCGCTTACGTGCGATACATGTCATCTCCACTTAGTGGTTCATTGCTGTTGCTCATATCGTAACAGTTCAGACGGCTCATCTTCTTGACCGGAAAAGCCGGTCAAGAAGCATCGGATATTCATCCGATGTAAAAATCAGTGCCAATACGGTCTTATAAGCAAGCTTAACGCCCGCCTTTGCACTGATTTTACGCCGTCTGAACTGTTACTCATATTCCTCATATGCTCTGCGGTAATAATGCATGAGAAGCTTCACAACGGGCTTAGGCCACATCTTTGCAAACATCTCCGCTTCCTCCCGCGCCCGGCTGTTGTCCTTAATACAGGCCTTCGTTGTGGCCTCCTCGTGGACCCTGTAATACATTAACGGCCGTTCTATACAGATAAAGCGGCCGCCCCGCTCCGCCAGCTTCCACAACGTGTCCCAGTCCAATGCGAACTGGTACGGCGAATCAAAGAGCGGTTCTCCCAGAAGTTCCTTGTTGTACGTACATGCTGGACAGCAGATGGAGTTTCCAAACAGCAGCACGCTCCTCTTGACAGCCCGCAGATGGCTGAGCGGACGGAGCCGCAGCGGCAGCCGCAGAAAACGCTTGATGAACTCTACTTTTTCAAACTTTACAAGCGTATCCTTCTTCACCACCGTATACCCGCCGGTAAACAGCGTCATATCGGGATACCGCTTCCAGGACTCCAGAAGCAGCTTTACATAATCCTTCTGATACATATCGTCCTGATGTGCAATGGTCACGAAACGGGAATCTGCCATGTGATACGCAAAATTCCAGTCATCCATAATCCTGCTCTTTCCTTCGCGCACATGAACGGGAATGCCGTACTTGTCCGCCATATCCATAATATAGGGGCTGGGTGTGGAAGTACAGAGAATAATATCCGACGGCACGCTCTGCCCCTTCAGGGAACGGATACACGCCTCTAAATATGGAGAATCGCGGTATGCGCAGACTGCAAATGTATGTGGCTTCATTATATTTTACTCTTTCTATGCGTGGTTTCCTGCCTCACTAAGTGTTCCTAGTATACCATAAACATCCTCAAACAATCTACCCTATTCATTATTTTGAAAGAATTTCTAATTCCTGCCACAGCTTGTCTCAGCCATTACATTTATGCATGGACCGCCGCCGCCATTGTTTTCCGGTTCTTTTTCGGTTTCAAAGCGCTTAATTCGCCAAAAGCCGGATGGCGGCTGTCCCGTTCCGAGGTTAGAATCGTCATGTCCTCCGGAATGGGCCACCGGATTCCAATGGTTTCATCATTCCACGGTATGCCGCTCTCATCCTCAGGATAGTAATAATCGGACAGCTTATAAGAAAAAACAGCAGTATCTGAAAGCACCAGAAATCCATGTGCAAAGCCTTCCGGTACATACAGCATGTTCTTCTTTTCTGCGGAAAGTACGGTGCCAAACCACTGTCCATACGTCTTGGACCCTTCTCTGATATCGACCACTGCATCAAACACCTCTCCGCTCACGACACAGACCAGCTTTCCCTGTTGATAGTTTTTTTGAAAATGCATCCCTCTGAGCGTCCCCTTCACAGACATGGATAAGTTGTCCTGCACAAATACCATGTCCAGCCCCGCCTCCCGGAAACTGCCGGCATGGTATGCCTCAAGGTTATATCCTCTCTCATCCGAGAACACCTGAGGCTCCACGAGATAAAGTCCTTCTATGTTCCCGCACTGCTCAAACTTAAAACCGCCCATTCCTTTTCCTCCTGATTTATACATAGCCATGCTTATACTCAGCTAACCTTTTATGTGGCTAACCATTTACTCTGCTAACTGGAGTATACAGGGTGACGTCAGGTCACGGTCAAGCACTATTTAATCTGTTTTTTTCTATGGCTGCGGCCAAAACCAGTTTCTTCATTGACGAATATCTCTTTTTAGTATAAGCTATGGAAAGGAATCTTATTTATCAGCATTTACCAATAAAGGAGCATGTACCAATGAGCATTCGACTGATTGCCTCCGATATGGATGGCACCCTTCTTGACCCATATACAAATATTTCTCAGGCCAACATCGACGCAATTCACCGTCTGTCCGACTATGGCGTGGAATTTTTAATCTGCAGCGGCCGTGACCACCACGACGCAAAAGGAATGATGGACAGCTGCGGTATTACCTGTGGCTATATCTGTTTGAGCGGGGCCGTCATTTATGACCAGACCGGAACACAAATGGCGAATCTTCCACTGAACGAACAGAATTTAAAGGATATCAGCCACATTTTCGGAGAGTTCGGGGCTGCTATGGATGTTCTGACCTCTCATGGCCGCTACTCCACTGCCGATCCGGAGAGAAAAATCCTGGAGCTTTACGACTTTTTAAATGGCCGTGCCCCATTTTCTGGAGAAATTCCTGACGAAATCCGGGCTGCCGCCAAAGAGCGCATGGACACCATGACCTTCGTCCAGGACTTGGGTGAAATTCCCGCAGATGCGGATATCTACAAAATCTGTGGGAACGACTTAGACTGCGATCTGGTAATCCGCATGAAAGAGGCATTTACAAACTACCCGGATTTAGCTGCTGCCTCCTCATTTCCCAATAATATCGAACTGACCAACACTGCCGCCCAGAAGGGCAACGCGTTGAAGACTTACGCTGCGGCAAAGGGAATCTCCCTGGATGACGTCATGGTTCTCGGCGACAGCGACAATGACATCTCCATGTTTACTCCGGAATTCGGCTGGACCGTGGCTATGGACAATTCCATGGACTGTATCCGTGAGCGGGCCAAATATGTAACGAAATCCAATGCTGAAGACGGCGTGGCCTGGGCAATACGGAAGTATGTGTTTGGGGAGGAGGAAGGGAATCTATAGAGAAACTTGAAAATTATTCTCTGCGGCTGTCATTTATGGCGTTAATTCCAGCCTTACCATTCTGTTTCAGCTGTTCGCAGGAGCGTTGGCAGAATTATTTGATAAAAAGACTGCGGTGATATATATCGGACAGGGATTTGGAACGTGTGCGGGCGGACTGTCTCAAGAATATAACCCCAGTTCTTTTATACGGCGCTGAATCTCTCCAGCCATACGAAATGACACGTCACAAAACGCACCGTTTTTCATTCGCACTTTTCTTTCCCCCGGTAAATAAATCTCCATATTTTTAATATTAATAATTGCGGATCGGCTGCAATAGCAAAAAAAACGGTTCAGACGAGTTTTTATTTCTTTTAAAGTTCCTGACAGCCGCCTTACTCCATTCCAGGTGTATATGACAATCGTATGGGAATTATAACCACAGGTAATAAACAGAATATCATCTTGATTCATAAGGATAGAATCCGGACCGTCTTTTATGACCAGCGCTCTGTTTCCTGCCTGTAAATGCCTGTAATAATTGGTATGAGCAGCTTCCAGACAGGAACAGATTTTCTTCTCAAATTGGTCTGGTTCATCCTTCAAGATAAAATCCATAGCCTCTACCTTAAGCTTAAATGTCAACGGCGCCATCTCATCATGAGTTGTAATAAACACAATATATCCCCGTGGATCATGCTTTCGTATTTTTACGGCAAGTTCCAGACCATTCATGTCTGCATTCAAATCAATGTCAATAAAATAAAGTCCCACACACTCTGATTTTTTCAGGAATGCAAGCAAGACTAAGGGATCTTTGCATTTAGATGGACGGAGATACCAACGGCTGCAGTACAGCAACGCGCAGTTGAACGTACAATACGTACTTTTTATACGGATAGTAATTATGCGGCAGCGATTGACAGCGTTACTACCACAGCATATGCGAAGGACTATAAAGACTAGGTTATATGAACAAAAAAATCATAATAAACAATTTGGGATTTATATTCATATTTGCTGCAATGATTATTGGAGAAAGAATTAAGACCCATGCTTCCTGGTTTAATATAGTAAAGTCTCAATTCGGAACATATGTTTTAATTATTTTGATTGCAATAGTTGTTGAGTCTTTAATAATAATTTTTAGAGATTAGTGCAGAGACGAGCCAAACCTTTAATTCCGGTAAAACTCACCATACAACAGTAAATTTAGCCTGGAGTAAGGCGTAAATGAAGTTCCTGCATTATTTCTTATGGATGGTTCGAAGGTTTATCATGCCTCCGGAAGTACAATAGCTGATAACCTGGAGGAACTCTTTATTCAGTACAAGTCTCTTTTAAAAGCAAATAAATCGTAAATCTTAAAATTACACTAAATTCTCTGGAAGCTGCACGAACGCTTCCGGGGAATTTTTTGTTAAAAAACCGCCATATATGTGCTATACTCTTATCATAGCAATCTGATTCGTGAAAATATTATCAGTCAAATTCCCACGCGGGAATAAAAGAATCTACCAATCAGGAGGACCGCATCATGAAGCATCTGACCGAACAACAGATCGCAGCCATGGCGCCGAACGCGAGTGCTGTGGCCAATGCAAAGAAGATTGTAAAGAGCGGCGGATTTACACACCTGGCCCGTTCCGCCGACGACACCTTTTACATGGGAGACTGCAAGGGAAGCGGAAGTTCCGTTTACAGCGTATCCGTCGATTTCATAGATGAAGCAGCGCCTGTCTGCCGCTGCAGCTGTCCCAGCCGTCAGTTTCCCTGTAAACATGGCCTGGCTCTGATGTTTAAGCTTTTGGAAGATGAGCCGTGGGAAACTTGTGAGATTCCGCAGACCATCCTCGACAAACGCGCCAGGAAAGAGGCCCGCGAGGAGAAAAAAGAAGAGAAAGGCCGCACGGACGGTGAGGCAAAGAAGTCCACGAAAGCTTCAAAACCAGCGAGTCTTGCAGCCCGCACAAAGAAACTGAAAAAACAGCTGGACGGCCTCGCCATGGCGGAATCCATGGTAAACGAACTTCTGGATGCCGGACTTTCCACATTAAAAGGCAGTTCCTTAAAGACGTATCAGGATCTGGCAAAGCAGCTGGGTGACTACTATCTGCCCGGCCCGGAGCGCCTGATCCGCACGCTCATTCTGCAAATGCAGGATTTGGAAAAGGCAGGTGTGGAAAACGGCATTCGGGAAAGAGGTATCGCTGAATCCGCCGGAACGCTGGTACGGCTGCGCGCATTGATCCGGAAATCCAGAGCATGGCTGACCGAGAAGCTGGAACAGGGAAATGTGGAAGACGAGAACAGCGTCCTTTACGAGGAACTTGGCGGAATCTGGACCCTTGACCGTTTAAATGAACTGGGCTTAAAGAAGGAGAACGCTCGTCTCCTGCAGCTTTCCTTCCAGGAATCCTGCGACATGGCCCGAAAAGAACTGGTAGACCAGGGCTGGTGGATCGACTTAGACAGCGGAGAGCTATCCGTTACCTGTCATTACCGCCCGCTGAAGGCATTAAAATATGTAAAGGAAGAAGACTCGGTATCCGATATGGTGCGGGTTCCCTGCCTCTCCTACTATCCGGGTACGGGAAACCGCCGGATTCGCTGGGACCGTCAGGAATTCGAACCGATCACCAGTGCCGTTATGAGTGAAGTCCGGGCCCATGCCTGTGCATCCGTCAAAGAAGCGGTTAAGGCTGCCAAAAATGAACTGAAAAATACACTCTCCTCCGGACGGTACGGCTGTCTGCTTTCTTATGCTCTGATTGGTCATAGTGCCGACGAGACCACCTTGGGACTAATGGACCACGACAATACTGCCATCCGGCTGGCGGACCGTCCCGGCGACCAGCCGGGAGTGTTCAGACTTAACCAGCTTCCCGATCCCGGGTTTTTAGAAAATCAGGTACTTTTCGGTGTCTTATGGCACAGCACAGAACTTCATGCCATTTGTCTGCACCCGTATGCGGTCATTACAGATCAGACTGTCGTACGTCTGCTTTATTAATATGGGGAGGAACAATTATGGAACTTCAGGCATTATATGATCTTCAGGAACGGCTGGAAGCCGCGGCGGCGGCAGGCGTCCGGCTTGCCGGAGAAGACTTTCGATTGAAAAGAGCCGTAGACAGCATCGCCCCTCTGGCCGACGCATCACCGGTAATTAAAAAGCTTTATCTGATGGCCGCCCAGACCATCTCCCCGGACTGCAAAGACCGGGCGGGGACCCTGCTCGATACGCTGGCGCTGTCCGAAGCCATTCTCTGCACGCAGGCCGGGTGCGGCGTTCCCGGCACGCTCGTTCCTTTGGAGCTGGCCGTGCGGCCATTCTCCCCCTGCCAGCCCTTCCGTGCAGTAAAACCTCTCTTGGAGGCCCTCACAGGCACAGGAGGCGGGAGATATGCCGTCATTTCAGAAGCGCTTCAAAATACACCGGAGCTTTTTGACGATTACCGTGTACAGGCCGCCATGGTTCCCGCCCTGTCTGACCGCTACAATGAGATTGCGGCTCTGGCGGAGGACTGGCTCTCCCATCAGGGTGAAAGCTTCCTCCCTCTCCTGAAACAGGGCTTTGCAGAGTGCAGTGACGGAGGCCGGGTACGCCGTCTTCGTGTCATCGAGGCGATCTCCGGAGAGAAGGAAAATGATTTCTACATAAGCCTGCTGGATTGGGCAAAAAAGGACTTGAGGGAGGAGGCTGTATCCGCACTCCGTTTCGACAAGAGGAATTCCGGCCTGCTTCTCGACCTTTTGAAGACAGAAAAAGGCAGCAGCCTCGAGGTGGCCCGACAGGTTCTGGTTCATATGGATACCGCAGAGTCAGAACAGTATTTAGAAACACTTCTGGACAGCACTCCCTGGGAGGCCATGAAATATTTAAATTTTTCACGCTCCGACCACCTTTCGGGCCGCCTTGGAGCGTTAGCCCATACCTTCTTTGATGAGCTTGACCTCAGTTCCGAAAATAAGACGAAGGAGCAGAAAGAAAAAAAGGAACAGAAAGAGCATCTGGAGCTTCTCCTCGAGGCCCTGACCGGCAAAGCGGACTCTTCTGTCCTGTCCCTGTATGAACGTGCAGCCGCAGCCGATTGGAATAAGAAGAGCTATTATGGAAGATTCCCGGAGCTTTTATCGAAATCCATCGCCCGCGGCCTCGATGAGCGGCTCATAACCTGTGCCCGCGCGCTGGCCGAAACACACGGAAAAGCCTGGTATCCCGCTTCGCTGACAGCAGATCTGCTGACCATGCCAGCAAAAACAGTTTACGACCAGTATCGGGAACGTTTCCCTAAGACCAGTATTCTTGGCATCGGGAAAGAGGAGAAAAGCCGTGCCACCACTGCTCTGATGGCAGTGTTCGGTCAGATCAATTACGTGGAACGCTCCGGGCGCCACGAGTATTTCATTCCCCTGAGAGAAGGCGGCGGACGGCAGCGACTTATAAAGCTTCAGCGGCCGCTGAAAGAAAACTTAGATCCCCGATGGTTTGAATTCTTTACCGGCAGTATGGTTCCAGTCCGGGAAGGCATAAGCTGCGTTGCCGAAAATGGAACGCCGCAAAAGCTGGACAGCGATCATCTGCTTGCCAAGATGGCCGCTCCCGAGGTTCGGCCTCTTCTGGGAAGTCATCTCTATAAAAAGGCTCTTATTGTGTCCGATAACCGTTTCCTCTACAATCTGCTTCTCCAGTGTGGCTGGACCGACTTTAAAGGACTGGTGGCCCGTTACGTTGAAAAAAATGGGGATTCGGGCATCAACTTCTGGCGTATCAGACAGATGATCGACCTGCTTCCCATGACGGAAGAAGAAAAACAGCAGGAATTTCGGGAAATCGACAATTTTATATGCACGTATCCCATGAAGAGCCCCATACGTAAAAACTGGGATTCCAGCAGCATGATGAGAAAAATGATTGATGAGGCAGCTGGGCTTGTATAGCAGTACCAAACTGCCGGGAGGTAAATGATGGTAACAGAAAAGAACAGACAAGACAACGACAATGTACAGCGTATGCCCGCCGAGGAAATGTATCAGAGAGAGATCGACGCCCTGATCGCATCGGAAAAGGATCCGGTGCCGTCCGGATGGCGTATGAGCCCCCGCTCCGTGCTCACCTACATCACAGGTGGCCGGGCCGGCGGAATAGAAATCACACCGAAATATATTGGAAATAGACGCCTGGTGGAAATCGCCATCGCCACGCTTGTCACCGACCGCGCCCTGCTTTTAATCGGCGAACCGGGAACGGCCAAATCATGGCTGTCGGAACATTTAACGGCCGCCATTAACGGAGATTCTACGAAGGTAGTACAGGGAACTGCAGGCACCACGGAGGAACACATACGGTATTCCTGGAACTACGCCATGCTGATCGCCCAGGGGCCCTCCGACGAGGCGCTGATCAAAAGTCCGGTCTACCGCGCCATGGAAACCGGAAGTATCGCCAGAATTGAGGAGATTTCCCGCTGCGCCTCCGAGGTTTCTGATGCGCTGATCTCCATTTTGTCCGAAAAACGGATTTCGGTACCGGAGCTGGCCTACGAGCTGCCGGCAAAAAAAGGCTTCTCCATTATCGCAACGGCCAACACCCGCGATAAAGGTGTCAACGAGATGTCTGCCGCCCTGAAACGGCGTTTCAACATCGTGGTCCTTCCGACGCCCTCAGACTTAACCTCTGAAATGGAAATCGTAAAAACCAGGGTGGATCAGATGGCGGCCAATCTGGAATTAAACGCCAGACTCCCGGAAGCAGACGTGGTGGAAAAGGTCTGCACCATTTTCCGTGAACTGCGGAGCGGGATGACGCTGGATGGAAAACAGAAACTAAAGCCGGCCTCCGGAGTACTCTCCACGGCTGAGGCCATCTCCCTTCTTGCCGGCAGCATGGCTCTGGCGGGAAGCTTCGGAAACGGAACGATTACCGACTACGATCTGGCGGCCGCTCTGCAGGGCGCCATCGTAAAGGACGAGGACAAGGACAGCATGGTCTTTAAGGAGTATCTGGAAAACATCATGAAAAAACGCGGCAGCCAGTGGCTTGGCCTTTACAAAGAGTGTAAGGAGTTGAACAAATAGATGGAGCATCCGGTTTGTTTTGGAATCCGTCATCTTTCGCCCGCCGGCGCATACCATTTGAGACGGCTCCTGGACGAAAGGGAACCGGAACTGATATTAGTGGAGGGCCCCTCCGATTTTACCGCTCTCCTTGGCGACATTGCAGGGGCCAAGACGAGACCGCCGATCGCGGTCATGGCCTACACAAAAGAGTCGCCTATCCGCACGATCCTGTACCCGTTTGCAGAATATTCACCGGAGTATCAGGCGGTGCTCTGGGCGAAGGACCATGGCGTCCCCTGCCGTTTCATCGATCTGCCTTCAGGCGTATTTCTGGGCATTCAGAGACCGGTGACGGAGACCACTCTTTCCGATGATTCAGAGAATCAGGGCTATGGCGACGTATACCGGCTGCTGGATTCCCAGTGCGGAGAAGGCGGTCATGAGGCATTCTGGGAATATACCATGGAGCACAGCCAGACTCCGGAGGAATATATGGCCGGGGCGGCGGTATTCGGTGAAGAGCTGCGCAGCCTGACCGCGGGAAATGACAGCGACTGGCCCGAAATCCTCGTCCGCGAGGCTTACATGCGCCGCCAGATTGCCCGGGCTGCCGCAGAAGGCTTCGCGCCGGAACGCACGGTGGTGGTCACCGGAGCGTACCATACGGCAGGCCTTTTAAGCGACGCCCCTGCCATGACCGACAAAGAGCGGGGAGAGCTTCCGGCCGTGGAGTGCAGCGTGACGCTGATGCCCTACTCCTATTACCGCCTCTCCTCCCGATCCGGATACGGCGCCGGTAACAAGGCCCCCTTCTATTACGGAATGGTCTGGCGCTCTTTCCTGGAACAGGACCGGGAGCTGGCGCTCTATACGTACCTGACCTCCATTTCCACCTACCAGAGAGAGCATGGCTTCATGGTCTCGTCCGCTGAAGTCATCGAAGCGGTCGAACTTTCCAAATCTCTGGCCGCTTTAGGCGGACACAGTCTGCCTGCCCTCTGTGATCTGCGCGACGCTGCCGTAACCTGCATGGGGCATGGACATTTTTCTGAAATCGCCCTCGCCGCCGCAGCCACGGAGATCGGGACTGTGACAGGCTCCCTTCCTCAGGGGGTGAGCCGCACCAGCCTTCAGGATGATTTTTACCGGAATCTGCGGGATTTAAAGCTGGAGAAATACCGGTCCGAGGTGGCGGAAAGCATATCCCTGGACCTTCGCGAAAATCTAAATGTAAAATCCGAAGCGGCCGCATTCCGCGACTTGAACCGTTCTTTTTTTCTGCACCGTTTAAGGGTGTTAAATGTCGGCTTCGGTACGCTGCAGCCGCTCAGGCAGGAGGACGCCACATGGGCGGAGGCCTGGACACTAAAATGGACGCCGGAGGTCGAGATCGAGCTGGTTGAAGCCACGCTGAAGGGGGACACGGTCACAGGGGCCGCCTCCTTTTCCATGAGAGAGCGGGCCAGGGAAGCCACGGAAATCAGCGCCGCTGCAAAGCTTCTGGAGGAATCTTACCTCTGCGGCATGCCGGAGATGGTCGCTTATATCACGGATATTCTGCAGCACCTGGCCGCGGACTCTTCTGCTCTGACCGATCTTGCGGCTTCGGCGGAAAGCATCTCCGTGGTCATGCGTTTTGGAGATATCCGGCGGCTCGATTCATCCCCGCTGGTTCCCGTTCTGGAACAGATTTTCCTGCGCGCCTGCCTGCTGCTGGTCTCTGCCTGTTTCTGCGACGATCCCGCCGCGGAACAGATTGTAAGAAGTGTGGATCGGTTAAATTCTGTCTGCCTTCACCACGATTTTCTGGATGAGGAGCGTTTCGTCCGCCTCATGGAGGAGATCGCCTCGCGGGATGATTTAAACACCAGAATCTCCGGTTTCTGCACGGCTGTTCTTCTGGAACGCGGCCGCATGCAGGATGAGGAGCTGGGTCGGGAAGTCCAGAGACGGCTTTCAAAGGGAATTCCGGCCGAACTGGGGGCCGGATGGTTTGCAGGGCTGTCGAAAAAGAATCGATACGCCCTTATCGCCCGGCTCAGCCTGTGGAAGGAACTAAGCAGCTACTTAGATACTCTGGATGAGGAAGAGTTTAAACGGGCGCTACTTTTTCTCCGGCGGGCATTTTCTGATTTTACTCCAGGCGAAAAAGCCGATGTGGCAGAGAATCTGGGGGAAATCTGGCAGGTGAACAAGGATCAGGTCTCCGAAACCGTGACCCGCGCCTTAAAGACGGAAGAACTGGAAATGATAGATTCGCTGGATGATTTTGACTTTGACGGAATATGACCGGCTTTTTCGGCCAGGAAGATGAGCCGTCTGAACAGGAGTTTCCGAGAGTGCTCAAAAGTTACATGGGAGGTGACATATATGGAACTGGAAGATAGAATCAAAAGGTGGCGGTTAATTCTGGGTGAAGAGAGTGAGGCCGGATTTTCTGCTATGGGCGACACCTCCTTAAGCGGGGAACAGGATTTGATGGATCAGGCGCTTGCCGCCATCTATGACAATACCTCCTCCGGCGGAGGCTTCGGCGCCCGCGGCGCAGGCAAAGGCCCTTCGGCCCCCGTTGTCTCCAAATGGCTGGGCGATGTGAGATCGCTTTTCGACAAGGAACTGGTATCGATCATCCAGGCAGATGCCATGGAACGCTGCGGCTTAAAACAGCTGATGTTCGAGCCGGAGCTCCTGGAAAAGCTGGAACCGGACTTAAATCTGGCTTCCATGATGCTGACCCTGAAGGATCAGATACCAAAACGCTCCAAGGAGCAGGTCCGTTCCTTTATTGAACGGATCGTGGAAGAGATTAACCGCCTGCTGGCAGACGATATCCGCAGAGCCGTTACCGCCGCGGTTGACCGGAGGCGCCACAGCCCGATCCCATCAGCCGCTGCCCTCGACTATAAGGAAACAATCCGCCGGAATTTGAAGAACTATAATCCCGATTTGAAGAAGCTGGTCCCGGAACGCTTTTACTTTTATGACAGGACATCCAAAAATATGTCCAACCGCTACACAGTGATCCTGGATGTGGACCAGAGCGGCTCCATGGGAGAATCGGTGATCTACTCCTCCGTGATCAGCTGCATTCTGGCCAGTCTCCGGTCCTTAAAAACGCATATCATAGCCTTCGACACGAATGTGGTGGACTTAACAGAAAAATGCGATGATCCGGTGGATCTTCTGTTTGGCTTCCAGCTAGGCGGAGGCACCGACATCGAGAAATCGGTGGCCTACTGCCAACTGTTGATTGATACCCCAAAGAAAACCCTGTTCTTCCTTATCAGCGATTTGATGGAAGGCGGAAGCCGCGCCGGCCTTCTGCGCCGTTTGGGCGAAATGAAGGATTCCGGGGTGTCAGTCATCTGCCTTCTCGCCATTGCTGACGGCGGCCGTCCCTACTACGACGAACAGATCGCCGGCCGGATTGCCTCCATGGGAATCCCCTGCTTTGCGTGCAATCCTCAGAAGGTTCCACAGCTATTGGAACGGGCTCTGAAGGGGCAGGATCTCAACGTATTTCAGAAAGACCTGGAGCGGGCCGGCAAATAGCCGGCCCCGCACCAGGAACACACTCTAAAGCTCTTTTATGATCTTCACATCTGACTTTATTGTATGAAGGACCGCTTCCATGTTAATGAAATGATCCATCTTTTTTGATATGTCCGAAAAATTTGATACCATGGCCGCAATGCTGTCCGCAATATTATCATCCTGAATAATCTCTATCCGTCTGAGCTGCTTTCCTATGTATTCCAAATCCCCCATCATCTGGTCCTGCCTCTTTGCCAATCCTCTCATCTCATCATAAAGATAATTTAACTTTTCATCTGTCTCCAGATTGGTAAAACATACTTTCTCAGTCATTTTGAGGAGCTCCTTTCGCACAAAACGTTTGATAAAAACGCCGTTATTGGATATTTTTCCTATAATGGCACTTATGTTTATCAACGTGCGTAAAAATTAACAGGAATTTCCGGAAAATTCCAAAAAAATACAGATCTGGCGGAATCAGATCTGATGAAAAAAAGCACCTATAAGAAAATACGCTTCTCATAAGTGCCATTATAGGAACCATTGATATTTATTCATAAATATAATTATACTATAGATGATTCTGAATCGCAAATATATTTACGGCGGCGGAAAGGTAAAACCGCTAACTTCTCCCCGGTTAAATTCAGCCAGCCGCTCCACTGCACCGTTAAGCGCCCTCTGCATCTCTGCCGTCTTCCTGACTCCCGGCTCATACCAGATATTTTTCACATTCAGCTGCTTTTCCTTCCGGTCGTATGGTGCTTCGATACGTCCGATCAGGCGGTCGCCGTAGAGAATCGGGAGCACGTAATGGCCGTATTTCCGTTTCTCCACTGGAGTATAAATCTCCCATTTATAATCGAAGTCAAAGATCATGCGAATCAAATTCCGATCCCACAGCAGGTTATCGAGCGGCGCCAGAAACTCGCACCTTTTCTTCCAGTTCTTCCCTGCTCCGCACGCATCCGCCAGTTCCAGATCCTCGCTAGCCATATAAAAAGTTTCAGGGATTCCTTCTATCGAAACGGGAACGATGGCATGCTCTTTCAGCAGGCTTTCGAAAATAGTCCGGCGGCCGGCAGCGTTTAAGTTTGTAATATTCAGCCATGCATCTGACGGGCGGTTCCATAAGAAACCGACGGAACGGATTCTCCGCAGAATGCGCCATTTCTGGTGTTCCTGTTCATTCGGCAGCGGATCCTTCCGGTTTCTAATTTCCTCCGGGACACAGCGGCTGATCAAGTCGTAATATTTTACCGTACCCTTTTTGTGATGAACAGCCAGATCACCGGTAAAATACAGATGTTCCAGCGCCGCCCGGGAAAGCTTCGTATCGCTCCAGTACCAGTGCACCTTCCCCGGCATATCCAAGTCGGCGGAACAGACCGCTCCCCGCTCCGCAATGATCCCTTTCACCTGCTCACTCACCGTCTCGATATCGGCATGGCTCCGTTCCCACTGCCGGTGCTGGTCGCGGTAGCATTCAAAATAGGGCCAGTCCTCCGTGGCAAAGATGGAGAGGTTTTTATCGAAGTAATCAATCAGCACCCGGTCCTGGTACAGAAGCTCATAAAGCATCTGCTTCGTAAATCCCTTTACCCGGGACAACAGGACCAGTTCCGGACTCCTTCCGCATACGTTTACCGGATCGAATTGTATACATCCCTCCTGTTTTACAAACTCCAGGACTCCCCGTTTTCCTTCAAACCGGTATCCGCCCAAAAGGCCATGTCTCCGCAGCAAAAAACGCCGCGCCTGCTCCCTGGTTAATGTAACCATCTTCATTCTGACCTCCCCATCTGCACGTCCTAGTTCAGTCCAAGATACCCTTCAATCAGCCGAAGTGTCTGCTCCAGCCCTTCCACATGAGTCCGCTCCGTTCCATGCGACGCATGAACACCCTGTCCGATCAGCGCGCCGCGGATATTGTGACCGCCGCGCAGAGCCGCTCCCACGTCAGAGCCATAATGCGGGAAAATGTCCACGGCATACCCGATCTCCCGCTCCTTTGCGATCTCGATCAGACGGCTTGTCATCTTGTAATCGTATGGCCCGGAAGAATCCAGTGCGCAGATGGATACCCGGTATTCATCCCCAGCCAGATCATCACCCAGCGCTCCCATATCAACTGCGATAAATTCCTCGATATCTTCCGGAATCCAGCTTGCGCCGAAACCGACTTCCTCATAATTGCTGATTACGATCTTAAGTGTGCGCTCCGGCTTCACACCGGATTCCCCCAGCTCCTTCAATACCCCCATCAGCACAGCCACGGAGGCCTTATCATCGAGATGGCGTGACTTGATAAACCCGTTTTCCGTATAGACAAACATCGGATCAAAGCTGATATAATCACCGGCGGAGATATCCAGCGCTTTGACATCGTCTTCACTCTTCACTCTCTCATCCAGGCGAACTTCCATATTCTTCGGTTTTCGCTCCAGGGTTTTGGCATCATCATACGTATGAACCGACGGTTCCTTTGTGAGAATCGTACCGGTATATACCTTTCCGGTTCTGGTATGCACCTTACAGTACATTCCTTCAATACTCTCCATCATAAAGCCGCCCACCGGAACGATGCGCAGCATTCCCTCGGAGCTGATGGAACGGACCATAGCCCCCAGCGTGTCCACATGGGCGGAAAGCCCCAGAACCGCATCCGTATTCCCGGGAACCTCAATGATGAGACCGCCTTTCCTGCTGTAATGGGACAGGAACCCAAAACCGGCCGCCTCCTTCTCCACCAAAGCCATCACTTCATCCGTAAATCCACTGGGACTCGGCGTATTGACCAGTTTTTCCAGAAACGCCACTACATAGTTCATCGTATCCACTTTTTTACATGTCATCTTGACTTTCCCCGCTTTTCTCTATTTTCGCAGAACTGCTCAAACACTTATATCTATTCTTATTCCTTCTCGTCCGGGAAATTCTTCGTCTCACCCACAATATAGATCGGCCTGTCCTTCAATTCTGCAAACAGAATCGCAATGTAATTCCCGATGATCCCGACAATAAGGAAGAGAATCGCAAACATGAAGCAGATCAGCACAATGGTTGTCGCGTAGCCGCTGGGTGTTCCAACTTCCGCCCAGCTCCAGATCGTGTAGATCATCATAATAATTCCCAGGACTCCCGCAAATCCGCCGGCGTAAATGCCCAGCTTCAGCGGCAGATTGGAAAAGCACATGATCGTATTCATGGAAAATGTTATCAGCTTCTTGATGCTGTACTTGCTTTCCCCGGCCACGCGGTTTCTGGCCTCGTATTCAATGGTTGTCCGTCTGAATCCGATATTCTGCACATAGCCGCGAAGAAAACGAACCTTTTCACGGTAATTTGTCTTAAGCACCTTTGCCGCCTTCTTCGATACAGCAAAGAAATCGGAGGCGTTCGGTTCAAATTTCACATCGGAGAGAATATTAATCAGCCGGTAAAACGCCGCTCCGGCAAAGTTCTTAAACCAGCCGGCAGACTCATTTTTCGTACGGACCATATTGATGACATCGTACCCCTCGTCCAGCTTTGCAATGATTCCAGGCAGGCATTCCGGCGGATGCTGAAGGTCCGCGTCCATACAGACGATTCCGTCCCCGCTGCTGTAGTCCATGCCCGCAATCATAGCGGCCTCGTGGCCGAAATTGCGGGAAAAATCCACCACCTTCACCTTCTCATCCCCAGCCGCCAGTTCCTTCAGAATTTCAATGCTGCCATCCTGGCTTCCGTCATTGACGAAAATAAGTTCATAATCCCAGCTTAAGCTTTTCAGTACCTTCGACGTCTCCGCGTAAAACTGGCGCAGCGCCAGTTCCTCATTATAGCAGGATACGACGACCGATAATTTTTTCTCCACAATTTATACTCCTTTAAGTCAGTGTGTTTGCTGCCATGCACTCAAATCAGTGATTGGCTCATACTCCAGTTCCACTTCGGACGGCAAATCGTAATACTCGTCCATCCAGTATATCATATACTTAAAATTCTCATCGTAAACCATCTCACAGCTGCACAGACGGTCGGGATTCTCATAAAGAGTTAATTTCTTTATCTCCTCTCCCCCGCGGATTCGTGCCGCAGCATCCCGGATGACACCGTCATTGTACATGAGCACTTCATAGTTGATGCTGTACCCCCGGTAAATATTCTTAAGGTTGGGAATGCTGACAGCCGCCACGAAGGCGAGCCCGGCCAGCCCCCATACCACGCTCTTCCGTTCCAGCAGGATCAGGCAGAATAAGTACCCGAACAGTGTATAGGACAGATAGATAAACGGAAGAAGCACCCTCTGGGGAAGTTCCGGCACCACCACAAGGCAGGCCAGTGTCAGAATCGCCGCCAGGAATATCATTCCCATCAAAATCTGGTCTCTGTCATATAAAATACGGATCACCTGTACCGCAGTCACGATCAGATAGAGAAACAGAACCCATATCATCGCCTGAGAATGGCCGCCAGCCCCCAGGACATGGCGGTTCAGCTTCAGGAACAGGTACACAGTGATGGCCGCGGAAAATGCCAGATAAACGATATTTAAAACAGGAAGCTTCATCTTCTTCCAGATCATATAGGCTCCAAGCCCCATTAGAGCCATCAGGAGCACTGCCAGGTAATTCTGATTATCGGAAGAAAAAAACAGGTTCATCAAATTTCTTAGGTTGGTCATTACCTTCTGGATAAACGGCAGATTGGAAAACTCACTGTTGTTGTCCATACGCATCTTTACCGCCGGTGAGGTCAGAATCGGAAGCGCCCCGGCCACAGCCGCTGCCAGCGTTCCGAAATCGTAAGCGCGGACGCGGTATTTTTTCAAAGTCTTCCAGGCGATCACCATGCAGATATATCCGATCACGGCCACCAGCCACTCTTCCTGAGAAAATGCTGCGAAGAATGCCAGCACGATGCAGACTGCCTTTTTCCAGGTCTCCGGTTCTTCCCCAATTGTCTCATAGTAAAGAACCGCCAGTACCAGAAATGTAACCGTAGGTACAACATACAGAAAGCTGGCCGCATACCAGTACGTTCCCAGACGCTGAATCAGAATTCCGATGGTTCCATAGAGCAGGCAGATAAAAGCAGCCAGAAACACAGGGCGCCATCCCGCAGGCTTTATATGGCGCATTACCACGTAATGGACCAGAATCAGAATCGTCAGAACACTGGTCGCCATAAAGGCCTGGACCGCAGCCAGTCCGCCTATCATATTTAAAAAACTGAACAGGAATAAATAGAACAGCCTTCCATTCGAATAGAAGTAGTGTTTCCCCATAAAGGAAAGCAGCAGGGATAACGTATAATTGGAACCAATCACATCCGGCACCGTGTTTCCATAGCTGAGCGATAAATATCCGAAGTCGTCATAATACACGAATACCTTGCCAAACTGCATGATCAGAAACACGTAAAACGCCAGAAATACCAGCCCGATTCCTATTTTAACTTCTTTCTTCATTTCCTACTCCAACCTTTCCGCCTATTCCACATTCTTCTTTATATAACATTTGTCAAATTCTGTCAATGCTGCCCGGCTGGTTTCCGTATATTCTCCGTCGATATCCACCCGCGCCAGCATGTTTCCCTCCTCATAACAGACAGGAATCAGCTTGCCATATTCAATGAGCGTGCGAACGAGGCTGTAACACCGTTGTTCCTCTTCCATATATCCGGCCTCTGTATAGACGTAATCCGTCTTCGCATAGTCCATAAATTCCACGAAATTATCCATGGTTTTCACCAGAACCACATTTCCCCAGGAACCGGTGATATCATCGTACGACTGGGCATTGCAGGGGAATCCCAGCACTCCGGGATGGTCTCCCACCGCAATCAGACGGTTTTCGGGGTCTTCCGCAAGAATATCCCAGATCTGCCCGTTTCCTTTTTCCACCATTTCCTGGTGCTTCGCCTCCTGGTGGTCGTAGTACCCGTGATGATTCCAGGAAACCGGCGAAAATCCTACGACCCAGCTCCAGTTTGTCAGGGAGGACACCACCGCACAGAAACACATGACAGGAACCAGTATACCGCATAGCCCCTTTCTCACCGCCTTATCGGAGATACGGACCACAAGCCGCATCACGTAAAGCGCAGCCAGGACATACAGCAGCATAAAGTAATTTCCGTCCACCTGGACCAGCATATAGAGACTGACTACGCAGACGATCAAAAAGGGGATAAACACTACGTTCAGCCAGGACGAAAGCAGCCTTTCACTATCATTTTCCACATTTTTTCTGTAAAACAAACTGAATATCCACAAAAGAAGCAGGATAAACAGCAGAAATCCACCCCAGGCCAGAATCACATGGTCCATATCCACGCCCAGCGGCCGAAGCAGGAAGCCGAAGGCCCGCTCGATAAAATTCACAAGCTGTTCGCCAAGAGGCAGCTCCGCCCCGCTGTTAGGAATTTTATTGACATTGAAGGGATACTTCATCTCCAGCCCAAGCTTCGTAAGAATGGAGGAGAACACCGAGGTCACCGGAAGCCCTGTGATGATTACCGTTCTAGCCCAGATTCCGGCGAGTGCCAGAATCGACAGCAGAAAAAGCCCCAGAGCGCCGCCTTGTCCAGCATTCCCTTTCCCACCGGCCTGTCCAGCCTTTCTTTTCCTGCCCCACAACGGAAGCAGGCGTTTCCACAACAGAAACAGCACGCTCATACCGAGAATAGCGGTAGAAAATACGAGAGCCGTCGGCTTCAGTGTCCACGTCAGAAAGAAGGCGGCAAATCCATATACCAGATATCTCCACTCCCTTCTGCCCTCCTTCAAATACTTGAGAAGATAACAGATCATGATTTCCTGGAAGAGAAGCGTGGCAATATCCGTCTTTGTAGTGATGGCCATATTCATGATACCCGGCACACCGGCTAAAAGAGCCGCAAATACGGTCGAGTGGCCTTTTCCCATATAGAAACGGGCAATCTGGTACGCCATAAATATGACGCCCGCCGTCAGCCACAGATTAAAAGCAAGAAGGAAGCTGTATGAGGGCAGATTTGCGAGGGGAAGCGTCATCACTTCCCAGCCCTTGGAATAGGTGTAGACGATTCCGATGGTCCCCATATTTTCGTAAATTCCGTTTCCATTGTCCAGCACGTACCGGGAGCGGACGCCGTACCAGAGGCTGTCAAAATCCAGGGCGGTATTCATGCGCCCGGCCTGTATACAGAACATGGTCACGATAAACGCAAAGCAGAGCGCCATGAGCCAAATTCCGCTCTCACTCTCCCTCCCGGCCCTCCGGCTATATCCCCAGCTATTTTTCCAGTTATTTCCCCGTCCATTTCCAGCCGGTTCTTCCACATTTTTCTTACCGCACCGCGCACACCGCCAGAACACCAGAAGAATTCCGCTGGCTGCCACAAATACCTGCAGATACCCGATGGCGCCGATTCCCACGGCCGACATCAGGCAGAAGACCAGGATCACAAGAAGAGAGCCGCACAGGAAATGTACCGCTGCGCCGTCGGACGCCTTAAGCCTCAGGACCCTTCTGCAAAAAAATTCTCCCAATACAGTCAAGTAGGCCAGATAGACGCCTGCCGTCACCACCGGGAGAAATACCATATGCCCCCAGAAAAAGACGGACAGAACTGCCACGGTCCCGACCGCCTTTAAAATCCGGCTTCTTATGAGTCCATACAGGACAGTAAAAACGCAGAAGAGCGCAGTTACTTCTGCCATCATATCGTAATATTCTTTCTGCTGCCTGTGCCATGACAGGATTCCCTTTACGAACAACTGGTCCGCGGAATACGCGATCGCCCACAGGGCGCACACCCACAGAAGTAAAACCAGCCCTATGCTCTGCAGAAAGCAGCCGCCCCGCCTCCCGCGGGGAGATTTATGAGTCCGTTCCATCAGTTTCTCCACCTCAGTTACAAATTTATTTATTTGGCCTAAAGACACCCCACCCGTTGTCTTTTAAGATCGTCAGCGCCTCCCTGACCTGCGCCCCGCTTTCCGGGCGGGTCGTCCGGTATTCAAACCCGGCCCTCAGTTCATCATCCGTCATCTCTTCGAAGTTCAGCGCCATCTGCGCCCGTATCTCAAAGGTTCCTTTCCGATCTGGAGCCTTTTTCAGTTCATGGTATGTCGTATACGCATTACCGGCCAGAAACAGCAGGCAGAAAGAAACAACCGCTGCAGAGAACAGCCGGTATTTTCCGCGCACCATTTTTTTCATCACCATTTCGTTCCGGCACAGCGCAAAAGTCAGTATAATTCCAAATATCCCCGCCTGAAACTGCAGGGCGTATCTCGAACTGGCGCCATAGTCATCAACCAGAAAAATCCACCGTGACAGGAGAATCAGCACATGGTTGAGCCCTCCCGATACAATCAGTATGAGTGGCACCATTGACTTTTCATACAGCCGGTACCGGAAATTTAAATACAGCGCGTATAAGTAAGCTGCTATCACAAGGAATCCCAGAATCGCAAACGGGAGGATATTCCCCTTAAATGCGGCAATTGCCTCCTCGATTCCAACGACCATGGAGGAAAAGGAGATCAGGATAAACCGGACAAAAAAGCCCGGAGTCTGCGCAAGCTGTGTGAACAGCCCCACCTCGGCCGCCGCGGCATGATCCTCCACCGTAAGCGAATTACTCCACATATAAAGGAGCAGAGCCGCCAGTGTACACAGAGCATAGAGAAGATACGTTTTCTCAAGCCGCTTCGTTTTCCGGTAATCCAGAATCGCCATGAAGCCATATGCCATCATGACCACCACAGAATAGACAGCGCAGTACGGACCGGCCGTCAGGATGGTTATGGCAAACGGAAGGATCACGAGAAGCTTTCTGTCTCCCGGCTTCTCGTCCCCGGTCCACAGCCTGTCCATAACGAGATAGTGGTAATAGAATCCGGCGAAGGCCAGGAAATGGGCCCAGCCGCTTCCATTGATCAGCATCTCCCATTTATTCAGGCTGAACATCAGCGCCATCAGGATAGTAAACCAGACGGCCCCCACCTTCCTTAACAGGCAGTATTTTCCCAGGACAAATCCGGAAAGTCCCAGCGCAAGAACGCCGAGCACCCGGTCAAACATGGTGTTGAATCCGAAAAACGCCACATTGATGATGCGGGACAGATAATTTACCGGAATTCTGGTGAGAACATCCGGCACAAAGAATTTGGCCGGGTTCCACACATCCGGAAGATAACTGTTCACCAGTCTGATATAATCGGAATAGATCACATCGGAAGCCGCAATATGGATATACCACATGCCGAACAGGATTCCGGCCAGGGGAAGGATGGATAAATAGTATCTGCGTTTCATAAAGTTCCTTTCCAGGTAATTCATTCTAATGTAATGCTGTATTAATGCCTCCCGGCGGCACTAGTCTGCGGCAAAATTCACAATCATGGAGAAACGTTTCTCCCCTCTCTGTTCTCCCGCGTCTTTTAAATAAAAATTATTATCAAACCGGAGGCAGGCGATCTGATTCGGTTCCGCCTCAATCTCCAGCTTCATGGTATTCTGATTGATGACCAGATCTTTGACAGGTTCCCCATTCAGGGAAATCTTCGAAATCTCCAATCCCGTCAGTTCTCCCGGGTAATAGATCTCCAATTTGATCACTCCGCTGGTTCCTGTCATAACCCTGACTTCGGCGCTCTCGTCCATCCAGCCATCCCGGTAATATCCGTATACCGCCTCGCATTTTAAATTACGTACAAAGTCGGTGACATCCTGGAACGCGTTGTGGGCCGGATCTTCCTTCAGCACCAGCATATTATTGGTGATCAGGCCGATATCATGGATGGAATCGATGAAATGAACTTCCGTTCCTTCCGCCTTCCTGTCACGGTCAAACTCCTTGAAGAAGGTCCTCGCCGTGAAATCGCTCATCTGGTATGAATTACCTATGATATAGATCTTCCGGCCGAAGATATCATCCCCGTATTTTCCATACGTCTCCTCCGCCAGCGAATTATACCGCTGCTGGTCGGCCCAGAAATAGAGGTTGGGATACTGTCCCCGGTAGTAATTCTCCACGGGAAACATGATGATAATATAGACCAGAAACAGGCCGCCGCAGAGAACCGCGCTCTGGCGTCCCGCTTTTTTATCGGCTGCCTTTCTCGCTTCCCGCTTGATATCAACGACCTTGCCGTGTTCCGGCTTTGCCGTTATCATCCCATATAAATAGGCGGCCAGCAGATAGGCAGTTGTCATGGACACATAGATCCATCTCGTCTCCACACGGATTGTGACACTGGATGCGCCGATACAGAGGGCGATAAATACAAGGAACAGGCTGATATCACGGAGATACTTAAGGCGGCCTTCCTTATCCCGGATCAAACGGATGACTGCCAGTATCACAAGCACCAGCAGCACCAGGTCCGCGGCAATGATCTGCACATGGATCCATGACGGCGACTCGGTCCAGCTGGCGCCGCTTAGATGGCCCGGTCCGGCATTGATGCCGAAAATATACAGGACCTGGTCGATCGCATAGCGTATGGAGGTCATCACGCTGAACGTCTCGGCGACATTGGTCCCTCCCGTGCCTGCAGGCGCTACACCTCCGGTCGTCAGCACACGGATCGCCATGACCACTGCGAACACTCCAGCAGGAAGAAACCAGAACGCCTTCTTTTTTCCCTTTTTATACAGAATCGCCAGATAAATGAGGGGAAGCAGCGCCAGATAGCGCTCATGAATAAAGCAGACTGCAAAATAGAGCACGCACGACCGGATTAAGTACTTCTTTCCCTCCCCCTTCTCATCCACGTAACGAAGCAGACAGTAAAGAATCCCCAGCGCTGCCCACAGAGCCAGACTCTCCATCAGCCCGTACACCTGGCTGATCTGGTAGTAGGACATTCTGGATAAGAGGTACAGAAACCCGCATCCGAGTCCCATCAGATAGCTTCTCGACAGCCGCTTTCCAAACCGGTATACCGAATAGGCGATACAGCCGTTTAAGATGATGTTCAGAGGTACAAACCATCCGATATGATTACCGATTACCGCCAGCTCCAGCCATGCGGCCAGATAATACAGGAAACGGAACCGCGTACTCCCCATGGGAAATATAAACTGCCCAAAGGTCTGCTCTCCGTAACAGGACCACAGATAGAGGTCATCCATATAAAGCCCCTTTATTTCAATTCCTCTGTTTATGAAGAAGGCAAACGCCATAAGAAGTCCCGCGGCAATGATCTCATCCTTCCATTTACCGATTCCATCCATAAAGTGCTTTTCTGTCATAGCAGTCTCCAATCTGTCCCGAATTTAGAAAAAGCGTTCTTCCAGCATCAGGCACAGGGCGTGATAAACAGGAAGATGCAGCTCCTGAATCTTAAATGTCTCCGTCTCAGGCACGACGACAGAAACATCGGCCTCTCTCTTCAGCGCTCCGCCGTCTTTTCCAGTGAGTCCGATGGTCTTCATGCCCAGGGCCTTTGCAACGGTCATGGCATACATCACGTTCTTCGCATTGCCGGAGGTCGAAATACCGATCAGCACATCGCCAGGCCTTCCGTATCCGTACGTCTGCTGGGCGAAGATCAGATCCCCGTCCACATCATTCAAATAGGCGGTGGAAAGTCCTGCGTGGCCGGTTAAGGCAATGGCCGGAAGGCCGCCCTGCAGCTTCTTCGCCAGTTCCGCTCCCCGGACCTCATCAGCGTTTCTTAAGCATTCGGCAAAAGAATCGGATACCTCTCTGCGTTTCACGAATCCCTTCATCAGTTCACCGACAATGTGTTCCGCGTCGGCACAGCTTCCGCCGTTACCGGCAATCAGCAGCTTCCCGCCCTGTTCATAGCAGGCTTCCAGCAGTTCATACGCTTTTTGCACATCATCTTTTACCGCATCAAGTACCGGATACCGCTCCACCAGTTCCTCTAAATACTTCATAGGTTCCATCTTATCGTTCCTCCTTTTTAAGGGCATTTTGTTATGGGCGTTTTGTCGTGGTTTCTCCGATTATCCAGTCCGCCGCAGACAGCAGATTCGGGGAGTAGTGTTCGAATGCGTTCTTCTGTTCCTCCTCCGTCATGTCTGCCACAGTCTCTGCGCCGTATCCGGTCCCCACAAGCACGGATTTCACGCCGTAGTTATGGCCTGCTTCCACATCCAGCAGCTTATCGCCGATCATATAGGAATTGGCCTTATCCACCTGATAGAACTGCTCCGCCATGAGAAACATTCCGGTCTCCGGTTTACGGCAATGGCATGCCACCCGGTATTTTCCAATTCCGTGAACCGGGTGATGGGGGCAGTAGAAAAAATGGTCTATACAGGCGCCCTGCTCTTTTAACTGCTCATTCATAAAGTCATGGAGCACAGTTACGTCTTCTTCCTCATAATACCCTCTTGCGACTCCCGCCTGATTCGTCACCACAACGACGGCAAATCCATGCTCCCGCAGACGCCGGATGGCCTCTCCCACACCGGGAAGAAGTCTTAAATCCTCCGGCCTGTGTAAATACTCCACCTCTTCGTTAATGGTTCCATCCCGGTCTAAAAAAATAACTCTGTCCATGCATCGTCTTCCTGTAATATATTTTTTTATTCAAATTACATAGGTTCCCGTTTTACAGATTAAATGTGTAGTCTCCGTTAGGCATGTGCACCTTCACACTGTCGTAATTCCACCGTTCCTCATCCGTCACCCATGCCTGGGCGCCTCTGAGTTCGAAATTCCAGTCCGTCAGCTGACCGCCCGCCGCTTCCAGCCTGGCCGCCACTTTATGGCGCACATTGTAGGGACAGTATACCAGCAGATATCCGCCTCCGCCCGCGCCCAGCAGCTTCCCGCCAAGAGCCCCCGCCTTCAGCGCCTCATCATAGAGTTCGTTGATCTGCGGAGTGGTGATCTTGCTGCTCATGCGCTTCTTGCTCTGCCATCCGTAGTCCAGCAGCTTGCCGAAGCTGTATAAGTTCCCCTTTAAAAGCTCGTCCTTTAAGGCATAAGCCAGCGCCTTCACCTCACACATGGCGTCGAACGCGTCCTTCTTCTCGTAGTTCTTCACCTGATCCTTGATGATATTGGCGGACACATGGATATTTCCCGTATAGCACAGCAGTAAATTATACTGCAGCTCGTGGATGATTTCCTTCTTAATGCGCAGCGGATTCACCACCACATTGTTGCGTCCATGGAATTCAATGAAGTTAAATCCGCCGAAGGTAGCCGCGTACTGATCCTGATAGCCGCCGTCAATCTTTAAGTCTTCCCGTTCCACCTGGTATGCCAGATCGGCCAGGGCATAACCGTCTAAATAAACGCCCTTCCACTTCGCCATGGCAATCAGCAGCGCCACCATAACCGTCGAAGACGTTCCAAGACCGGATCCTGGAGGTGCGTCGCACTGCAGGTATACCTCGCATCCCTGCTTGATGTCCATGGCCTTTAACGCCGCCGTTACGAGATCCAGGCGGCCGTCGTAAACGTAGTTTTCCTTTGTATTGTATTTCACCGTCATATCGAAGTCCAGCGAATGGACGATTATCTGATCGTCATTCCTGGGAACGATGGAACAATACGCATACTTGTTGATCGTGCTTCCAATGATCGCTCCGCCCTGCTCCACGCAGAACGGCGCCACATCCGTGCCTCCGCCGCCAAAACTGACCCGAAGCGGCGCTCTTCCTCTGATTATCATACAGTTACTGCCCCTTTCTCCACATCATCTATGAAACGGTAATAGTCCTCCGGAATTCCGATATCAATGAAATATCCGTCGTTTACAATTCCGCCGAGAGCCTTCTCCCCGCCGGAAAGCCATTTTGGAATCATATCATGCTCTAAGGAAACCTTTCCCTCCGGTATCTCGTCCAGCAGGGCGCGTTTCATGTAATAAACCCCGCCGTTTATCGTCCCCGGACTGGCACCTTCCGTCTTTTCATCAAACGCAGTCAGACGGTCTCCTTCCAGGACAGCCCGGCCATACCGCGACACATCGGGTACCTCACGGAGTACAAGCGCCATGTCCAGATTCTTCTCCTGGCTCATCTTCACCAGACGGTCATACTGAATCTGATAAAAGGTATCCGCATTTAAGACGAAAAAACGCTCATCCGTCACCAGACGGCCGGCATTCTTAATGGCACCTGCAGTGCCTAACAGAGTCTCCTCATACGCATAGGAAACCTTGATTCCCAGACGTTCTCCGTCACCAAAATATTCTTCCACCATAGAGCCTTTATATCCAACAGCGAAAACGATTTCCGTGATTCCATGATTCTTCAGCTCCCGCACCACATACTCCATAAACGGCTTATCCCCAATGAGCGCCATGGGCTTCGGTCGGTCAGCCACCACGGAACGAAGCCTGGTTCCCAGTCCACCTGCCAGTAATACTGCCTGCATCGTATGATTTCCTCCTGCTATATAAAAATATCTGTAACAGCTGCAAAACTGCATAATAATCCATTTTGCATCACATTATACCATAGATTGCGGGGAACAATCCACCATCTTAAGGATTTTGAAATAATTTTGCAGTGTACTTCTACATAATACCTGATTGAAACGATTGAGAACACCCTGGCTTTCTGATATAATTAGCAAAGAATACGATACCATTGACTTGGCAAAAGGAGGTCGTCTTTATGAAATATAAACCACTGCCTATCGGAATTGACCGCTTTGATGAATTAATTCTCGGTGGCTACTACTACGTAGATAAAACCTGGTTCATAAAGGAACTGCTCGATCTGAAGGGGAAAGTGAACTTATTTACCCGTCCCCGCCGATTCGGCAAAACCCTGAATATAAGCATGCTCCAGTACTATTTTGAAAATACAGGTGTAAATGAATGGAATGAACGCAATCGTTTTTTATTTCAAGGAATGAAAATTATGGAAGCCGGCGACACTTATCTGGCAAAAATGAATGCGTATCCAGTCATAAACCTCTCCTTAAAATCAGGAAAACAGCCCTCCTATGAACTGGCCTTCGGCTGCCTGCGTGAAGAAATCGCCAGAGAATACAAACGCCATATATCGATTCTTGACAGCGGAAAATTAGAGCTGGAAAAGGATAAATATATAAGAATAGCAAAAGAAGAAGGCAGTGAACAGGAATACGCTACCTCAATCCGTTTTCTCTCTGAATGTCTGACGAAATGTTATGATGCAAAAACCGTTATCCTCATCGATGAATACGATGTACCTCTGGAAAACTCCTGGTTCGCGGGTTTTTATGACCAGATGATAAGTTTTATCCGTTCCGTTTTTGAATCGGCGCTCAAGACAAATCCATGCCTGGAATTTGCAGTGATGACCGGTTGTTTAAGGGTTTCGAAAGAATCCATTTTTACAGGTCTGAACAATCTGGAGATTCATTCCATTCTGTCTGATGCCTACGGAGAACATTTTGGTTTCCTGCAGGAGGAAGCCGATCAGATGCTCAAGGATTATCACAGAGCGGAAAAGCAGATGGAACTAAAGGAATGGTACGATGGATACCTGTTCGGGAATGCCGAAGTTTATAATCCCTGGAGCGTGATTAATTACGTAAAAGCTCTGTCAATAAACCCGACAGCATTTCCGTTCCCTTATTGGAAAAATACCAGTTCCAATGCCATAGTAAAGGACCTGGTAGAGCGGGCGGACTTCCAGGTAAAAGCTGAAATCGAAAATCTTATAGCCGACGGCACCATAGAAAAACCGGTTCACGAAGACATCACATACGGAGATATCTATGATTCTGAGGATAATCTCTGGAATTTTCTGTTCTTTACCGGTTACCTGAAACAGATTTCCGTCAGGCTGGAAGAGGATATCCCATATGTCCGCCTGGCCATTCCCAACAGAGAGGTACGGTATATCTATAACAGCACAGTTATGAACTGGTTTCGTGATCTGATAAAAACAAGGGATATGACCGCTCTTTATCAGGCACTTTTAAGCGGTGAGGCGGAAAGCTTCCAGAAGGAGTTGTCGGAGCTGCTAATAAACTCCATCAGCTATATGGATGGAGGCGAAGCATTCTACCACGGTTTTTTTCTGGGAATTTTAGAGAATTTGAAGGAATACCTTGTAACATCTAACAGAGAGGCCGGACTTGGGCGATACGACATTGCGATACGCAGTCTCAATGTATCGAAGCCCCCCATTATTCTGGAGCTGATGGTGTCCGATACCTACAAAGGTATGGAGACCGCCTGTGACGCCGCTCTGAAACAGATCGAAGCAAACCATTACAACGACTGGCTGCCAGAGGAAGGCTACACAGAAGTTCTTAACTATGGAATTGCATTTTTCAAAAAACAGTGCCGCGTAAAATCAGTCCGCAAAACGTTTGTCTGACTGTAAAGCGTTTGTCTGACCGAAAAAAAGGCCAGTGGCTCTTAAATAACAGGAGTCACTGGCTTTTTATAATATTTTATACTTCACATCTTCTTACGCATATACTTACGCTATATCTTTTCCATTCCTCTAAAGTCTTCCTCCACCACACTCCACGCCGCATCCACGCTATAATACTCGCGAATATAATCCTGCGTTTTCCGGCTCAGTTCACGGAGACTCTCCGGGTCCTGGTAGAGGCGGACCGTCTCTTCGGCAAATTCTTCCGGGGCGTCCTTGATGCACATGACCGATTCGGCCTCCGTGATTCCTTCCGCGCCGATCGAAGTTGTCACAACAGGCGCGCCGTTATAAAGCGCCTCGATGACCTTGCCTTTGACTCCGGCGCCGTAGCGCAGGGGAACTACCACGATCCGGCAGGTACGGTACAGCTCGGAGAGTTCTTCTTCAGAGACGAAGCCCTTCACAATGATACCGTTTCCCGGCTGCTCCAGGGACTGGATTTCCTCTGTCACCTTTGATCCGACGATGTAGAAGGGGACTTCCAGTTTTTCACGGATCTTAGGGAATATCTCGCGCGCGAACCAGAGAACCGCATCCGCATTCGGCGGATGGGCGAAGCCGCCTACAAACAGCAGCCCTTCCCTCTTCTCAAAGTCATCCGGGACCGACTCTAAGAATTTTTCGAATACATAGGCTACGATTGCCTTTACCCGGATTGTGGGATCGATCATATGGATCGCGTCGCGCTCCACATAGGACGGATAATACGATACCGCCGCCTTCCGCATGATGCGGAATTCGATGGCTTTCCAGTATTCCGACGCATCCCGCTTCTTTTCGTCCCCGGTCAGCTGGTATTCACGGCCCTCTCTCAGGAAATGAAGATCATGGCCGTAGTAAATCATCTTGATATTGGTGTGTTCCTCCATAAAGTCCACGTATTTTTCCGCAATATGAGGCCTGTTTAAATAGGCGGCTGTGATGTCACCCCCATGCTCCTTCAGCCAGTCCCAGATTTTCACCTGATAGTCGCGTCCATAGAGGATTTCTATACCCATCTGCATCAGTACAGTGGAATACGGCTCCTCGTGAAGGAAATTGTCGCCTAAAAATTTTACCACATATCCCTTTTCCAGGAACATCTTTAAATACTGGAAGGTGGTTTTAGACCCCGCGTCCCTGTCATACGTAGGAACGTAGTGATCGATCACCAGGATAATATCCTTTCCCTGGCTCCGCTCGCGTGCCCGGAATGGGTCTGGATTACCGTTGTTTACACACTGCTTCCTGAATTCATCCGCCCATTTTTCCTTTAACTTCACGGAATTTTCCACCTGGTACCGCTTAAGGCCGCTGCCACTCACATCGGTTCCATTGGAAATGCCTTCAAAATGGATTACCTTCGAAAGCGGCTGATATACCACCCGGTAACCAGCCTTTCTCACCTCGAAAGCAAGGTCGGAATCTTCACAGTACGCAGGTGCAAACCGGTCGTCGAAACCGCCGATCTGTTTCCACAGATTGTTGGATAAGAGAATTGCGGCTCCTGAAATATAGTCCACATCTTTTACGTAATTATATTCCGGCTTATCCGGATCGTCCAGACGGCCGTAATTCCAGCCGGAACCATCGCTCCAGATGATTCCGCCCGCCTCCTGAAGCCGCCCATCCGGATAAACCAGTTTGGACCCCACCATACCAATCGACGGATCGCGCTCGATTAAGTCCACCAGGCTCTTAAGCCATCCCGGTGTGACCTGGGTGTCGTTATTCAAGAACATCACGTATTTTCCGCGGGCCGCCTTCGCCGCCTGATTGCAGTTGCGTAAGAATCCCTGATTCGTCTCATTTCTGCAGATGGTCACGTGTTCCACAAATTTCGACAGCTCCATAGTGGCATCCGTCGAGACATCATCCGCGATAATCACCTCATACGATACATCCGTGGTGTGTTCCAAAATGGAGGCCAGGCAGACATACGTATAATCAATCTGATTGTATACCGGAATGACGATGGATACCATCGGCTCGTTCTCTTCTTTAAACCTGAGTTTTCCATGAATCCGGTACCCCTCGCCGATCTTCATGTCTCCCTCAATGAGATTCCGCCCCTCGGGAGTGGTGTATAAATGAAAGGACTCCACCGGATGGCGGAATGTATTCTTCACATAGCCCAGGATCTTCCTTTTTCTGGTTCCCTTGGGAAACTTCTGGTTGAATTTCTCTCCCAGCTTTCTCTTCACCTTGAAAATGATGGCTTCATGGCGGTTTAAGACTGCAATCGTCTGGGCCATGTTCTCGTTATCCTGGCGGAGATTACCGATCATCACTTCCAGATTCGTCACATGATTGTCCGTCAGACGCTTCAGCTCGATCTGCTTGCGGATGGACAAATCCTTTTCCTCAATCTCCAGATGGAGCTGTTTTACCCATTCCCGCTGCTTTTCTACCGCCCGCTTTACCTCGTTCATGTCTTCCGGAATTATATGGACATCGTGCATGTAATTCGTCAGATAGATCTTCTGGTTCTCTCCGTGAACATACTCCTGGAAATGGTGTTCCATCTCTCCATAAACCGGAATCATCTCCGGCCGGATGCCGAAATTCACCATAAACTCCGGCAGAGTCGTCTCTCCCAGAAGGCTTCTGTACTGCTCATAGAAATAATACAGCATACGGTAACGGATAAAGCGCACCGGAATCGGGAAAAAGAACACCCATTCATAGTCGAGACAGCACGGGCCGTCTTCGGTTACCATGATGTTCTCGAACAGGCAGTCCACATTGGAAGCAACAAATGCCTCGTCCTGTTCCACACTCGAATCAGCTACTGATTTCCCGTCGAAGCCCGCTTCTGCCTTCCCGCCAGGCCCCGCTTCTGCCTTCCCTTCTGAACCCGTATACCGGCCAAACACCGTGACAAACTCAGCGGTTTCCACAAACGGTCTTAAGAAACCTTCCCGAACCTCCAGGACCAGTTCCATGGCTTTCTTCAGTTCCTCCACCGGGACACGTTCCTCTTTTATTTTGCGGCCCAGGATCTCGGCCATGGTCTCCCCCTTCAGAAATGGGAAACGTGCAGTGCGTCCCTCCTGATCCAGCGTCACCAGGGCCACGCCCAGAGGACTCTGATCGGTCAGACGGTCATATTTTTCCTTCATCGACCGGATATGGGAGACTGCCTGCTCGTTTAAAGCCGTTTTCTCCACATACTGTTTCCCGTCCTCTTCCACGATACAGGTCCGTATCTGAAACTCTTCCCGGCGGGTCCTGTTGTATTTAATATACTTAGTCTTCTTCATAGCTGCTCCATATGGCTAAAAATGAGTTTGCAAACGCTTCAAACAGTCCGGCTTCACATATTTCGTCGAAAAATTTTCCCGGATCAAACCGGATATACTCCGGATAATCGTAAGCGAGAACCGCGTGAGCCAGCTCTCCCTTCGCAGGAAGATGCTCATCCGAATAGATGGTCACGGGCAGACGGTAATCCGGCATGGGATAATAGTACTCGAGTTTGCCGCATTTTCCGTCAGAGGCGCTGCACAGAAGCTCCGTCAGCTCCGTCTTAAGCAGGCAGGTCTCATCCGGTTTCACGCCCAACTTATATTTGAGGCCAAGACGGTTATCCACCGCTACCATCAGGGTTCCGCCCGGCTTCAGCAGAGATTTAGCCCTGTTAATCTGCGCTTCATACGGCATTTTCAGGGATCCGGCCATCACCACGTAATCGAATGCGCCGCCCTCATACGTGTCAAGGCTGCCCTTCACATACTGAATATTCCCGCAGGCGCCATGGCGGAGGCGGTTCACTTCCAGATCCTCCAGATCTTCGTCCAGAACGGTCACGTCCTTCACCCGTCTGCTGTAAAGGCCGGTTAAAGCCCCGCAGCCGGATCCGACCTCCAGAAGAGAGGCTTCCGGTTTGAAATCAAACCATTCCAGTACATTTTCCCGGGTATCCGATAACGCATAAAAGTATGCGGGCTCCGGCTCTTCCTTAATCGCCAGCTTCGTGTCGCCGTGATACTTTATCAGGAGATCTTTTATTTCGGAACTGATGCTCCCCATATCATTTTCCTCCTTGTTATGAGCACTTAGAGACCGTCTTTTGGTCTCTTACGTGCGATACATGTCACTGGTACTTAGCGGGCGTTCTTTGACCGCTTAGTACAGCGACTCCCCGTTTCAGGGCCACCTTCACTTCCGATTCCATATCGTAGACGCCCACTGTGTTCTTATTGGAAATTACCGTTATATTTGCAATATCATACAGGCGGTGATATACCACGTGCTCCCCATTTTCAAATCCGGTACAGCTCATGGATAGCAGATATTCGCCTCCCTGAAGATTCATCTTTTGACTGAATTCCACCTCGTATTCGTCGCCATTCTTCACCGGCTTCACATCCGCCGATTCATACATGGTATTGGTTCCCGTCAAATCAGCTCCCCGTTTATCCTTGATCGTATACGTAAAAATCGGGGTATCCAGACTGGTGTTAAAATGGATCCGTTCTTTAATCGTAAACATCTCGCCCTTTAAAAGCAGGTTCGTCAAATTACCCCGCTCGTCAAAAAGGCCGAAATCCACGATCTCCGCCCGTCCGTCGCCATATTCTGTCTTTGCGGGATTGATCGTCAGTTTTTCCTTCATGAGGCCGCTGTGGGCTTCCGCCTTCCGCCTCTGTCCGGCAGCGCTGTCTCCCGAGAAATCACTCATCTCCTCTGAATTCAGTTCCACCAGCTCGTCTTCCAGCTGATCCATCTGATTCGCCAGAATCTTCTTATATAAATCAACCATCTTCCCCGGTTCTCCCTGGGCGATAAATGCGCCTTTGTTCAGCACCACGACGCGGTCGCAGTACTTAATAATAGCGCCCATATCGTGGGTAACCATCAGAATGGTGGTGCCGTTCTTCCTGATCTCCTCCATACGGCGGTAGCACTTGGCCTGAAAGAAGACGTCGCCCACTGACAGCGCCTCGTCAACGATCAGAATCTCCGGCTCCACATTAATCGCAAGCGCAAAAGCCAGCCGCACAAACATACCGCTGGAATACGTCTTAACGGGCTGATAGACGAAATCTCCGATATCGGCAAACTCCAGAATATCCTGAAGCTTCGCCTCCATCTCCTTTCTGGAGAAGCCCATCATGGTGCCGTTCATAAAGATATTTTCAATGCCAGTGTAATCCATGTTGAATCCGGCTCCCAGCTCCAGTAAGGCGGAAATCACTCCGTCCACCTCCACCTCGCCGGTCGTCGGGGTCAGAACCCCGGTAATAATCTTTAAGATGGTGGACTTACCGGAACCATTTGTTCCAATGATTCCCACCGTCTCTCCTTTGTTTACATCAAAGGAAATTCCGTTTAGCGCGTAGAAATCTCTGTGATAATTTTTATGGGTAATGCTCATCGTCTCTTTTAAACGGTCGATGGGCTTTTCGTATAGCCGGTAAATCTTTGTAACATCCTTTACCGAAATTGCACTATTTTTTGATTTCACGAATCTTAGTCCTCCATTTCGGGCCTCTTACAGTACATCGGAAAAATGCGGCCGCAGCTTTTTAAATACCTTCAGTCCGATCAGCATCAAAATGATGGTCACCGCCCAGAAGTAGATTCCCAGTGTCGGCCGCATCCAGAATCCGTCCCCGGTCAGCATGCTGTCGCGGTAACCGGCCACGATGTAGTAGAATGGATTAAATTTTAACAGTGGTGTCAGCCACGCAGGCGCATTAGGTAGTATCTCCGGCGCCCACATAATGGGTACCATCCACATTCCAAACTGCAGCATAATTCCTATAATCTGCGCCATGTCTTTGAAAAATACATTGATAGCGCTGGTGAAATACGTCACAGCCAGCGAGAGCATGGAACATGCAAATGTATAATAAATAATCTGTAACCAGCTGAACCTGGGCGGTATACGGTATGCCAGGAAGACAACAATCATGATAATGGCGAAAATTCCATGTACCATCATACAGGACAGCATCTTGATAACTGGCAGTATCTCCACACGGAACACCACCTTCTTGACCAAATAGCTGTACTCCTGCAAACAATTAGTTCCCGAGTTTAACACCTCACTGAAGTAAAACCATGGCATAATGCCTGGAATCAACCACAACACGTAAGGGTAGTCCACTGGCGGCACACTCTTAAATCCCAGCTGGAATACGCAAAAATAGACGATCACAGTCGCAAGCGGCTGCAAAAACATCCACACGATACCGAAATAAGAACCTACAAACCGCTTCTTAAAGTCCGCCTTTGCCAGATCCAGAATCAATTTTCTCTTGTGTACAATTTCTTTACATAAGGAAACCAGATAATCCATGGTCCGCTCCTCTCCGGTTAAAATTTAAATGTATCCCGAATACCGCTCCACTTCTGGTCCTTATCGGAAATGATCAGTTCCATACCTTCCTCAATCGGCCAGTCGATACCAATCTCCGGATCGCTCCAGAGAATTCCGCCCTCGTCGCCCGGATGATAGAAATCCGTACATTTGTAAGCAAATTCCGCCTCATCGGACAGAACCAGGAAACCGTGGGCAAAGCCCTCCGGGATATAAAACTGCTTTTTATTCTCTGCAGTCAGTTCAACGCCAAACCATTTCCCATACGTCTCGGAATCAGAACGAAGATCCACTGCCACATCAAAGACGCTTCCGCGCACGGCCCGCACCAGCTTTCCCTGTGGAAACTGCTTCTGGAAATGAAGGCCGCGAAGCACACCCTTCACAGACATGGACTGGTTGTCCTGCACAAATACCATGTTAAGTCCTGCTTCCTTAAAATCATTCTGGTTATAAGTCTCCATAAAATATCCCCTGGAATCCGGAAATACAGACGGTTCAATCACATAAAGCCCTTTAATATCACACGGTGTTACTTTTATCTTTCCCATATTTTCATGCTCCTTTACATCACTTTGTCATTTCTTGTCTTGTAGCATTCTATCACAACTCAGCTTAAATTTCCACTAGATGGGGGATTTTACCTTAGAATTCGTGTATCTTCCCATCTTGACAGATGATATTTACTCTGCTACAATGTAAACACATAAAGGTGCTGTCATAGCAAACGGCTCACCTTGGTTAACAGTTACTATCAAAAAGCAACCACGACTTTGGTGAAGGGGCGGTTGCTTTTTGATAGTTGTCTTCTTTGTCAGTATGTCTGATAATCACGACTGTTACTACAATACTGACCACAGTCACGATGATACCGACAATCCCAACAACAATACCTAACATCATCTGTCCTTTCGTTCTTATTTTTTCCACTTTATATTTTAGAATCCTTGACACAATCATTCTACTCTGCTACAATGTAATTACAAAAAGGTGCTGCCATAGCAAACGGTTCACCTTGGTTAATAGTTACTATCAAAAAAAGCAACTACTACTTTGGGAAGTCGAGCGGTTGCTTTTTTGATGTCAATTTATTCTGTCTTTTTTGTCATCATGTCTGATACTCACGACTGTTACTACAATACTGATTACAGTCACGATGATACCGACAATCCCGACAACAATACCCAGTGCTCCATCCAGTCAGTAATCATAATTCCAGTGCTGAATATTTTGTCAGTCTGCAAGGCGGAGGACGGAAGCGGAGTGGGTTCCTCCGCTGACCGACGACAACGCGGCAGATGGCAAAATAGGCAGTGCTGGAACTATGATTACTGGCTGGATGGGGCACTGGCATCATCTGTCCCTTTCGTTCTTATTTTCCACATATGTATCACCTCCGAAAATACGGGAAGTTCTCAAAATGTACTCATTTCGGCGAAAGGTGAACCGCTTACCGTTTTGGCAGCACCCAACTTTATATTAACATATATAGCAATGTTTTACAACAGCAAGCAGTATTATATACTCTATTTTTATTTACTCCCTTATTATCCCGATACTTTCCCCCAATATTCCCGATTCATCGTTATTTTCATAATCACCCACCTCGGAAGCTTCCTATACCGTTTCCCCATCAGATATCCCAGATACTTAAATCCGCTTTTTACAATCACTCCGGGGATCAGCCATGGCTTTTTCTGTTCTACGAGCCATTTACACGTCTTCTTCACCAAACGGATTCCCTCGCTCTCTGAGCGGATCCCGTCAAATACTTCCGGGTGGTCTGTCTGGGAAACTGCAAGATCAAAATTGCGCTTTAGCTGAGCGCTGCACCCATAATTATGAGAATGAATCACCCTGGCCTCTGCAACATAGGCAATCGCCTGCCCCCAATAGAGAACTGCATTTCCTGCGTAAATCATATCCTCATTAAAGATCGTCTGGTTCGTGAATCCGCCTGCCTCAAGAAAAAGCTTTCTGTCATAGGCACAGCAGACATTGGAAGCAAAGAATGTCTTAATTCCCAGTTCCTCTAAATCGCCTTTCGTCTTTACATAGCTTTCCGCCGGATAGTTAAAGGATCTGGTATATTTTTCCGCCGGAGCGCAGTCACGGTTTGGCAGCTGTCTCGCATAGGCCGCCGCCACGTATTCCCCTGACGGCCCTTTCTGACTCAGCCCCTTTACCAACGCTCCGATTAACTCCCTGTCCGCGGGGATCGCATCGTCCGTCATAAATACCATGATATCGGCTTCCGAATATGAAGCTCCCTGGTTTCTCGTTCCGCCATGATCAAACTCATTTTTTGTCACGTGGTGTACTTCCAGATTTGGGACAGTCTCATAAATATCTTCTTTCCAGAAAGACTGTTCTGTATTCATAATAATAATACGCCGGATCGGATAGTTTTGCTTTCCCAGCCGCTCTAAAAGCGTTTCAAATACCGCATCCGGTTTATATACCGGAATAATGACATCCACCGTTCGTTTTTTTTCAATCGTTTCTACTGCCATAGTCCAGCCTTTCTGTTATTTATTTCTGCTATCTATCATCTGTCTGCTATCTACCATCTGTTTGCTATCTACCATCTGTTTGCTATCTATCATCTGTCTACCATCTCCCATCATCTGATACACGTCACAGTGCAGATTCTCACAAGCGCATAGATGCTGACAAAACACTCCAGATAATAAATCCCCTTCGAATAATCCCTCTTAATAGTCAGATTGTCTCCATAAATCATCAGCAGAATCAGCGGAAGAATCGGCAGGAAATACCGCCCCTGGATTCCCGCGATATAGGTGAAGCCCTTTGGCGTCCAGCCCAGAAGCATGGAGGTCAGCACCAGACAGAAGCTCAGTAATGTAAGAACCGCGATCCACACCTTCTGACCAGACTTAAACGGAGTATATTCCCCAGTCCTCCTGACAGAGCTTACAATCAATATTCCCCACAACAGATACAGACAGAAATACGGAACCGTCAGATTGGGATCCAGATTTCCCAGATACCCGCCCAGCATGGTGGCCTGATAGTAGTCAAACTGTGTCACCAGTGTCTCATAATAAATCAGGAACGCCTGGTACGGCTCCTTTAAGATATCCTGGATCGTATATCCGGCCGATCCGCCTTCCCAGCTGATTATATTTTCCGTATCCTGAATCCAGGCGGACAGTACCACATTGTTGATTAAGAAGATAGCCAGCGCCATCACTCCAATGACTGCGGCTACCGAGATCCAGTACCGTCTCTTCTCACCAAATTTCGATGCCGGAATCAAAAGGCAGATCCCCGCCAGCGGCAGATATACAATTTTACATGGTTCTAAAAGGACAAGAAGAAGTCCAAGGATCACCGTATCACGGATTCCGATCTGTTTCTTCTCGTAGGCCAGATAAAAGCACCATGCGAAAAACAGGAGAGACAGGCCGATAAGCGACGTATCGTACGATAAGGAGGCAGCCAGATGGAGGGTCATGGGGAGAAGACTCACGGCCATGAACATTTCTTTCTTAAATGGCATAATGCGGACAGCCAGCCATGCCATGCCGGCAAATGCCAGCAGGTTGAACAGACGCCCCATATAGATGAGCGGAATATATCCCAGATGCAGTACTCTTGCAAAGGAAATGCCCAGCGCCTGCGGTAAATAGACCACCGGCGTCGTATTCACCGGCGCCTCGAAACGAACCGTCGTGCCGCTGCCTGCATCCTTCGTAAACAGTTCCCTAAGCATCAGCGCATAGGAATCCCGCCCCACGCTGGAATACGGTTCCTCCCGTCCGTCCTGCTCCCGCACCAGAACGTTGCCGCCCCGGGCAATGTATTCCTTTTCCTTATCCGACGCCGATGAAAGAAATACCTCGTCCGCCACTGCCTGTTTCCCCATAATCTGGTTTGACAGCCGGTATGCGCTGACAAAATGGCGCGGTTCGTCCGGAGCCGAAAACGGCGGCAAAATCATCATGTAAAAGAGTCCCAGGCAGATGACCGTAGCTGGAAGCAACCAGCCAGGTTTCTTCCCGTATATCCAGAGTATTCCGGCAAGAACTGCCAGAAACACGATCCCCAGCCGCAAAACCCAGATATAAAAAAGACGCACAGACTCGTATTCCGGAGAAGGAATGGCGTCAATCACATTGTGATACGGCTTTACGAAGACAATGAGAAGAAAAAGGATTGCGGCCGCCGCCATCCACAGACCGCTCTGTCCCGCAATCTTTTTTGCAGTTTGAAGATTTCTCTTCTTTCCGACTTTAACAGTATCTGCGTTCATCGCGCGTTTCTCCCTTCTTATCCGGATAGGTTTCCACGCCCTTTCTGTCTCCATCTTCCTTTCTGTCTCCATCTTCTTTTCTGTCGAGCGCCATCTGCTGGATCAGCTCCGTCACCCTGCTTTCCAGCTGTGAGATCTTGAGAGACAAAAAGAACACCTTCACAAGCAGAATAAAGATCACAAACATGAAGATGAAATTAGAGGTGGAATACGTTCCGACGAAATCAGACAGAATGTCGGCTAATCCCGGGAATATGCTGAACACAACCATCATCAGAGCGAACATCACCCAGAATATGGAGTCCTCAATCTTTACCTTGGACTGACGGATCTTTCTCAGCACAAAAAATGTCAGCAGTATGGAAACTATTATCAGTACCCACCGAAGTATAACGGTCATCGTACATTCTCCCTTCTCTTATTGAGTACTCTCGGAAACTCAGTCGCGTTTCCTGAAATTCTGCACCAGCAGGATGGAAAACATCATTTTCCCCATGTAACGAGCGGCGCTCACAGGCTTTAAGTAACTCTCTCCGAGGATTCTCTCATCCATCATCACCTGAATCTCCGCCACCCGCGCGCCCTGCTTCAGCAGATAGGAAATCGTATCCGGCTCCGGGCCATAGTTTAAGCCTTCTGCAAACTCACGGATCATGCGCTCATTAAACATACGCATTCCGGAGGTCGGGTCCGCGACTGAAACTCCGGTTGTCAGCCGGATCGCCGCCGACAGCAGCCTGCTTCCCAGCATACGCATGGAATTCGGCTTCTTCTCCGTGACGAAACGGGAACCGATCACAATATCGTATCCCTCATCCATTTTTTCCCGCATTGCCTCAATATATTCCGGCCTGTGCTGTCCGTCGCCGTCAAACTGGATCGCGTAGCGGTATCCTTTACGGTACGCATACTTGAGTCCTGTCTGAAATGCCCCGGCCAGCCCCAGATTTACAGGCAGATCGATCAGATGAAATCCGCAGCGCCGGCAGACAGCCGCAGTCTCATCCGCAGAGCCGTCATTGACAATCACGTAATCGAAGATGGGATATTCCTCCTGAAGCCCCGTCACGACACGCTCAATATTGAGCGCCTCGTTATATGCAGGTATGATCACCAGCACCTTGTCCATGGTCAACCCCCTCCCTGTCTTTTCTTCGCTCTGTGAAATACATAGAATGCCTGACCCATGAAGCACATCATGAGCACCAGCATTTCCAGCATATAAGAAAATGCCCCTCCGTTGATTCCGCCGATCTTAACCAGAAGAAACGACAGAATCACGGACAGGAGGCACACAGGAACGTATCCAAAGAAGATCCTGCGCTGGCATTTCATAATAACTAGCACATAATAAAACAGATTCATAACCGCAAAGAACCCGCCTCCCAGAATAATATACAGAAGTCCGGACTTATATGGCGCCAGTTCCACATTGGAGATCGCCCCCAGCACCGGCACACCGATCGCCCAGGCGCCGGCCAGTGCGATGACTGTCAGGACCAGTATAATGGCCACCAGCCGCTTTAAATCCCGGGTAAATTCGACGAACTTTTTTTCCTCCCACTGGTAGGACATCTTCGTTAAAAACGGCCGGATCACGAAGTTGGCCGCCAGATTGATGACAGAGGTCGGCATAAAGACAGCCACGAAAATGGCGGTGTCCATCGAGGTCATCTGTGCATCCACCGCATATTTCGCCATAGCAAAGATTAGACCGTCGAGGAAGACCGACAGAAACAGAAGAAAGGATTCCCGGATCAGAGCCAGGGATTTTCCTGCCGCCCGCGAAAGGTTCACGCCGGGCACCAGCTTCATGGTGTTCCAGTCGAACAACAGAATTCCGGCCGCCTGGGCCAGTACTGCGATTACACAGGAAAATACCAGATCCTGTGTCGCATAAAGCGCGCCCAGAAACAGGATTACCGACAGAATCGTCCGGTATGCCATGGCTTTCCCGGTCAGATAGAGACGTCCTTCCCGCTGGAATTCCGATTCATAGACATCGGCAAAGCCATCCAGAACCTTATAAATTACCATCAGAAAAACCACCACCGTCTTCTGGCGTGAATATCCATCCGGTACGATAAACGAATTAACGAAAATATAGATTATGCCGAATATAACGGCCGCCACACACGTATAAAGCCTGACACGCCGGTACTCTCCAAAGGTGTAGGCCTGATTTACATCGGTGCTCTGAAACGGACGCATACCAAAATAGGCCACCAGAAACATCTGCTGACCGAATGCGCTGAACGCAAATCCGAAGATACCGCCCTGCTCCGGGCCGATTAAATGATTGACCAGAGCAGTCAGAATCATGCTGGAGCCGGCATAAATCAGGCTCCCGATCATGTTCCAGGCAATATTCTGCCGTTCTACCTCGGCAGTTCCTGTACGGAGACTGCCGAACATCCTTTGTCTGAGCCATTTCATGTCTTCTTCATTCCTCTGTCTGTGACCGTTTCTCCCGACAGTACTGTTCCGTCGCCCAGATCAAGAATGTAGGGATAATGGGTCTTCCTCTTCTCCACTGGAGGCATCTGCATATAGTCCCCATACATATAGGTGAGAATGTCATGCTCTGTTCTTGGAAATACCAGCTTGAAGCCCTCAAAATCAAGCTTCATGCCCGGCGAAAACGCCGCCTTTTCCACTACATTCCAGAACGGGTTCGTATCCGGATAAAAGGCCATGCGCTTTGTATCTTTCCCCTCGTAGCGGCGGCAGATCTTCTCACAGCGGGCCGCCAGTCCCCGCTTTGAGATGCGAAGCCCCTTCAGCACGTTATGCACCGCAATACAGATGGCGGTGATCACCCTGGCCTTCCAGCCGGTCTGGGCCAGATACGGCCGGGGAATCGACCGCAGAATTAAAAGTTTACTGAAAAACCAGGCCTCCCATGCCTGAAGCTTCATGAGAAACCCGGAATCCGGTATATCGTCATATACATACATATCTAAAAATACTCCGAGAGGGCTGTCCACATCCCTCATGGGAGAATCCACGAATCTGGTGCCGCGGCGGCAGATCCTCGTCGTCATCAACGGATAATTCTCACTGGTCCGCCAGTTCAGGACGTAATACTTATCGCCGAGTTCTTCTTCCACCAGCTTTAAAAGGCACTCAAAATCCTTCCTTGGCATGGCAACGTCAATGTCGTCATCCCACGGAATAAATCCCTTATGCCGAATCGCTCCGATCGCCGTTCCCGCCATGCCAAAGCAGAGAAGCCCGTGGCTGTCACAGATATCCATGACATCCTTCAGTATCTCCAATTCCATCTGCTGTACACGGGAAAGGATCTCCGGTTCATAAAAACCTGCCATCCGTCTGCCTCCAATTTCTAACAATGTTCCGTTTTATTCTACAATATTGGGGCGGAAAAGTAAAGCCTCTCAATTAACTGGATAAATGGCACAACTGACAGGCCGATGGAGTCGAGGCGCAGCCTCCCAAAGCGGTTTCGCGAAGTTCAGAGGGAAGCTTTTTGCCCACAGAGTACATGGTAGCCAGCATCTCATCGAAGGGGATCAGCTGCCTGATTCCGCTCAAGGAAATCTCTGCGGCGATCAGGGCATTAGCCACGCCGGATGCATTGCGGTTCTGACAGGGATATTCTACAAGGCCGCCTACGGGGTCGCAGACGAGGCCAAGCATGTTCATGAGAACCGTGGAGGCGGCGTACAGGCACTGTTCCGGGGTTCCTTCCATCAGCTCTACAGCGGCTGACGCGGCCATGGCGGAGGCGATTCCGACCTCGGCCTGACAGCCCCCTACGGCTCCCGCCACCGTGGCGTTGCGCATGGCCAGGTAGCCGACGGCTCCGGCGTTGTAAAGGGCGTCAATAAGCCGGTCGTCAGTAAGGCCGTACTCTTCCTGAAGGGCCAGCAGCAGTCCCGGGACGATGCCGGAAGAACCGGCTGTGGGAGCCGCTACGATCAGTCCCATGGAGGAGTTCACCTCCAGGACAGCCATGGCGTGGGTGATCGCCCGGCTCATGACTGTGCCGCATACGGCTTGTCCATGTTCCCGGCGTACGGCCAGCTTCCGGGCCTCTCCGCCGATCAGGCCGCCCATGGATTTCCCTGGCTTTTCAATCGGCTCTGTGGCGGATGAGCGCATGATCTCCAGGACACGCCTCATACGGCCGTCCGCCTCCTTGGATGTCGTCTCTCCCTGGTCACATTCTCTCTCCCGCATAATCGTTGATATCGGACAATGATTTTCACTGCATAAATCCAGAAGCTCTCTGGCATTTTTAAAATCCATCATTTTTCTTCTCCTCACCTGTGCCGCCTGCTTCAGATACACGGCGGCGCCATTCCTATGACTGTACGATCATCACATCATGAACGTGGCTGTTTTCTCTTAAGGTTTCAGTTATATTTTCGGGCAGGCGGTTGTCAGACTCCACAATGGTGTAAGCCGTATGTCCCTTCGCCTCGCGGAATATTCTCATAAAGGCAATATTGACGCTGCAGTCGCTCAATACTTTTGTGATATGGGCGGCGACACCCGGCTTGTCCTGATGGACGACGATGACGGCGCTGTACTCGCCGGAGAAATCCACCTTCACCTGGTTGATGCGCACGATCCGCACCTTTCCGCCCCCCAGAGACTCCCCGCGCACAGTCATAACCTGGCCAGCCTCATTCTCCATGCGAATATCCACGGTGTTTGGGTAAATATCGGTTTCCGTATCATTTACAATGAAATGAAACTCAAGGCCCCGCTCGTCAGCAATACGGAATGATTCCCGGATCCTGGTATCATCCGTGGAAAATCCCATAATTCCGCCTAAGAGAGCCCGGTCCGTACCGTGGCCTTTGTAGGTTTTGGCAAATGACCCGTAAAGGGTAAATTCTACCTTCTTAAGCGGCCCATTGATCATCTTCTGGGCGAGATAGGCAATGACAGCGGTTCCCGCCGTGTGGGAACTGGATGGGCCGATCATATTAGGCCCCAATACATCAAAAACACTGATAAACGACATGATAACCTCCCTGCACCGTTTCCTGTTTTTTCATTTCACGGTTGACATCTTTATGGTCTCATTATATCATGGCATTATGTATGAATCCAATTCATATATTTTATGTACTTATTGAATATTTTTAATAGATTATATTCCGGAATCATCCTTGGAAAGGGGCATAAATCAAATGGAACTGCGTCAGTTGAGCACATTTATCCGGGCGGCACAGCTTCAGAGCTTTTCAAAGGCAGCCGAGAGCCTGGGGTATTCTCAGTCCGCTGTCACGGTGCAGATCCGGCTGCTGGAGGAGGAGCTGGGCACCAGACTCTTCGACCGGATCGGAAGAAAGGTCACACTCACACCACAGGGAAGGCAGTTTTTGACCAGCGCTTACGATATCCTCTATGAGGTCAATCGGGCGAAGCTGTCCGTCAGCGATGAAACGGAACTCAAAAATCCCCTCCATATCGGCACCATAGAGTCCCTCTGTTTTTCGAAATTTCCCTCTATCCTGCGCTGTTTCAGGGAACATCACCCGAAGGTAGCGATACGGATCACCACCGCGCCGCCGGAAGAATTGATCGAAATGATGGAACACAACCAGCTGGATCTTATCTATATTCTGGACGAGCCCCGCTATGACAGCAACTGGTATAAGGCCATGGAACAGAAGGAAGAGGTGGTCTTCCTCTCCTCGCCCTCCTTTCCTTTAGCCGGAAAGAAAGGGATTAAACTGGAGGAGCTGCTTCATGAGCCCTTCTTCCTGACGGAGAAGAATGCCAATTACAGGCGCGCATTTGACCGCTATCTGGCAACGAAGAATATACTGCTGACCCCATTTCTGGAGATCAGCAATACCGAATTTATCATTAAAATGATCGAGGAGAACAAGGGTCTCTCCTTCCTTCCACGCTTCGCCGTTATGGAAAGCGCCGCAAAGGGGCAGACCTGTGTCCTCGATGTCACCGATTTTCACGCCTCCATGTACCGCCAGATCTTCTACCACAAGGATAAATGGAAGACGCGGGAAATGGACGAATTTATACGGCTGGCCATGATGGAGTAACGAAAAAGCAGCATCAGAATCTGCCTTAAACAGATTCTGATGCTGCACTTCTTTCATCTTTTACAGTCCAAAGCCCGGTCCGACTTCCTGTCTTTCCTTCACTGCGGCTTCTTCTGCTGCCTTCTGCTCGGCTGCGGCCTGTGCCGCTGCCTGCTCTTCCGCCTGACGGCGTGCAGCTTCTTCCTGCTGCTGCGCTGCGGCCTGATTCTTTACCTCATCGCTTACCAGCGGATCGGTCGGGTCCCATGTCTGTTCAACCGGAATCGGAGTAATGGTTGGTTTATAGTAGGGTCCTACATTTACTGGGTCCTCGAAAATCTCGATCGTAGTGCCGATCGCGCAGTTGTCATATACCCACTTGGCATTCTCCGCGGTCAGACGGATACAGCCAAGAGAGCGTACCACGCCCAGTCCGTTATATCCGACGGACTGCATCGTGTAAATATCAGGTTTGTCATAGCAGACCGAATGGATCAGGAATCCCTGTCCAGCGGTAATTCTGGTCGCATACTGTGTATAAGTATCATTCACCATAAGACGCCAGCGGTATTTTTCCGGTGTGTGGAAGGTCCCCAGCGGAGTATCGTCTCCCACGGAGCATAACATCGTTTTAACCGGAATTATGTATCCGTTATCGCCATCCTTGGCGTATGGAACCAGTGTATTTAACTGCTTGTTGATCTTAATCACGTAAGAGCTCTGAATTCCAATAATCGGATCCAGATCCTGAACCAGTTTTCCCTGTTCATCAAAGTAAAACTTCAGTCCGTCTATATACTGCCAGCCCGTTAAGAAGGAGTTGTCCCGGACATAGTAACGTGCTCCGTCATGATCAATCCAACCGGTATAAATACCGCCCGGAACATCCGTGTAGCGTGTTACGCCGTTGTCATCATAGAATCCAAATGGAAGATTCGTTCTGACAGACGGTGTCCCGTCGCTCTCGTTATGATTCACTTCTGTCAGGTACGCCTCCAGGCTCGTCAAGGGTTTTCCCTCTCCTACGGTTCCGGCCGGACTTCCTGTCATGGCCAGGCCAAGTTTTTCTTTGCCTGAAACAGTAGCCCGGTACCAGACATCCAATACCTGTCCTGCGTATCCTGAAAGCTTCATCTGAATCGCTTCAATCTGATTCCCGGTATTCTCTCCGCCTGCCACAGCGCCGTCAGAAACCCAGCCCTGCCAGCCGCCGTCGTGTAAGTATACGCGGTAGGAAATACTCCCGTCCACACCGGTGAGCCATACCTTAAGGCCCTCCACCGGCGATGCTGAATCTGATGCCGACTGCTTGTCCATGGCTTCACTCTTCCACTGACCATCGGTAAATACCTGATATACAACATGTGGAGACGGTGGATTTTGTACCTCATCGTCGGCAAATGCCGTCATGCATCCTAACACCATGAAAGCGGCAAGCGCTACGGCACCTGCTACCTTTTTCAATGCCTGTAACATATCCTTATCCTCCTGATACATCCGTTTTTTCCCGAAAGAAACGGGCTTTCCATACTCTAAAAAGCAGATAGTATCATTATACTATAGCGATTTTTAAAAGTAAAGCATCCGGAAAAATCGTAATTTTATAAGAAAATCGTAAGAATTCTTAATATCTTAAGATGCATTCATGTAACAGTTCAGCCCACTCCCAGCGTTTCCGCATTGTAATCATCTCTTGCCTGTGATAAAATGAAGCTGAATTTTGAAGTGCCCGCGACGGGCGCAGATTGGAGGAACGCGATGCAGGCAATCATCCTGGCCGCAGGTATGGGAAAGAGACTGAAGGAATATACCGCGGAAAATACAAAATGTATGGTAAAGGTGAATGGAACCACTTTAATTGAACGCGCGCTGCGCATTCTCGATAAAAAACAGCTTTCCAGAATTGTCATTGTGGCAGGCTATGAAGGCCGGAAGCTCATGGACTATATCGGTACGCTGGCCATACAGACTCCCGTCTGCTTTATCAATAATGAGGTCTATGACAAAACGAACAATATCTACTCCCTGGCTCTGGCCAAACAGTATCTCGTATCCGAGGATACGCTGCTCTTTGAATCCGATATCATTTTTGAGGAAGCCCTGGTAGATATTCTGATGGAAGACTCCAGAGAGACCCTGGCTCTGGTGGACAAGTTCGCCAGCTGGATGGACGGAACCTGCATGGTGCTGGATGACGACGATTCCATCAAGGATTTTATCCCGGGCAAATACTTAAAGTTCGAAGACAAGGGCGGTTACTATAAGACCGTCAATATCTATAAATTCAGTCAGCATTTTTCCGCCAACACCTACGTTCCCTTCCTGGAAGCGTATGCGAAAGCCATGGGCAACAACGAATACTACGAATCCGTCATCAAACTCATCGCTCTTCTGGAGACAAAGGAGATCAAGGCTAAAAGGCTGAGCGGCGAGGTCTGGTATGAGATCGACGACATTCAGGATCTGGATATTGCGGAAAGCCTTTTTGCCGGCACCATCCAGGAGCGGTATGACGCCATTGCCTCCCGCTACGGCGGCCACTGGCGTTATCCGAAGCTGCTGGACTTCTGCTATCTCGTCAATCCCTATTTTCCGCCTCAGAAGATGCTCGACGAGATGAAATCCAATTTTGAGATCCTGATCTCGGAATATCCCTCCGGCATGCGGATCAACAGCCTGCTGGCCTCCAGAAACTTCGGCGTACGGCCGGAGCACATCGTGATCGGCAATGGTGCCGCGGAACTGATTAAGGTACTCATGGAACACACGGAAGGTCCTGTAGGCTTTATCCGCCCGACCTTTGAAGAATATCCCAATCGCTATGACAGCGCTTTATCGGTTGTCTTTACACCGGATAATGAAGATTTCTCCTATACGGCGGAAGATTTAATCCGGTATTACAACAGTCCCGGCCACACGGTCGGTACGCTGGTTCTCATTAACCCTGATAATCCCAGCGGCAATTACATCGACTGCGAAGGCCTTAAAAAGCTGATTGACTGGGCCAGGACAAGTTCCATACGCCTCGTTATCGATGAAAGCTTTTCTGACTTTGCAGAGCTGCCGGGAGACACGCAAGCCCTGGACTTATCCCTGCTTAACGAGGAGGTGCTGCAGTCCTACAGCGGTCTTTTCGTCGTAAAGAGCATCTCCAAATCCTATGGAGTTCCCGGAATCCGCCTCGGTGTTCTGGCAAGTTCCGACGAGGCCGCGATCGCATTGTTAAAGAAAGAGGCGCCGATCTGGAACATCAACTCTTTTGGCGAATTCTTTATGCAGAACAGCGAAAAGTATAAAAAAGACTACCGGGAATCCTTAAAAAAACTGGCTGCAGATCGAAGAAGGCTGATGAAGGAGTTAAGCTCTGTTTCATTTCTCCGGCCGATCCCTTCTCAGGCCAACTATGTGATGTGTGAGGTCATGGAAGGCCGTACCAGCAGGGAGATTGCCTGCGAACTGTTGAAACACGATATTTTCATCAAGGATCTGACCTCAAAGCTGCATAACGGAAGACAGTATGTGCGGATCGCAGTCAGAAATGGAGAAGATAACTTAAGGCTTATCACGGCGCTTAAGGCGATGGCAGACGGTGCAGAAGCCTTGTAAATTGCAAGGAATAAAACGGCCGGCGGCATATGAACTCAATGGTTCCATGCCGCCGGCCGTTTTATGCAGGGAATCTTCTTGCCGGGCTGGGCCTCCGGCAGGAAAGATACTGCTCTCTTTCATTACGTCGAATACAAATAATCAATTCATTTATTATCCTCACTTTTTCGAATGAAAATATCAAAGGCCAGGGAACACAAATGTAAATAAAAGACAAATGAAGTGAAGACGTACGTGCTGATAAAATGCATGAATCCCAGCGTATGATAAAAAAGCTTTACCGCAATAACAAAAAATATAATGACTATGATATTAAGAAGTCTGCTAAGCTTAACCGGCATTCCGCTTTGCATTTTTATCTTTATAAAAGACAGAATTGAAATTACGATTGGAGTAAAAATATACATGTAATAGACAGGCATAGCGGGAAAAGCATACCGTTTGTATGCTCTGAGTATCATATCTGTAAGAATCGTTAATACAACTGGAGCTATGTTTACAACCGTGTAAAAAATTATGAAACAGTTTTTATTTCTTTTCATCGTTTCCCCCCTTACTGCTGAGTACTCAATTGGTATCGCGGCTGCATGCAATGGTCCTTTCTCAGGCATGGCCTCACCTCCATTTCCGCTGATATATACAGTTTACCATAGCCATCTGGAAATGTCATGAATTCTTTAGAAAGACCATTGCACTCCGCCCGGCTTTCCCCTATACTGTAAGGGTACCTCCCACACCGCACTTCCATTCCGCCTCACAGAAGGCGGAGCATACATCAGAAAAGGGGATTAGAATGAATTTTAAAATAACAGAAAAGATAGAAGAAAAGGACAGATCGGAAATCTTTCAGGGACTGCTGGAATATAATCTGGACAGAATCGAGGACAGAAATCCAAAGGAACTGGGTATCTATCTGGAAGATGAGCAGGGCAGGAAACAGGCGGGGCTGATTGGAGAGACCCATGGCAACTGGCTTATGGTTAAGTTTTTATGGGTGGATGAATCCTTGAGAGGCCGGCATATAGGCAGCCGGATTCTGGAGGAAGCAGAAATAGAAGCCAGGAAAAGGGGCTGCAAATACGCCTTTCTGGATACGTTCAGCTTCCAGGCGCCGGATTTTTATAAAAAACACGGTTATCGTGAAGTGTTTGCGCTGGAAGAATATCCACTCACGGGAAAACGGTATTATCTTACCAAAACTCTTTAAAATGGAGGCGGATCGAAACTGCTTCCTGCCCGAATGTGTCAAATGGAGGCAGCAGTTTCCTGCGGCCTCCACTCTGAATTTTTATCACGTTCTATATTATTCCGCCGAGATTCCATTTATACTCCCAGCACCTCTCCGGCCTTTTTCATCGCCGATTCAATCACCTTATCCATATCGTAATACTTGTATTCGCCCAGCCGGCCGCCGAAGATCACGTTCTTTTCGCCCTCTGCCAGGGACGCATATTTCTGGAACAGCTCCTGATTTTTCTCATCGTTGACCGGATAGTACGGTTCCATGCCCTCACTCCAGGTCACCGGATACTCCCGGGTGATCACCGATTTAGGCTGGGTTCCGAATTCAAAATGCTTATGCTCGATAATCCGCGTATACGGAGTCTCCCTGTCTGTGTAGTTTACCACAGCGACACCCTGATAATTATCGGTGTCCACCGTTTCGCTCTCAAATCGCAGGCTTCTGTACTCCAGCTTTCCGTAACGGTATCCGAAGTAAGCGTCGATGGTCCCCGTATAGACGACCGTCTCGCCCAGACCGTCATACCGCTCCTTATTCTCCAGGTAATCCACTCCCGTCTCGATGTCGCATCCCTCGAACAGCTTGTCTATAATTACGTTATAGCCGCCTACCGGAATTCCCTGAAACAGGTCATTAAAATAATTATTATCATACGTAAAACGCACCGGAATCCGCTTGATGATAAAGGACGGTAAGTCCTTGCAGTCACGGCCCCACTGTTTCTCCGTATAGCCCTTGATCAGCTTCTGGTATAAATCCATGCCCACCAGACTGATGGCCTGTTCTTCCAGATTCTTCGGTTCTCCCTTTACGGAAGCCTTCTGTTCCTCAATCTTCTTTTTCGCCTCCGCCGGAGTGGATACGCCCCACATCCTGCTGAAGGTATTCATATTGAAGGGCATATTGTACATTTCACCCTTATAATTTGCCACCGGGCTGTTGGTATAGCGGTTAAACTCTGCCAGTTCATTCACAAATTTCCAGACCTTCCGGTTGCTGGTATGAAAAATGTGCGCGCCGTAACGATGAACATGGATGCCCTCCACGTCCTCACAGTAAATATTGCCGCCGATATGATCCCGCTTTTCCACCACCAGACACTTCTTGCCCTTTTTTCCCGCCAGATATGCTAAGACTCCGGAATAGAGTCCGCTGCCTACCAGGACGTAATCATACTTTTTCATGTTTTGTGTTCTCCTGTTCTGTAATCATCTGCCCATCATTGTACTATATCTGCCCGGAAATGTAAACAACGGCCGCCGGAGCAGAGTCCTTTCAGTTCCCTGCCCCGGCGGCCGTATCGTGTCACCGTATCTTATGTATCTCGTATGTCTTCCGGCTTACGCATGCCGGATATCCGTAAATTCCGAAATCTCCCGGTTAATCGTGCACAGATCGTCCACCGTCATATCATGGATATCTTCATGACCGGTAATCCGCGCATATGTTTTCAGTTCCTCAAAGCTGCATTTTAAAAAGTTGCCGACACGTGCAGACGCAGCGCAGACATTAAACCTTTTTCTCAGTTCCGGGTCCTGCGTGGCCGCTCCCACCGGACAGTTTCCGCTTCCGCAGATCCGGTACTGCTGACATGCCGCCGCAATCAGGCCCGCAGACGCTACCGCCACGGCATCCGCGCCCATGGCAATGGCCTTTGCAAAATCGGAGGAGACCCGCAGTCCGCCTGTGATCACCAGATCAATGTCGGCTCCTGCCTCATCTAAATACCTTCTCGCCCGCGACAGGGCGAAGACCGTGGGAACGCTGGTGGAATCCCGTACCAGCTTCGGACTGGCTCCCGTAGCGCCTCCTCTGCCGTCTATGGTGATAAAATCAGGTTCTGCGAACACACAGTACTCCAAATCCTTTTCAATTCTTCCCGCCGCGATCTTGATCCCGATGGGCCGTCCGTCAGACGCAAGGCGCAGCTGGGTTACCAGGTCCCTCAAATCCTCTTTGCTGCGGATATCTTCAAATTTGGAAGGGCTGATCACGTCCTTGCCCAGCGGCTTATTACGGATCGCAGCAATCTCGGGAGTTACCTTTTCTCCCGGCAGATGGCCGCCCATCCCGGGCTTCGTTCCCTGGCCAATCTTGATTTCGATGGCGTCCGCCTCCTGGAGATTCTCAGGCGTCACGCTGTATTTATTGGGTACGTACTCGAAGATATACTTGTAAGCCGCGGCCTTCTCCTCCGGCAGTATTCCGCCCTCGCCGCTGCACATGGCAGTCCTGGCTATAGCGCTTCCCTCTGCCAGCGCCACCTTCATCTCCTTTGACATCGCTCCGAAGGACATATGGGATATGTAGACCGGTCCGTCCAGCACCATGGGCTTTTTCGCGCGCTTGCCAATCACCGTAGTGATATTCACCGGATCGTGCTCCATCAAAGGCGGCGGATTCAGCTGCGCACCCAGAATCAGGATATCATCCCAATTTGGCATGGCCATCTTTGTGCCCATGGCATCGATAATCGTCTTCCCGCTCACCGCCATCTCATGGATCTCTTTCATATAGCGGCAGGTGCTGTCCTGTCTCGCATACTTTGGATCGTATTCCAGGCCCTTTGGCCGATTTTCACCGATATCCACAGATTCCGCGGATACTGCCTCCTCCTTCGTCAATGCAGCTTCCTCCTCTGCTTCCTTTAACGGGGCAAACACGGAGGCCGGCTGCCTGCACACCGGACATTCTTTCAGATCTTCAAAAGGTTTCCCTTCTTTTTCCTCATCATAAACAAATCCGCACACGCCACACTGAAATCTCACCATATTCTGTCTCCTTTCTTTCCCCGCTTTTCTTATGCAGGATTTTTTATAGTCCCAGTTTACCACCATTTTTGTGCAACAACAATACCTATTTGTCCTTTTTTTAACCGTAGATTGTAAAATATTTATTTTAATTGACAATCAATTCATGACATGATATGCTATTTTCATAAGTTAATAATAATTACTATTATTTAGGTGTCACCATGAAACAGATGGGAGAAAGAGAGGTAAGAACAGTGAGTACATATGTAATTACCGGCGGAACAACCGGAATCGGAGCAGCGGTACGAAAGACATTACTGGATCAGGGCCATGAGGTATTTAACATTGATTATAAGGGCGGAGACTACCTGGCCGATCTGTCCACGAAGGAGGGACGCCAGGGCGCCATCGAGGCGGTCTTTGAGAAGTATCCCGATGGAATCGACGTTCTGATCTGTAATGCAGGCGTCGGCCCGACCGCGCCGCCCAAGATGATATTTGCCCTGAACTTCTTTGCCAGCATTCAGTTGGCGGAAGGCTTAAGACCATTACTTAAGAAGAAACGCGGCAACTGTGTCATCACCTCCTCCAACTCCATCACCAACATGACAGTGCGTATGGACTGGGTTGATATGCTTTCCAATGTCATGGATGAAGACCGAATTCTGGAACTGGCGGACGATATCCCCAGGAATCAGACACCGTCCTGCTACAGCTCCTCCAAACACGCACTCGCCCGCTGGGTCCGCCGGATTTCTCCTTCCTGGGCCGTAGACGGACTGAGAATCAACTCTGTGGCCCCCGGCAACACGACGACACCGATGACCCAGGGTATGACAGACGCCCAGATGGAAGCCGCCTTATTAATCCCGATACCGACCCGCTACGGGCGCAGGGAATTCCTGGACGCCCAGGAGATCGCCAATGGAATTGTGTTCCTGGCTTCTCCGCTGGCAAGCGGCATCAACGGAGTCATTCTGTTCGTTGATGGCGGCATTGACGCCCTGCTTCGTTCAGAGCAGATTTAAATAAGGAGGATAAAGCGATGACAATCTTAGAGCAGTATATTGAATGCATGAAAAAGGGCGATGAAGTGGCACTGGCCGATCTGTTTAATGAGTACGGTGTTCTTCACGATTCGTCCGTTATAAAGGCCGGCATGGACACCATCCACCTGGAAGGAAGGATGGCCGTGGAAATGATGTTCCACCACAAATTCGGATTCAACGGGGGACCATTTCCCATTCACAGTGTAAAATACGTGGGGGATAATACCGTATGGTACTTTATTACCTACCACGATCACGTCGTACCGGTTACCGCCTTCTTATCCGAGACGGATGAGAACGGCAAAATAAAACGGCTGAACATCTATCCGCTATAGGGCATGTTTGAAAATTGCTTTCTGTCAGATGTGCGTCACATTTTGTGGGAGATTTGCCCCGAATAAGGGACGCGTAGTGGGCTACGTTGACCGAATGAGGGGTAAATATACCGCAAAATGGGGCGTGCAGATGGCAGAAATGAATTATCAAACAGGCCCTGGATCAGCTAACCCATTTGGAGACCGCGGCACCTTTCTCGGAAGGCTGCCGCGGTCTCTGCGTTTCTGCCTTGCGCGGAAATAAAAAATTTGAATAAACTGAAACATTTTCTGACAGACTGCGTACTGATAGGTGAGATACATAAAAAGGAGGATATCATGAATGACTACGAAATCATCCAAAAGCTAAAGCGCAGGGAGGAGGACGGCCTCCGGGACTTAATGAAGCAGTATTCCGGCTATGTAGCGGCTATTGTCTGCAACATTTCCCAGGGGATTCTGAGCGTGGAGGATGTGGAAGAACTGTCTGCCGACGTGTTTCTGTCTGTCTGGAACCACGCGGCCGGCCTCATGGAGGACAGGCCGCTGCGCCCCTATCTGGCTCAGGCCGCCCGCAATACAGCGATCAGCAGACTGCGAAAGCGCGGAGAAGCTGCCCTTCCCTTCGACGATGACATCATCACATTGCAGGCCGGGGAAAATCCCGATGAACTGGCCATCAAACGGGAACAGACACAGATTATCAATTCGGCAGTGGAGGCCTTCGGCGAGCCAGACAGGGAAATCTTTATCCGTTTTTACTTTCTGGGTGAGCGCATCGAGGCCATCGGCAGACGGCTGGCCATGAACCAGTCGACAATCCGCACAAAGCTGCACCGGTGCCGCAAACGGATAAAAGGGATCTTTGAAGAAAGGGGATATCAATATGAATAAAAAGATAAAAATCAGTGATTTATGTTCCCGGATGAACCCGCAATATATGGAAGACCTGGAAGTGACCAATATGACAGACTTACACCCCTCGGAGCAGCGAATAGAAGATATCGTATTTCAGAAGCTGCATCCAGAACAGAAAACGGCCGCACCGGCCGGGAAAAGAGTAAATATGAAAAAGAAGGCATGGAAAATTGCGGCGATCGCCGCTGTCTTCTGCCTGTTTGCAACGACTGCGTTTGCCATGGCAGGAGGATTCGAGTATTTCCGCTCCATCTACGGAGACACGGTTGACAATGCCAGACAGGATATTCTGACACCTGAAATCACCGTCACGGACGGCACCCGGCAAATGGCGCTGGACAGCATGCTGACAGACGGCTACAAGATCAACCTTATTGTATCGCTGAAGACCGTATCCGGCAAGGCCGACAAAGACATCGAAAAAACAGATCCTTTCAATCTGTTCCAGGTAGAGCTTCAGCCTCCCGTCTCCGGTTCTGAGCAGGAGGAACAAACCATGGCCTTTACCTGCACGGAACTGACGGAATTTTCATCGAAAAGCCAGCATTATTACCACATTCAGCTGGATTCCCTGACCGACTGTACCGGTTGGAATATCAAAGTCTCCCTGTCCGAAAGTCTGGGAAACCTGACTCTGGAATCGGATATCAAAGGCTCAGCGGCCGCTGCAGAGCTTACCATCAATCAGGCCATCGACAACAGTCTGACGATTGAGACGCTCCAGATCTCCCCCTTAGGCTTCCTGGTAATTGGAAGTGAAGGCGCTGCCTCCGGTGGGCTTCCCACGCCTTCCATCAGCCTTACCTTTAAGGACGGATCACAGGAAGATTTAATCACGCCCATGTCCTTCGACTCCGGCGAAGGCGGTACAATAACCGGAGGCGGCGGCGTTGTCATCGGAGAAGATCCTATGACCGGACCGCTTGTCACCACCACATACGGGCAGAGAAATCCCAGCGGAAAGCTTGCAATAGCCGGTGAATTCGGCCGGATTATCCTGGTATCCGAGATACAGTCCATTTCAGTCAACGGTACAGAGTATCCGTTAAAGTAAACAAACATACACCTTGGATCATATTCCAGAGCAATAACAGCAAGACTGCGGCGCCTTTCCTAACAGGCTGCCGCAGTCTCTGCATTATATTTCATTCCAATTCTCCGGTACTCTGATCCTCAGTTTTAATATCCGCCTTGCTTCTGGTTTTTATCATCTCTCTGATAATCAAACTTCACTCTGTTAGCCAGATAAACAGACACTGTGATTTTTCTGCCCGCTATCCCCCCATAAGCATCTCCCTTTAGGAAATATACAGCCTCTACTTTTCCGTCAGCCAACAGCAACTGTGCTGTTTTACCTTCGGACCTGCCAGCTTTACTTCAATTCCAAAAGTTTTATCATTTGCTGCATTTTCCATCTGTAATAACATTAATGCTTCCATTATTAGCCATTTTATTGCATAATAAACTTATTAACTATTAAGGAGACCTTATTATGCGAAAGAATACTGTTGATATGATTCCCATTCTTGGGGGTAAGTGATATGTGGAGACCTATCCATCGAAATGAATATTATCATATATGCAGGATGGAAGAACAAATACTGAAACACAGATATGTCATGGGATTGTACTGGGCTTTTGCAGCCTTTCTTTTGATAAATTCTTTAATCATGGCGGGCAGTACCGCACCTGCCGTATCTCCCTACATATTTGGCAACCTTTCTATATCGATCTTTTATGGCCTGTATTGCTGTAATGCATATCTGCAAAAATGCCGGCTTCTGAAGAACATGCTGTACGTACAGAATGCCATCTGTGTCTGGAAAAAAGAAGAACGTTACTTCCGGTCAAAGGCCAGCACAATCGTGTGGATCACACTGGTTACGGAGGATGGAAGCAAATTTTCCGATATTCTGGTTCCTTCTCCTCTGCATGAATGGATGGAGTACGAATCAAAGCTTCTCCTGGTGACTCCTGACCTGGATTATAAGGGCAGCTCTGCGCTCCATGCATATCCGACCCATAGCGAACTGCGCGCTAAATCCGGCTAGTACAGCATTGCATAAATAACTCAGTAATAGTGCCTGATATCCGCGTCAGATGTGCGTCTGCGAAGCGACGGCTATCGCTTACTCTTAAAGTCTCGCAGGGCTACTGCAAAACAACTGATCACTCAGCCATTCTGCAGCAACCCTGCTGCTATTTCGTTTCTTTTTAATAAAACAGACGGTTCACCGCACTAAAGATACCTCTGATTGAGGCTCTGGTGATGTTGGAGCTGATACCCACGCCGTATGTGGCGCGTCCGGACTTCACATCCAGCAGGTGGATATAGGAAGCCGCCTGTGCTCCTGAACCGGAAGTAAGTGCGTGCTCGTTGTAATCCAGTACCCGGATTTCAATTCCCAGCTCTTTCTCAAGTCCCTTCTGTACCGCATCGATAGGACCATTTCCGACGCCTTCAAAGACCTTCTCCACGCCGTGGTCGGTATAACGGACCTTGGCAAGTGTTGAGAACTCGGTATCATCCTCGGCCTCTGTAATCTGGCACTTACGGAAATGGATCGGTTCCTTGCGCTCGCTGTAGTTTCTCTTGAACTCATCCATGATCTGCTCAGGTGCAACCTCACCCTGCTTCTCAGAAATTGCCTGAATGACATCGGCAAATTCCTTGTGCATTCCCTTCGGAAGCCTGAAACCATAGAATGTATCCATGACGAACGCCACGCCGCCCTTGCCGGACTGGCTGTTGATGCGCACGATTGGTTCGTACTGTCTGCCGATATCCGCCGGATCGATCGGAAGGTACGGAACCTCCCAGTGTTCCTGGTTTCTCTCGTGCATGGCCTGCATGCCCTTGTTGATGGCATCCTGATGGGAACCGGAGAACGCGGTAAAGACGAGCTTTCCTGCGTACGGATGTCTCGGTTCGACCTCCATCTTGGTGCACCGCTCACATACGTCCACGATCTCGCGGATATTCTCCAGATTTAACTCCGGATTGATGCCCTGGGAGAACATATTATATGCCACGGTCAGAATATCCACGTTGCCGGTCCGTTCGCCGTTGCCGAGCAGAGTTCCCTCCACCCTGTCAGCGCCTGCCAGGAGCGCAAGCTCCGTGGCCGCGATACCGGTACCGCGGTCGTTATGGGGATGAACACTTAAAATGATGCTGTCACGGTTCTTGAAGTGACGGTCCATCCACTCAATCTGGTCTGCGTAAACGTTAGGAGTCGTCATCTCCACGGTCGAAGGAAGATTGATAATGATCTTCTTCTCGGGAGTCGCTCCCCATGTATCCTGTACTGCCGTACAGATATCAAGCGCGAAATCAAGTTCCGTTCCGGTAAAGCTTTCCGGTGAATATTCGAGGATCACTTCCCCGTCAAACCCGTCCATGTACTTCTTTACCATCTCTGTGCCTTCTACGGCAATGTCCTTGATCTCCTCTTTGCTCTTGTGAAATACCACATCCCTCTGCAGAGTAGAGGTGGAGTTATAAATATGTACAATCGCCTTCTTAATTCCCTGAATAGCCTCAAATGTCCTTTTAATCAGATGCTCACGGCACTGAACCAGAACCTGGACTACCACATCATCAGGAATCAGTTTCCTTTCTACGAGCTGTCTTAAGAAATCAAACTCAATCTGGGAAGCGGCCGGAAATCCGATCTCAATCTCCTTAAAACCAAGCTTCACAAGAAGGTTGAACATCTCAATCTTCTCTTCCACAACCATGGGCTCAATGAGCGCCTGGTTTCCATCTCTTAAGTCAACGCTGCACCAGATCGGTGCTTTTTCAATCTCTTTGTACGGCCATTGTCTCTCCGGATAATTGATTACTGGTACCCGCTTATATCTCTGATAGTTTAACATGTCTTTCTCCTCCAAATTATAATTTTTATTCGATTCATTCCCTTTTATCTTCATCCAGGGCTTTGGAGTCGATAAATCACGCTATACTTCTTGACAATGAACAACGTGGTTTTTACAGGTCTAACCCCATCTTCATCATTCCTTTACTATAAGAATCACCCTCCCGGAATTTGCCGAGGTAAAGTGTTATACTATTATAGCACGTTCAGAAATGAGTTACAACAAAAATCTTCGTTAAGTTTAATTGCTCAGCTGCAGAAGCTTCTGCTTTAACTCGCCTTCCATACGGGCCAGCTCCGTCTCCGCCTCTCTCCTCTTCTGGCGGCCTTCCGTCTGTATACGGACCACTTCGTCCAGCGTGGTGATCAGGGATTCATTGGTAATCTTAAGGGTCTCCATATCCACGATTCCGCGTTCCGACTCCTTGGCCGTCTCGATGGTAGCCGTCTTTAAGACCTCCGCGTTCTTTCTCAGCAGCTCATTCGTCATGTCGGTGACTTCTCTCTGGGCTCTGGCTGCCTGTTCGGAATGGTTGATTCCGATAGCCAGAACCATCTGGCTCTTCCAGAGCGGGATCGTATTGACGATGGTCGACTGGATCTTCTCCGACATCAGTGTATCATTATTCTGCACCAGACGGATCTGAGGAGCCATCTGAATGGAGATCATACGTGTCAGCTCCAGATCATGGATCTTCTTCTCAAACCGGTTGCAGAGAGACGCCATATCGTTGACCGCCTGCGCATCCTCCGGAAGGCCGGTCTTATGAGCCTTGTCCATGAGAGCCGGCAGCTCGCTTCCGCGAACCTCATTCAGTTTCTTCTTGCCCGCCAGAATGTACATGCTCAGTTCTTTAAAGTAAGTCGTGTTTAAGTCGTACATCTTGTCCAGCAGCGCAATATCCTTTAAAAGCTGAATCTGATGGTTCTCAAGAATCTTGCAGATCTGATTCACATTGATCTCAGCCTTGTTGTATTTTGCCTTCATGCTTTCCAGCTTGTTTGAGCTCTTCTTAAAAAAGCCGAAGAAGCCCTTATCCTCGTCCTCCGCCTCGAAGCTTTTAAGCTCCGTCACCACGCTGCTTAACATCTGGCCGATCTCGCCCAAATCCTTTGTCTTAACGTTATCCAGCGCCGCCTCAGAGAAATCGGCGATCTTTTTCTGGGCTCCCGCTCCGTACTGAAGCACGAGGTTGGAATCCGTCAAATCAATTCTCGCCGCGAAACTGTCGATCATCTTTCGCTCCTCCGGTGTCAGCTCCGCCTCGGGAATGGACTCTGTCAAGCTCTCTTCCTTCATCTCCGCAGGCACCGCCTGGCTGCTCTCCGCCGGAAGCTCCGATGTGCTGAATGGGTCCAGGGTCAGCACCGGCGCCTCGTTTATCATCGTTTCGATGTCTTTACTCATGATTCTTCCCTCCTGTTAAGTCGCTTTTACTAAAATCGCTTTCTGCGAATCCATCTTTTTTCAGCATCGTCTGAAGCACGGAGGCGTCAGTGGTGATGTCAATCGCCGCGTCCTGGTATAAATCATCCAGAAGGCGCTCAAACGCCGTATTGATCGTATCCAGAGTCTCCTCAATCTCATGCTTCGCCGAGACGATGTTGTCGCCCTCTATCTCAATTCTGTCGAAATCGCGGTACGCAGTTACCAGCTTCACCGTGGTTGGGAGATAATACTCCATAAAACGCTCCATCTCCTCCATCTGGTCCGGCTGACGCTCCACTGTCTCGAAGATTCTTCTGATGACATTCTCCAGCCTGGAAATCTTCCCGGATATCGCCTCTCCCGGAATCGCATCGTTGGCTTCCCGCAGAATTCTTAAATACTCATGGCCCTGGGCCATCATCTCTCTTAAGCCCTCCGGAAGTTGTTTTTCATCTTCCTCTGCCTTTTTCTTTCCTTCAGGAGCCGCTGTACTCTTCTTCTGCTTCTTTTCCGATTCAGCCAGAAGAGCCATCTCCTTCTCCCTCTGTTTTAAGGACTGCTGGGCGCTTAAATACTGTTTGTACGTCTCTTCGTTTAACATCAGACAGGTCTTCTGCTCATCGATATGGGCCTCCGGCAGAATCCCCTTTTCAATCATCTTCTGTAAATCACGGACAACGAATCTTTTTGACTTCCCAATGCTGCGCGCCAGCTCCTCGATATCGCAGAACATCCTGCTGCCCGCCTGCTTTAAATAGAGGCCGGCCCGTTTTAAACGGCCTCTCGTTGAGATGCCGGTCCCCAGCATGGTGCCGAAGACACAGCCCAGCACCAGAAGAAGTCCTGACGATCCCAGAATAGCTCCCCAAAATGGTTTTACCACGAGGGCGAGAATCCATGTCACGAGAAACAGGATTCCAACCACGCCCAGCCCGATTCCGCCGAACACAGTAAACAGAATCCCGGAAATGCGCCCGGGTTGATTCAGTTTTATGGCAACCGGGCTGGGAGCCATTTTTCTAACGCGGTATGCCCTCTGGTCTTCTCCTGCCGTCTCGCTGGTCTGAAAGGCGCGGTACCCCGGACTTTCCGCGCGTGTGGTGGTTCTCTCCGTGGTGTAGCGGCGGCTCTCATAGCCGGTCCGCCTTCTTTCCCCGGTACGGCCGCTGCCGGCTGCCGATCCCGTCCAGCTGCCGCAGTCTCTCCCCGCATATCTTCCTGCGTCCGCAGCTGCGGCCGTATCATAAGCGCCTGCGTTTGTATCCGGCCCTGTGCCCTGTCCTTTTCGTCCGTTGTTGCCGGTATCCATCCTTCGGGCTGCGTCCATCCCTCCCCGCATCTGGCTTCTGGCCTCATCGAGCGCGAAATTCACCGTGTCCGAAATCGTTCTGTTCAATTGTTTAAAATCCATGGAATCTATGGCATCCTGCACAGAATCCCTGATTTGATCTCCTAAATTTAAAAAGTCTTTATTATCCATAAACAATGGCCTTTCTCCATATGCATTCAACATTTGCATCCTTCATAGCACTACCTATCATATCATGAATTGAGCCCGTTTACAATGTGACATACTCCCACCACTTAGAGAAAATCATTCACTGGATGATTTTCTCTTGAAGTGGGGGCTTCCTGTTCAAGCCGGGTAATCCCGACAGTATCAACAAGCTATCCCCGTGTGTCCCACGGTTGCTATAAGGTTTCAGGCTATGCCTAACACTCTTAGTCCCTCCTGCCTTATGTTTATTGCTGCATTCTGGTCTCTGTCCATGATGTTCCCGCACTCGCATAGATACACTCGTTCTGACAAGGCAAGTTCATCTTTTTTCTTTCCACACACACAACAGGTTTTGCTTGACGGAAACCATTTATCTACTTTTACAAGCTGTTTTCCTGCTTCTGTCAGCTTGTACTGCAGGAACCGGATAAACATCCCCAGCCATCATCGTGAACAGATTTTCCAAACCGTAATGCCTCATACATTTCTTTCATGTTAAGATTTTCCACCACAACGGCATCGTAAGCATTGGTTATCTGCCGGCTCTGCTTACCTCCCTGCGATTCTATGGATTGCTTTATGACAGAAAGCGGTACACCGCCTGCTGTAATAAGGCAAAAACTCTGGCTCCGGAAATACTCTTTCCACTGCTTTGTCTTTATGCTCGGAAACACTTTCTTAATCAGCCTGCCGCATGTACTTTTACAGGCATTGATAAATTTGCTGATTTCAGATTTAGGATGTGCCCGTAAAAGCACAAGCACATGCACATGGTCATGGTCATGATTCCATTCCATCAATGTGTTATGATATTTAGGAGCAATATACTCAAAAATGGATTTTGTTCTTTCGTAAACAATATCAAAGACTTTTCTCCGCTATTTTACAACAAGAACCGGGTGATAATGCCGCAAGAATACTGAGTGCGCATTATTGTCCAACTCCATTATATAATACCTTTTTTATCCGTTCTATTCAAGCTTTGTTTATCGGCTGTTGCGATATAGTTACAAAGAACGTAACCACACCTTACAACCGAAGCCGATTCACCCCACCGCCTAAGAGGACAGGGGAGTTCTCGGCTAAAATCTGTTAAAATCAGGCCACTTCCCGGAAAAACAGAAAGCCCGCGGCCCGGAAGAGAGGAACAAACTTTTTCTTCCTCTCCCCCGGGCCGCGGGCCTCCGGGGCACCGCCCCTCCGGTCACATGCGCTTACAGGATGTGCCCCTGCTGTTTCATCACTTCGATCACCTGATCCACGTGCTTCTCACACGTCTCCAAATCGGCCGCCTCGACCATGACACGGACTACCGGCTCCGTGCCGGACTGGCGAAGCAGGATTCTTCCGCTGTCTCCGAGAGCTTCCGTCACCCTGGAAACTTCTGCCTTCACCACGGAGTCGTCCTGAGCCGCTGCTTTATCCTTCACGCGGACATTTTTAAGCACCTGCGGATAAATCTCAATCTCAGAAGCCAGCTTCGCCAGGCTCTCCTTCTTCTCCAGCATGACTTCCATCACTTTTAAGGACGTTAAGATGCCGTCGCCCGTGGTGGCATGCTTGCTGAATATGATATGGCCGGACTGCTCGCCGCCCAGACAGTTTCCATAAGTTACCATGTTCTCGTAAACATACTTGTCACCGACCGCCGTCTTTTCATAGCCGATTCCCTCGCGGTCCAGCGCCTTGTATAGGCCGAAGTTGGACATGATGGTGGTAACCACCTTGTTATTCTTTAACGCGCCCTGCTCCTTCATGTACTTGCCGCAGACGAACATGATCACATCGCCATCCACGACATTTCCGTTCTCATCTACCGCGATACAGCGGTCCGCATCGCCGTCGTAGGCAAATCCCACATCGGCTCCGATCTCCTTCACGAACTCCTGCAGTACCTCAATATGGGTAGAACCACAGTTTGTATTGATATTCAGGCCGTCGGGACTGTTGCTGATTACATGAGTCTCCGCTCCCAGAGCGTCGAACACGTTCTTGGCAATAGCAGAAGCGCTGCCGTTGGCACAGTCTAACGCCACCTTCTTATTCTTAAAAGAACGGGTAGCAATGGAAATTAAGTATCCGATATAGCGGTTTCTGCCGGCGGCAAAATCAACGGTTCTTCCAATCTTATCCCGTTTAGCCAGCGGAACCTCAGGAGTCTCCCCATCCAGATATTTCTCGATCTCAACGATTACGCTCTCTTCCAGCTTCTCTCCGTTTCCATTAATTACCTTAATTCCATTGTCGTAATAAGGATTATGGCTTGCTGAGATCATGATGCCGCAGTCGAAATCCTCTGTGCGGACCACATAAGACACACTGGGAGTCGTCGTTACGTGAAGCAGATAGGCATCCGCTCCGGATGCGGTTAATCCCGCCACCAGGGAATACTCGAACATGTAGCTGCTTCTTCTCGTGTCTTTTCCGATGACGATCCTGCATACATCGCTCTTCTTCCTCTGTCCGTAGTACCAGCCCAGAAACCGTCCTACCTTAAAAGCATCTTCTACTGTCAGCGTTACGTTGGCTTCCCCTCGGAAACCGTCAGTTCCAAAATACTTGCCCATATTTTTATCTCCTCTTTTCAATACGAGTACTGCTAACTGATTTTCCAGAATCAGAATGTACTATAGCACACATGTTCCCATTTTTCAATTAAGTTTCTCTTATTTCGATCCACGTCTGAACTGTTATAATTTTACAGACCGCCGCTGAGACTATTCTTCCGCGGCCTCATATGCGTACAGAATCGTTCTGGCGTCGTTAAATTCATAACTGCAGGTGATGAAGGACCAGAGCTGCTCCAGCGGTTTCTCCGGGATCTGTGCAAAATCACAGCCCTTCGTCATCTCTTCCACATACGCCTGGAAACTCTCCTCCGTGGCAAACTTCGTCTTCCGTCTCATGCCGGTCGGTTCCGTGTAAAGCACAGACATGGGGCGTAAATGGTATTCGCGCTCCGGAGTATAGACGGTGATATCCTGATGTTCCTTGAAATATTCCTCGTCCTTATACTTTACGATGTCTTTGAACATGCTTCCATTTTTCATATTGTGCCCATAAATTATATTATGCCTGCCGGAAAAATCAGGTTCACTCTCATAATCAAGATATATGGCTCCGGCCACACTTTTTTTGCCCTCGAAGTCCGTATTTAAGTAAGTTTCGTTATTTCCGGTCTGGACGATAGGGTAATCGATCTCAGTCCCCTCGACTTTAAGCCAACCTACGATGTCCGGATTGATCTTTCGCAGTTCGTCAAACTGGATGGGCGACACGTAAGGCGCCTCTGTCTCTTCCGTCTCGGCCTCGGTCGAAATCTCGGTCGGTGCTTCTGTCTCTCTGGCCATTTCCGCAAGACTCTCATACTCACGCTCAGCCGCAGCCCGCACCTGGTAATCCACATAAGTTTTTATTCCCGCTACCGCCGCCAGCACCACGGCCAGCAGTAGGAGGACCGATGCAATACGTTTTTTCTTCATACTGTCACATTCCTTCGGTTTTATGTATTTTTTCCTACAGTATATATGATTTCTGGTGAAATCTCAATCTTTTTTCCGCTCCCACCCTTCATATTTAAAATGTTTCACAAGCAGTACTGGACATTTTTCCTTTTATTCTTTATACTAATATTAGAAAATGGGAGTGTGAGATACTCATGAATAACAAGAATGAAATCATATATGTAAATATGTTGGGGGAATTCTCCATAACGATAGGCAGCCAGACGATCATGGACCGGAACAATCAGTCCAAAAAGCCCTGGAGCCTGTTAGAGTATTTAATTACCTTCCGCGACCGAAACATCCCGGTTGAGGAACTGATCGATTTATTCTGGAAGGATGAGGCCAGCAATAACCCGGCCGGCGCTTTGAAGACCCTGATGTTCCGTGTCAGGAAGCTTTTAGAGCCATTGGGAGTTCCGCCTCAGGACTTAATTACTCAGAACAGGAAGGCCTACGGCTGGACCAAAGAACTGACTACCATCACCGACACGGATCGTTTTGAGGATTTATGCCTTCGTTCCGAAGCGACGGATATAAACAGCGAGGAATGCCTCTCCCTCTGTCTGGAGGCGGTAGCCATCTATAAGGGTAATTTTCTTCCAAAATCTGAGTGGGAATCCTGGGTCGTACCGATCCATACGTATTACCATACCCTCTATCAGAACCTGATTCACCGCACACTGCTGCTGCTTGATGAGCAGAAGGATTATCCGACGATCATCGACGTCTGCCAGCAGGCCATCGCGATCGACCAGTATGAGGAGGATGCCCATTACTATCTGATCTACGCCCTCTACCAGAGCGGCAATCAGTATATGGCCATGGAACATTATCAGCATGTCAATGACATGTTTTATAATGAGTTCGCCATCACTCCGTCCGCGCGGTTTAAAGAGCTTTATAAGCTGATCAGCGACAAGAAGCACGGCATCACCATGGATTTAAGCACGATCCAGGAGACACTGATGGAAGGAGCCAAGGAAAAAGGCGCATTCTGCTGTGAACCTTCCGTATTCCGGGATGTCTATCAGCTGGAGACCCGCGCCATCGAGCGTACCGGCGACTCCATCTTCTTATGCCTGATCACCATCAGCAACTTAAAGGGAGAATTATTAAAGCCCTCCGTACAGACGAGGGCCATGGATGAGCTGGGTGAGTCCATCCGCACCTCTCTCCGCCGGGGCGACATCTACAGCCGGTACAGCGTCAGCCAGTACCTTATGCTGCTTCCGACAGCCACCTATGAAAACGGAGAGATGGTATTAAAGCGGATTATCCAGAATTTTAAAAAAGCGTATTCCAGAAAAGACTTATCCATTACGTATTCACTTCAGAGCATTATACCAAGCTAGTACAGCGTTGCGCAAGTTCCAGTGAATGCTGTACTAGGACTAAATTCTCAGGGCCGGAAACGATTATATACGTGTCCGGCCTGAATTCCGCCCCGGTACTGGGCCATCTCACTGACTGTCACCAGCTGATATCCCCGGTTCACCAGTTCCGGAATAATCACCTCCGCGGCATCCGCCGAAGTGCTGTAAATATCATGCATCAGCACAATATCCCCATCCTTTACCTGATTCAATACAACATTGATCGTGTTCTGCGCGTTTCTCGTCTTCCAGTCCAGCGTATCGATGTCCCACATAATAGCCGCCATTCCCATGGAGCCCAGTGTGTCCAGTGACGCCTGATTATAAAAGCCACCCGGCGGTCTTACCAGAGTCGGAGTCACGCCGCATGCCTCGGCGATCTTCTGATTCGTCAGCCCTACCTGAGAACGGATTCCTGAGTCCCCCACCTTTGTTAAGTACTTGTGTTCATATGTATGGTTTGCCACCTCGCAGCCCAGGGCATTCATGCGCTGAACCACCGCCTGCGTTCCGGGGACACGGTTGCCCACCATGAAAAAGGTGGCCCGGCCTCCATTCGCTTCCAGGCTGTTTAAGATCCTCGTGGTCACAGGCGTGCTTGGCCCGTCGTCAAAAGTAAGGGCCACCATGGGCTTCGCAGGATCGATTCCCTCCGGTTTTATCTCCGGCGGAGCGGCCCCCTTGATCACAGCCGCGGCCCTTAAGCCTTCCACACGGATACCGGAGCCTTCCGCTCCCGCCGCTGCGCCGTTCATGGCCCATTCGGTCCATGCGCCATTTTCCCATACGGAATAATAGATATCGTAATACTCAGCCAGTCTGTCGGTAAACTTCATGGCAACCGCCTCAATCGGAAGCTGTTCTGGAGCCGCTCCGATCTCCACATCATTCTCTCCCCAGTCAAGCCAGCCCTTGCCGATGATATTCACCTGATAGGCCAGCGTTCCCTTCAGGACCTCCGGCTGTCCGGAGACCGTCATGCGGATGGCGCTGGCAAAGCTTCCCGTCTGAACCTTCAGCGGGTCGTTGTCGGCCTTAACCTCACTCCAGCCCACGCTGTCCTGATAGGCTCTGTAGTTCACCACCAGAAGCGTCAAATCCTCCGGATTCACCTTTGGGATGATTCCCGGTCCGATCTCTTCTTCTGCCGCAGCCTCGTCCGCACAGGAACAGAAGGGCTGTCCACCGGCCACCAGCGCGGCTGCCAGAACAAACGCCCCGATTCTTCTCAGAATCTTCCATTTAATACTCTTCATTTCTCCCACCTCCGCAAGCATCTTCAATTTTGATATATTAAGTATAGCATAGATTCCGGGCAAATAACTCCTGAATTCCTTAAATCTTTCCTACAATACCGGTTGATATCCCCTTACAATTCCATTCTTTTAAAGAATTTTACCATTTTACACTATTCAATTGTTTAAAAATCATTTATGATAAAAGGGAGTTTGAAAAAGGAAAATACCACCAGATAAGACATCAGAATCTATATTTTACAGGAGGAATCTTATGATACAGGAAGATTTTATCACACTGACACTGGAGAAACAGAAAAATATTGCTCTCATCGCCCATGACAATGAAAAGCATTCCCTCATCGAGTGGTGCAAGGAACATAAAGACATCTTAAGCCAGCACACCTTATGCGGAACCGGCACCACAGCGCGCATGATCACAGACCAGACGGGCCTGTCGGTGAAGGGCTACAACAGCGGTCCTTTAGGCGGTGACCAGCAGATCGGCGCAAAAATCGTGGAGGGAAGAATTGACCTGGTCATCTTCTTCTCCGATCCATTGACCGCACAGCCCCACGACCCCGATGTGAAGGCCCTGCTCCGTATCGCTCAGGTTTATGATATTCCCATCGCCAATACCAGGGCGACCGCGGATTTTATTATCACCTCTCCGCTGATGGGCGCAACCTATGAGCATCAGGTGATTAATTTCAACAAAAATGTCGCAGATCGAGCGAACACGCTGTAATGGTTCCACCGAAAAAAAATGGTATGGTGCCGTCCTGATATCACAGTTTCAGGGCAGTCCCATACCATTTTTCATTATCCGCGCCCGGAGGCACTAGCTTCCAAACACCTTCCGGCACAGTTCAAAATACTCCTGACACAGCGGATACCCGGCCAGTTCCCTGATCCGTTCCGCCACTCCGTTATAATACCAGGCGTGCTCCGACTTCCTCTTTTCATTGAACCTGTCCCAGATTGCTTCGCCCATTACCATATAATCTCTGGCCGTGCACCGCAGGTTGCTTAACTTATCCCCCAGAATCAGGATCTTGCTCTCCCTCGGAGCCGTATCCAGATGATCAAGGGTCGCCGCCTTGCGTTCCTTCCAGGACTTCGTCTTGTCCTCCGTCTCCGCCATCACGAGCGCCGCTACCCGCGGACCAAATAAGGTCTCCAGCTGCTGCTCCGATACTCCCGCATCCTCCACTACATCATGGAGAAGCGCCGCACAAATCAGTTCTTCGTCCTCCGACATCATGGAAACGATCACTGCCGTCTCCAGCGGATGGACGATATAAGGAACTCTGGTTCCTTTCCTGAAGGCCCCCTCATGGGCCTTCATCGCAAATGCAACGGCCTCGTCAACCATATGGCATCTCCTTCTAAGCTCTTTCTTAATATATTACCACAATTTATTACGATTTAACAGATCATCTTGTAAGAAACGCTTTTTTCTGTTATGCTAGGAAACGTAAAAAACATGAGGAGGAACCTTAATCAATATGAGTCCATATACCAACAATTCCAGGCAGAACCGAGGGAGAGGAGGCTCCAACCGGCACGATTCCGGACGGAGTGACTTTATGACGGTCCTCCTGTTTTACGTGCTTCCATTTATTGTCGTCAATTCCATTATCTTTATTCTCGTCACCGCGGCTCCGAAGGGCGATCTGACCATCGGGGAGGCCACCAATTTTACGACAACGACCATGGAATTAAAGATAAAATCACTGCTTCCCATCAAGGAGTTGACTGTGACGCTGGACGGCAACGCAGTGGAGCTCACCAAAACCGCCTCCAAGACCTACGCGGCGACGCTCGGCTCCAACGGAACCGTAAAAGTGAGTTTAACAGCCTTTAACGGCATGAAAAATATATTTTCCGAACAGGTCAATGTCCTGGACGACACTCCGCCAAGCATAAAGGATTCCATCATCGAGGACGGCGTTCTTTCCTTCCGTCTGGAGGATACCCAGTCCGGAGTGAATTATGACACCATATACGCATACGATGATGACACGCCGGAGATTCTTCCGCTCTCTATCGACCGCAGCACCGGACTCGTCACGTTCGATATGCAGAAGGAGAATCTGACCATCTGTGTAAAGGACTTAATCGGCAACGAGGCCCGTGTAACGATCACACCTCAGGGCGAGAATCTGGACCCGGAGGAAGCGGCTGCCCAGGCCAGCCAGGAAGCAGCCCAGGCCAGTGATGCGGATGCCGGTGACAGCGCTGAGAACGACGCCAATCTGGAAACAGCAGAATAACAACATAACTGCCATACAAAAACCCGGGAGAGCATTTCAGCTGAATCCATCAGTTGAAATACTCTCCCGGGTTTTTGACTCCCCCCTCAGTTCTCATACAGTTTTAATGCTCACACTCCTCCACGACCTTAAATCCTACCAGCTTAATCGTCCGCGGTCCATGGCCGAGAATAATCCTCCCGATATCCTCCAGTTCCTCCAGATAAAGACTGATCGTAGCCGTTGAGTTTTTTCCCACACCGTCACAGATTTCGCGGATGGTGGGAGAATACAGATTTTCAGAAACAAAGTACACGATAAATTGATAAATTCTCTCCTGCAAGTCATAATCCCATCGTAAGCCTCTCAATTTTTCTCCTCCTGAATTTAAAAACCTTATTTCATCATACCATATTTTGGTAATTTCCAAAAATGGTAATTTTTTCCAGAGTCATTTTTTGTCGGAATTTGGGACCGACGGACGGATTCTGCAGTTTTGATGGGTCGAAAAATCGCCCGAAAGGCTCATTTTTACGTTACTATTTGCACTTTTGGTAAAAATACAGTATATTATAGAAAAAAACTATGGGAGGTGTCCTATGACGATTCAGCAGCTGAAATACATCATAAAAATCGTAGAATGCGGATCGATCACGGAGGCGGCGAGGCAGATGTACATATCGCAGCCCAGCCTTTCCGCGGCTTTAAAAGAACTGGAATCAGAATTTGGAATTGAACTTTTCTACCGGACAGCGAAAGGGATATCCTTGACAGCCGAAGGCACGGAATTTTTATCGTATGCGCGCCAGATCATTGAGCAGACGCAGCTTTTAGAGCAGCGCTATACAAATGGAAAGCCGGCGAAGCGGCTCTGCTCCGTATCCACGCAGCACTATGCATTTGCGGTCAACGCCTTTGTCAACTTAATTTCCCGGATCGATACGGATGAGTATGAGTTTACATTAAGGGAAACACGAACGTACGAGATCATAGAAGATGTGGCAAATTTCCGAAGTGAGGTGGGGATTCTCTACTTCAGCCAGTTTAATGAAAAGGTGCTGAAAAAGCTGCTGAAGGAGCATCATCTGGCCTTTGTGCCCCTGTTCGAGGCGGCTCCCCACGTGTTTATCAGTTCCGCCCATCCGCTCGCCAAACGGGAGGCGGTCACTCTCGATGACTTAGAGGACTATCCGTTTCTTGCATTTGAACAGGGAACCTATAATTCCTTTTATTTCTCAGAGGAGATCTTAAGCACCGCCCCGCATAAGAAGACCATTCACTTAAGCGACCGGGCGACTCTGTTTAACCTGCTGATTGGTCTGAACGGCTACACGATCTGCAGCGGAATACTAAACAGCAATCTAAATGGTGACAACATCGTGTCCGTACCGCTTCAAACGGATGAATGGATGCGGGTGGGCTATATTTGCAGCGATAAATTCCCTCTAAGCCCAATTTCACTTTCCTATATCAGCGAACTGAAGAAGCTGATTCTGGAAGAAGGCTTCACCATTCTGCCGGAGGCCGGCCGGTAAGATTACTTATGCGGCCAGCAGGCGGCAGACAGCCTCGTGAATCTTTGCCGCAACGTAAGGATTGTTCATGGTATAAAGGTGAATGCCGTCGACGCCACGCGCAATCAGATCCACGATCTGGTCCACCGCGTAGGCGATACCGGCGTCACGCATAGCCTCGGGATTATGCTCATACCGTTCCATCATTGCGGTAAATTTTGAAGGCAGGCTTACGCCGCAGAGAGATACCATACGCTCGATCTGCTTTTTGTTGGTAACCGGCATGATCCCCGCCTCCACCGGGACGTGAATTCCCGCCAGAGAAGCGCGTTCCCGGAACCGGTAGAAACAGTCATTGTCAAAGAAGAGCTGTGTAATCAAATGGTCGGCGCCTGCGTCCACCTTGGTCTTTAAGCTGCGGATATCAGTCAGGATGTTTTCCGATTCCGTATGGCCTTCCGGATAGCAGGCCGCCAGCACATTGAATTCCCTGAACTCATCGTGTTCTTTTATAAAGGAGATCAGGTCACTGGCATGCTCGAAGTCGCCGTCCGGGCGGCCTCCCTCGGGGATATCCCCGCGCAGAGCGAGAATATTGTCGATTCCTGCTCTCTTAAATCCGCCCAGCAGGCTGATTACATCGTCTCTCTTAAGGCCAATGCATGGCAAATGCGCCACGCTCTCGATCCCGTATTCATTCTTGATCCTGGAGGCAATCTCCGTCGTCGCCTTACAGTTTTCACTGCCGCCCGCCCCGTATGTAACGCTGATAAAATCCGGATTCAGTTTTCTTAAACTGTCCAGTGTCTCGTATATCGTCTCGACCGGATTGGTTCTCTTCGGAGGAAAGACCTCGAAGGACAGCACCGGTTTCTTTGCAAATATATCTGTTGTTTTCATGTTTCTATCTCCCTGCCGGTTGGGCCATATGCAAAGGGCAGCTGCCCCTTTCGCCTTTGGCGGCTCTGATTTTATGAACATAATCATAGCATAGATCGAAAGCATAGGGAAATATAGATTTTGTATTGTATTATATAGGTATTTCCTATGGGATATCAGAACCAAAACACTTGACATACTTCAGGCTTTCTAAGTATTCCTCATCCCCTTTAAGGTGCTCAATGATAACCGGCATATCCGGATTGACGTGTTCTGCCAGCCTGATATAATTCCTTAAATCCAGCGTCCCGTCTCCGCAGGCCGTCTCCTTTAACTGGAACGTAAATTCCTCCCGCAGGGATACGTCCTTAATATGGCAGCTTTTTATCCGGTCTCCCAGCATCGCAAAGCACTGCTCCATAAATTCATGATTGTTAAAATACTTATCCGGGCTTGTGATCCAGTTTGCCAGATCCATATGCACGGCAAACCACTCCCGGTTCACATCCTCCAGCAGCCGCAGATACTGCTCCGGACCGGCTGGTACCATCCAGGGCATCGGTTCCAGCGTATAATACGTCCGCTCCGGCATTGCCTCATCAATAATATTCTGAATGGAACGCACCGTCTTCTTCCAGTGCGCCTCTGTAAAATTCTCCTTGTAAGCCCCATCCCACCGGCTTCCCGCGCTTCCGGCTATATTGACGCAGCACGACGCGCCAATCCGGTCAGCCAGCTGAAGCTGCCGGACACAGCGGGTGAAAGCCTCACTCCGCACATCTTCATCCGGTGACAGCGGATTGGACCATGCCCCTACCTCTGCGATTGTAAGCCCTTCCTGCTCCGCGGCTTCGGCATACGCACCGACAACCGCCTCTCCCGCCATATAATCCACGGGAAATACTACACAGCCGCAGCCGATGGCTTTCATATTGGCCGCCCACTCCTTTGGAGTCTCATGTTTCAGCGGCGACGCTAATCCCAGCCTCATATTCTATTCTCTCTTTCTGTTCTGTCTGACTTCTCCCGCAGAATCCCCCTCCATCAGAGGCTCCGGCCTCCCGCAGGTTGTCTTCATATAATAGCACCCGCCGCTCTTCGCAGCTTCCATGATTCCGTTTATAGCTTCCAACACGTGGCAGACCAAATCCATTCCGGCTCTTGCAGGCCTGTTTTCATTTATGGCCATCGCTAAATCCAGCGCCCCGCCTCCTCTTATATACTCCGCAGTCTCGGGATAGAGCCGTCTCAGTTCCTCTTCATCCGGGAAACTGCGGTTTAACGGCTCTGCTGCGGCCGTACGGTCCGTCAGCACTGTCTCTTTCCTGGTGACCTCCGGCATTCCCGACGACATATTGGGATCCGGTGCAGACAGCGTCCCCTCTGTTCCATATATTTCAAACATCGGCAGAGTAGATTTCCAGATATCGAAGCTGATGGTCAGATTGGCAATCAGCCCGCCGGTAAGCTTTAAAAGGGCCGTATAATAAGTGGGAGTCTCAACGGTAAGCTCTTCGCCCGCCAAAGGCTGGCTGTATATCTTCCGCTTCTCAAATCCGGTTGCCGCCATGGCTCTGATCTCCGCAATAGGTCCAAACAAGGCCACGACAGCAGTTATATAGTATGGTCCCATATCGTAAAGCGGCCCGGCCCCTTCCTGGTAAAACTGAGCCGGCGCCGGATGCCACGTTTCCACTCCGCAGGACATCATCGCCGCGTTTAAGTAGAGCGGCCGTCCTATGGCTCCCCGCTCCAGAAGCAGTCTGGTCCGCTGCAGCCCCAGTCCTAAAAACGTATCCGGAGCACCGCCGATCCGCACTCCCCGCTCCTCTGCCAGCTTCGTCAGCTCCCTCGCCTGTTCCCAGGTAAAGGCAAATGGCTTCTCGCAGAATAAATTCTTACCCGCCATCAGAATCCGGCGGTTTAATTCATAATGGAACTTAGGCGGCGTCAGATTGATAATCATGGAAACGTCCTTATTTTCAAGCAAACGGTCCGGATCGGACCACGTTTCTATCCCGAACTCTCTGGCACGCGCCTCTGCCTTCCCGGTATCCACGTCTGCACACGCCACGATTTCCAGAGGCTGGTACAGCTCCTGTATGTTCTTTATGTAGGTACTGCTGATCACACCGCAGCCTAAAATACCTGTTTTCACTCTATCCATAAGTTCTATTTTCTCTTTCCCCCACGCTCTAGTACAGCTTTGCACTGGTGCTGTTTCTAACGATCAATTCCGCCCCCGATATCCGGATCACCCGGTACGGGCGTTCCGGATTCTCAATTCTCCACAGGATCGTCTCCGCAGCGCTCATCCCCAGCTCCTCCCGGTTCACACTCACCGTAGTCAAATCCGCGGCCAGCGATTCGCTCAGATTATCAAAACCAGCCACCGCCACCATCTCCGGCACCTTTACCCCCGCTGCGCGGAAATACCGCATCAACGAAATGGCCAGCACGTCATTAAAACACACCACCGCCGTAGGGAAATTCTTCAGATGCGAAAGCCGCTCCTCTGCCTCAATCTTCTGTACGATCTCCTGGAACTCTCCGATAAAACAGTCCTCCGATCCCACGTTTAACCCCGCGGCCGCCAGCCCCCGGCGGTAGCCCTGCCACCGCTCCTTATTCGTCAGCTGGCCGTTTATGGCTCCGGCATAACCGATTCTCGTATGTCCCAGATCTGCCAGATGGCCGATCAGCACCTTCATGGGCTCTTCGTTTACGCCCATGATAACATCTGAGAAAAGCCCTTCCGTCCACGCGTCTTCCACCGTATCCACAGCCACCACCGGAAGTCCGCACTCCCTGATCCGGCGGATATGGTGTTTCTTAAAATTCCCCAGCTGAATGATTCCGCTGGCCGTCCTGGGATTAAAGTTAATCGGGAACTCAAAATCCGTATCCTCCGACAGATCCAGAAAACACAGATTCAGATTATAGCCGCGTTTCGTCAGAGTCCTGACCATTCCGCTGATGACAGGCGCCCAGTAAGAGTCCGTTGTACAGTTTAAGTTTGAAAAAAGGCAAATCTGTTTTAAATCCGACATCGTCACATTTCCCTCCTGTTCCGAAGGGACTTCTGCCTCCTGCATCTGTCTCTCAGAAATATGCCGGTATCCGAGCTGTTTTGCCGTGCTCAAAATCAGGTTCCGCGTCTCCTCGCTGACTCCCGAGGCATAATTTAACGCCTTGGAAACAGTCAGTCTGGATATTTTCAAATAATCTGCTATGTCTTGCTGTGTTGTCCTCATCTTCGTACCCCCTGGGTTCTGACAATCTCTTTTATCGTTACGGTTCACGCTGTGCACAGTAACCTTTTATCACAAATGAACACCGTTGCCGGCAATTACGTCTCTGTACCAGTATCCGGAATCCTTGATAGTCCTCACCTGTGTTTTGTAATCGACATGAACGATTCCAAAACGCTCAGAGTAACCCTTTGACCATTCATAATTATCCATCAGGGACCACAAAAAATATCCCTCAACAGGAGTCCCTTCCTCCGCCGTTTTCTTTAAGCAGCGCAGATACCGCTGCAGAAAATCGATCCGGTTCGGATCATGGACCTTTCCATCCAGCGAAACACTGTCGTGAGCCGCCATCCCATTTTCTGAGATATAAAACGGCTTCTGATATCTCTCATATAAAAACCTGGGACCCCAGTACAGACTCTCCGGCGTCACCGGCCATCCGATGGATGTGCGGGCGTATCCCGGCTCACGCGGGACATAGCGGTATCCGCCGTTTCCATCCGCGCGTACCGCGCTCCCGTTATAGATATTCTGACAGTAGAAATCGATCGGCTCAGAGATCACTTCCATGTCCTTTGCCCCGATCTCCGGCATAATATCCCGGTACAGGCGAACCCCTTCCTCTGGGTATTTCCCGAAGAGAACAGGATCGCTCCACCAGGGAATATTCCACATAAAATTATCCGGATCCGGACATATATCGAAAGTTGCCATTCTCGCAGCCTCCACATCCTCCTGTTTCTGCGTATACGGATAATGGGCGCTGCACGTCGGCGCATACCCAATTTTAGCATGCGGAGCCACTTTCCTCAATACTTTTGTGGCTTTTCCATGGGCAAGAAGCACATGATGAGCCATCTCCAGAACGGCTCTCCGGGACATGATATTTCCCGGGGCATGCTCGCCGGTCACGTGGCCGAGACCTATAAAACACTGAGGCTCATTAAACGTAATATAGTGTTTCACTTTATCGCCCAGATACTCCGCCACGATCCGCGCATACTCTGCAAAATAATCTGTGATCGCAGGGTTCTGCCAACCGCCGATCCGGTAAAGCCCGTATGGCAGATCCCAGTGGAACAGTGTCACATACGGCTCAATCCCATTCTTAACGAGTTCATCCACCAGGTTCTTATAAAAGCGGAGGCCTTCCTCATTCACCGCCCCGTATCCCTGCGGCAGAATCCTGCTCCAGGCCACGGAGAAGCGGTAGGCCTTTAACCCAAGCGCCTTCATAATCGCCACGTCCTCCGCATAGCGGTGATAGTGGTCCGCCGCCACATCCCCCGTGTGCCCGGAAAATGTCTTTCCCGGCATGCGGGCAAATTCATCCCATACGGTTAAACCTCTGCCGCCTTCCGTCACAGCCCCCTCTACCTGATAGGAAGCCGTTGCCGCTCCCCACACAAATCCATCCTTAAATCCCATCCTGTCACTCCTTTCTTCCAGCCTGATGCAGCATAGCAGTTCCACGGTAATCCACATAGATTTCCCTGTTATCCGCAAGCACTTCCCCTACCGCCAGACGATATATTCCCTCGGCCGACTCAGCCGCCTCAATCTGGCCGTTCTCCGCCCCCATGGCCGTCTTCATACGCCCCGGGTGAACGGAAAAGACGCGGGTCGGTATACCCAGCGCAGCAACCGTCTGCTTCAGTATAAAGCCATACTGTGCAATTGCCGTCTTACTCATACAGTAGGCGGCGTACTTTGGCCCCACTCCGTCAATCGAGACCACCTCAGACGAAATATTAATCACGGTTCCTCCTCCGCTCTCCGTCAGCAGGTCGAAAAAGCGGCTGCAAATATAGACAGGGCCTATGGTATTTACTTTAAAGGTCTTCTCCAGCTCCTCATAGCGGTCCGTCAGAATGGTTCCTTCCCTGTTTAAGAGCACTCCGGCCACATTGATCAGGATTTCCAGACGGTCCGTGTATTTCCCGACTGCCGCTCTCGCCGCCTCAATACTGTCTTTATCCGAAACGTCCAGCAAGACGGGAATCAGCCGGGGATTGCCCTTCAGTTCTTCCAGCTCCATCAAATCTTCTGTCTGCAGCACACCTGCGAAAACCCGGTGTCCCTCGCTTAAAAATTTTCTGCATAACGCGGCGCCCAGTCCCATAAGCGCCCCCGATACCAATACTTCCATCGCTTCTACCTCCATCCGCGTACAAACGGGCCGCCGCACTGATTCAGTGCAGCAGCCCCGTTTTTCACCAGAGCGTATTTAAACATTGCTCTACTGCGTGTTCTGCAATTCCTTTTCCATTCTTCCCTGCAGATCCGCCAGCAGCGGCTCCGGGTCCTTATCTTCATAAAGGCACTTATCACGGACGGAGATCAGTTCCTGGCCCATGACGCTTCGAATGCTGCACAGCGCCGGAGTATTGGAGTGCTCGTTAAAGACCATATTCTTGATAACTGAATAGCGTTCGTCATTCTCCTTTACCAGAGTCAGCTCGTCGATAACGTCTTTTCTGGTAGGTGTGCTGTACCATGTCTTGTTGTTGTCATCCGCAATATATGCGTTGGCAATGTAATCGACAAACCGGGCAGCCGCATCGATGTTCTTTGCCCCCTTAGGCACGCAGTACGTATTGACGCCCAAAACGGAACCGCCGTACAGCTCCGGATGGCTGTCGCTTACTACCATCGGCACTACCGTATAGTCCATATCCGGCACATACTGCTTAATCGCGTTGTTAAACCAGTTTCCATTCATCGTCATGGCCACTTTTCCCGTAAAGAACGCGTGATCCGGCGAGAATGCGCCTCCAAAACCGGAAGCGAAGGATTTAATCTTCTCCGGGTTATATTTTTCTGCATACTTTCTCTGCCAGTTCATCATCTCGACAAGGTCCGGATCGGTAAGGTTGATCTTCCCATCCTCATAAATCTGAGCGCCAAAGTACCATGCCTGATTGTAAACGTCGGTCTCCGCGCCGTCAATCCATGGGATAAAGCCCATTGTCGTATAGTCGTCGCCTTCCTTCACCGTCATCTTATCCGCCCACTCATCCAGTTCCGATATGCTCTTCGGCGGATTGCTCACGTCCAGGCCGGCCGCAGCCGCTTTTTCATTATTAATGAAAAGCATCTGCGTGTCCGTCTCCATCGGCATGATGTACCATGCTCCATCGATATCCATCAGGCTCTGAACGCTGGGCTGATAGTCGTCTCTGGATCGGCCAAGCTTCTCCATAGCCGCAGACACGTCCTCGAAGGCGCCCTGGGCCGCCATAGGATAGGTCAGAAGGTTCGGTGCACAGATGACGTCCGGTACATTGCCGGAGGCGATGGCCGCCATCAGCTTTCCATTGGTAATTCCCGCATCCGGCGGCACATACGTAGCTTCTACTTTTATGCCCGGATTGTTCTTTTCAAATTCCTCGATACGCCACAGATCCCAGGTCTCCGAATCTCCACCCCACGGATACCAGTATTTGATTACAACCTCTCCTTCCGCCGGCATCTGCGCTGCTTCCGATTTGCTCTCCTCCGTCTGTGCTCCGGCCTCCTTCGTGGTCTCGCTCTTTGTGGTATCACTCTTTGTGGTTTCATTCTTTGTGGCCGCTGTACCGCCGCATCCGGCCAGATTGCACGCCACTGCCGCTGTAAGAACCAGTGCTGCTCCTCTTTTTCTCATGAAATGCTCCTCCTTCTTATTTTAATGATTCATTTCAGCCTTCCGGCTCATATTTTAAATTGAACAGGATTCCATACTTCTCCATGGACTCCGGAAGCAGATACTCGCCCCCCGGATATTTTCCATGGTGTCTGACCGGGCAGCCCCTGTCTTCGAAAAATGCGACGGCTTCCTCCAGATCATCGACCATAAAGCCCACGTGATGGAATACCACGTCCTTATCCCCCAGTGCTTCCTTCCAGGAGCTGTCACATTCATCCGGTTCCATGATCTCCAGGAACAGCTGGCCCATGTCAAATCCGCATAGCCTGGCCTGCGTGCCTGAAGCGATTCCCCTGAATTTCGTCTGCGCTATTTCCACCGGCGGCATCGAATTGATCTCAGGCATAGGGACTCCGAACACTTCCGCGTACAGCGCCGCCGTCTTTTCAATATCTCTGGCGACCAGTCCTACCTGACAGCAGGTCTTTGGATTAATGATTCCTTTTCTCTTCCCCATCTCGTATCTCCTTCTCTTAAAAGCTTTCCAGAAGCTCAAAAATCAGTTTTAGATCTTTTCTTGCATCAATATAGGCGTACATTCCCGAACCATTTCCGTAATTGCCCTTTTGCATCAGCGGAAATCCTTTTTCACCAAGAGTCTTTATCTTGCCCTCGGCATCTTTTACCTGGAAGGCGATGTGATGAAGTCCCTCCCCCTTTTCATTGAGAATATCCCGCCAAGCGCTGGGCTTCTCATCCGGTTCAATAAGCTCAATTTGTACCGTTGGCGTATCGAAAAACATCATCTTGCAGGAGGCCGTGGACCGTTCCCCGCAGACTTCCGCCTTTACAATCTCATCGGGGCCGGAATCCGCAACCTCCGGCCTCTCGATTCCAAAGAAATCTGCAAAGGCCTGCCCTGTCTTCTCCACATCATTGACTACCAGTCCAATCTGACACACCACATTTGTTTCTATTACGCTTCCCATTTTACTTCCTCGCTTTCTCCTTATATTTATCTTTCTTCTTATTAAATATGTTAAGACTCTTCTTTGCCAAAACCGGTTACCTTCAGCATGACAAAGGTCAAAATCATCGCAGCCACCAGCATGATCCAGGCCATCGCGGATGCATACCCCATCTTCATAAACTTGAACGCATTGTTATACAGATAATATCCGAAGAAGGTCGTCGAATCATTGGGACCTCCGTTCGTCATAACGAAGGATTCTGTGAACTGCTGCAGCAGCTTGATCATATAAGTGACCACATTGTACACAATAATCGGCTTCATAAAAGGAATGGTAATGTACCGGAACTTATGTAGGATATTGCCTCCATCAATCTCCACTGCCTCATAAAGGCTCGTCGGTACATCCTGCAGACCGGCCAGGAATATAATGATCAGATTACCGGAGCACCATAAATTCATCAGAATCATGCCCGGCTTCGCCCACCGTGGACTGGCCAGCCAGCCCGGTCCGTCGATCCCGATCAGTGCCAGCCCCTGGTTTACCGCCCCATTGTCCTTAAGGAGCCAGATCCACAGAATGCAAAGCACCACCATCGGCACCAGCGTCGGCATGAAAAATAATGTCCTGATAAAAGAAACGCCTCTCAGTCTCCGGTCATTTACAATTGCTGAAATGATAAATGTTACAATGATAATTATGGGAAGGCCCACCACCATCATATACCCTGTATTCATAATGGACTTGATAAACAGAGGATCACTGGTAAACAGCGTCTTATAATTATCGAGGCCTACGAATCTGGGGGCCTTAAGTGCGGAATAGTTCGTAAACGAATACCGCAAAGAATTAATGATCGGATATAAAGTAAAGCATAAAAATCCCACGATCCACGGGCTGATAAACGCCAGGCCCGTCAGAAGACTCCGTCTGTCCGCCTTCGATCTGCTCCTCGTTTTTTTCCTGTTCATATCTCACTCCTATCTGCGTGTCACCTCTCACGCATCTAACCTTATGCATCAAACCTTACGCATCAAATCCAGTATTACCCCTTGATACCGGAAAATGAAATTCCCTCGATAAAGTATTTCTGAAGGATAAAGAAAATCGCCAGCATCGGCAGTGTCATCGACACTCCAACCGCAATAACCAGAGGCCACCTCGGGTCGTTCGTGCTCATCAGCTGTTGAATTCCAATGGACAGGGTATACAGCTTGTTATCCGTCAAAAATACCAGCGGTCCGATAAAGTCATTCCAGCAGTTCATAAAGGTAAAGATCGCCACCGTCGTCAGCGCCGGTTTCGCCAGTGGGATAATAATCCGGTAAAAAATAGTAAATTCGCTTGCCCCGTCTATCTTGGCGGATTCCGAGATATCATACGGTACCCCGACCAGAAACTGCCGCAGCAGAAAGATAAAGAAGGCATTACCAAAGAACGACGGAACGATCAGCGGAAGAAAGGTTCCGATCCAGCCCAGCTTTTGAAACATCAGGAATAACGGAATCATGGTTACCTGGAACGGCAGAACCATCGTCATCAGCACCAGATAGAACACCGCGTTTCTTCCTTTCCATTTGATTCTGGAAAATCCATAGGCCACAAGAGAGTTGGAGAACAGTCCGCCGATCACGTTAAATACAATGATAAACAGCGTATTTCCCAGATACTTGAGAAATGGAAATCCGGTAAATCCCTGGATATAGTTCCCTATTGTCCATGTTTCAGGCAGCCACTTCGGCGGTGTCCGGAATAAATCCTGACTCGTCTTAAAAGAACTCAGAATCAGCCAGATAAACGGAACGATAAACGCCAGTGCCAGAATCGCTATAATCAGGTACTCGGCCGCCACCTCAATCGTGCTTCGCTTGATCCGCCTGTCCTTCTCCTTTGCCTTTAATTTTTCCATAAGCCCCTCCTCTTACTTCATTCATGATACGGTCATTTTTGTATGCATACATTTTATTTCCTTTGTTAGTTACATGGTACTATACTTTTATGCAATATGCAATATTTATTTTTTATTTTTGTCGTTTTATTATGTTATTTTACCTTTTGTACAAACATAACCGCTTTGTTTTGCACACATGTCACAATTTTGTAAGCTTATATATGCTTGCATTTTGTAAGGTAGCCGTGGTATGATATTTTTCACATAAAAAACGTGAGGACAGCGGGCTTCTATAGACCGCTGTCTCCACGTTATAAATGCGTATTATACCATTCGATTTTTTTATTCTATCTTCTATCATTGTCTTTAGTAACGCCTATGTTAAGTTGTATATACATTGGGCTACGATTGAGATCCATATCATTTTACAGGATTATATCAACTTTTTCCTTATGTCAGAATTTTTCTCTGATATAATTTTATTGGGCCGTTTATCTGCCGGGTGGCTTCCATTTCCGAAAGGAGGTGGTTCTATAATATGTCTGCTTATGAATAATTTATGATTATCATAAATGCAGCGATGCTTATCATTGCTATTCTCGTTTAATATAGTATAGAAAAAATGGTACAAAAAAATAGTCACCCTCCCTCCAAAGGTAAGTGACTATTTTTTAATAGCAACTAATCGCATGGAAGCCACTCTGTGGAGTGGACTGCCTTTTGTACTTTTAATGAAAACCTATCTATTCCATCGTGTCAATTAGAATTTTTTCTGCTCTGGCGCTTAACTGGATAAGAAATATATCTGTGCAGAGATCCTCTCTACGTTGAAAGAGATGTCAATATGCGGAAAATTATACATATCTGGCCGATCTGCATCAGCCTGCATTTTTATAATCCCTTTATTATCCTGCAAATTTATATCTTACAAACATTCTGAGGCTTCCCCTCCAGCCAGGCAAAGACATTTTCAAACACGATCTCCGCCCGCCGAAGCATGGACTCTTCCGAAATAAACGCCTGATGAGGTGTCAGCAGCGTATTCTTTGCGGACAGCAAAGGATAATCTTCCGGAAGCGGCGGTTCCATATCGTAGACGTCAATGCACGCATAGCCAAGACGCCCTTCATTCAGTGCGTCGGCCAGTGCCTGATTATCCACAATCGGACCCCTGGCACAATTGATAAACACGGCATCTCTTTTCATAAGTGCGATGCGGTCCGCATTCAGAAAGCCTCTGGTTTCTCCATTGAGCGGAAGGTGCAGTGACACAATGTCGCTCTCCGCCAGAACCTCTTCCAGGGAGCAGTAGGTAATCCCCATCTTCTCCGCCTCTTCCGAACGGCTTCTCCCATAGGCGATCACTCTCGCCCCAAATGCCAGGAACAGCTTTGCGGTCATCAGGCCGATGCGTCCCAGACCGATGATTCCCACCGTTCTGCCGCAGATCTCCCGGCCGCCGATTCCCGCGCTTGTCCCGCCTTTGCGAAGCTGGATATCCGCCTTCCTTATATTTCTAAGTCCGCTCACCGCCAGCCCGATAACGAGTTCTGCCACGGTCTGATTGGAATAACCGGCCGCATTGCAGATCATGATTCCTTTTTCCCTGCAAGCCTCCGCTGCTACATGGTCAATTCCCGTAAATGCCACGGATATCATCTTTAAATCCTGATCAGACAGAATCACCGATTCCGGGTAGGGATGATTGGCTATCATAACAATATCACTCCCTGCAGATCGAACAGCCAGCTCCTTTGGATCTGTCGCCACGGTGTCAAACCACTCAAACTCATGCCCCATCTCCGTCAGTTTCCGGGCATATTCCTCGATTGTTTCCGCGGGAACCCCTATAGGCTCCAGTAATTTAATTTTCATCCCTGTTCTCCTTTCTTATGAAGCATCACCCAAAAATACACCCTGCGACCTCAGCGTTTTTCGCAGTTTCTCCGCATTAAGACCTCTCGGCAGGATATTTTCCTTTACACACATCGCCGCCGCAGTTCCTGCTGCCTGGCCCTGAGCCATACAGGACACGGTGTTTCTCGTGGACATATGTGCCTCCCAGGTGCTGGTAATGCATCTTCCCGCCACCAGCAGTCCCTCCACATGCTTTGGAAGCAGCGCCCGGTATGGAACGCCGTAATATCCGCCTCCCTGAATGGTAATTCTTGGGGCGCAGTCATGGAATCCATATAAATACACCTCATCCCCAAACCGTTTTCCGGATACAATCTCCTCAAGGGACAGGTCATACTCACATTCCACGATTCTCGTAAGTCTCACGCCGATACTGGCCGGCGTCCAACTCACATAAGCGTGTTCAAAGCCTGGAATATACTGTTTCAGCATTGCCGCCAGTTTCATAATCTGATGACGGAGCGCGATCTCCGCCTTTGAATAAGCCTCCGTGTCGGTGGTATCCACACTGGGCAGCGCCGCCGAATTAATGTAGGTGAATTCTCCCTCATGAAGAGAAAACCCAAGGGGTCCCCACATCCCTGTCTGCTCCATAAACTCCGTAAATTCAGGCACCTTTTTCAGTTCAAAGCCAAGCCGTATCACATGGTCGGTCACGCTCCCCTTATCCCCCTCAATCAGCTGGTTGACAAGGCCCCTCTCCCGGCAGAATTCCACCAGCCGGGGCATATCCACATTTGTCATGCCAAAGGGCATTCCCACTGAGGTTGTATCATGCTTTTTAACAAATCCTGCTCCAGCCAGCGCCGCCACATCGCCGTCGCCGGTGGAATCGATCACGGTGCGGGCAAGTATGGCTTCTCTTCCGGACTTCCCTTCGATGATAATCCCCTCCAGCCGCCCGCCGTCTTTTATCACGTCTGCGATCACCGTATGAAGCAGAATCCTCACACCTGCCTCTTCCAGCATGGTAAATGCGACATCCTTAAAAATCTCCCAATCTATCAGCGTAATAGCAGAATCGTAGTTCCCGCCCTTATCCTGTTCCAGATGCCCCGGCGATCCCGATGCCTCCATCATGCGCGTCACAATTTCCTGCGGAATTCCCTGGACCACCTGAGTCTTTGCCGCATCCGCATAGGCCTTATACAGGTTAAAAAAGCTGTGCAGCGGTCCGGCCCCATTCACAAGAGTTCCCCCTACATGGCCAAACCGTTCCACCAGTATGGTATCCGCTCCGTTTCTGGCTGCTGCCAGCGCCGCCGTAAAGCCTGCAGTTCCGCCCCCGCAGACGACCACATCACAGTCATATCTCACCGGAGTCTTCCTGTGCTCCTCTATCTCTCTTTTCATAAAATGTACATGGAAATTCATATCTTTAGACATGAGAGGAATTGTACCCCTCTTGACTCTTTCGTGATCTCCACTTAGCCTCCTCTCTTTTCCAACTAATGATACAATAATAGTCTCCAAAATTTTCGCTTGCTATTTACTTTATTTTAACTGCACAGTTACAAAGGCACTTATCTCACGGTATGGAGCAGGTATGTTTTTGGTCCGGTAATCGTACCAAAACTATAGTCCCGCTATGGAGGGGAGGATATAATACTCTGTTTGCAGAGGCCTGTCAGGCATGTCCGAAGCAGGCAGGCTGCTATCAATCAGCCTATTGTAGCCAACGTTTGAGGTAGAAGACATGAGTAATTGATATTCTGTTTTCCCCTCATCGTCATCATAGATGGCTTTCGCCTTCACCGTTCCCCTCTCATGGCGCCCCAGAACCCGGATTCTTTTTTTCATTCCGGGGAGCAAATCGAAGTAATTGTCCTCAAACAGCCAGCCAAATTCATCGCCGTCCTCATCCCCGGTCAGCTCTACACATCTGGCAAACCGGCTCGCAGTGACGACAAGGTCATCTCCCTCCTGCTTGATCTGAAGCCCCGTATGTTCCGGGTACTCCATTCTTCGTTCAATCTCACACGGCTCTGCACACATTCCCAGAATTTTGCCTTCCACGGAATATGCGACGGCACAGACCAGATTGGTTTTTTTAAACTGACCGAATCGGTCAATCGTACAGACCGGTTTCGATTCATCCGGTTCCGCCTGAAAGTTCTCATAAAATACCGCCTGCCGTTCATTCTTTACTATGTCAAACAGAAATATTTCCAGACGTCCGCTTACGGCGCACCCCGTATCATTCGTCACCCAGATGTACCCATGATCCCCCAGCTCACACGACACAAGAAATGGCGAGTAACACCGTTTCAGCTCGTAATAGGGATAGTAGGGTTCCTGATAGTAGTCCACAATTCCATAGGAGATAATATTGCTGTTATTGTTAAATTTCCAGAGTATATGGCCGTTCGTCCTCCTGACTGTGCCGGTGGAAGACGCTTCATCTCCCCGGAAGCCCCTGCGAAACCGGCATACCTGCCCGTGAATATACTCCGCATGAGCGGCGCCGATCCGATAGACCAGTTCCTCTGCCGTCTCCGCGTCATAATAATGTTCCACAGGCCCAAGCTTTATAACGCCCTGATTCGTGTTGTGAAGCTCCCAGCTTTCCGGCCACTCTTTCCTTTGCCTCCGGCTAACACACCCCGTATATCCGGGGGGCCAGAGTTCTTCCGGCTTCATCATCCGTCTCATGGACTTCATGGATGGTGTAGAGACCCGGCAGTTTTCACTTAAGAAGACGGGGAATTCCCTCCCTGGCACAAACCAGAGATGGGTGTAGCCATGGGTATCTCCCGCGGAAGGATCATTGGCAAAGTCCCCGCCGCACGGAGAAGACGGATGGTAGTACCGATCCGGGTCCTGTTCCGCACATACTTGTGGAAGTACGCGGCAAACGATCTCCTCACCAAAACAGGGACCGCCGGGATTATCATAATCTCTCCATAAGAGTGTCTCATTACCGCCGCACCAGAGAAGTATGGACGGATGGGATTTCAGCCGTCTCGTCATCTGCTCTGCCTCTCTGCGGCAGAGTTCCAGAAACTCCGGTTCCTCCGGGTATGCCGAATAGCAGAGATAAAAATCCTGCCAGATAAGTATCCCCCGTCTATCACACTCCTCATAAAATGCCTCAGGATAACGTTCGCTCTCCCCCCAGACCCGCAGAATATTAAAATTCCCCAGCTCCGCCAGATTAAACAGCCGTTCCATCACCGCCGGGCGGTAACGGTTGCTCCGTGTATCAGGGTGGACGAGATTGGCTCCCCACAGCTTAAGCGGCTTTCCATTGATCTGGAAATCCATATCCCCCACCATGGATATTCTGCGGAATCCGATCACCTTTTCCACCGAATCTGCCATTCCGCTGCCGCACGAATCCACCGCCCCGCTGCCGCACGTAAGCTCCAGCCGGTATACCGCCGGTTCGCCCATTGTCCTCGGCCACCAGAGTTTGGGATGCGGTACCATGAGTTCCACGGTCTCTGACCGCTTCGTGATTGGCCGTATTTCCTCCGCCCTCACACAGCCGTCCCCATCAAGAATCCTGGCCCGCAGCAGTTCTCCCCGGTACTTCTCCAAAGCCCCCAGAAAAGAGGCTGTAACCGCAACCATACCTGTTTCCCCGTCTTCAGAAAGCCTGCTGTCCGCGGTCACCTCATCAAACAGAAGAGGATCTTCCCGCGCCAGAGTCACATCACCATAGATCCCGCACCGGATCAGGCTCGGAACCGGGCCGCAGTACTCATGAAAACCAGAGCGGAATGCCCGCACTGCGGAGATAGTGGGTACACGCCCCTCATACCGTTCCGGAAGCCTGACCCCGTTCACTTTTTCCTTTGCAGACCGAAACCAGATAAGCAGCACATTTTCTTCCGCCTTCACTCCCTCTACAGGAAACCGGTAATCCAGAAATGCATCGCAGCATGTGCCAACTAACGTTCCATTTAAATAGACCGAAGCAAAGGTATCTGTTCCCTTCAGATTGAGATAGACTGATCCCCCTGCTCCCGCAAAAGTACCGCCGGTAAATTCAAGCCGGTATACCCAGTCGTACTCATCAATCCATAAATCACGGTTAATCCCCGTCTCATTGGGATTCTCTATCACACCGTAATCCAGAAGCACATCGTGTACCTGCTCCGGAAAATCCCTGACAGAAAAACTGCGGTCCTTCCCGCTGCCAGGCGCTCCAAAAGCAGCTTCCAATTCCTCCGGACGATACTCCGTTCCCGCGGGAAAGCGCTTCAGGAGCCAGCCCTCCCGCAAATTTATTTTCTTCATGACAGTCTCCCTCAAGCTTTATGCGGCACCAGACTAAAAAACAAAGCCTTTTGTACTGCTTAAGCGCTCCATAATCTCACTGCTTAGACGCAGTCCTGTGGCCGCTGCGTTATCCAGTGCCTGGGCCGCATTTTTCGCTCCCGGAATCACACAACTGATACCCGGATACGTCATATTATACGCCAGCGCCAGATGCCCCATGGAGAGTCCCGTCTCCGCGGTACACGCCTCCACAATCTCCATGTCCGGTCTTACCGCCTCGAAACGTTCCTCTGACCAGAATCCTCTCCGGTTGTCGCCTTCCGCAAAACGGGCGCCTTCCCGGTACTTTCCAGTCAGTATTCCGCTGGCCAGCGGCTGACTGGTCATCACCGCGATATTCCGCTCCTTTGCCAGCTTCACGACCTCCAGATTGGATTTGTTCAGGATATTAAACGGACATTCCAGCACATCGATCACGCGGTCATGGTCGCGTTCCAGAGCGTGCATCGTATCTCCTGCTCCCCACATCGCCAGTCCTGCAAACCGCACCTTACCCGACTGCTTCATCTCTTTCAGCGTCTCCAGTACCGCGGCTCTGTCCTGCCAATCCGCATCCGGGACATGCAGGAGATAGACATCCACATAATCCGTCTGAAGCCGTCTCAGACTCTCCTCCAGACACATCATGAGATAATCTCTGTTAAAATTCTTGCTGCGTTCCGGCAGACGGTAGTTCGTACCGCCCTTGGTCACGATAACGGACGTCTCTCTTCGTCCCTTCAAAAACTCTCCGATCAGTATTTCGCTGTGCCCATCTCCATAGGCATCGCATGTATCGTATAAGTTGATCCCCTTTTCCCATGAAACATTTAAAGCTTCGACCGCATCCCTGTCACTGCTTCCATCACCCCAGCCTTTCCCGCCGATCGCCCAGGCGCCAAATCCGATATCCGACACCTTCATGCCGGTCCTGCCAAATATATTGTATTCCATCGTTATCCATCCCCATTTCTATCTGTAAAATCACTCGTCAAAAATATTCAGTTCCCTTAACTGTGCCACCACATCCTTCATCCGCTTCTTGCCGAATTTCTTTAAAATATGGTTGACCTGGGACCGTATCGTGGTTTCCTCCACGAAACGCTTTGATGCAATGTCCTTATAAGTAAAGCCTTCATATACCATTTTAAGAATCTCATATTCCGTCGTGTTAATCAGAAGCATGACCTGAAAGGTCTCCTTTAACCGGCTCTGCTTCTCGTAGACTCTCTGGTACCCGTCGATCAGTTTCTTCGCCACCTCCGGTCGGACCAGAAGCTTATTGTCAATCACATCGTGAATGGATTTGACTATCTTTTCAATCGAACTGGTCTTTATGATATAATCGACTGCTCCGGCCAGATATGCCTGAAATATAAATTCTTCGTCCTCATGAATGGTCAGCGCGATGCATTTCACCCCCGGATAACGCTCGTGAATTTTGCCGATCGCCGTAATGCCGGATGTTCTGGTCTCCATTTGAATATCCATGAGAACAACAGAGGGAAGCAGCCGTTCCACCATGATAAACGCCTCATGGCCGGTAGCCGCCTGCCCCACCACCACGATATCGTCCGAGTGGGCGGCAATCTCCTCCGCCAGATGAATTCTGATCTCCTCCATATCATCCGCTATGACCAGCTTAATCTTCTCCATTTTCCTCCCCCTTTTACTTGGTGTCTCCAGGCGCCAATGCCTTCGGAGGCACTAGCGCTGCATTCTGCAATGCAGGACCAGCCTTCTCCTCTCTGCTCATGGGCAGGAGAAGAAACACCGACGTATACACTCCGTATCTGCTGTCAATCTTAATCTGTCCCAGATGTGCCCTGATCACCTTGTATATGTAAGGAAGACCCAACCCCCAGTTCATCTTCCCCTGTTTTCCGGAATAGTGCGGTGAAAATATGCGGCCGCGGTCACGGAAACGGATTCCTTTCCCATTATCCTGGATCATGATAATCAGCCACCGGAACAGAAATTCCAGCCGGATTGCGATTTTCCCCTCTTCCTTTCCCGACTGTTCAATGGCCTCCACTGAATTATTCAAAATATTAACAAGCGCCTTGCACAGATGATACCGGTCGTACATTCCGCAAATATCCTCGTAACCCTCGCTGCTCCACTCCACCGTGATGTAGGAAGGCAGCGTAACCTCATTTAACGCCTCATCGATGATGCTGGTAACGCTGTTATTTAAGTAGTGGTACTTAATCTCTTTCAATTCATCCAGCATCTGCGTCGTCCGTCCCAGCGACTCGTCGATCAGCTTTCTCATGCGCCCGATTTCCGGTATCGCCTCCTTATTCTCCACCTTATTTTCGATCTTCGTGATTAGAATCTGCTGGGAAAAGAAGAGATTTTTCTGAGAGTGAAGCGTTTCTCCCAGCACCTCGTTCATAATGTTTAAATTCTTCTGGATCTTCCGCTTCACAAACGGCGTCGCCGACATGTCCATCCGGAAACTCAGCAGGATAAACATGCAAAAAGAAATCACCACCAGTACCAGTGACGGGGCGGTCAAATAGACCTTCTGAATCCGGGCCTGGACATTTTCAAAAATCCAGAAACCGCTGCGGATTACCTTATCCACAGACACGCTGAACGGCCCGATATAAAAGAACACATAAAAGATTGCGTCGGCAAGCAGAAGCCCCATGGAAAACAGGAGTATCCGTTTGCGCAAAAACCGCACTGACGTCACCATCACATACCGGATCAGAACACAGATGGGACGCAGCAGCAACAGCAGAACCACCAGCTTAAATACAACATTTAAGAAACAGAACAAAGCGTACACAAGCGGCTTGTTCCCGCTGGTATGGTACAAAATATACATTTTTGTGGAAGTTACCGGATCATAAAGAATCAGGGAGAGTAGGGGGACCAGAATAAAGAGTCCGGCATGTCGGAAGCGCGCGCCGGAGCGCGGCCGCTTCGTCCAGCTATCCTTTTCTGTTTTCGTCTTCCCTCTTCCCAGGTTTTTCTGAAATTCATAGTTAAAAATCGTCTCAGCCAGAAGGAACAGGGCGATCCCCACGTTCATGAGCCGGATGTTCATGACGATGGGAAGCGCCAGCCTGGCGGTTATTACTTTATAGATCATATAGTCCAGCCGGTAATAAATATTTCTGCCGTAGTATTCTCCATAACTGGCAAACATGTTAATATGGAGAATGATGGAGAAGAAGGCCAGGGTCGCTCCTGTCGCCATAAGAACAAATAAATAGGAGTATCTGCTCTTATGGTCGAAAATAAGCAGTATGACAGAAAACGCCACCAGCAATCCAATTGTATAAAACATCTTCTTCCCCCACAATCCCCGTCCGGCTTAACAGTCACCTATCCTTTTATGGCGCCTTCCGTCAAACCTGAAATAAAATACTTGTTTAAAAATAAGTATACAATAAGCATCGGTAAAATGGAAATGCTGATTCCCGCCAGCATCAGATTCCATGAGGACACAGCCTCGCCGCTGGATTTCAGACTGACAACACCGACGACCAGCGGCCATTTGTCCTTTGCCGCAATGGTAAATACGTAAGGCAGGAGATAATCGCTCCAGGCTGTCCGAAACGCTACCAGGCCTGTAGTTGCCACCAGCGGCTTGCAGAGCGGAAAAATAATTCTCCAGAATATTTTAAAAAAACTGCATCCGTCAATCTGTGCTGCCTCATCGATCTCCCTGGATATCTGCCTCACAAAACCGGTAGCGATAAAAACCTGTGTCGCATTCATGCCAAACACGCGGATGATGATGGGTCCCCACAACGTCCCGCTAAGCCCGAACACCTTGGCCAGACTGAGCTGCGGATAGAGCGACAGAGTTCCAATGGATACAAACATGGAGCAGAGCACCATGGTGTTCACCACTTTGGAAAACCGGGTCGTCCCCCTGGCAAATACATACCCCGCCGTAATCGATGTAACGACACATCCGCCTACCACCACAACCGCATAAAAAATACTGTTAAAGGTCAGCCTTCCAAAATCCGCCAGCTTCCATGCCTGTATATAGTTTTCAAAATGCCACTCCGTCGGAAGGATTCCGAGTCCTCCAACCAGAATCTCCTTATTGGACTTAAAGGAGCTTAGTAAAATGTAAATAACCGGAAACAGTGCAAATGCGGCAATCACCAGGAGAAACGCGTAGATCACTGCTTTCCAGAAGCTCTTACTGACTGTTCTCATAGCGCCTCCTATTCTTCCACTTCCTGCATTTTTTTCGATACCTTTAAGTAGATCAGCGTGACAATGCCCAGAATCACCGCCGTGACGACCGCCATGGAGGAAGCGTAACCGAACTGCACTTCCATAGCGGCGCTTTCCCCATAAGAAAAGAAATACTTAAAGATGTACGTCATAACCACCTCGGTGGAACCTCCCGGCGCTCCATTCGTGAGCACCAGGATTAAATCCGTCATTTTCATGGTTCCCAATACGCTCAGCATAAGTACGAGCTGCAGGATAGGGGCTACCAGGGGCAGCGTAATGTAAAAGAACTGCTGCATTTCATTGGCTCCGTCAATGGCAGCGCATTCATACAACGATTTGGAGATATTCTGAAGCCCCATCAGAAAATAAATCATATTTAATCCGAAGGTAGTCCACAGCGACACCAGGATTATGACGAACATGGCGTGTCCTTTGTCACTGAACCAGCTGATATTCTGCGTGATCAGCCCCATATTTTTTAGTATCGCGTTGACGATTCCGTTGTAAGCCCCAAACAGGATAGAGAAAATCAAACCTACTACAGCAATGCTGAACACGGAGGGCAGAAAAAATACCACGCGAAAGAAAGAGCTTCCCTTAATCTTATTATTCAGGAATACCGCTAAAACCAGGGCCAGCGGAATTTCAAATACCATCTTCATACCGGCAATCAGGAACGTATTTTTCAGCGAATCCCAGTATGCCGGATCACGTGTGAACACCCGGATAAAGTTACCCAGCCCCACAAAAATCGGTTCACTGTATCCATTATACTTAAAGAATGACCACCGAAGCACCCAGATAATCGGATAGACGGAAAACAGAAGAAAGCCGATCGTCATTGGCGTAATCATCAGGATTTCCTGAATTTTGTTTGCGGAATGCAGTTTTTTCGTTTTTTTCTTCGTTTTTATCATCTTTGTTACTGACCCCACTTCATTTTCCCGGCAATATTAGAATCAATATAGTCGTCGATGTTCACCTTTCCAGAGGCAATGGCTTCATCCAGGGCCTTATTATAGCGTTCCGTCAAATCCTTCAGCGCACCATCCACATCTGTGACAATTCCGGTCAAAATCTTATTGTAAACGTCCTGATAGCTGTCGCCTTCAATTGATAAATCACCATCCGGATTTGGATACTTGATACAATACACATCCATATCAGAGAATTTAATCCAGTTCGGATCGAGACTCTCTGCCTTCGACTGGCTGGTAATCTCGTCACCCAGAATACTGATATCCACCTGTGCATCATTTGTAGCAACAAACATTTCATCGGAATACAGGTAATTTACAAACTCTGCAACCTTGTCCGCATATCCCTCCTTTGCCGCCCTGGAATTAATGACATAGGACATGGAAACTCCAATCGGTTCCTTATAACGGTTAGAAGCATCCTGAACCGGATACGGAATTACGACCCACTCGAAATCACATGGAAACTGATTTTTAAATGTCGTCACATCTGAAGACATAACACCGATCATTCCTACATTTCCTGCCGAAAACTGAGCTCTTGCAGTATCCCCATCCATCGTCTCAAAGCCCGGGAACATACTCTTGTCGTCGATGATCCCCTGAAGATGGTCAAAGAAACCGCCAAGGGATTCAAAATCATACCGGCCTGTAGTGTGATTGAAATATTCATCACCCACGCTGGCTGCGTTCGGTAAATTCAAATAGAAATAGTTGTATGATGTATATCCCATGGCCAGTGCATATCCGTAAGTCGATTCCCTGCTCCCTTCGGTGATTGCCTTGGCACACGCCCTCATTTCTTCCCATGTCTCAGGCGTCTTAAGTCCGTATTTGTTAAAAATATCCATGTTGCAGGCAAGGCCATACGTCGTCACGCGGATCGGAATAGAATACGTCTTCTGGCCAAATTCTCCATAGCCTGGAGCGTTATACTCCGAAAAACGATCCACCAGACCCTTTAAACCGTCTTCATCCTCCCACGGCATAATGTATCCCGCCTCCGCATAATTGCCGATTTTATTGCATTTGAAAATGTCCGGCCCCTCTCCGGCAGTTACAGCCACATCAAGCGTCGTATAATAATCACTCCCATAAACTGTGTATTCCACGGAAATTCCTTTTTCTTTTCCAATGGTTTCATTAAACTCTTTAACTCTTTCTTCATAAACCGCCTGATCATGCTGGTCATTGGACCACATGGTAATCTTAGTTATATCGCCGCTTCCCTCTTCCCCTTTCGCCTGTTCCTTTTTTGTCCCCCCAGTCTGTCCACTCTCCGGGGCTGCCGTCTGCCCTTTATCCGTACCGGCGCAGGCCGCCATGGAAAGTACCATTATTCCGCTCAGTAAAACCCCTAAATACTTTTTTAATTTCATGATAGACTCCTCCATTTTTTATTTACAAGTTCTGCTGCCAGCGCCGGCGTCATCTGAACTTCATGATTGCATCTTAGCACATCGCTCCAGAAAAAATAAGTATGATTTTTTATCAACATTTCCGTTTATTGTTTCGTTATTATCCATTTTTTTGTTAATGTTTATGTTTTTTCATCTTGTCCCAGCCACTTCTCCATAGTAAAATTAGATAAATATTTTTTTAGAAAGGAGTTATACTGTATGGAATTCCTTAATACCAGAGGAAAGAACATTGTAACGGAATCCGGAACGCCGGTTTACTTGAGGGGCACCTGTGTAGGCGGTTGGATGAACATGGAGAATTTTATCAACGGATTCCCAGGAACAGAGATCTCGCTTCGCGAGCATATGAAAAAAAGGCTGGGGGAGGAGAACGGAACTTACTTCTTCCAGGAAATGATTCGCAATTTTCTGTCAGAGGAAGACCTGGCATTTATTGCTTCCACAGGCGCTACTGTGGTGCGTCTGGCATTGAACTACCGTCATTTTGAGACCGATGACGCTCCATTTGTTTACAGAGAAGAGGGCTTCCGTCTTCTCCGGGAGACCGTGAATCTCTGTGAAAAACACGGTCTTTACGTAATCTTTGACATGCATGCGGTTCAGGGCTGGCAGAACACCCACTGGCACAGCGATAATGACCGGGGAATCTCCCTGTTCTGGTCTGACGCCTGTTACCAGAGGCGCTATTACGCCCTGATGCAGGAAATTGCGTCCCGCTTTAAAGACTGTCCGGCCGTGGCTGGCTATGAGCTTCTCAATGAACCGAGTTCAAGCTGCCGCAGCGGAGATTATCCCTTTAATATGTATGAAAACTTTACCTCCGATTATCAGAACTTCAACCGGATCATTCACACTGCCGTAGACCGGATCAGAGAGATAGACAAACGCCACATCATCTTCATAGAAGGGGACTCCTACGGCCATAATTTTAACGGCTTAGAGGCTCCGTTTGACGATAACCTGGTATACTCTTCCCACGACTATATTGTCTCCAGCTTCGGTCCCGGCGCCTATCCCGGCCAGTATGAGATGCTTCACAACGACCGCGTCGAAGCCGGCTGTTACTGGGATTATGAACAACAGATCCGCCACATAAAGGAGACGGAAGGCTGGCAGTTTTCCGAGACCCACCAGGTTCCTCTGTGGGTAGGGGAATTCGGTTCCCAGTACTGCACCGGAGGCGATGACATCCCTTACCGGCTGGCCTCCATGGATGATCAGCTCCGTGCATTTAATGAACTGGGGCTTCACTGGACCACCTGGACGTACAAGGACTGCGGTACCATGGGCTGGGTCACTTTAGATCCCGAGAGCGAATACATGAAAACAGTCTCTGATGTGCAGCGTATGAAAGGTCTGCTTGGCGCAGAAAACTTCACCGCCTGGCGAAGCGCCTGCCCCGGCAAGGAGGTCACCGGACAGTTCACCCGCTACGTCATGTCACTTTTAAGCGAGTCGTCAAACTACACCTTTGGCACCTTCCAGAAATGCATGAACTACGCCCTTCTCACCAGTTTCTGCGCCGGAGTCCTGCAGCCGGAATACGCCAAGGCATTTCAGAACTGTTCCGCCGATGACATTGCCAGAATCATGAGATCCTTTGCGCTTTTAAACTGTCAGGTAAACGAGCCGTATCTGGAACTGCTAAGAAGACGGCTGGCCGGTTGATTCTGATAAAAAAGCAAATAAGACAAAAGAATGTAAAAAAGTGGGGACAGTGTTCTATATAAGTCCACTGTCCCTCAGTAAAATATATGAAATATCACATAATCCCAATTCAATCTTATCATACTCGTATCAATATTCATCACTTTAATTAGTTGTTTTTTTTACCGTATTTTGATATAATACAATCAGGCAGTCCATCTGCCGGGTGACTTCCATCTCCGAAAGGAGGTGGTTCTATAATATGTCTACTTATGAAGAATTTATGATTATCATAAATGCAGCGATGCTTATCGTTGCTATTCTCGTTTACATAGATAGAAAAAATGGTACAAAAAAAATAGTCACCCTCCAACCCAAAGGTAAGTGACTATTTTTTAATAGAAATTAATCTTTTGGAAGCCACTCTGTGGAGTGGACTGCCTTTTGTACCTTTATTATAAACCTTATAAATATGATATGTCAATCACAATTTAAAATCCGTGTACAGCATACACAATAAATGTTACAGTTCGTTTCCCACCAGCCTCAAACTCTCCTGGTCGACTCTCCCTCCACCAGTTCACCCTTAAACACCCGTTTCTGATGGCCCGCCTTCCCGCGGATTACATCGAACAGAATCTTTATAGTGCTTTCGGCCATCTCCTCCACCGGCTGTCTTATGGTAGTCAGCGTCGGATTGTAGTAATGAGCGATATCGAGCCCGTCGAATCCGGCCACGGAATAATCTTCCGGAATCTTCCCGCCGCACTCGGTAATCGCCTTGCAGGCTCCTATGGCGATGCTGTCCGATATTGCGTAGACTGCCGTAAAATCCATTATATTCTCCCTCAGAATCCGGCTCATAGACGCAAATCCGTAATCCATGGTATAACAGTCCCTGCCTGCATCAGAGAACACACACAGCTCCTCATCAGGCTCGATCCCATTGTCTTCCAGGGCCTTTTTATATCCTTCAAGACGCAGTCTTCCGATACTCTCGTCATCCTGTGTTGCCGCCAGAATCAGGATTCTTTTATGTCCAAGTTTACATAAATAATCCGTCATCTTGTAGCTTTCCGCGTAGTCGTCCACGGAAACCCAGGAGTAGGAAGAGGATTCCTCCAGAGAATCCGTCATTCCGATGGTGCTCAGCACGAAGGGAACCGTCAGCTGCTCCAGCTTCTCCCTGCTGTGTGAGAAAAATCCGCCCAGGAACACGATTCCTCTCGGCTTCTTTTCCTTAATCAGTTCCAGCGCCACGTCCACCTCATCCTCACTGGCGTCCACACGCTGCATGATAAACAAGTATTTCTTCTTCTGGATTTCCTCTTCAAAAACGCGGATCATCTTGTTGAAGAACGGATTACTGATTCCCTTGATCAATACCGCAATGGCCTTCGAATCCGTGCGTTTTAAATTCCGGGCGCTGTTATTAGGAATATAATTATGTTCCTTAATCGCCTGCATAATCATGTTCTTCGTCTCCGGATTGATATCCGGATGATTATTAATAGCACGTGATACCGTACTTACGCCAACCCCGCAGATTCTGGCTATGTCCTTAATATTGATAGAATCCATAAGAAATACTCATCCCCTGTCATACCCTGCCGTAAAGCTTTGCCATCTTCCGGCACTTTACCGCGATCTCGTCAGTTATTTCCCCGGAAAGCATGCGCCATCTCCAGTTCTCCCCCAGAGTGGAAGGCGTGTTAATCCTCGCTTCCCCTCCAAGCCCTAAATAGTCCTGAACCGGTATCACTGCAAGCTTCGCCACACTCGACAGTGCAAGGCGTACGAAATCCCAGTGAATCTCGTCCCCGGGGGTGTGTGCATTGTTCATGTAGTCCACGGAAAGCTGTCTGTCGGCCTCGTCCATCTCCTCATACCATCCGCGGATGGTATTATTATCGTGAGTCCCCGTATAAACAACACAGTTAGTCGTATAGTTATGCGGCAGATAATCGCTTTCCTCTCTGGAATCGAACGCGAATTCCAGAACCTTCATTCCTGGAAATCCCGTATCTTTTACTAATTTTAACACAGATGGCGTTAAAAATCCAAGATCTTCCGCAATAATATCGAGTTTACCAAACTTTTTCTGCATTTTTTGGAAAACCTCAATTCCGGGTCCCTTTTCCCAGGTTCCATGAATGGCAGTTTCACTCCCGGCCGGTATGGAATAGTATTCATCGAAGCCCCGGAAATGATCCACACGCACCACATCATACATGCGGAAGCTGTATTCCATACGCCTCATCCACCACTGATATCCGGTTTTACCATGATACTCCCACTGGTACAGCGGATTCCCCCAAAGTTGTCCTGTGGCTGAAAATCCATCAGGAGGGCATCCTGCTACCGCCACCGGCACCCTGTTCTCATCGAACTGAAACAGCTCCGGATGGTACCACGTATCCGCGCTGTCCAAGGCCACATAGATGGGAATATCCCCAATGATACGGATTCCCTTTTCATTCGCGTAAGATTTCAGCGTGCTCCACTGTTCTTCAAACTTCATCTGAAGGAAGGCGTAAAATCCCGCTTCATCCGCCAGTTCATACTGGAGCTGTTCCATAGCTTCCCGCTTCTGAAGGCGGATATCCTCATCCCACTCCGTCCAGCTCTTTCCCTTATAATGGTTCTTAACCGCCATATAAAAGCTGTATTCTACGGTCTCCGGCCAGAGTTTCTCCCTGGCCTCGGCCGCTGTGTGTCCATCCTTCAGCCAGCGTTCATACGCCCTGCGAAGCAGTGGAAAGCGGTTAAAATAGATCTTTCCATAATCAATATCCCTCGGATTATCTCCGAAATCCGCGGCGTCGCATTCCTCTTCTGTAAGGAGACCTTCCTCCACCAGCCTGTCGAGATCGATGAAATAGGGATTGCCTGCAAAAGCAGAAAATGACTGGTAGGGCGAGTCCCCGTAGCTGGTCGGTCCCAATGGCAGAATCTGCCAGTAATGCTGCCCCGCCTCTTTCAATGTATCAATAAATTCATATGCCTCTTTAGAAAATGCTCCGATTCCGTACTTTGACGGCAGACTGGCAACCGGAAGCAACATACCACATTCCCGCATCGTGTGTCTCCTTTATCCTTTTACTGCGCCGGCAGCCACACCCTTAATGATGTATTTCTGACAGCTTAAATAGAAAATAATAATTGGCACAATCGCCAGAACCAGCATGGCCATCATGGCTCCCATGTCGATAGAACCGTAGCCGCCCTTTAAGTTCTGGATAACCATGGGTATTGTACCCTTTTCCTGTGGAAGAATCAAGCTCGGAAGCAGATAATCGTTCCAAATCCACATGGCATTTAAAATCGCTACTGTAACAGCGGTTGGCCGGAGCATCGGAAATACCACATTAAAGTAAGTCTGAATGGGAGAACAACCGTCAATCATGGCCGCTTCTTCGATCTCCAGCGGAATCGCCTTTACGAATCCGCAGAACAAGAACACCGCCTGCCCCGCCCCGAATCCCAGGTACAGCAGAACAAGTCCATACATGGAGTTTAAATATAAGTCATTGGCCGTTTTGGACATGGTAAACATGACCATCTGGAACGGCACGATCATGGCAAACACAAAAACATAGTAGAGAATACTGTTAAATTTCGATTTTACTCTCGTAATGTACCACGCGGTCATGGAGGTGAACAGCACAATTACCGCCACGGAACACACCGTGATAAACAGAGACCGTCCAAACGCCGGGAAAAATCCGGTCTTCCTTACGCCTTCAAAATAGTTCGTAAGGGCCACATAGGTTCCCGCTTTAGGCAGCTGAAACGGTGCGTCGCTGATATACAGCTTGCTCTTAAAAGAGTTTACCAGTACCAGGAAAATGGGAAACAGAAATGCGAGTGAAAGTACGCTGAAGAACGCCGTCATCACAGCGCCAGTCGATTTGCTGACTTCCATCTGCTGATTTTCCACTTTTTTAGCTTTCCCGCTCATCAGTTTTCCACCTCCTTACGCCTTGTCAGATACAGCTGTGTCAGAGAGATAATCGCCACCATCAGGAAGAAGACAACCGCCTTCGCCTGACCGACGCCTTCCCATCCGACTCTGCCGTAAAACGTGCTGTAGATATCCAGTGCCAGCATGCTGGTCTGTCTGCCCGGTCCTCCCGCAGTAAGAGCAAGGTTCTGGTCAAACAGCTTAAAGGAATTGGTCAGGGTTAAGAAGAGACAGATCGTAAGAGATGGCATAACCATCGGGATAATGATACGCCGCAGTGTCTGTGTCTTCGTAGCTCCGTCAATCTTGGCCGCTTCGATCAGGTCCGGAGAAACGTTCTGAAGGCCAGCGATATAGATGATCATCATATATCCGATAAGCTGCCAGTTCATCAAGATAACCAAACCCCAGAAGCCGTATTTCGCATCGAAGGACAGTGTAACTCCGAACTTCGCCAAAATACCGTTTAATAACAGCTGCCAGATATAGCCCAGAACGATACCGCCGATTAAGTTAGGCATGAAGAACACGGTTCTGAATAAATTCGTCCCCTTGATTCCCCTTGTCAGAGCATACGCCATCAAAAATCCAAACACATTAATTGTAACAACGGACACTATGGTAAATTTCACAGTGAATACCAATGCGTTTAAAAAGTTCTGGTCCAGAAATATCTTTTTATAGTTGCTAATGCCTACCCACGTCGCATCCTTTACCGTGGTAAATTCCGTAAATGAAAGATAAATACCCATGATAAACGGATACAGGAATGCAATGATAAATGCAATCAGCGTCGGCAGCACAAAAATCGGAAAATACCGTTTGATGGATTTTTGCATGGCGCACCCTCCTTGAACATTCATACTGATTCTTAGCTATTGACGATCACCCGGACGCTTCGCGCACGAGTCACCGTGATAAGTAAAGAAATGGGTGAGGAAGTTCCCTTACGCTCACCCATCTCATGTCTGTTGCCTTAGTCTTATTTGGTCATCGCTTTTTCATTAGCCCAGTCGGCCTTCATGTCGTCCACAACGGCCTGCCATTCTTTTCCGCCCTGAGCGTACTGTAACAGGGATGCGCCAAAGTTATCCTTAAAGGTCTGGCTCGGGAATGATGTGAAGTTCCAGGATACGGAATATAAATCGGTATTGCTCATGTATCTGTCAACTTCTTTTGCCAGCGGGTCGGTTGGCTTCTCGTCTGCTGCGAAAGTATCAAACGGAGCGATAAAGCCTAACTTATTTGTCACATAGTCTTTTCCTGTATCAGAGCTGAAGAGCCATGCTAAGAAGTCAAGAGATGCCTGCTGATCTTCTTCCTTGGCCTGGCTGTTGATGGAGAAGAAGTTCTCTGTACCAATACATAAGCCCTGTTTCTCTTCGCCTGCTACGCCTGTATAGATCGGAAGGAACTTAACATCTTCTTCCTTCACGGTATTACCTTCTACGCCTGCTACCTGGCTCCATCCCCAGTTACCGTTCTGAACCATGGCAGCCTTGCCCAGTGCGAACTCAGCCATGGAGTCCTCTACGGTCTTGGCACCTACCATCTTCGGATCTGTGCAGGAATTATTTAAATATAAGTCGAAAATGTTCTTGAAATTATCGGAATACTTGAAGTCGATCGCATCTTTATCGCTTACATTGTCATCTTTGTATTCGTAATAAATCGGAAGGTTTGCAAGGTGGGTCTGCCATCTCCAGTCTTCACCAGGTGCGAAGGATGTGGAAGCGAATACACCTTCAATGCCCAGATCAGCCTTTCTTGCCTGCATATCCTCGGCAACTGCCTTCAATGTATCAAAATTCTTGATTTCGTCCATGGATTTTGCTTTTGCACCGTCCAGTGCGAAATACTTCTGCATAACCGCATCGTTATAAATAATGCCGTAGCCTTCTACTACATACGGGATACCGTATACGCCGTCGCCGTCTGTCACTGCCATGCTCTTATCAACCAGATGGCTGTAAATATCCGAATCCTTTAAATCACGGCAGTACTTAGCCCATGATTTATATCCGATCGGTCCATTGATCTGGAACAGTGTCGGCGGTTCTTTCTTTGCTACTTCGGATTTTAATGTCTGCTCATACGTTCCGGCTGCTGCTGTCTGAACCTTCATCGGTACTCCGGTCTCAGCCGTGTACTTCTCAGCCAGCTCTACCCATACATCCGCAACCTCAGGCTTAAAGTTTAAGTAATAGATCTGTCCCTTCGCATCGGATGGTGCTGCAGTAGTGTCCTCCGCCTTTGCCGCCTCGGTGGTCTCGCCAGCCGGAGCCGCTGTGGTCTCTGCCGGTTTTGTCTCCGCCGGTTTGGAAGAGCATCCGGCCAGTGTTCCAGCCGCCATAGCGGCTGCCAGTGAAAGTGCTGCCAGTTTTCTTAGTTTCATAATATATATCCTCCTTCCGTATCTGCGTTCTCTGCCGCAGGTACTTACCATATTATGTGTTGCGTTACGTTTGGAACTGTTACCGGGAACCTTCTCGGTAACGGTATCGGTAACGTTTCCAATAACCTTGTTTTCACTATAGCACAGTGTACGAGGAGATGCAAGAGTTTTTTTAATTCCCTTTCTATTTTTGTCACTATACCACAATATTATTTTATAATTTTATGCATATGTCACAATTATTATTCCTTTTATTTAAAAACGCAGAGGAGATTGTTGGTAAAAGCGTCGAATTGTATGATTATGGAGATGTTGAGAAAAAGCTTGAAGTTAAGAGTTGTTTTACTTCACGGGGAGCAAAAGCTCCCCCTAAGAGTTGTGCCTCTTTGAAGGAGCTTCACGTATCCTGATTCTACACCATGTCAATATCATCATCATGATACATATATTCCGCCACCGCAAACACCACAGCCGCTTCGTATACATCAAGTGTTTTCTCCCATTCCACCTCATGTCCTGTCAAGGAGGCGATCTGGGTAATGCGCCCGATCCGTCCGTTCTGATCTTCCAGAACTATTTCCCGTTTCCGGTTCTGCCGTACCATCACATCACCTGCCGTCAGGGGAATCACCGCCTTCACGGCCAGCGGTGCACGAAACAGGACCGCCGCTCCATATCCCTTACCGCTTCCGCTGTTCTCCGTCCTCTCCTCATATTGATAAGAGATTGGAACTTCCTGTTTCATCTGCGGCTTTGTCCTGTTTTCTATGAGACAGCCGCCCTTTTCCTTTCTTACACGGTAAAGGACATTGCCGTCTGTTCCACATATTTCACGGGCAGGGCCGTTCTTGGGCCATCCCTCTATGGTTCCTGCCATACTTCCATCTTCTCCGTAAATTCTGGAATTTCCCACACATTCTTTAATCCTGATTTTCATCCTATCATACCTCCTGCCGCTGTAATAACGGTCTGGCAGACACCTGCCAGTACCATGACATAAATGGGATTGATATCAAACCGGCGAAGCACAAACAGTGCCGCCGCAAAGATCAGTACCGCGTCCACCTTCAGTCCGGATATAACCGCCGGAAGAGAAAATCCGGCCTCCCCCCAGAAAGAGGTGATGATGATGCTCATTCCTGCAGTCGCAATCATTGCCACTACAGCCGGCCTTAAGGTATTCAGAATCCCCTGAAGCATCGTGAGTTTCTTATACTTCGTATAGACGTATGCCAGAGCCGACACCAGAATACAGGACGGCAGAATGCACCCGGCGGTTGCTATAACCGCTCCCTGAAGCCCGGCAATACGAAGCCCCACAAAGGTAGCAGAATTGACTGCAATCGGTCCCGGTGTCATCTGGGAGATTGTAACCAGATCATTAAATTCCCCCGCCGTCAGCCAGTGGTGCAGCGTAACCACCTGATTCTGAATCAGCGGCATTGCCGCGTAACCTCCACCAAAGCTGAATGCTCCAATCTGCAAAAAGCTTAAAAACAACTGAATGTAACTCATTGTACCTCCCCCTTCTTCATCGCTCTCCAGGTTCTGACCGCTCCAAATACGATACAGCCGATTACCACGTATACCACATTGATGTTCAGGAAAAACGTAAGAATAAATGCCGCTGCCATAATAAGTACGGACACCCTGTTTTTTTCCACCAGAATTCCATGTCCCATCTCGATTACCACGGCGATAATGACTGCCGCGACGCCTGCCTGCATTCCCGTCAGCATGGAATGGACCCAGATGTTATCGCGGAATGCAATATAAAACATCGAGACCAGGGACAGGATCACGAACGGTGGAAGAATCGTTCCCAGTATGGACACCAGCATCCCTGGTATGCCTGCCAGCTTATAGCCTACTACGATGGAACCGTTGACCGCGATGGCTCCGGGTGCGGACTGTGCAATAGCAATCAGATCCAGCATTTCCTTTTCGTCAATCCAGTGATATTCATCGGCAAATTTCTTTTTCATCAGAGTCACGATCACGTAGCCGCCTCCAAAAGTAAAAGTTCCAAGCGATATCATGGATAGAAACAGCTTTAATAAAATTCCTTTTTCTCGTTTCATATTTTGCTTCCCTCCTCTTACCAACAGTATATTTCCACTTGATTAATAAGTAAAATAGTATTATTATATCAAATATATAACATACTTCTTATGTATCGCAAATTTACCCGATCGAAAGGAGGTATTTTTATGACGCTCCGCCATATGAAAATCTTTGTATCAGTCTACCAGAACAATGGAATTACCAGGGCTTCTGAAGAACTCCATCTGGCCCAGCCATCCGTCAGCCTGGCTATCCGGGAGTTGGAGGATTACTACGGAATCCGCCTGTTTGACCGTATCTCCAGAAGGCTCTATGTCACAGAACAGGGAAGGATGTTCTACGATTACGCGCTCCACATCGTCTCCCTGTTCGATGAGATGGAGCTGGGGATCCGTAACTGGGAACACATGGGTACGCTACGCATTGGTTCCAGCATCACCATTGGCAACTTCCTTCTCCCCGGCCTCGTAAAAAAGTTTACGACCACACACCCGGAGATGAATGTAAATGTATCGGTTCATAACTCTTCTTATATTGAGGACTGTATTTTAAACAACAGGATCGATTTTGCACTGATCGAAGGAATTCCGGAATCTCCTCAAATTGTAAGGGACCCCTTCATGAACGACCGTCTCTGCCTGATCTGCGGCAAAGCTCATCCTCTTGCATCGAGAGACGCGGTTCCATTGGCGGAACTGGAGCAGCACAATTTTATCTTAAGAGAACCGGGAAGCGGGGGACGCGAGATATTGGAGAGTCTCTTAACCGGCTTTCAGATTCATTTGAATGCCGTCTGGGAGAGCGTCAGCACGCAGGCCATTGTCAAGGCAGTGGCCGAGGGGCTTGGCATTTCCATTCTCCCCTATCTCCTGGTCGCCGATGACATCAGAAACGGTGTTATCCTGGAAAAAAAGGTGGAAGGTATCTCACTCTCCCGTAAATTTTCTATTATTTACCACAAACATAAGTATTTAACGCCGTCTGCCAGGGAGTTCATCCGGTTGTGCCACACCGACGAAATAATTCAAGAATTCGACCTGTAATGTTAAGAGAAAAGAAATAGTAAACTCTTGCATTTAGTGTAAAATGAAGGTACGACAGAATAAGGAGGAGATTTATTATGAGAAAACATTTCACACAGACAGCAGTTATTCTGGCCGCGGTTTCGGCCATAGGCCTTACGGCCTGCACACAGGGCAGCACTACCGCTCCCATTCCAGACACAATTAAAGTTGAAAATGTAAAAGATAATGTAATCACCGTACAGAGTACGGAGGAGGTAAAGGTCGTCCCCGACATGGCGGAGCTGGTCTTCTCAGTGACCACTCAGGCGGCAGACGCGAAGGCATGCCAGGAACAGAACAGCAAAGATTTGGACAATGTAATCAGCTTTTTAAAGGGTACCGGTATTGCGGAAACTTCGATTCAAACCTCCAACTATGGGCTTGACCCGATTTACGACTGGAATTCGGGAAGAACGATCACAGGCTACGAGATGAATACCACCATTACCGTGTCCGATATTCCGATCGATCAGGCAGGAACCCTGATATCTTCCAGCGTTGAAGCCGGAATTAACAGCATCAGCCAGGTCACCTACCTTTCCAGCAAGTATGACGAGACGTACCAGCAGGCGCTTAAGAATGCCATCGCCTCTGCCAAAGTCAAGGCTGAAGCCATTGCGGAAGCGGGCGGCTGCACGCTGGGACCGGTCGTCCACGTGGCAGAATATAACGACAACCAGATCGCCCGCTACTCCACCTATAAGAATGCAGCCGTTGAAGATATGGCTGCAGGCGCGGCCTCCATGAGCGTCGAACCGGGACAGTTAAGCGTCGAAGCGCGGGTGACGGTGGAGTTTGAAATTCAGTAAGACTCAGGCTCAGAAATATTTTTGTATAATTATTACAAAAACAATTGACAATAAATTCAATTTCTGGTATAAAGTAATTAATGAATAGCATGTAACTCTCGCGGAGGCATAACCTATCGGTTATTTCCCGCGAGTTTTTTATTGATAAAGAGGTTTGCTATATTTGTTACAAAAAATGGTAAGAAAAGATATTCCCAAATCACAGCAGGCTTTTAGGTATTAAAGCATCGATAGTATAATTACAATAATTTATCCAATAAACATGACTTTGGAATAAAAACAGATAACAGACAGGAAATTTAGTTCACTTTAGAACCTGCGATTCGGTATGAATGCAAACGAATAAACGCTGAAGGAATTCAACCACCCGTAATGGTTATACTTATAAAAAAGAAGAAAAGAGCATATAAAAGAGACTGTTAAACCAGAGATATTATTGTTAGAGGATAGTTATGAAAATCATAAAAAGCATTAATAACAATTTTGCTGTAGCGGAGGACAGCGCCGGGAATCAATGTATCGTCTCAGGGAAAGGAATAGGCTTTGGTACTGTTCCCAGAGAAATTACCGATTTAGGTGTGATTAACCGTACGTATTATGATGTTGATTCAGCTTATATAGCTATGATCAATGACTTTCCAGATGAAATTATTGATGTTTCATCAAAAATCATTGATTATACGAGACTTGTAATTGATAATCCCATTAGTTCCAATATTGTCTTTACATTGGCGGATCACATAAATTTTTGTATACAGCGTTATCAGAAACATATGAATATAAAGCTTCCAATTACGAATGATATTGAATTCTTTTTCGAAAAAGAAATGAAAATTGGAAAGTATGGGTTAAAGCTAATTAAGAAACAGTTGCATGTCTATCTCCCTAAGGAAGAAGCCGCTTACATTGCACTACACATTATTAACGCTGAAGAAAACTTTAAAAGTAAGGAAGAAAACAATGATGACGAGATTATCGAAAAAATAACGGAACTCATTGAAGAAGAGTATCAATTGAAGATTAATAAAGAAAATTTTAATTACTCCCGGTTTGTTTCACATATGCATTACCTTTTAAAACGAGGAAAAAGCAAAGAACTTCTTTCTACAGATAACAGAAAATTGTATCATATTTTAAAGGAAGACCAACCCCTTACCTATGTCTGTACAGAAAAAGTAAGCAAATATTTTGTAAGTGAAACAGGCATCCAACTTACCGATGAGGAAAAACTGTATCTAATGCTGCACATTAATCGTCTGTGTACCAGAGAGGACTGTAACCAATAGGGCAGAAACCTCATGCACAAAACAGATCGCTGTTTTGTGCATGAGGTTTTATTTATAATAATTTTAACAATACTAACGCGCGAAGTGTTGTAAATATAAAACTTAAGAAAGGAACAGGAACATGGCTGCAGAATACTTTAAGTTAAAAAAATTCAGTGAAATTGGTGCATCACCCGATTTTCCAAGAGAATTAGATCCAGATAAATTAGATGAGGGAGCAAAGCTAATTATGTTGGACCCATATGGATTTTTATTCCCTTATGGGGATACGAGCCAAAAACCGCCGGTATATTTTCACCACGCCTACATAAATAAAATCAGGTTCAATGGAATAACAGAATTGGGAGATGATTACCTGTCACATCAAAAATCAGGAAAACATCACGATGAGATGGCACAGCCCACTACCCCCGTGACTAAGCAATATGTCAGGTTTGAAGATACTCCCTGCGGTGGTTATGTACAGCAGACAGATTTTCCCTATTCGGAAATACGATATTACGATGATGGAACCCTTACAGTAAAAGAGGCAGATTTTCTCGATTTAACTTTTAAGCCTTTCAAATACGCTAACGTGGACTATGGGAACATGTTTAAGGGGCGTTTTCAGGTTCAGCAGCCCTGTATGCTGACAGGTTTCTATGAGAACCGGCCTGTAATGGGCTTAGGCAGCTACGACCGAATTTATGCCCCCTCTACTGTCGTCGACGATGTAATGGCCGGATCTGCATATATTTATGTCGTTGGACACGGAATCAGAGAAGACGGTAGAGAAGAAGCTTACATGATTACAAAAGGCCTATATGACGATAAATCTAATGGTATCAACAATGGTTACTACTGGCTTGAGGGGGAGGAACCTATTATCGTCAGTAATGCAGAAATTGAGGCAGACTGGGTACACCTTCCCTATGTAGATGACGGTACTGTTGTCTATAAAGATGCTATTTTTCATATAGGGCCAAAGGAAATTCATTTCTGTGGTAAGTGGGGAACGAAAGGTTTTACAAAAGAACCGCGTATTGAAAGGCATGGCCAGTCTCAAATATACGGAAGCTGGTATGAAGGAAAGATACCATATGAGCATAAGTTATTTTTTGCCTGGGGCGAACATACAGGTGCCTATGATCATGTGATTAAAGCTTATGGTTTCCATGTAATTGATTAATTTAATGATGATATTTATCAGTGTAAGTAAGAGGTCTGTAACCAATCGGGCGGAAACCTCATACACAAAGCAGACCGCTGTTTTGTGTGTGAGGTTTCATATATTTGGGAAGGGGATTACATATGAACCATGTAGAATTTTCTAAAGAAATCCTGATACTTGTAGGCGGTGAAAAAAATGTCTCTAATTTCACGCATTGTATTACAAGACTGAGGTTTAATGTAAAGGATAAAAGTATTGTTAAAGCAGAAGATATCAATAAAATAAAGGGAGTAATGGGAAGTCAGTGGCAGGGGGAACAGTTCCAGGTTATCGTTGGGGCTGAAAGTGATAAACTATATTCTACTTTATGTAAGATTGGAAATTTCGAAAATAGCGCAAAAATAAATACAAATTTAGACCAGGATTTAGTAAAAAGAGGAAAATGGAGTTGGAAAAGTCTGGGCTATAAGGCACTGAATTACCTAAGCCCAATGATGACATCTGTTATCCCTCTGATGGTAGCAGGCAGTCTATGTAAAGTCATCGCATATTTGCTTGGACCGGACTTCTTAAAAGTAATAGCTGCGGATAATGGACTATATGTTATGCTCAATCTGATGTATGATGCTTTCTTCTATTTCCTTCCGGTATTTCTGGGGTATGTTGCAGGCAAGGTACTTAACTACAATCCAATATACGGTATTTATCTGGGTACTCTGATAATCGTTCCCGGATTTATCAACTTGGTGGGTGTTCAGAATAGTTTAGTCGTACTGGGTATGTCTTTCCCTATAATCAGTTACTCCAACTCATTCCTGCCGGTACTATTGGGAGGATTAGTATGTAAATATATTCTCGGGTTCCTGGAAAACCACATTCCTTCATCTGCCAAGGCATTACTAATACCATTATTGACAGTACTGATTATGGCTCCTGTCATGTTAGGTATCTGTGCCCCTTTGGGTACTTATATTGGCAATTACCTGGGAAATATCTTCATGTATCTGTCTTCTGCTAATTCATTTTCGAGAATTATCGGAGCTACTCTTATTACAATTGCCTGGCCATTCATTATTCTTCTGGGTATGCACGGCGGTTTATCGGCATTTGCCATGAGCATGATGAATGACTATGGTTATGATCCATTCCTCTTTAATACGGCCTATGTTGCCAATGTAGCCGTATTTGGTATCGCTTTAGGCGTGGCGTTGAAATTAAAAAGCAAAGAAAATAAGAGTCTAACTCTTAATTATTTTTTTACATGTATTTTAGGCGGCGTTACGGAGCCAATCCTATATGGAGTATTAATCAAGTATAAAAAATCTATTTTAGGTCTGATCTCTTCCTGTGCGGTGGGCGGCTTCCTGTGTGGTATCTTTGTTCCCAAACTATATGTTTATACCTCTACTTCTGTGCTCGGAATCTGGGCCTGTTGGATGAATCAGGAGGATCCTCGCAATACAGTCATTGGAAATACAATTTTACTAATTACTTTCATAGTATCAGTTGCCGTTACCTACTTGGTGAAAGATAACGAGGATGCATAAAAAATCAGGAGTGAATATATCATGACATTTAAAAATGGATTTTTATGGGGCGGTGCAACTGCTGCCAACCAGTATGAAGGCGCATGGAATATCGGTGGCAAAGGAGCTTCTATTTCAGATCACTGCACCTGTGGATCACAGTCAAGTCCCAAACGAATTACACCCGTGTTGGAAAAAGGAACATTGTATCCTAGCTGGGAAGCCACTGATTTTTATCACCATTTTAAAGAAGATATCGCTTTAGCGAAAGAAATGGGATTCCATGTTTTTCGTATGTCCATTAACTGGTCACGCATTTATCCGACAGGCCTTGAAACAGTGCCTAATGAGGAAGGATTAAAATTTTATGATAATGTTTTTCATGAGTTAAGTAAAGCAGGCATCGAGCCACTGGTAACCATCTCCCATTATGAGATCCCATACGCATTGGTCGAAAAATATAACGGCTGGTATTCCAGAGAAGTCATTAACTGCTATATCAGATATTGTAAAACCATATTTGCACGATATCAGGACAACGTTAAATACTGGCTGACCTTCAATGAAATAAACTCTGGTACACTGCCGTTGGGAGCCGTGTTATCATTAGGAACAGTCAAAGGCTATTGCGGTCCGATTGCTGACGTTCCGGATGAAAAACAAATTCGCTATCAGGGACTCCATCATCAATTTGTCGCAAGCGCTAAAGCTGTTAAGATCGCTCATGACAAATATCCTCATTTTAAGATTGGCAATATGAGCATTTTTGCCGCAAAATATCCAAGTACCTGTAATCCAGATGATGTCTTGTTATGTCAGAAGCGAATGAGAGATATGAACTGGTTTTGCTCGGACATTCAGGTTCGGGGGTATTATCCATGTTATGCCAAACGCTTCTTTGATGAAAATAATATTCAAATTGTAAAAGATAGCGGAGATGATAAAATTTTGAGGGATGGTAAAGTTGATTTCTATACCTTCAGCTACTATATGAGTGCTTGTGAATCCGCAGACCCTGCCATTGTTGAACAGGCAGGCGGCAATATAATAGGTGGTATCAGAAATCCATATTTAAAATCAAGCGACTGGGGATGGCAGATAGACCCGAAAGGATTACGCTATTCATTGAATGAAATTTATGATCGATACCAAATACCATTGATGGTAGTCGAAAACGGATTAGGCGCTTTTGATCGGCTGGAAGAAGACGGATCAATCCATGATACTTACAGAATAGACTATTTACGACAGCATATCCGACAGATGGCAGAAGCAGTAAAAGATGGTGTGGATCTGATGGGGTATACCCCCTGGGGATGGATTGATGTTGTCTCCGCATCAACAGGCGAAATGGCTAAGCGTTATGGATTCGTATACGTAAATAAATATGATGATGGCACTGGTGATTTAGACCGATTAAAAAAAGACTCCTTTTTCTGGTATAAAAATGTAATAGAATCCAACGGCGAGAACTTAGATTAATCAGTGCGCGTACGCTCCTTCTCACATTTTTAATTATAAGCAGGAGTTATCGATTACTCCAATAAATAAAAACAGGCTTGTCCGCCCGGAAGACTTCTTTCAGTCAACCAGACAGGCAAGCCTGTCTCAAATCCCCTTTTTATCTCATAACCTTCTTCATCAGCATCTCACTGAACAGCGAATTCACCCATGCAAACCAGGGCCTCGTATAAATCATCTCATCGTCCTTATAAATGCTCTCATGAATATATCCCGTGCCCGCATCATTCTCCACCAGCATAGTAATCAAGCGGTCAATTTCTGCGTTGTCATCCGTTGTGAGAGCCTGAATAATCAGAGCCATCGGCCATACGTGGCCTGGTTTCGTGTGGGGGCTTCCAATTCCGGTGAGTCTGGTTCCTTCAAAATAGTACGGATTTTCACTGCTGAGCGCCAATCTCCTGGTATTCTGATACACCGGATCGGATGCATCACAGTATCCAAAATACGGCATAGACAAAAGCCCCGGGATTCCTGCGTCATCCATTAAAAGTGTATTTCCCAATCCGTCCGCCTCGTAAGCGTAGACACGCCCATATTTTCCGTGCTCCACGATTCCGTACCGCTCAATTCCGCCCCGAATCTCCTGGCTAAGAAGCTTTGCCCGGCCGGCCAGCGCATGATCCTGCCATACCGTCTCTGCAATCTTAGACATCTGTTCCAGAGCCACAGCCGCATACATGTTGGAAGGGATCAGATATCCATAAGTACAGGCGTCATCACTGGGCCGGAATCCTGACCAGGTCATGCCTGTATAGGCAACCGGTGTTCCCAGTCCGGAGCGTTTTAAAGTCTCTGTCTCTTTATCCGTATCCCGTTCAAACCGGTAATGGGATTCTGCCTCATGGTTCTGTTCTGCGGCCCACTGGTCTGTGACCTTCTCACAGGCGCTTTTAAAAGCATGATCCAGATGGTCCGTACGCCCTGTAGTCTTCCACAGTTCAAAGGCCAGTGCAATCGGAAAGCAGAGAGAATCCACCTCGTATTTTCGTTCCCAGGTCCAGTCTGTCTGGTCTGACCGGTCCGGCGCATAGTGACGTCCGTTGGCTGTGACGTTAAATGCATTGGCATAAGGATCTTTATTCATATAATAGACCTGTTTCTGAAGAACCCGTCTGATCAGATCATAGATTTCCTCATGCCGGGCCGCGGCTGGTAAGTAGTGATGCACCTGCGCCGCCGAATCTCTCAGCCACATGGCCTCAATATCGCCGGTTATGACAAACAGGCTTCCATCTTCCAGTTCTTTTACAGTTGTATCGATTGTATTTAAATAACACCGTTCAAACATGTCCGCCAGCTTGCCCCCGGGCAGACGTTTTTTCAGTTCTGCCGCCTCCGCTGACAATATGGCCTGGTACTGCTCTACCATCTTATGTCCTCCAGCTTTAATTCCAGTTTTAAAGGCGTCTTTCCTGTCAGTTCTACGCTGCGGCCGTCCGGCTGGCTCCCTCCGCAGGTGACAACCGCCGCACTTCCGTCAAATACAAACTCTCCCTCCTCATTTACCACCATAAATGCTTTGGCAGAAAGGATAAACGTGGCCGCCGCAGACTCCCCGGCTTTTAAATGAATCCGCTTAAAGTCCGCCAGGGATCCCCCAGGCGCCGCCAGTTCCGAATCCGTAATCCGGACGTAAACCTCCGCCACCTCGTCGCATTCAAACATCGAATGGTTCGTAATTTCCACAGAGAGCATTAAATGTCTGGCTTCCCCCTGTCCCGTTTCGATCTGTTCCGCCTTCAAATTGCTGTATTCAAAATCGCCGTAGCTCAAACCATATCCGAACGGATACAGCGCCTCATGTTCCATGTAGCGGTATGTCCTGCCCTTCATGCTGTAGTCTGTGAAGTCCGGCAGTTCTTCCGTTGTCCGGTAAAATGTGACCGGCAGTCTGCCCGAAGGCACTGCTTCTCCCATCAACAGCCTTGCCGCCGCCAGACCGCCCATCTGTCCGGGATACCATACATGCAGAATCGCACTGCAGTGTTCATCAGCATCGCTTATCGCCATGGCACTGCCTGTAGACAGGAGCAGAATCACCGGCGTTCCCGTCTCACAGACCGCCTTTAAGAGCCTCTTCTGGGACTCAGGAAGACTTAAATCCACCTTGTCCGCACCGGCATAGCTGTTGTTGGCGTCGCCTTCTTCCCCCTCCAGTGTGCCGTTTAAGCCCAGACATAAGAATACCACGTCGCTCCGCATTGCCATGGAAACAGCCTCTTTGATCCTGTCATCTGCCTCAGCGAGATTTTCCACATTGTCGCGGTAAAGATGGGCGCCTTCCGAGCAGAAAATCCTGGTATCTTTCCCCAGTACGGCCCGTATTCCCTCCAGAAGCGTGTATTTCTCCGTTGCTGTGCCGTTATAATTACCTTTCAGAATCTCTTCGCTGTCGCTGTTGGGTCCGATTACCGCCACAGTCTTAAGCTTCGCCTTATCGAGAGGGAGAATTCCGTCATTCTTTAAAAGCACCATGGATTCCTCCGCCGCTTTCAGGGCCAGACTGTGATGTTCGGCACAGTCATTGACCTCATAGGGTATCTCATCGAATTCCGTATGCTGGTCAAACATTCCCAGCCTCATCCTCGTCATCATTAAGTGGGTGACTGCTCTGTCGATATCGTCCTCAGACACCAGCCCTTGGTTACAGGCACTCATCACATGAAGATAGACGGCGCCGCAGTTTAAATCACAGCCGCTCTTAAGCGCCAGAGCCGCCGATTCCTGGGGTGTGTCCGTCAGCCCGTGATGCATATGGAAATCTTTGATCGCCCCGCAGTCCGAAACGTAATAACCGTCAAAGCCCCATTTTTCCCTCAGAATCTCTGTGATCAGATGATGGCTCCCGCAGGCCGCCTCGCCGTTCAAACGGTTGTAGCCTCCCATCACTCCTTCGACTCCGGCCTCCTTCACGCAACGCTCAAACGCCGGAAAATACGTCTCCGCCAGATCCTTTTTACTCACCACGCTGTTAAAGGAATGACGTCCCTTTTCCGGTCCCGAATGGGCGGCAAAATGCTTCACACAGGCAGCCGCCTTCAGCCTCTTTCCATTTCCCTGAAGCCCTTTAATGTAGGCTGTTCCCATGCGTCCTGTCAGGCACGGGTCCTCCCCGTACGTCTCATGACCCCGCCCCCATCTCGGATCACGGAAAATATTGATATTGGGAGACCAGAAGGTGATTCCCTTATAGAGTCCCCTGTCCTCGTTCTTCACCGCCTCGTTATATTTTGCCCGCCCCTCGAGAGCGGTCACATCACCGATTTTCTGCAAAAGCGCCTCATCAAACATTGCCGCTAATCCGATGGCCTGCGGAAATACCGTAGCCGCTCCGGCTCTGGCCACTCCGTGCAGCGCCTCGTTCCACCAGTTATAGCTTGGAATCCCCAGACGTTTTACCGCCGGGGCATCGTAACGAAGCTGCGATACCTTTTCCTCCAGCGTCATCTGTGACACCAGATCCCGTACCCTCTCTTCATCTGTCCTGCTCTCATCCAAATATACCGCTTCCATCTCGTACTCCTGTGACCTATTCTTCGATTTCGAAAATAGCCTCTGTCTCCACCGGAATATTCCCCGGCAGCACGTTCATGCCTACTGCAGATCTGGTAGGCGCTCCCGCTTCCTCGCCAAATAAATCCACCAGAAGCTGGGAACCTCCGTTTGCAACGTATGGCTGCTCATAAAAATCATCCTCGCTTGCCACATAAACCAGGATCTTCACAACCTGTTTTACCTTGTTTAAATCGCCGATGCGGTCCTGTAAAACAGCCAGAACATTTAACATGGAATTCCTGGAGAATACGTACGCCTCTTCCTTTGTAAATTCCTTGCCAACCTTGCCAGCCACCTGACCGTCGATTACCGGGCCGCAGCCGGAGATATAAACGAGATTGCCTGCAAACATTCTGGAGGATGAGTAAACGCCTCCTTTTGCAGGTGCCTTCGGCAGTTCCAGACCTAATTCTTTTAACTTTGCATATACATCACTCATGATTCATTCCCTCATTCTTCTGATTTTTCGTTATACTATAATTTTATAACACTGCCGCAGTTTCTTTTCAATATCCTATCGTCTGAAACGGCAACCGTTCCATCTACCATAATCATCTGAAATCCGCTGCACAGCTGTTTTGGATTTTCGTAAACCGCGTAAACCCTTACCTTTGCAGGGTCAAACACGTTAATATCCGCATGGTAACCTTCTTTTATCATACCCCGGCCATCGAGGGAAAGCCTCTTCGCAGGCAGAAGCGTCATTTTTTTAACTGCTTCCTCCATTGTCAGAACGCCGCGTTCTCTGACGTATTCCCTGATAATCTTCGGGAAGGAACCGTAAAGTCTGGGATGCGGACAGTCGCTCACGCCGTACAGGGAATCCGAAATTACCATGGAGTATGGAAGCCGGGCTACCGTATCCACATCCTCCTGGGACATGGAGAGAACGATGATTCCCACCTTTCCCTGTTCCTCTGCCAGCAGGTCGCTGCAGAAATCAGCCGGCTCTTCGTATCCGGCCTGGGATGCGGCTTCCCGGAAATTCTTTCCTGTGAACCTGCGGTTCGCCTCCTTCGTAACGGAGCTAAGAAGAATACGCTCCCAGCCTATGGCGGTCACCATGTTGTCCCAGCCTGTATGCTCCCGGTAGATCTCCCGCCTCAGTTCTTCCTTTCCGCTTTCTGTCTTAAGCTTCTTTAAGGTCAGCTCCACGCTGTCTTCCATCACGGAAGGGGGCAGAAGGCTGATCAGCGTGGTGGAACCGCCGCAGTAGGGATAGAAATCCACAGTCACATCCTGGCCGGCCGCTCTGGCCGCGTCAATCAGTTCGATCGCCTGATAGATCTCTTTGCCCCAGTTTTTCACTCCGGTTGCCTTGAAATGGCTGATATTCAAGGGGACCCCGGCTTCCTTTGTGACCTCGATAATCTCCTTCACAGAAGAGACCAGGTTATCCCCCTCACCTCGAATGTGACAGGACAAAGGGCGTCCGAACGGTGCGGCTGCGCTAATCAGCTCCTGCATCTCGGCCCGGGCGGAATAGCATTCCGGCTGGTACATAATGCCCATGGAAAGGCCCGCGGCCCCAGCCTCAAGCCCTTCACGGATATAGGCTTTCGCCTGGTCCATCTCCTGTCTGGTAAACGGACCTTTCCCATATCCCCTGATCGCTGCCTTAAGCGTCCCTGTCGCAAGCAAGCTGCCCACATGAAGCGGAAGCTCCCGTTTCCCCAGTTCCTCCAGATAATCGCCAAACCGTTCGATGGCCATCTCCTCAGGCGCAATACCGAGACACGGCTCGATAAAATCATAAATATCCCGGCGGTACTGTTTCGGGGCCGGAATCGGCGCCAGACCACAGTTTCCTCCAATGACCGTCGTAAGGCCCTGAGCCATCTCCAGTCTGCCGAATTCAGGATTATACAGGGCATCGATATCACAGTGTCTGTGTGTATCGATAAAGCCCGGCGTCACGACAAGCCCCGACGCGTCGATGACTTCCGCTGCGGCCGCTTCCGTGCTCTCTGTCACCGCCTCGATAAATCCATCCTTTATAAGCACATCTTTCCGGAAAGGCGTACCGCCGCTTCCGTCATAAACCAGTCCATTTTTTATCAGTGTTCTCATACCAGCATCCCTCTCGCAGCCACCACTTCCTGACGCAGCGTCTCCCCGTCATAGAGATAAACTTTATTCTGCATATTGATGGCGGTGCAGACGTGAATCGGAATCAGTTCCACCTTGTCGCCGACCTTCAGTCCGGTGTCTCCCTTTCTGCTGGTAATAATTCCGTGTTCCTCATTCATACGGCGAAGCTGAAGATCATCATTTCCGGCAACCAGTGCGTATCCGGGGTAATAATAGGGAGGCGTATCGAGAAGAATATCCATGGGAAATGTCTTCGTGCCGCCGTCGATCACCGCATACTCCCTGCATGGCGTACTGACCACTGTAGCGTAGATCCGGACAGCAATGTCCTCCGGCTCAGCCGCCCCCTCCTTGCACAGCATGTGATCCTTAAAAATATAGGTGCCCGGGCGAATCTCATCCACCTTTCCCGTCTTCGCAACCTCCACGCCCGTAGGTGTGGAGCCTGCGCTGATCTCGGCAATGGGAACGCCGGCCTTCCTGATCTCTTCCGCTATAGCCTCCATCATATCGCCTTCCTCGGCTCCCGCGATGACCTTATCCTCGGTTGGCTCATCGTGATAAACCAGACTCTTAAAGGTATAAATACCAGTCAGATTCAAATTGGAAAGCTGATAGACTTCCTTCGCCAGTTCTGCGGCCTTTGTTCTCTGGACGCCGGTCCTCTTCGCTCCGGTGTCCACTTCCAGCCGGACCTCCAGGGTAATACCGGCGGCCTTTGCCGCCTCATTAAGCGGCACCGCGCATTCCATGCTGTCCACCGCCAGAATCAGGCGTTTTAAACGCCCGGCCAGTGCGATGGCTCTTTTTATGCGGAAATCACCAACCATGGGGTAAGCGATAAAAATGTCCTCCGCTCCCCCATCTGCCATGACCTCCGCCTCGGAGACCTTCGCACAGGTGATGCCGGCGGCCCCGTGAGCCAGCTGCATTCTGGTAAAAAGCGGCATCTTGTGCGTCTTGATATGCGGTCTCAGCCTGCATCCGGCCGCATCCGCTTCCGCCTGCATCCGGATCACATTCTTCTCCGTCCTGGCCATATCAATGACAATGCAGGGTGTCTCCAACTGATCCAGTAATTCTTTCTGCATACGTTCTTCCTCCCTTTAAAAGCTGTCTGCCACACTCCTGATGTGAAGTGCAGCCGCCACTTCCTCCGCCGTTACCTGGTTCGGGAATTCCTTTTTATCCACATTTATATCCACGCCTTCTTCCGATGTTATGTCGAAGAAATTGTCTTCCAATACCACATCATACCCATCCAGGCTTAGTTCCGCATAACTCACATACGTATCAGCGTCTGCGTGAATACAGAATACATCCGCCTTCTCTGTCACGGAAATCCGGTACTCCGGAGTCTTGAAATCAAAGTATTTCGGCTTCACAAACAGCGTGGTTCCGCGGCTTACTGCACAGCCATCCTCGATCAGACTGTATTCCGCCACCGCCCTCTTTTTCAGCCCGGCCTCTGCCAGGAAGGGGGCGAAGTCCATGGGAAGCACGTTCTTCACTTCGAAGGCCGCCGCCGTGATTTCCGTTTCCGTCTCATACAGGGTATGGAAATCCCGGTCGATGAGGCGGACCCTTAATACGGCCTTCCTCTCCTCAAAGGATTCATTATGAATGTAATAGTCAATCTCTGTACTCAGTTCTTCCTTCTCACAGGCAGTAGCCATGAAACGGGCATAGAACCGTTTCGCTCCGTAATGCAGCGCTTTCCAGCGGCCATAGTAATCAATGCTGGCCCAGGAAGCCACCGGCCAGCAGTCATTAAGCTGCCAGTAGATAGAACCCATGCACCGGCCCCAGTTCCTTCTCCAGTGTTCCACGCCGTACTGAATCGCCTTCAGCTGGAGAATCTGGGAAATATAAGCGATGCTCTCCATATCCTTCGGATACTTATAATAGCCGGAAATATAGGAGAATATCTTGGTATTTGCAAGGCCGTTCTTCTGATGAGATTCCATGACCTCACTGAAGATGTTCTGATCCTCCGGAAGGCTGAAACTATCCAGCGTCTTCTTTCCGGGGAATGACTGGAAGCCAAACTCCGAGCAGAACCGGAAATAAAAATCCCGGTACTCCGTAAACGGTTTGTTTGAATGCCACACTTCCCAGTAATGGTTGTCGCCCCGGTTGAAATCATTGGGATCATCGAATGAACCGCCTGACGATGGAGAAGAAAGCCAGTAATACGTCTGGCCATCCACCTGTTTTACCAGACGGGGCAGGAGCATTTCAAAAATCTTCGTGTAATCCGCCTTGTATTTCGGTCTGTGTCCCTCCAGACGGCCCCAGTCACGCCAGCCCCATTCCATCTCGTTGTTGCCGCACCATAAGCCAAGGCATGCATGGTGGCGGATTCGTTTCACATTATCGGCCGTCTCAGCCAGAATATTAGCTTCAAATTCATCGTTTAAATTATAGACATTGCAGGCGAACATTAAGTCCTGCCAGACCAGAATTCCGTAACGGTCACAGGCGTCATATACGTAGTCCTCCGGATAGTAACCGCCTCCCCAGATCCGGATGCAGTTAAAATTGGCCCTGGCGCAGTCACGGATCAGCCGTTCACTGCGTTCCTCACTCAAATGGCCGAGGAGATTGTCTTCCGGTATGTAGTTGGCACCCATGGCAAATATCTTCTGGCCATTGACCACAAAGGCAAACTGGTTCCCCCACTCATCCGCGTCGGTGCAGACCGTGACGGTCCTTAAACCAATCGTTCTCTCCCACACATCGAGAATAGAATCCGACGTCCTTAACTCCACACGGACCGCGTACAGCGGCTGCGCGCCGTATCCGTTCGGCCACCACAGCTGCGGGGCTTCGATCAGGGCTTCGATGGTATCATTTATGCATAACTCTTTTTCCACGGATATCACGGTTCCGTCCGGTGCTGTGATTTTACATGCAAGCGTACCACTTCCAGCCGTGTCACTTTCGCTGAGCTTCCTTACACTGCTTTCAACCGACAGCTTCACCCCGCCGGCTCCGTGTTCCTGGCGAATTCTCACATCATCGAGACGGGCGGTTGAAAAGCCGGATAGATAGACATTTCTGAAGATTCCGGCATCGGGAAGCTGAGGACCCCAATCCCATCCGAACATATAATGAGCCTTTCTGAGCGCTCCGTTTCCTTTCATACAGCCGGTAGACGCATAAAAGATATCGCCCTCCCGGTCCGCCTTTTCGATAAAGGCGGTGGGGGAATGGAACGCAACAGCCAGCCGGTTTACAGCCTTTAACTTTCCCTTTACATCAATTCTCCAGGTGCGGTGCATATCATTTACCGCGAGGAGCAGTTCGTCGTTCAAATAAATGTCCGCGATCGTATCAAGTCCCTCGAACACAAGGCACTGTTCTTCTTCCCGGAAAAAGCTTTCCGGCACTTCAAACTCTCTTTCATATCGGTAATCCCTGCGGGAAAGCTCCCTGGTCTCATACTCATTCGTCCGCCAATAGGGATCTTCTATGAGACCGCCATCCATCATATCGGTCAAAACAGTTCCCGGTACAGTTCCTTTATGCCATTCCTTCGATTCCATATCGCACCAGTTCCAGGTGCCATTCAGTGTAATTCTATGTTCCATAATCTGCTCCTACTAGCCCTTGATACCGGACGTTGCAATACCTTCTACGAAGTTCCTCTGGAAGAACAGGAAGAAGATTACGACCGGAATTACGAAAATAGTCGCCGCCGCCATAAGGTGCGTCCAGTCAACCGAGTATTGGTTTAGGAAACCCTGAAGACCTAAGGACAGCGTCAGTTTTTCTGTCTTGTTGATATAAATAAGCGGCGCCAGGTAATCGGACCAGGCATTGATAAACGCATAGATACCGACGGTTGTCAGCGCAGGTCTTGAAAGCGGAAGTGCAATGGCGATGTAGCGTTTAAATTCACCTGCGCCGTCAATCTTTGCCGCCTCCATTAAGGAGTTGGGAAGACCCGCAAAAAACTGTCTCATAATAATGATGTAGAACGGGCTGCCAAAGAATGTCGGCAGAATCAGCGGTACATATGTATTGGTGAAGCCCAGTCTGGACCAGATTTTATATAACGGGATCATGGTTACCGTATAGGGGATCATCATCGTTCCCATAATCAGAGCGGATATGATGGGAGCGCCTTTCCATTTGATCTTGGCAAGAGAGTAGGCTACCAGAGGGGTAGCTATCATTTGTCCCACTACGGAAAGCAGCGTGATAAAAATGGTATTCATCATATATCTGACATAAGGAATCTTCGCCATGGCCTCCGGGAAATTGTTCCAGATGATCTCTCTCGGGAACAGTCTGACCGGCAGCTGAAAGGCGTCCGCGTTTGTCTTAAGGGCCGTCGTCACCATAATTAAAAACGGTGAAAAAAAGACGAGACTCAGCACGATGACAAGTACATACTTCGGAATCGGTTTTAAACGTTTTTTATAATACGCACTATTGTTTTTCATTCTTATTCACCCCCTACGCCATTCTCGGATACCTTCTTCGTGATCCTGGTCATTACCAGCGTCAGTACAAATACAATGACAAACAACAGCCATGCCATCGCAGAAGCCCGCCCCATCTTCATATAGGAGAAAGCCGTATTAAACAGATACAGAGGATACATTAAAATCGAGTTGGCCGGCCCGCCGCTGGCATTGCTGGCGCCGCCGCCGGAGCTTGCATTAATAATAACATATACCTGTGTAAAATACTGGAACGAGTTGATGATATTCAAAATCCCCTGATAAACCAGAACCGGCGCCACACACGGCATCGTAATCCGGAAAAACTTGTCAAAGGCATTGGCTCCGTCAATCTCGGCAGCTTCATAATAGCTGTTCGGCACATCCTGAAGCGCCGCAAGGCAGATCAGCATGGTCGTACCGGTACACCAGGTACCCATTAATACCAGCGCCCACTTCGTGTAGGCCGGATTAACCAGCCAGGACGGCCCGTTGATGCCGACCATCTCCAGGACACGGTTGATATAGCCGTATGTAGGGTCGAACATCCAGATCCATACCATGGTAGCCGCAACCATCGGGATAATGGAAGGCATGAAGAAAATGGTTCTCGCCACACCCCTGCCCTTAAACTTACTATTTAATAAGGAAGCAAGGAGCATTGCAATGAATAAGTTGATGGGAGTGGATACAAAGGCCATGAACAGAGTATTTCTCAGGCTCTTGAAAACCAGCGGGTCCTGGAAAATATACTTGAAGTTCTCAAGGCCGATCCATTCCGGCGGCTTCACCGGGTTAAAGGACGTGAAGCTGTAGTAAAACGAGGTGAGCAGCGGTATCAGGCTGAAACATACGAATCCAATAATCCATGGAAGTGCAAACAGAAATCCATTGATATTGTCCCGCCGTTCTGATTTGCTCATTTTCTTGGCAGTCGGTTTTGACATTGGACTACTCCTTTCTGATGTGTGAGATCGCAAAAACGATCCGGATATCAGTACTTATTCAGCTGTATAGCTGAATAAATACGAATATCACATATGTGCTGCGGCATCATATGTGATATTCTGATTGTCACGGTGACCCGCTGAGTTATGGGTTACTGAAGCATCTTTGCCTGATCGGCAAGGCCCTTCATGGCCTCCTCCGGCGTCTGCATACCGTTGTAAGCATAGTCAAGATACTCTTCAATTAAGGAAGTATATTTTGCAAGATCTTCAATCTTCGCATACTGAATGCCGTTTTCTGTCTTAAGCGCTTCAATAAACATATCGAAGTTCGGCTGTGCCAGAATATCCGGATCATCATATAATGCAAGCTGTGTCGGCAGGTTTGCCATACCGATTAACAGTTCTTTTGTCGCCTCAGAGTTTGTGAAGTACTTAACGAAGTCCCATGCTCCCTCTTTTTCATTCGCTACGACCGGAATGCTTAAGGAGTTGGTCTCATAACGGCTGGTTCCTGCAATCTCCGGATGTGCTTCGGTTCCAGGGATCAGCGCTACGCCATAGTTCACATCGGAGTTGAAATTCTTCATCATGGCTGCCATCCAGGTTCCGTCAAAACGGAATAACTGCTTTCCGGCGAAGAACATATCGTTCTCTGTATAACGGTTGGTATTGGCGGTTGCTACGAATTCCTGAACCTTCTCAATTCCGTACTGGCTTCTGAAGTCGATGTTCATCTTAAGACTGTCGAGGATCGCCGGATCATCCGGTGTTAAGGTTAATCCGTCATCTGACCACCACTTTCCGCCGAAAGCGTAAATCAGTTCCTGTCTTGCACTTGCCAGCGGGAATAACGGATAGCCGAGTCTTGTAATGGTCCCCTTATCGTCAACCTCAGTGGCCTTTATCGCCATCTCATACAGTTCTTCCATGGTCTTCGGAGGCTCTGTGTAGCCGATCTCCTCAAGAATGTCCTTATTATAGAACATCTGAATAATCATGGATGCCAGCGGGGCGCCGTATACGGTGCCGTCAAGAGTGTTGGCTTCCAGGGATTGGTTTGAAAATACGCCCGGCAGATCGTAATTATCAGCCGCCGCCAGATCGGAGATGGACTCTACCAGACCGTTGGTGGCGTAGGAAAGAACATCCTGGTTGGATACCTCAATAACGTCAGGCGCCTCATTGCCGGAAATGGAAACGATGATCTTCTGCTTATCGGATACGCTTAACCCCTCTACAAAGTACTTATCCTGGCTCTCATTATAAGCCTTAATCGCATTCTCAAAACAGGTTGCCTCATCACCTGTATGGGAATACCAGAAAACAACTTTCTTTCTGTCACCACTCTCTGCCTTTGTATCCCCCGCTGCCTCTCCGGCTGTTGTCTCTTTTGCGTCTCCGCCTGCAGCCGCAGTGGTGTCAGTTGTGGTGCTCTTTCCGCCTCCGCACGCTGTCAGTGAGGTAATCACCATAGCAGTCGCCAGCAGGCAGGACATAAATCTCTTCTTCATTTAATTCTCCTCCTTTTCTTTGCATAAAAGCAGTTATTAATATTCTTCATATTTTTCAAACTTTTTTTATGCTTTTTCAAATCATTTTTTCTTTTGGTGGTTTTAGAATATCATACTTTTTGTTAGTTTTCAAGTATTTTTTTTCTTTTTATTCGGCTTTTTTATCACTTTTTTTAATTAACCGCTTACTTTTTTTAATTTCTCCTCTTTTTTTATATGTTTTTTAGTTTGCTATTTCATACTTTATGTCTGATTTTTGTATATTTCCGCAATTATTCCAAACAATTTGGCAACTGATGTGACCCAGACTTCTTTGTAGGTAGACTGGTTGCCGCCGGGCCAGTAAGGGACATCGGAATTGCCGTCCGTCTCGATTCCCACGGGCAGCTGTCCCACACAGGTACCCGGAAATGTGGAGAAAAGCTGCTGATATCCCCTGCCTGCACCGTACATAAGAGAGCGGCCGAATGGATTCTTGCCGAACAGCCAGTCCGTCTGGGAGGCCGCGGCCTTCATCAGAAATGTATCCTTTAGATATCCGCCCACAGCAGCCGCGCCTTTGGCCGCGGACAGCATCACCGCCGTATTTCCCCGAAAGGAAAACCATACAGGGAACTGGCGCACTCCATAGCCCGTTTTCACCCGTGTTCCCGCTTTCACCTGAAGCGTGTGATTATCTTTCTCTGTCTCATAATCCGCCTGCAAATGAAGCAGGCGGAAAATATCCGGATCCTCCGCTGTCTCCGAATAGAGTCCGGCCGGAAACATTTCATAGGGGGAGGCATACCCCAGCAGATTCTTTAGATATTCTCCGTACAGGCGGATTCCCTCTTCCCACAAGATCTTGTCGGGATGGTGTTCCAGCACACGGCACAGCAGTACAAGGGCCGTGGCCGGAACGTGTTCCCTGGCCTGGTGATTGTAGTGGATGATATCCTGATGGGTCTCGTCCCTGTAGAAAAAGCCGCGCATTCCCGTCTTTGAGGAATCCTTTTCCTGACAGTCCAGGAGTTTCCTTCCATACTCTGCCGCCGCCTCCGCGTACGCCTCCTTCTCCGTCACTTTCCAGATTCTGGCGGCGGCGGTCACAATCTCTCCATAATAAAGCGCCGCAGAGGAAGAGTATGTGTGCTCCCACGGAAGAGGCAGTTCCATGCCATGGGTCCGGTAGCGTTCCTGTGCAAATCCGAAGTCCTCCTCTGCCGCCCCCGCACACCGCCAGGCCAGCTCCCGGTCGTAATCGCCCAGACACTCGGCGGCCAACGCAAAGACTCCGGCGCAGATAAAATTCTCAAGGGCGTGGTTATGAACCCGCACGTTGGAAGCGTCATCGTCATTGCCTATTTTTCCATCGGTCCACCGGATCAGGCCGAGGCTGGTGGCCCGGTAACCGTCTCCGAATCTCGTCCGGAAGATGAATTCAAGTCCCCACATGGCCTCTTCCATCAGTCTCTGGCAGAGCAGCGTGCTCTCTCTTCGCTCTGCAGCCAGCTCCAGAAGGCTCTCTACAGTCTCCGCGGTCTGGACCGTCTGCTGGGACATGTCGCCCGCGTCGTGCCATCCGCCGCAGTAGGGAAGCTTCAGGCCTTTATGCTCCGCGTATGTGTCCATGTGACAGAGGCCATGCTTGCCTGGAACCGGATAACCGCACCGCTCGCAGAACAGGAAGTTTATTCCTTTCCACGTTACGTCCTCCAGAACACCGTCCCTTATCGGAAACCAGTCTCCGGCCATGCCGCCTGCACAGATTCGGTATTCCCCCTCCTGTGTCAGCTCTGAAAAGTCCGCGATCTGGAAGTTTTCTCCCTTCCAGGCCACATTTTCCAGACGTTTCTCCAGACAAATCTGTCCCTTTCGGTCCTCAATTGTAAATGTATCCGTATCCGCCCCCGCAGCCAGCACCGCCTTCTTAGATGCACCTGACTCATAGCCGCAGGTGGAATAGCAGAATCGATTTGACTCCGGGAGCCAGCCGCTTTCCTTTCCCGGATTTTCCACAGCCTCCAGCCAGATTTCCTTTACATAGAAGACAGCGTTCTCGCCGCTGGCGGTATCCCGGCCATTGATCCGGTAGCGAAATCCAAATCCGCTCACGCAGTCCCGCGGCAGAGACGGGAACTCCCATATACAGTCGTTCCACTGGTGGTTATTTAAGTTCATCATATGAAAACCCTGTCGACGGTACCGGTCCGGCACTTTGCGCTCTCCGTCATTTTCCAGATACATGGAGAGACTGACCGTTCTCGATCCGTCGCACTCCGGCCTGATGAGGGCGCGTACGCGGTGAAACGACGTCCAGTCCGCCTCCTTCACCGGAAATGCCGCATGAATATGGCCGTAATATGCGCAGTCGCCATCCTGCGGCATCCCTTCGGGCCAGCACGGGCACAGGAGAGGGGCCTCCATAGCCAGCATATTTTCCGCTTCTATCCGGACAGTTTCCACCGTTCCGCGCTCCATGGACACAGGATTGCCGCAGCAGCCCTCCCCGCCTCCGCTCCACACGGCCCGCCTCGCTGTCACCTTTTTTTCTCTCTCCGTCTGTTCCAGAGATGCTTCCTCGTGGAGAGGCAGCGGTCTGTGTATGTAACCACTCTCCATCAGTTCCTGCTGAAACTCTGCATTCATCCGCATATTCCGTCCTTTCTGTCATCACTCCGCAATTCGCCGGGAATCCGGGATTTATATTTCTGTAAAGCTTAAAATCTGGTAACACTTATAAAGCTAATGCTGTACCAGTACAGCATTGCGTAAGTTTCGGTGAATTATGCACTTGATATTGGCGTCAGGGGCGCGTCCGCGAAGCGACGGCGTAGTGGACCCTACGTCTAGCTTCGCGGGCGTGGTCCTGGCGTGAATAGCGAGTGCAGAATTCACTGGAACTTGCGCAACGCTGTACTGGCTGCCTCACGATCCAAAAGCACCTCGCAGTTCGGATGCAGCTGAAGAATGGAGGCCGGTACCGCTTCAGTCACAGGTCCTTGCAGGGCCTGTCTTATAATCTCCGCCTTATGTGCTCCCTTTGCCGCCAGAATAATCCGCCTGCTTTGCATGATCGTCCTGATCCCCAGTGTCAGGCCGCCCAGCTCGTGCCCGTCGGGCACTCCCGTCTCTCTTCTCACCCTTGCCTCGAATATCTCGTCCATAGGAGATACCCAGGTATCGCTGCCAAACGGTGTTCCCGGCTGATTGATCCCGATATGGCCATTCCAGCCGATGCCCAGTATCTGCAGATCCGCACCGCCGTGTTCTCTGATACTGTCCTCGAATTTTCTGCTTTCCAGTTCAAAATCATCACTCTCTGTGAGCGGCATTAAAAAGCGCTCATCCGGCACGCCTAAATGGTCCAGCAGCTGGCTGCGTATCATGGCATAGCAGCTGCCCGCATAGCTCCGCGGGAGATTCGTCAGTTCATCTACGTTAAAGAACACGGCTTCCGAGACGTCAAAGGGATGGAGCTCATACAGCTCGCTGACAATTCTGTGCATATTTGTAGTCGTCTGCCCTGTGGAAAGGCCGATTACGGAATTCTTCTTCTCCAGAATCTGTCCGATAATTCTCCAGGCAACGATTTCGTCAAATTGTTTTTCATTTTCTGCAATAGTTATCTTCATGATTTATTCTCCTGTCATTAAATGCTGTTTATTCGTTCCCTTTCTTCCAACTATTCTGCCTTCAGGCACCCTACGGCCGCCGCACCGATTACACCGGAAAAGGCTGCATCGAAGCCGGATACCCGGAATCCTTTTGATACGTGGCGCATGGTCACTTTCTCCAGGAGATTTTCCACACGTTTAAAAAACCACGGATCTGACATCAGGCCGCCTCCGGCCACCACCATATCGGGATCTGACATGCGCACCAGATTCATAATGGTACAGCTGAGCACCGCAGCGGCTTCCTCCGCAATGGAAAGGCAGAAATCATTGCCCTCCCGGGCCAGCCGGAATACGGCCGCCGCCGGATATCTCCCGTTCCGTCCCAGCTCCAGGAGTTCCGCCGGAGCCTCCGCCTGCCTCTCTTTGACCATTTTGTGAATTCCGATTCCGGAAGCCGTGAGTTCGCAGCAGCCCCTTCGTCCACAGACACACTCTCTGCTGCTCCTGTAATCCACAACCATGTGCCCGATTTCCCCGGCATCACAGTGGGCCCCATGCAGCACCTTTCCGTCTATCACGAATCCGGCAGCCAGCCCCGTTCCCGCATTCACATAGATAAAATCGGAACAGTTCTTTCCCTCGCCCCACAGAAGCTCCGCCGTTGCCGCACTCCTGACATCGTTATCAATTCCCGCCGGCACTCCCAGCCGATCGGCAGCCATTTGCGCCAAAGGAATTGGAATTCCTTTTTCATGATTCACAGAATGCCAGATTCCATTTCTAAAATCGCTGATCCCTACAATGCCGATACCCGCTCCCCGGATTCTGTCCCCCGGGGCTTCCTCTGCCACATAGTTATCGAGACACTGAAGAAGATGAGCCGCTATTTCCTCCTGCCCGGTCAGCCCGGTCGGATATCTCCTGTAGCGCAGAAGCTCTCCATCCTCCCGGACCTCTCCGATGATGAGTTTCGTTCCCCCATAATCCATTCCCAGATACGTATTCATTACCGTTACTCCCTCTCTAAGCTTGATTTTTATGAAAAGGTTTTCATATTTTTACAATACCATCCGGTTATCCGCTTGTCAATTCGTGATATTACATAAATTTGATCCCGTATTTTTGTGAAAAGGGTTTCATTGCAATTTCATTTCGTTCGTGATATACTGGGAGGACCCCCGGTTCTTTATTCGTGGGAAACAATCAGATCTTTAGGAGGGGCAGATTATGAAATCAACGATTACAATTACCCAGATCGCCCAGGAAAGCGGCGTCTCGGTCGCCACCGTCTCCCGTTTTTTAAATGGAAAAGTACCGGTCTCCGCTGATAAAAAAGCCCGGATCGAAGCGGTTGTCAGGAAATATGATTTTACGCCCAACGCACTGGCACGCGGGTTAATATCGAAGAGAACCATGACGCTGGGTGTCATTTTGCCGGATATCACCAACCCTTATTTTGCGACCATTTTTCAGGAAGTCCAGAGATGCGCCGCTGAGGAGGGATACTCCGTCTATCTGTGCAACACCCGTTTTCACCACGGAGATGCCCCGATCGACGAGACCGGGTATTTCCGTATGATGATGGATAAAAAGGTGGATGGAATTCTGATCATCGGCGGACAGCTGGACATGGTCGAAATCACTCCCGCCTATAAAGAGGCACTGAACAAGCTTTCAGCCTCGCTCCCCGTCGTGGCGGCAGGCCGGGAGATTCCCGGCGCCGGCTGCATCTTTATTGACTCAGAGAACGGAAGCGGCGTCACGACTGCCTACAACTACCTATCCTCACTGGGACATAAAGATATCGCCTTCGTCGGAGGCCAGCCCGGCGTCACCATTACAGAGACCCGCCTGGAATCATACAAAAAAGCTGCTGCCGCATCAGGCCGCGGGGTACGTGAGGATTTGATATCCCTCTCCGACTACTATCTCCCGGATGGATACCAGGCCGCCGAAGCCCTTATATCCAGAAATGCGCCATTTACCGCCGTAATCACCATGAACGACAATGTGGCCCTCGGCGCCATCCGCGCATTCGCCGACCACGGTCTCTCAGTCCCGCGCGACGTGGCCCTCATCAGCTGCGACCGTTTCTACTTCGCCGACTATACGATCCCCCGCCTCACCAGCATCCATCATCACAGCCGCCGCTGGGGACAGATGGTCGTCCGCACCCTGATCCAGGCCGTCCAGGGCTCCACCGAAAACGCCCGCATCACCTTCCCCCCGGAACTGATTATCGGTGAAAGCTGCGGGTCACATCTGCAGCATTAGGTTTCGGTGTAACCTTCATACTTTTTTTCTGATTTTTCTGTTGTTAGAAAACTTTTAATATGATATACTGAATTTACAAACAGTATTTGGAACTATATTCTTATTTTTTTTCATATTTGAGAGGTGATACGATGAAAACCCTTGATGAAATTATGCCAGTACTTCAGCAGCTCCTCACATTAGTGGAACAGCACTTTGGCAACAAATGTGAAGTCGTGCTCCACGATCTCACGAAGGATTACAACCATACTATTGTCGATATCCGCAACGGAGACATTACGCACCGTTCCATAGGCGGCTGCGGAAGCAACTTAGGACTGGAGGTCCTTCGGGGCACCGTGCTGGACGGGGACCGTTTTAACTATGTTACCACCACACAGGATGGAAAGATCCTGCGCTCCTCATCCATTTATCTTAAAAATGATCAGGGAGACGTCATCGGATCGATCTGTGTGAATCTGGATATCACGGAGACGCTTCAGTTTGAAGGCTATTTACGCCAGTTCAACCAATTTGATAACTTTACCTCCAACGACGAGGAGATTTTCGCTCCCGACGTGAACAATCTTCTCAGCCATCTGATTCAGATGGGACAGGAACAGATCGGAAAGCCTGCCCTGGAGATGAACAAAAACGAGAAGATCGAATTTATCCGTTTTCTCGACCGAAAGGGCGCGTTCCTCATCACAAAATCCGGGGAACAGATCTGCGAACTTTTGGGAATCAGCAAATTCACTTTTTATAATTACCTCGAAATCAGCCGCAGCCAGTCCGATTCTTCTGACAGCGACCAGACCTGACAGGACATGCGGGAGACTGTAATATGAAGGAGCGCTCATCAACTTCACTGACTGAAGGGCCCATCACCCGGTCGATTCTGCTGTTTACAGGCCCCCTCATCATCGGGAACCTGTTCCAGCAGCTTTACAACACCACGGATTCCTTTATCGTAGGCAATTTCGTAGGCAGCGGTGCGCTGGCCGCCATCGGCGCCAGCGCCCAGATTATCAATCTGTTCATCGGTTTCATCATTGGCCTGACCACCGGTGCGGGAATCATCATCGCACAGTATTACGGCGCAGGGGATGGCACCCGTCTTCACTCAGCCGTCCATACGTCCTTCTGGTTCTGTATCCTGGGAGGAATTCTGGTTTCTATCGCAGGCTGTCTTCTCTCCCCCCTTATTTTAACTGCCATGAACACCCCGGCCGAGGTCATTCCCGACGCAGCCATCTATCTGCGCGTCTATTTCCTCGGGGCACTCTTCAATATCCTTTACAATATGGGAGCCGGTACGCTGCAGGCGACGGGAGATACGAAGCATCCGCTCTACTATCTCTGCCTTTCCTCTGTAGTCAATGTGGTGCTGGACATACTCTTCGTCACCGTCTTCCACATGGCGGTGCCTGGGGTTGCTCTGGCCACTTTAATCGCCCAGCTGGTCTCGGCTGTCTGTGTGTTATGGAAGCTGACTCATACCGATGATATATACCGTCTGGTACCTTCACAGATACGTTCCGACCGGGCCATGCTGGTAAAGATATTAAAATTCGGCATTCCCACCGGGCTTCAGACCGCCATCATCTCCTTGTCCAATGTCATTGTACAGAGTTATTTGAACGGCTTTGGTTCCCTGGCCATGGCTGGCAGCAACATTTACGGGAAGGTAGACAGCTTTGCTCTGCTCCCCGCCAACTGCCTGTCCCTGACCACGACCACCTACATTGCTCAGAACATGGGGGCAAGAAAGTTTGACCGTGTGAAGAAGGGCTTTAAAAGCTTTCTGTGGCTCGGCAACCTCTACGCAGTCGTCATGGGAATCCTGCTCTGCTTCTTCAGCGCAGGCCCGCTCCGGCTCTTCACCTCCGACCCGGAGGTCGTCCATTTCGGAGCTATGATGGGACAGGTTCTCGGACCGGGTTATATTCTGCTGATTACATGCCAGATTCTGATCGGAACCGCCAGGGGCGCAGGGAATACGTTCAGCACCATGCTTCTGTCTATCCTGAACTTATGCGGACTCAGAATCCTGTGGCTGACCATCATGATCCCCCTCTTCCCATCTATCTACACACTGTATCTCGGCTATCCCGTCACCTGGGGAACCGCCGCGGTCTGTATGGGAATCTACTACCGCAAAAAAATCAAATCACGCCTCGGGCTGCCCTGATTTTTCTTTCGTAAAACTCCCCGAATGAATCCGTTTATGATTCTCGGGGCATAAATTTATTTACCTGATTTAAGGGAATTGAAAGGAGACTAAGGGAATGAGAGAATTCAACTACTCACAAATCAGAGAACAAAAATGGGACTCTGACATCCTTGGATATATAGCAGCCATCTATAAAGAATCATGAGAGTTTTGATGTTATTCCGAATTCCAGAAACTGCATTCTGCAGCTGCACAAAATCATGTACAGCCACATGAATAACCCGATTGCAGGACACACAGAAATTTTATTTACTCCACTTGCTCCCTTCGAAACGCCGGAAGCCCTTGATAGAATTTGCGAAGAATATAATCGAGTCATCGGAAACATGGAAGTTGAGCCCTTGATTGCAATACCGGTATTTATTCATGACTTTTTATGCATCCATCCCTTTAATGACGGAAATGGCCGAATGAGCCGCTTACTCACGACACTGCTTTTATACCGAAATGGTTTTTATGTTGGAAAGTACATCTCACTGGAGTCTAAAATTGCACAGAATTACCTGCGATTGACATGGTAAGAAAATCAACTCAAAACAAAATCGGAAGATTTAATAAGCAGGATATCCGGGAGCTGTGCCCGTCCCTAAGCATCAGTTCCAATGGGGTTCTTTGCGAAAGCTGGTAAAGTCCGGTGAATTAAAACGTGAAGGCGCAGGAAAAGCAACCTGCTACATTCGATTGAAATAAATGATGGAAGATGCGTATTTTTGCGATTTGACTGCCAAGGCAGCTCTCCCTTAAATACCGCATCTTCTTTTCATATCAATTATACATAATATATTTGAATCTCAACCTCAAACATCCGGTTCCATGGCATCCAAAGGTCAAACCGGTACGGTTCCTGCGGAAAATACTTCGCCTGGAACTCTTCCAGCCGTTTCTTCACAATCTCCCGAACGACCGGCTCCTTATCTCTTAAATCGAGACGGTTCAGAGCCGGATCAATATCCGTCAGATGATTGGTCACATCTCTGCGCACCTCCGCCATATAGCCCCAGTCCTCCAGATACCGGAAGAACAGGAATTCTTCGGACGCTTCCCGCACCGCCTCCGATAAGCGCCCCAGCTTCTCCGCCGCGTTCCACGCGCACAGATGGGACAGCACCGTTCCAAGGGTATTGGATGAGGTGTTCCATCCGCCGTAGGCGGCCAACTCCTTCAGCATGTCCTGCTCGTATAGAAACTGCATCAGCGCCCGGTCAGCCCCATTGGGAATCGCGCAGTCGGCAATTCCCACTGCCAGCCCTTTTTTCCTGTATTTCCTGATTCTTGCAAGAAATGCGGACAGGTTCCGCTCACTCTCCAGAATAATATCGTCGGTAAGGATTTCCTTTTCCAGCTTTAAGCTGAATGGTGTAGGCGGATTGACCGCCAGTACGAAATCCGCCTCCGCAGACGTCTCTGCCTCGCCGCATCCGGCTGCCAGCAGGTGGGACAAAACCGTCTCACCGATACTGCGGTCCTCATACGATGGAATCTGTGTCTTTCCGCGCAGGGAGGAGTAATCGACGTAAACGGCAGGCGCCAGACCGCTCTGCCCATTGACCGCCCGGGCAAGCAGCGTACAGCCGATCTCATCAGCCCCCGGATACATGGCAATACGGGAAAGCAGATTTTTCTTTGCCATAACGGAGCTGAGTTTTTTCCGTTCAGAGGGAGCGTAACCGTACTCCCGGCAGTCGTCCAGAGGAATAATCATATAATCGATGACGCCCTCCTCCACCAGTTCGATGGAACGGATATGGTTGTTAAAATTGATGCGGCGGCGCTCTAAGAAATCGTTTAAGTATTCCTCCGGCACTTCCCGGCAGATGGTCTCCAGTTCTTTCAGTTCCTCCGGAGACGCCGCCTTCACCGACTCCTTATCCCGGATCACGCCGTAACGGAAAATGCGGTAGCCATAATCCTCATAATAATCCGGTTCTTCCCCGCTGCCGTCCCTGGCCGGCGCCCGGGTAATCAGTTGAAAACCGTATATCTGAATCCCCGGCTCCAGCCTCTTGATCTCCTTTAAACGCTCCAGCCGTTTAGCACAGACCGCGTCCGGCAGGTGATGGAGCCTCGACGGCACAATCCCTCCGTACAACAGCATATCCATGGATACCACGAGATGGGAAGCTCCTTTTACCTGTCCTTTGGTCCATTCCCAGACAGCCTCTACGTCAGCCTCCTTTTTAAAGTCTCCCAGAATCTCCTTTGGCGGCATACTCAGCTCCAGCCCGCTCATTCTTCCAATATAGTCCGGATAAATGTAATTGCAGGGCCGCTCGTCCAAAGGGATAAATACAATCTTTGACATATTGCATCTCCTTTTTCATACTTTTTTTAATATTTTTCTTTATCGTACACGTTTCTCCAGTTTCTGTCAATATAGTCAATATGCCGTATTTACCCGCCTCATCTTATGGAATATTCCTAATATTTTTGATTTTTTTACTTTTATATTGTGTTACATCCTAAATTGTGCTAACATGGATGATATCTAAATTTTAATCTGTTTTTATGTCTTTTTTCATACTTTTAGGAATATTTTTCTTTTGGTGTAACCTGATAACAGCAACAGGATAACAGCAGTCAAGAAAGGAGATTTGCCTCATGACAGTCTATTGCAAGGGCCAGCCGGGAGAACTTCCGGAGATTCTGGACTTTATTAACATGGTATTCAGCATGCACCAGGCCCCTCATAACTTCCGGACCCTCTTACCCAAACTTTACGGTGCGGACCGCCAGACTGAATGGTGCCACTATCTGGCAAAAGAGGACGGCAAGATAAGGGCCGTCGTCTGCGTTCTCCCCATCACCCTGGAGCATGGCGGCCATACGATCACCTGCGCCACCGTGGGCAGCGTATCGGTCCATCCTTACAGCCGCGGAAAAGGCTATATGAAGCAGCTGATGGCTATGGCTGCCGAAGATATGGAACGCCAGGGCATCACCCTAAGCATTCTGGACGGCAGGCGCCACCGCTATCAGTATTACGGCTATGAGCCCGGCGGCCACTATCTGGAATACCGTTTCAACGAGGATAACTTCCGCCACTGTGCGGCCCGTTATCCTGATACCCCACTCACACTGCGCCCGGTCGCGGCCGGGGATACCGAACGGATTGGGGTACTGAGCCGCATGTATTCCGAGCTTCCCGTACACACCTCCCGCTCCGTCCAGGATTTCTTTAATATCTGCACCAGCTGGGGCAGCAACCTGTACGCAGTGGATATGGAAGAAACTGAGAATCCGGCAGACGCCTCGGGTCTGCAAAAATCCGCACAGCCCACAGCCGGTTACATTTGCGGCACAAAGGACCATGTCTACGAACTGGTTCTATCGGATGAAACACTGCTCTTCCCGACTCTGAAAGCATGGTCCGCACTCCAAGGCTGCGAATCATTTACGCTGGCGGTCCCTTCCTATGATACGGAACGAATCCGGGGAGTGTCCGGTTTCTATGAGCGTTTTTCGGTGCGGGAAGAAGATAATTACCGGATTTTCAACTACAGCGACGCGATTCGGTTCTTCCTTTCCATCAAATCGGAGACAGAGCCTTTAACTGACGGCCGTCTCGCACTGAAAATCGGCGGCAGGCCCGCATTTGCCATAGCAGTCTCTTCCGGAGTTATCACCATAGAGCCATGCTGTGACACGCCAGATCTCTGTTTGAACGATGTGGAAGCAGTGGATCTCTTGTTTTCTCCGGCCTCGTTCTATGGCCGAGATCCGTCCTCCCCACTTTTTTCCGTAAACTGGTTCCCGCTGCCGCTATCCGTCTCTCACCTTGATAAATGTTAGGAGGTATTTACAATGTACCGAATTTTCCCATCACCGAAGCGATGCACGTTTTATCACAATACGCTGTCCTGCACCAGCTGCGGCGCCGTGACAACAGCGCCTGAAATCGAGGAATCCTGCCGGGCTGCCGGCTTCGATCCAGCCCCGCTACTGGCTTCTGTATTTCCAGGTGGTTTTTCGCCGGAAGGGATCACACTGACAGCCGAGTACGTATCGTGTGCGCCGGAAGGCTTTCAACTGAACATCGCTCCTTCCGGTATACGGATCTCCTGTGGAGACGGCGCCGGATTCTTCTACGCACTGGGTGTGCTGGTTCAGCTGGCTGCCCAGGCAGGCGGTCCCCTTCCATGTGCAGAGATTGCAGATGAGCCTGTCCTTTCTGTCCGGGGTATCATGCTGGATATTGGTCGTGACAAGATACCTTCCATGGAGACACTTCGTGGATTGATCGATTTATTTGCCTCCATGAGAATCAACCATCTCCAGATGTATATGGAGGGATTCAGTTTCGATTACGAGGATTTCCACTACCTCTTCACCAACGAAACACCCATGACTCCAGCGGAATTCCGGGAACTCTCCCTGTATGCCAGGGCACATTTTATCGATCTGGTCCCCAATCAGAATGTTCTGGGACACATGGAGAAATGGCTGGAGAAACCGCAGTTTCGCAGCCTGGCTGAATGCGAGGACGGCTATATCTTTGAAAATCTCTTCTGGCGCCCGCCGATGACCCTGGATGTCCGTGACAGCCGAAGCTTTGAACTGGCGGAAACGCTCCTGGGCACGCTGATGGAGGCCTCCGTCTCCAACTACATCAACGTCAACATGGATGAACCCTTCGAACTGGGCATGGGAAAAAACAAGGAGGCCGCAGAAAAGGAAGGCCGTCTGAGCCTGTACTTTGAATATGTGGAAAAGCTTCATGATTACTGCACCTCACAGGGCAGGAAGATGCTCATGTGGGGCGATGAGATTCTTCATCACCCGGACTGTGTATCCCGTTTTCCAAAGGATGCGGTCCTGTTGGACTGGATCTATGAGGGTGACGCCCATTTTGAGGACCACGCCAAACTGATGCAGAAAACCGGCTTAAACTACTGCCTCTGCCCCGGAACCAGCTCCTGGGGTTCCTTAACAGGCCGTTCCGACAATATGGCGAAAAATATCCGGGATGCTGCCTCCTGTGCCATCCAATATGGCGGGCGCGGTATTATCACAACTGACTGGGGCGATCTCGGCCACTGGCAGTACTTAAGTGCCAGCTATCCAGGATTCGCCTATACTGCTGCCTGCTCCTGGACTGGCCCCGAAAGTGATTCCGATTTAACGGCCTGGTTCTGCAACCGTTTCATCTATGAGAGCCCCGCTGAAAACGCCTTCCAGGCCGCCTGGGATCTGGGCAATTATTACCACCTGGAACATGCGCCGCTGTACAACACGACGCTGGCGTTCGCAGTCATGTCCAGCAAATACACCTTTGAATCCATAGAGGAATTTGATGCAAAAATGGAGCGGCTCCTGACACTTTCCGCCAACATTGCGCGGACGAACTCCATTCCGCCGAGAGAACCGGCTATTCGAATTGATTTTACAGCTATGAAAGAGTATTTGGACCGGGTGGAGACGGAAATTTCCGATATTTCCCTATGCTGCGCCGATGCCGCACTGATTCGCGCAGAGATGACAAATGGCCTGCGTATGGTTCGCCATGGACTGCATCTGTATCATACGATGACCGCACTCCGGGACGATCCGGAAGCATTTTCCCGGGAGATGGCGGTACTCTTCGATGACCTGGACGAAATACTGAAGATTCATTACTCTCTCTGGACAGCCAGAAATCGAAGCGGCGGATTCCAGAGAAGCACAGCTCACATGAACCACCTGCTGTTCTTTTACAAAAAGATGCAGAAAGAAAGCGGAATCTCCGCCAAATAGATGGGAAATACCGTCCGTAAAGAGGGGATACCGTCTAACGCTCCAATCAACAAAACCCCCGTTTGGGAATTCAACATTCCAAAACGGGGGTTTTTTACTGTTTTCCAGCCTCAGTTCTTTCTTCTATTCACTCTTTAATCCGCCTGCCTCGAGTCCCAGAAGCCGGCAAATCTGGAGATAAAGATGTTCCACATCCAATGGCTTGCCTTCAAATCCACTCATACCGGCTTCCATGGCTGCGTCCACATCCTCTTTGAATACATTCGCAGTCATGGCTATGATGGGAATGGCGGCTGCGTCCGGCCTGTCCATGGCCCGTATGGCCCGCGTCGCCTCCAGGCCGTTCATCTCCGGCATCTGAATGTCCATGAGAATCACCTGGATTTCTCCCGGCTCACTCTCTTTAAACCGCTCCACCGCAAGCCTGCCGTTTTCACTCCGGCTCACCACCGCTCCCTTCAGTTCCAGAAGCTGAATGGCGATCTCGGCGTTTAGATCATTGTCTTCCGCAAGCAGAATCCTGACTTCCTTCAACAGCGCTTCTCCGATATGGGGTTCGTTCACACTCACGCTATCGTATACAGGGCTGCCAACAGGCAGCGTAAGCGTAAAGTAAAATTCACTGCCGCGGCCCGGTTCGCTCTTCACCCGCAGTTCTCCGCCCATCAGCTGCACAATATTGTGGCTGATCGGCAGCCCGAGCCCGGTTCCCTGGCTCTTGGCATAATTCGTCCCCACCTGTTCAAAGGTATCAAAAATACGCGTCTGGTCTTTCAGATCAATGCCCACTCCAGTATCAAGCACCCGGAATTCATAAAGTGCATTCTCACTGTCCACATGCTCACCGGGGTCCCTCTTCTCCGTCACCCGGAGAATCACAGTGCCCCCCTCCGGAGTAAATTTAAACGCATTGGAAAGCAGATTCGTCAGAACCTGTCTCAGGCGGATGACATCACCGGTCACTCCGCCATGAGAAATATATGTCTCGATACGATAATTCAGGCCACGCCTGTTCGCGTCTGTCTCCATCATTGTCCGCAGCTCATTCAGCATACGTTCCAGAGAGAAGGGCTCGCTGGCAATGGTCAGCCTCCCGCTGTCCAGGCGGCTCATATCCAGAATATCATTGATCAGATCCAACAGATAATGGGAAGAAGCCCGAAGCTTCACAAGCATTTCCCGGATATTCTGTGGCACCCCTTCTGTCATTACGGCCAGATCCGCCAGCCCTACCACAGCATTCATAGGGGTTCTGAGTTCATGGCTCATGCGGGAGAGAAACTCGCCCTTCGCCCGGCTCTCTGCCTCAGCCTTTTTTAATTCACTCTGCATAACTGCGGCCTTCACATGGACACGGTTAACCCACAGAATGACAATAACCAGAATCAGAAGGACAGCTGTTAAAATCCCCACAAACATCATGGGATTGGCATAAATCAGTTCTGTTATGGAAAGCACGCCCGTCCCCGCGGAAACCATATTGTGATCCAGCAGTTCTGCGCTTCTGTCGCTGGGTATGCTGTTGATTGCCTTATTCATAATCGTCAGAAGCTCCGGGTCCGCCGGTCTTGCCATTGCCAAACAGATATCCATGCGGTCATTAATCAGCGTCACAGGTACGACGTTGGCAAAATGACTCTTCTGAATTTCATGTTCCATGTACGTGGCCAGACCGTAAGCAAAATCTGCCTCTCCACGGTTCACCGCCTTTAACGCCTCATTGATATTGCGATAGCTTTTTACCTCGGCAGCCCGTATGCTCTTTGGCAGCGTCCTTCCTTCAATCACCGCCCCCACAAGCTCGCTTCCCGGAAAGCCGGACGCTTTGTTGCGCACGATAATACTGTTCATACTGGCAAACGGAGCCGTAAGCACCATTTTCTGATTCAGCGAATCCGCTTCGTCCCCCAGATAAAATCCGAGTATATCCGCCTTCCCCTGCCGCACCAGGTCCAGCGCTTCTATATAAGATTCAGCAGAAACATATTTAAACTCCAACCCGGTAAATTCAGCGACCTCTTTTAGAATATCATATGACAGTCCATCATGCATATCATCCGGATTTTCGCAGGCCATTGGATGAAAATTATGCGGCATGGCCACTGTTACGATGCCCTTCAGCCGAATGTAGTCTGTCTCCTCCCGGGTGAGATGTATATCAACAGGAGATTGATTCATAAAATTGGCGGCATAGCGGCTTGCTGCAAAATCAGGATTTGAATCCGCAATTTTCGCCATGGCCATATTAAGGCCATCCAGGACCTCCTGGTTTCCCACATTCGTCACAATATAGTATGGCTGCGAATCATAAGAAGCTACCGCACGGATGCCCAGTCTCTGTTCCACACTGTTTCCCAGCAGTAAGTCCACCTCTCCCTCTATCAAATACGGATAAAGATTCCCATCCACCAGCTGGTCGTAGGAATAGTAGATCAAGGTACAGTCCAGATCATTCATGGACAGATATTCTTTTAACCGACGGATGTTTTCTGCAGCGCGGTCATAAACTCCTATAGTTTTCCCATTCAGCGATCTCAGATTATGGTTCTGTACAGAATCATCGTTTTCCCGTGCGAAAATCACCGACTTGCTGTAACCAATGTTATAATCCGGATAGGCATAATACTCCTCCATTCCTGGAAGATAATAATTACCGCCCATCAGTTCATACTCACCGTTGGCAAATTCTTCAAGCATAGTCTCCGGAACTGTATCGATATATTCATACTCCCATCCTGTATATTTGGCTATCTCATTAAGGTAATCCACCACCAGTCCATGGCGGCTTCCATCCGCATCTTTTTCCGTAATCCCTTTTGCTTCACTAAATGCTACCCGAAGCACCCGCGGTTGACTCTCCGCGGCCATTGAGGTAATGCAAAGCGCTGTCATTATCATGATCACAAAGCTTACCACAGCACAAAGCCGGAACCGTTTCACGACCGATGCTCGTTTCATCATCCGCACTCCTTCGCCGGAACTTCCTTCCGGACAGTATCTGTAATTATTTAATCATTAAAAAACATACTATGTCGAGTATAACAAAGTGCACTGGAAAAAGCAATCTTTTGAAGGTTACAGTTCACTCTCCGGTAACAGTTCAGTTCCCGCCCCGGACACCATAGTAAATGCAGAAAAGAGGCACTGCCCGCCGGTTCTGCACCGTTCGGGAAGCGCCCCTGCTGTTACTTTCTTAAAAGAAATCCGAATCCCGCATCTAACTGTCCCGCGTCTCCACATTTCCGTTTTTTATATGCACATCAAGCTGATTAAAAGGAATCTCGATTCCCGCTTCATCAAAGCGAAGCTTAATCTGCTCCATCATATCCCATCTCGTAGACCAGTAGTCCTCCGCGGCAACCCATCCGCGGCCGCCGATCGTAACAGAACTGGCCCCCAGATCGTCCACATAGACATCAATAGACTCCTCTTTTAAGACAGACGGATGATTTACATAAATCTGCTCTAAAATCTCCTTTGCCCGTTTCAGATCCGAACTGTAACCAATGCCGATTTTAATATCGACACGCCGCTTGTCCATGGCTGTCACATTGGTTAAAGGCGAGTTGGACAGTGTTCCGTTGGGAATTACCACCTGCTTGTTGTCAACCGTATTCAACACTGTATAGACAAGACCAATGGTATGCACCGTTCCCTCTCCGTCTTTAGAGACAATATAGTCACCTACCCGAAATGGTTTCATCATCAGGATCAATACCCCGCCTGCAAAGTTCGCCAGGCTTCCCTGGACGGCAAGACCTATGGCGATACTGGCCGATCCCAGCAGAGCCACAATGGAAGCGGAGTTCACACCGATCTGCCCGGCAATGATGAAGCCCAGCAGGCAGTACATGGTCGCGTTCAGCACGGACAGCAGGAACTTCCTTAAGCTGATCTCCATATCCATCCTTGTAAAGGAACGATTCAGCATGTGGTAAATAACTTTAATAACTCTGGAACCAACGGCAAAGATCGCCAGTGCAATCAGCAGCTTGATTCCAAATGCGATCAGTCCCGGAATCCAGCCTTTCATCGTCTCCAGCATAACGTTAGGCTTCAGCTGTTCTAAATTCTGCTGAACCTCCTGCTGCAGGGCCGCCAGAGATTCTTCCGGAATGCTCGCGTTTGAACTGCCAGTGATCATATTCTTATATCTCTCCAATCAAATCAATTCTTATGTTACCTGTCCTCAGCCGTTTTCGCCTCGGGCTTCTTATCCCTCGATCTTTTTCACCCCTGTTTTTTTGTCCGCAATTTTCTTTGTCTCTGGCTTCTTATCCTCAAGCTTCTCCGCCACGACCTTTTTATCCGCGATTTTCTTTGTCTCGGGCTTCTTATCCTCAAGCTTCTCCGCCACGACCTTTTTATCCGCGATTTTCTTTGTCTCGGGCTTCTTATCCTCAAGCTTCTCCGTCACGACCTTTTTATCCGCGATTTTCTTTGTCTCGGGCTTCTTATCCTCGATTCTTTCCGCCACAACCTTTTTATCCGCGATTTTCTTTGTCTCGGGCTTCTTATCCTCAAGCTTCTCCGCCATGACCTTTTTATCTGCGATTTTCTTAGTTTCCAGCTTCTTGTCCTCGATCTTTTCTGCCGCAGGCTTCACCTCCACCGCCTTTGTTACAGCGTTTTTTTTCGCCGGTGCCTTCTTCACAGCTGCTTTTGTTCCAGCCGTCTTTACTCCGGAGGTTTTTGCAGCGGCAGCCTTCGCTCCGGCAGCTTTCTTAACCACTTTTTCTTCCACCGGCGTGCAGGTAAAGATCATCACAGAGAGCGGTGCCACCGTAATTTCGATGGAATCCGGCCTCTCGTCCTTCTCTGCCTTTTTCGAGCTCTTCACACGCGGATTGGTGCGTCCTTCACCGCCATAGCTTTCCGCGTCGCTGTTGGAAATCTCTTTATATTTTCCGGCAAACGGAACGCCAACCCGGAATTTCTCATGCAGTACTGTATCGAAGTTGCAGACAATCAAAAGTGTCTCCTCCTTCTTTTTCGTCCTTCTCAGGAATACCACAATGCTTTCTTCCGAATCCGTACAGTTCACCCACTCAAAGCCTTCGGGCTCATAATCCATCTGGTGCAGCGCCGGATAGTTTACATAAATTTCATTTAAGGACTTCACATACTCCTGCATCTGTTTGTGAACCGGTTGTTCTGTAATCCCCCAATCCAGTTCCGCATTCTCATTCCATTCATGAACCTGTGCAAACTCCTGTCCCATGAACAGCAGCTTCTTGCCCGGATGGCTCATCATAAAACCGTACGCAGCACGCAGGTTCGCAGCCTTGGTCTCCAGTTCCTCTCCCGGCATCTTACCGATCATGGATCCCTTTCCGTGGACCACCTCGTCGTGTGAGAACACAAGAATAAAATCTTCGCTGTATGCGTAAAGCATGCTGAATGTCAATTCTCCGTAATGGTGCTTTCTGAAATAGGGATCGCACTGCATGTATCCCGTAAAATCATTCATCCAGCCCATGTTCCATTTATAATCGAAGCCCAGGGCGCCTTCCTTGATATCGCCGGTGATCTCCGGCCATGCGGTCGACTCCTCAGCGATCAGAACGGCTCCGTCTGCCCTTCCTTTAAATACAGAATTCAAATGTTTTAAGAATTCCACGGCCTCCAGGTTCTCGTGGCCGCCGTAAATATTAGGAACCCACTCCCCCGGATTCTTTCCGTAATCCAGGTACAGCATGGAAGCCACAGCATCCATACGGATTCCATCCGCGTGATACTTGTCCGCCCAAAACAGCGCGTTGGCGATCAGGAAGTTGGATACTCCCGGACGGCCATAGTTATAGATCAGCGTGCCCCAGTGCGGATGAGCTCCCTGTCTCGGGTCCTTATGTTCATAGACGCATGTCCCATCAAAGTTAGCCAGTCCGAAGCTGTCCCTCGGGAAATGTGCCGGAACCCAGTCGAGGATCACGCCAATGCCCTGTCCATGCATATAATCCATAAAATACATGAAATCATCAGGCGTGCCATACCGGCTGGTCGGCGCGTAATACCCGGTCACCTGATAGCCCCAGGATGCGTCCAGCGGATGCTCCATGACCGGAAGCAGCTCGACATGGGTGTAACCCATCATCTTCACGTACTCCGCCAGTTTTACCGCGATCTCACGGTAATTATAGAATTCAGAACCGGTGATATCGTTCCCGTTCTCATCCCGCTCCGTCTCTTTCCTGATCCACGATCCGAGGTGGATCTCATATATGGACATAGCCTGATTTTTAGAATCCATCTTCGCGCGTTTTTCCATCCACGCGTTATCCTGCCACTCATATCGGCCCGTATCCCATACGACAGAAGCCGTGTTCGGACGCAGCTCGCAGAAATTACCATATGGATCCGCCTTTAACTGCGGCTCTCCATGGCTGTTCTTAATCTCATATTTATAAATCAGTCCCGATGCCAGACCCGGTATAAACAATTCAAAAATCCCGGAATCGCCCAGGCGCCTCATCTGATGACGTCTTCCATCCCATAAGTTAAAATCTCCGACAACACTGACGCGCATGGCACACGGCGCCCACACGGAGAAATAGACACCTTCCACACCATTCACACTCATCGGATGTGCGCCCATCTTCTCATAGATTGTATAATGAACGCCCGCTTCAAACTTCTTTAAGTCCGACTCTGTGTACAGCGGTGAAAATGCGTACGGATCGTAAAGTTCCTCCGACGTGCCATTATCGTAAACCACAAGCAGGGTGTATTCCGGAATATTCTTTCTCGGAATCAGCGCTGCGAAAAAGCCCGCCTCGTCTGCCAGTTCCATCGGAAATTCCTTTCCCGAGGAGGCAAGTCTGACCGTCACCATGACTGCCGTCGGTATGAATGCGGAGATCAGCAGTCCATCGTCCGTGATATGCGGTCCCAGCAGCTTGTGGGGGTCCGCCGCTTCTGAATATACAATCTCTTCAATCCCGGCCCAATCCATCAAATCATACAACTTTTTGTCCATACAATATCCTCCTGGTCCCTGTTTATTCCCGCGTGCAACGAGCCGGGCGGACGCGCTTGCGGGTCCATCCGGCGACTGCCGCGAGGGTCGGAACCCCCGCCGCTCACGACGCTGCATTTTTGATTCCCCGCTGTCTGCGGCGGGGTTTGCGACTGAGTCTATTTTAGCATTCATATGCGTATTTTACAATAGAATCCAACAGCACTTTCCGTATTTTTCCGACAAAAAACCTCCGAAATCTACACGTTTTCCTATTGTTCTTCCTCCAGGGAATCCGCCTGTTTCCTGGCATAAGCCAGCATTAAGTCAACAACGCTGCCATAGCTCTTCACACCATCTGCCTGACTGTTTATTTTTAAATACGTATCATTCAGCTGGTTGGACACTTCCGCCGCCTTCCCGTCGTATCTTGCCCAGAATTCATTATTTCCTCTCAGATCCACCCAGGCCCGCTCGTCCAGAGCGCCGCACAGCTCCAGATACGCATCCATATCGGTCTTCGCCAGGGCGTTGGTCGCATAGACCCATCCGGTTAAGTATCCGCTGTAACGGTAGGAGGGAGAATCGGAACCAATACAGGCCAGATAACCGATAAAATTCGCCTCGTCCTCCCTCATAAATCCCCGCAGATGGGACAGCTCATGGCAGATCGTGTGGGGAATGTTGTAATCCGGCATCTCCCGGTTGTAATTCGCCTCTACGGTAAAGGGTGAATACTGGCCGCACAGCTGCTGAACGGAAAAGAAATATGACCACGCCAGCGGCTTCGGCCTGGGATAGTAGCCTGCAAGCTGAGGATACCGTTCTCCCAACCGTCTCATGGCTGCCACGCCTTCCCGGTTGGCCTCCTTCATCTCCATGGCCGCACCGACGCCGTCTTCACAGTACTGATTCACGGTCTTTGTCAGCGCAGCGCACAGTTCCGTAAGTTCGTCCTTTGAAGACTTTTTGACTTCCAGACCGGTGTAGCTGGAGAACGGTTTTCTATAATAATTGATACCACAGTTAAATGTAAACAGAAAAAAAATCCCCGTCAGCAGAAACAGCGCCCTCACAAGCACCATTTTAATCCGTTTGATATGAGTGGCCGTATACCAGACCGCTGATGCTATAAGGAAATAAACGGCTGACTCTACTACGGAAAATGGAAAAATCCCGGATAATCGTCCCAGTGTTCCCACGATAACCGGATAAACGGTTACTGCATACCATTCTCCAAATCCCGGTACAAGACGGGCCAGAAGCTGAAAAAGCAGTGATAACGCAAACAGGACGCCAGATGCCAGAAGCAGCCGTATCTCCCGCCGCTTCTGTGCAGGATTCCCCTCTGCGCCGCTGTTCATACTCTTTTGCTTAATTGTCTCTCCCATACGTCTTCCCCCCGAAGTCTTCCGCCATGCCCCACACAGCGGATTGTTTAAAATAACGGTACCATATTTTTATGGACATTTCGTGGAATGTTTGTGAATATTTTCTTACCATTTAAGAAAACCCCTTGCGGAATCCCGGAAACTCATTTAAACTCTGTTATGGACAAAATATATGGATAGAAAAGAAGGTTTCAATGAAAAAGGAAGATAACAGACTGGAGAAGAGCGAGGCATTTGACTGGAAGGCCGAGATCATAAGCTGGATTAAAATTATTATAGCGGCGGCCGTCATCGCCTTTGTTCTGAACAACTTCATCATCGCAAACAGCAAGGTTCCAAGCGGCTCCATGGAAAATACAATCATGACCGGAGACCGTGTCATCGGTTCCAGGCTGTCTTACAGATTCAGCGATCCAAAGCGCGGCGACATCGTTATCTTTCACTTTCCGGATGATCCGACCGGTACCATTTACTATGTAAAGCGGATTATCGGTCTGCCCGGAGACACCGTAGATATCATCGATGGAAAGGTCTATTTAAACGGATCGGAGACGCCTCTCGACGAATCTTACATTCGGGAGCCCATGGACCCGGAACCACCGGCCCGCTTCGAAGTGCCGGAGGATTCCTACTTTATGATGGGCGATAACCGTAATTTCTCCGCAGACGCCAGGCGCTGGGAGAATAAATACGTAAAGCGTGATAAAATCATTGCAAAAGTACTGTTCCGGTATTATCCAGGCATCGGAAAAATCGAATAAGGAAAGAGTTCAGCCTTCACATACGGCAGCGGCTGCCGTATGCGAAGGCTGAACTCTTTCTAAATAAGTAATGGAAAATGCGGAAGTCCGCCGGTTGTTCCCGGCAGACCTCCGCATTTTCTGCTATATCTTCATTTTCCTCTACCACTGGTAGTACTGAACCAGCGCCTGAGTCCCCAGACTTCCTTTTCCCTGCGCCTCCATATCTTCATACATGGAAAGCACGTAATCCAGCACTCCCAGATGAACGCCTGCGTTCTCCGCTTCCTCGGAGGCAAGCTTCATATCCTTAATAAAATGCCGGATAAAGAAGCCGGGATCAAAATCGCCGACAAGGATACGGGGCGCTACCGTCTTGAGCTGTGCGCTGCCCGCCGCTCCCGTTCCGATCGAATCCACCATCCGGGCCACATCGAGTCCGGTGGCCTTCGCATAGACCATGGCCTCGCATACGCCGGAGATCGCGCCGGCTATGGCAATCTGGTTGCACATCTTCGTATGCTGGCCATTTCCCGCTTTTCCTTCATACTTGATGTTCTTTCCCATGGCCTCAAAGAGCGGCATGCACGCGTTAAAGTCCGCTTCATCTCCGCCGGCCAGGATCGTCAGCGTTCCCTCTCTCGCCCCTGTGTCTCCGCCGGTTACAGGCGCGTCCAGGGCCTTCAGCCCCGCTTTTGCGGCATCCTCGTATATCCTGACCGCCAGCTTCGGGCTCGTCGTCGTCATATCAATCAGAAACGTGCCCGGATCTGCACTGGCGACGATTCCATCGTCCCCGAAGTATACTTCTTCCACATCCTTCGGATATCCCACGATGGTAATCACCGCGTCACGCCCGGCGGCACAGGTCTTCACGTCCTCACACCAAACTGCGCCCTCTGCGATCACTTCCTCTGCTTTTTCCTTTGTTCTCGTGTAAACCGCCACCTCAAAACCAGCCTTCATCAGGTTGCGCACCATGGATTTCCCCATGATCCCGATTCCGATAAATCCCACCTTTTTCATGTATCCTTATCCTCCTTCTCGTATTGTCCATCTTCTATTCCGATTTTAACACGAGCCATGGCGGTTGTAAATTACCGGCGGAAACTTTTTGGAGTCATTCGGGATTCCCGGTTGCCGTTCCCGGCCATCTTACTTCGCGCTCAGCGCAGCCATGGTGATATAGTTGTAAGGTTTGTTAAAGTGAGGAAGGAAAAACGCATCGAACAGTTTCAGCTTATCGATGGTCACCTGCTCCTCGATCGCCATCGAGAAGAGATGGATCACCATGGAAATATCGTAGTCCGAGCTGATCTGCGCGCCCAGAATCACTCTCGTGTTTTTGTCATAGACGATGCGCAGCTTTACCTTATAGTTTCCATTTTCCATAAATTCCGCTCTCTGCCAGTCCTCAAAATCCGTGGTGAGCGCCTCGATTCCCAGCTTCTCGGCTTTTGCCAGGCTGATTCCCGTGCTCACCATGTTAAGGCCCCAGATACTGATGCCGTTAGAACCCTGAACGCCCACGGATTCCAGCTTCGTGCCGCAGGCATTGTGAGCCGCTATAATTCCGGAGCGGACCGCATTTGTCGCCAGCGCAATGTAGTCTGTGGCCTGAATCGCGTTGTTGTAAACCGTTGCACAGTCTCCAACCGCGTAGACGCCCGGAATGCTGGTCTCCTGACATAAATCCGTCAAGAACGCGCCGTTCTTAAACAGCCTGATCTGTTCTCCGCCCAGTGCAGTATTGGGCTTGAAGCCGATTCCGAACACTACCATATCGGCATCGTAGCTTCCCTTGTCCGTGACTACCTTCTGCACGCGAACGGAACCTTCCAACTTTTTCACAGTCTCTCCAAAGGCCAGCGTAACTCCGTGCTCCTTCAAATTATCCGCCATCTGATCGGAAAATTCTCTGTCATAATATCCGGCCAGACAGGTCTCCGCACAGTCGATCAGAACCACTTCCCTGCCGTTTCTCTTAAATGCCTCCGCCAGCTCCACGCCGATATAACCGGCGCCGACCACTGCGACGCGCTTTACACTCTCATCCTTCAAACGCTCAATCACATCCTGAGCATTCTGGAACAGCTTTACGAACTGTACATTTTCTAGCTCCATTCCCTCGATGGCCGGACGAATCGGGAGTGAACCGGTCGCCAGGATCAGCTTGTCGAAATGCTGCTCATACGTGTTGCCCTCGCGGTCGGCCGCATAGACGATCTTTTTATCGTAATCGACAGAGGTCACCGGAGTCTCCATGTATATTTTGGCGCCCTTTGCCTCAAACGCCGCCTTATCCGAGTAAAACAGTCCCTCCGGTCCCGATATCTGTTTGCCGATCCAGAGCGCCATACCGCAGCCCAGGAAACTGATGTTGCTGTTGGAATCAAAGGCGATCACCTCTTTATCCTTATAATTATCCAGGATTGTGTTGAGCGCCGCCGTTCCCGCATGATTTGCCCCGATTACTACAATAGTTTCTTTCATGTGAATATCCTCCTGTTCATGATTTAAATGAGTAAAACCTTAGTTCTAAAAAATGTTTCAGATAATTAGAGTATCTCCAATATGGTCTCATTATATCACGCCGTTAAAATAATAACAATAACTATTATTAAATATTTTAATATTTTTTTCACAATGGTAATTAGAACCCATGATGTCTGTAAAGAATCGTACGGCCGTCCGGGCTTTTGCATCGAAATTCAGGTAGACAAAGTACACCTTCCCGGGGAATTTCTTTTTTATAAGCCGCCGCTGCATATGAATCAAAAATGAGAGTATCAAAATGCCTGTCGCCGCCATATCCGGCAGGAGCATTTTAAATACTCTCAAAAAAACTTTTCATTATTTTTTATCTCCCACAACAACCTTCACAGCCTCTTCCATTTCTTCAAACGTCCAGTCTAACGGAGGGCATTTATGGAAAAAGGGGTGTTGTGGATTCATGCAGGAAATATTCACCATGCGTCTGTCGAAATCGAATTTCAGCGAGAAATCGCCAATCAGCAGATGCGCTTCTTTTCGGTTTTTCATATTATCCAGCAGTCTCCGCTCCAGCTCTTTTGACTTTCTTACCTCGTATAAAAAATCGATTGTATGTATCATAGCGCCCCTCCATACTGCGATTGTACCACGGGCTGCCTCATTCGTCAAAAGCAGCGGACCGGCTCCCGATTTTCTGCTCTCACGTACCGGACTTCTCCCGGCTGGCCGGAATCAGTCCGAAATATTCCAGTATGCATTTCAGCTGTGGATTCCAGAAGCCCCAGTTGTGGTTCCCTTCACATTCGCAGTAATGGTAATCCAGTTCCGGGCAATTTGTTTCCATAAACTGCTTAAATTCCACATTCAGACCGTAAAGGGGATCCTGTTGTCCACAGCTGTGGTAGATTTTCGGCTTGGGTCCTGTGGATGCGGCTGTCTGTTTCGCCAGATACTCCAGATCGTCCTTCGATCCCTTATACTCCTCCTCGTCGCCAAAAATGCGGTAAACATTGTCCATAAAATCAGAAACTGAAAACATGGTTCCGGCTGCCTTCATAGCCTCGAAGGGACTGTTGGCCGCCGACATTGCGGCGACACCTGCGTACTGTTCCGGGCAGGACAGCGCCGCCTTTAAGGCACCGTAACCGCCCATGGAGAGACCGCCGATAAACGTATCCTCTCTCCTGGTGGATGCCGGGAAGAAATTGCTCACAACGACGGGAAGCTCCTTTGTGATGTAATCGAAGTACAGGTGCCCGTGTTTTCCATTTGTGTAAAAGCTTCTGTGTGCTGAAGGCATAACCACGATGACATCGTGATCCCGGACCAGCAGCTCCAAATCGCTCTTTCTGATCCACGCAGTGTTGTCGTCTGCATGGCCGTGCAGAAGATACAGGACGGGATACTTTTTATCAGGAGCCGCCTCCGGCTTCCTCCCCCTTTTTTCAGGAAGAAGAACAGTCAGCGGTGAATCCATTCCGAGGTAGTATGAGTAAAAATCTACATTTAAAAGTGCCATATGTATTCTCCCTTCTTTCTGCGTCTATGCCCAGATAAAGCTGATGGCATACAATACGATAAATGACAGGATGGAGCAGAAGCCTCCATACAGGGTCCAGGATTTAAACGCTGTCTTCAAATCAATTCCCATATACTCCTTTGTCAGCCAGAAACCGGAATCATTGACATGAGAGAAGCTGGTCGCTCCGAACATGGCGGACATACCGATACAGGCAAGATACATTGGAGAGTAGGTGGAAATCTGCGGAAACGATGCAACAATTCCCAGTGTCATAGTCAGCGCCACCGTGGTGGAGCCCACTCCGATTCTCATCAGAGTAGAAATAATATAGGCTACAAGGATAACGGAAAGGTTGGCATTCTGCAGGGCATTGCCAATCAGGGTTCCCATCCCGGAATAATCCAGAACGTAACGCAGCACGCCGCCGGCCGAGGTAACCAGGACAATCATGGCCACAGGCTGAAGGGATTTTGCAAGAACGGACTCCACCGTCTCCATGGTAATCCCTTTACGCACACACAGGAAGATGATTCCGGCCACATTGGCGATGATCAATGCCAGATACGGCTGGCCGATAAATACGCAGAAATCCAGGAATCTCTGCATTCCGGCCCCCTCCGCAGTCATCATGCCTGCGGAGGCGCTGATTAAAATCAGGAGTATCGGCAGAAGCACGATGGAGATAACCAGGCCGAAGGACGGCCCACCTGCGGTGCCCTCTTTCTTTTCAGGAGCCATAACGGCATTTTCAGGAACCGGTACATACATTTTCTTTGCAAACGGAACAGCTACCGCATAGCTGATTAAATATTTCGGAATAACAAGTACAAGCGCCAGGATCGTGACCGTTCCCAGATCCACAGGAAGGCTTCCCGTAATCAGCATGGGAGCCGGCGTGGGCGGAATCGCCGATCCGATACCGAGCCCCGCCGTCATCGGAAGAACATAATATAGTAAGGATTTGTTCGTCTTCTTTGCAATGGAATAAACGATTGGCATAAGAATAATGAAAGCCGGATCAAAGAATACCGGAATACCGATGATAACGCCCGCTAGCCCCAGTGCAAACGCAGAATTCTTCTCACCGAATACCTTAACCAGCTTGTCGGCAATCGCCTGCGCCGCGCCGCTGACTTCCAGAATGCCGCCAAACATGGAACCAAGTCCGACGATCAGCGCGATCCCCTTTAGGGTGTTTCCCATACCATCCGTGACAGCCTGAGTAACCAGCGAAAACGGCATACCGCTTCCAACTCCGATAACGACTCCCGCTATGAGAACCGACAGAAGCGCATGAAGCTTCAGTTTAATAATCAGGAACAAGAGTACCACGAACCCCACCAGTGTGGCAGTTATCAGCTGCGCCGGATTTGCTACATAATCCATAATAAAAATACCTCCCTGTTTCAAGTTTATCTTTTTTCATAATACGTATGATGTCTTTGCCTCTATAAAATATCATTCCCGGATAAATATGTCAAGTATTTTCATATAATTTTACTTTTTATACAAATTATTCCACTCTATTTTGTGCATATCTCCCTCAAATACGTATGATCTATTTTCCAGATATCCATTTGACGCTTTCTGAGCCCTCAACGCCTTAAATTCAACGGCCATCAGGTGACAAAACGCCGGTTCTATGTTAAAATAAACTCAATTTAACAGGGAGGTAAAATGGGTGAGCAGCTTAGAATTTTATAATGGGAAACCGTTGGCAGAGCAGGTAGCCGACTATATATTAAACTATATTATAGACAACAATCTGGAAGTAGGGGCTAAGATTCCCAACGAATTCGAACTCGGCAAGATGATAAACGTCAGTCGTACTACGATTCGCGAGGCTATCAAGATCCTGGTATCCCGGCAGATCCTGGAGATCCGGCGCGGCGCCGGCACTTTCGTCTCCGAGAGGCAGGGAATCACCGACGATCCGCTGGGACTTACCTTTGTAAAAGACAAGACCAAGCTGGCGCTGGACTTAGTCAGCGTACGTCTGATGCTGGAACCTGAGATCGCCATGATGGCGGCCGATCACGCGACACCGGAACAGATCGGGGAGATGAAGCTCCAGTGCGATCAGATCGAAGAGCTGATCAAATCCGGCCGTGACCACATGGAGGCCGATATCCGCCTTCACACGATGATCGCCTCCTGCAGCGGCAACAGTGTAGTAGAAAAACTGATTCCGGTCATCAATTCCTCCATCGCCGTGTTTGTCGATGTAACCAACCGTGCCCTGGGCCAGGAGACCATCGAGACCCACCGCGAAATCGTAAACTGCATCGCAGAACGTGATGCAGAAGGCGCAAAATGCGCGATGTACATGCATCTGATCTACAACCGGAGAGTATTCCGGCAGTTAGAAAAAGAAGAGAAGCCTCTTGGATAAACAGCACTTCATATATTTTTCCAACGCCTTGTTGACTTTGTCCTGCGAGTATGGTATTTTGGTTTTATAAAATACATCATACGTATTATGCCTTTGCCAGGAAAAACATAGAATTCAGGAGGAAACGCTATGAAACTAAAAAGTCAGGAAGTCCGTGCACTGGCGCCGGAGATGGATCCGCTGCGCATGGGAATGGGCTGGAAAGTGGATGACTTGTCGAAGCCTCAGATTATAGTAGAGAGTACATTTGGAGACAGCCACCCGGGCAGCGCTCATTTATTGGAACTTGTGGAAGAGTCCGTGAAGGGAATAGGTCACAGCGGAGGCAAGGGAGCACGGTATTTTGCCACCGATATCTGCGACGGCATGGCACAGGGGCACGACGGAATCAACTACTCTCTCGCTTCCCGGGATACCATCTGCAACATGATCGAAATCCATGCAAACGCCACGACATTTGACGCAGGCGTCTTCATTGCCAGCTGTGACAAGGCAGTTCCGGCTCATCTGATGGCGATAGGGAGGCTGAAATTTCCGTCTATCGTCGTAACCGGAGGCGTCATGGACGCCGGTCCTGACCTCCTTACGCTGGAACAAATCGGAATGTACAGCGCCAAATGCCAGAGGGGGGAAATCACAGAGGACCAGCTGACCTGGTACAAGCAGCACGCCTGTCCCTCCTGCGGCGCCTGCTCCTTCATGGGAACGGCTTCCACCATGCAGGTAATGGCCGAAGCGCTGGGTCTCATGCTTCCTGGCACCGCCCTGATGCCTGCTACCTGTGAAGATTTGAAGAAGGCGGCCTACGATGCCGGAGTACAGGCGGTAAAGCTGGCAGAGACCGGGCTTAAATCCACTGATATCGTAACGATGAAGTCCTTTGAAAATGCCATCATGGTGCACGCCGCCATATCCGGTTCCAGCAACTCCCTGCTTCACATACCGGCCGCGGCCCATGAGTTCGGTTATGAACTCGACGCAGACTATTTCGACCGTATGCACCGGAACGCCCACTATCTCCTGGATATCCGCCCCGCAGGCAAATGGCCGGCCCAGTATTTCTATTATGCCGGCGGTGTTCCCAGGATCATGGAGGAGATTAAGAGTATGCTTCACCTCGATGTCTTAACCGTCACAGGCAAGACGCTGGGTGAGAATCTGGAAGACTTAAAGAAAAACGGTTACTATGAGAAATGTGATGAATACCTGGCGAAGGTCGGAAGGAAACGCACCGACATTATCCGAAGCTTCCAAAATCCCATTGGGGACAACGGCACCATAGCAATCCTTCGCGGCAATCTGGCGCCCGAGGGTGCGGAGGTGAAGCATTCCGCTGTTCCGAAAGAGATGTTTCAGGCCGTGTTAAAGGCAAAACCCTTCGACTGTGAGGAGGAGGCCATCGCCGCCGTATTAGACAAAACCATACGGCCAGGAGATGCCGTCATCATCCGTTATGAAGGCCCGAAGGGAAGCGGTATGCCGGAGATGTTCTACACCACGGAGGCTATTTCCTCCGATGAAGAGCTGTCTAAGAGCATTGCGCTCATCACCGACGGACGTTTTTCCGGCGCTTCCAGGGGACCGGCCATCGGCCACGTATCCCCCGAAGCCGCGGAGGGCGGACCGATCGCCCTGATCGAAGAGGATGACTTAATCGAGATCGATATTCCCGCCAGAATTCTCCGGATAATCGGAGTCAGAGGCGAGAAGAAAACACCGGAGGAAATGGACGCCATACTGGCCGTGCGTCTGAAGAACTGGACACCAAAACCGGCCAAATACACCTCCGGCGTGCTGAAGATCTTTTCTGAACATGCCGTTTCGCCTATGAAGGGCGGATATATGGAGTAAAATGCGAAAAATATTACCTCATAAAGGCCGCCCCCAATGAGGCAATATTTAAGAACATACAAATTGTGCAGCCAGCAAGCGGGATATGACACCAAAAGACGGACTATCAGCGATAAGCTGATAGCCCGTCTTTTGCACGGATAAATGTGTTGACAAACAGATTTATGTTAACAATCCCGTTTTTCTCCACCTCCTGAATCTCTTTTTCTATGCTGTGCCACAAAGGAAGATTAATAATAAGAGTTTTATCATTGTTGATAAAGTACACCTGACTTTGTGCAAATATTATATAAAAATGTGTTCTCACCTGTTCGGAAAGTTCCCCCACAAGATGCTCCAGCAATACAAATTGTTCCTCGGAAATCCTCTGATTTTTTGGTGCGATAAACAAGCAGTTTCTATTATGATTGATGGCAATCTTCTTTTTAACCTCCAGCCCTCGCTTTTGGGGGAGGTATTCGGCAAAGACATCCTCATCTGTGCTGCAAGATACCTGCACAAAATCTTCGTTATGAAACAGACTTGCCAACCCGGTAAACACAACGATGCAGCCGTTAATCTCCTCATTGGGACCTTTTCCATAGGATAAGGTGAGCGGCGCGATTTCAAAATCGACGTCCTTGTATCTGCCCACCAGATATTCCGCTTCTTTTTGCTTATAGTCGGTATACGGAGGTATAATCTTCGCTTTCACCAGTTCCGCTGTATTCAACAATCGCTCAGTATAGCGCACATAGGAGTAATCGGAGTTGCGCAAAACCGCCTGCGTAAAAATATTTTCACAATAAAAATTATGCAGCTTTTTTAATGGGATGTAGCAACAGATTGCAATCCATATCACAGAGATGATTATCAATACAATCGTTTCAACAAATATCCTCAAAAGAAAAGCTATTACGCCTGAAATAATATCCCCATCTTTCATCGAGCCTGCTAACTCTATAATAAGCGAAAACAACCGATAACCAGTCAACAATATCAGTGGTATTAAAGCTAGAAAAAACACCACTAAAAAGTCTCTTTTTCTAATTTTCATCATATCAAGTCCATAAGAACACATATCCAAACCCTCTCCGCAATCCAGGAAATGATTTCAGCCCTCGCTGGATCTGCCCATGCGGTTTTGTTTTTTGATATTTTTATTCTACCACAATTCCGAGCGCATGGAAATAATGCGTTTTCCAACAAAATTTTCAACTTTTTGGATATGTGGGACAGTAAGTCAAAAAAGAAGGGCCACCTCATACTCCGGCATCACCCTTACATAGGCGGCGTTCTCCTGCTTTCCTGCCATTATTTCGTCATAGAAGAACACGCGGCCCCTGTCATTTTCACAGAATTCCGCAACCATCTGCGTCTGATGAAAGCTGGTTATGATGTTAGACATGGAATCATAGATTCCGCCCAGCATAATCCTGCATTCTACCAGTGAGTGAAGGCTGTCTAATACTTCCGCGGCAATGGCCTGCACCTCCGCCTTTCCGTCTGCATCGTGAATCTCATCCTGGCTGAATCCCATAGGATTTCGGATCAGCCCGACCTGAAACAAAGAATATTTCATCTATCCAGGTCGTGAGCGCTACCAGCATGCCGCTCATACCATACACCGGACTACAGCGCGCTCTGGTTACGTCTCTCGATATCCATCACCTGGTCCACACGTCTCTGGTGTCTTCCGCCTTCGTATTCTGCATTCAGCCATTCTTCCGTTATCATCTTCGCCATCTCCACACCGATCACCCTGGCACCGAAGGCGAGGACGTTGGAATCGTTGTGCATTCTGGAAAGCTTCGCCGTATACGGCTCACTGCAGACGCAGCAGCGGATTCCCTTTACCTTGTTGCAGGCCAGCGATATGCCTACGCCGGTTCCGCAGATGGCGAGCCCCAGATCCGCCTCGCCGTTTGCCACTGCATTGCCCACCTTTTCTCCGTAAACCGGGTAGTCGCAGCTCTCCGTGGAATTCGTGCCGTAATCGATTACCTCGTATCCTTTTTCTTCCAGGAACTTCTTCATCTCATTCTTCATCTCAAGGGCTGTATGGTCATTTCCTATTGCTATTTTCATTTTCTTCTCTCCTGTTTTTATAGATGTATGGTTTATAAATGCTCCGCGCTATGCACACCGAAAAATCCCTGAATCCGGTCCAGTCTGGAGGTCATGGACAGAAGGAGTAAGTCCGCCGTCGTCAGCGCCGCCATCGCTTCCACCACCACCACGGCCCGCGGTACGATAATCGGGTCGTGACGGCCTTTGATCGCGATATCCGTCTCCTCCATACCGCGCGTCACGGTCTTCTGCTGCTGTGCGATAGACGGCGTCGGTTTGAAGGCCGCCCGCAGCACGACCCGGCTTCCGTCGCTGATGCCGCCCAGGATTCCTCCGGCGTGGTTCGTCTCCTTCTTTATCTTACCGGATTCGTCCATGCGAAACGCGTCGTTGTTTTCCGAGCCGACCGACTTCGCGGCCTGGAATCCGTCTCCGATCTCAAAGCCCTTCACGGCCCCGATGGACAGAATGGCTTTTGCCAGAGATGCGTCGTACTTTTCAAAGACCGGATCACCCACTCCGGCGGGAAGTCCGTCGATCACACACTCCACCACGCCGCCCACAGAGTTGCATTCCGACATCATACGGTCCAAATACGCTTCGGCTAAAGCAGCGGCTCCTGCATCCGGCATGTAGAGACGGTTTCTGTACATCTCCTCCGGATCGAACTGTGCGGGATCTGCTTCGTACGGTCCTACGGCCTTCGTATAGGCGCATACCGTGATACCCAGACTCTTTAAAAGCCTGGCCGCTATGGCTCCCGCGGCCACACGGCCGATGGTCTCCCGGCCCGAGGAGCGGCCGCCGCCCCGGTAATCCCGGAATCCGTACTTCTCGTCAAAGGTATAATCCGCATGGCCGGGACGGTACACCTCCATGATATTCCCGTAATCCCTCGATCTCTGGTCCGTATTCATCACAGCCATGGAGATAGGAGTTCCCGTCGTCTTCCCCTCAAACACTCCGGAAAGGATTTCCACCCGGTCCGCCTCCTGGCGTTTGGTGGTGAAACGGCTCTGCCCCGGTTTTCTGCGGTCTAAATACGCCTGAATGTCTTCTTCCGCGAGCGGAAGCCCCGCCGGACATCCGTCCACCACGACACCGATACCCTTTCCGTGTGATTCTCCCCAGGTTGTTACCTTCAATATGGTCCCAAGTGTTGATCCTGCCATGTATGATCTCTCCTTATCTCAATTCTTGTTTCAATCCACGCTTGTTTTGTCAAAACCGGGGCCCGCGTCCATTGTGCAAACGGACCGGCCCCCGGTTCTCAAATACCATTTTCTGCAATCACTCTCCGACCTTTACGATCACGCAGCTGTTGGGTTCATTGACTCTGATTTCTTTGCCGTTCATGATCAGCAGGCCCTTCTTATAGTCCACGGAAAAGAAAGTAATACTGCCGTTCTCATGATTAATGGAAGCGATATGCTTGTCATCCGGGAATACACAGATGTCCTTCGGGTAGCTTCCGCTGATGGGCAGACAGCAGATATAATCCAAAAGGCCCGTCTTCGGATCACGGTCATAGACGGTTACCGTGTTATCGCCTGCGTTGCCGCAGAACATGTGCTTCTCATCAGTGGATAAGCGCATGGAGCTGGCCGCGGTCAGTTGGGATAACGCCTTTGGCCCCGTCGTGGATATGGTCTGTATCTTCTCGATCTTCGGCTGGCGCTCGCCCGTCTCATAGGAGTATACGTCAATCACGTTCTTTAACTCATATAAAAGATAGAAGAATCTGCCATCTGAGCTGAACCGGAAGCATCTGGGCGCAGATTCCAGCTCACAGCGAAGTGCATCCACCAGCATCAGCTTCTCTTCTTTTTCATCGAACCGGTATATCTTTACCTGATCGATCCCTAAATCGGCCACCATTACGAATCGGCCATCCGGAGTCCTTCTCGTACAGCTTACGTGCGGCCGGAAGTTTCTCTCCGCCACGCTGCCCAGCCCCTTGTGGAACACTCCGTCTACGATGTCCCCCACCGTTCCATCCGGGTTCAGTCTCAGCACTGTGGACTTCCCATCGTGGTATCCGGATACAAATATATACTTGTCCTCTGCGTCCGTAGACAGATGGCAGCCCCTCATTCCCTTGATATTAGCGGAATTCAGCCTTGTAATCGCCCCGTTCTCGTGAATCCGGAATGATACGACACCCTCGTCCGCGATGGAGTACAGGGTCTTTCCGTCATTCGATGCGATGACATAAGAAGAGTTGTCCACTTCCATCTCGCATCTCGGTATAAAACGGCCTTTGGCCACGTCCACATCGTACACCGTAATCCCTTTTGCCTGGCCGTTGTAGGAGTAGGAACCTACGTATGCCATATACTTTCCTTTCATATTCGCGTCCTCCTGGATTGTTCCTTGTATAAACTAAAAATATCATATCATAAAAATGTATTTTTGTTAAGGAGAAACTATTGACATACGGATAAAATCCGGTATAATGTATTTTGCCGTGTGTTTATTATTACTAAACTTTTAGATTATTATTATAGTCAGTTAGTATAGCTAAACTCCAGGCTTATATTTATTAAAAGGAGGAGCGTATGGATATCGGTGCGAAATTAAAAGAACTGCGGATCTTAAAAGGCCTAACCCAGGAAGAGCTGGCAGACCGTGCGGAGCTGTCAAAGGGATTCATTTCCCAGCTGGAAAGGGACTTAACTTCCCCCTCCATCGCAACTCTCATGGACATCCTGCAGTGCCTTGGGACCTCCATCGGAGAGTTCTTTAACGAGACTCCGGAGGAGCAGATCGTCTTTGGAAAGACAGATTACTTTGAAAAGCACGATCTGGAACTGAAAAATGATATCAAATGGATCATTCCCAACGCACAGAAGAACATGATGGAGCCGATTCTTCTGACACTGGAGCCGGGCGGGGAAACGTACCCCGACAATCCGCATGAGGGAGAAGAGTTTGGCTATGTCCTGCAGGGCAATATCTCCATTCATATAGGAAGCAAGACATATAAAGCGAAAAAAGGGGAATCCTTTTACTTTGTTTCAGATAAAAAGCACTACTTAAGCAGCAAGGCCGGCGCAGTCTTAATCTGGGTCAGCTCTCCGCCTAGCTTTTAAAATTACATGTATCGCACGTAAGCGGCCAAAAGACGTCCGCTAAGTGCTCATAACGAGGAGGATAAAGGGTCATGGGTCAGCCATTAATTGATTTAAAAAACATTACGAAGGCATTTGACGGCACGGTTGTGCTGGACGATTTAAATCTTTCCGTAAAGGAAAATACATTTGTCACACTGCTTGGACCCAGCGGCTGCGGTAAAACCACAACGCTCCGGATTATCGGCGGATTCGAACGGCCGGATCAGGGCACGGTCATTTTTGACGGCCAGGAGATCACCAGCCTTCCGCCAAATAAACGCCAGCTGAACACCGTATTCCAGAAATACGCGCTGTTCACCCATATGTCCATTGCGGAAAATATCGCATTTGGACTGAAGATCAAAAACAAACCGAAGACGTATATTCAGGATAAGATCAAGTACGCCTTAAAACTGGTGAACTTAGACGGCTTCGAAAACCGTACCGTGGACTCTTTAAGCGGCGGCCAGCAGCAGCGAATCGCCATTGCACGGGCCATCGTCAATGAACCCCGTGTCCTGCTCCTCGACGAACCGCTGGGAGCGCTGGATTTGAAGCTCCGCCAGGATATGCAGTATGAGCTGATCCGTTTAAAGAATGAGCTGGGAATCACCTTTATCTACGTGACCCATGATCAGGAGGAGGCCCTCACCATGTCCGACACCATCGTCGTCATGAACCAGGGTTATATTCAGCAGATGGGATCTCCGGAAAACATCTACAATGAACCGGAAAACGCCTTCGTGGCCGATTTTATCGGGGAAAGCAACATTGTTCCGGGCATCATGATCCGGGATGAGCTGGTGGAAATCTTTGGCGCGAAGTTTGTCTGTGTCGATAAGGGCTTTGGCAACAACAAGCCGGTCGACGTGGTAATCCGCCCGGAGGACATCGATTTAGTGGCTCCCGGACAGGGCTCGATCTCAGGCGTGGTAACCCATTTAATCTTCAAAGGCGTTCACTACGAGATGGAAGTCACCACACCGGATGGCTTCGAATGGCTCGTACACAGCACGGATATGTTCCCGGTCGGACAGGAAGTGGATATCCACGTGGATCCATTCGACATCCAGATCATGAACAAGCCGGCTTCAGAGGATGAGGAGGCCGTGGGAGTCAATGAGTAAGAAATTATTATCCGGTCCCTATCTCATGTGGATGATCGGTTTCACCATCATTCCGCTGGCTTTGATCGTATTTTACGGTCTGACAGACAGAAGCGGGGCATTCACCCTGGCGAACGTCTTATCCATCGCCACGGCAGAACACAGTAAGGCTCTGTGGCTGTCCCTCGGGCTGTCCTTAATCAGCACCATTATCTGTTTTATCCTCGCCTATCCGCTGGCCCTCATTCTGCGGTCGCGGGGCATCGGCCAGGGCAGCTTTATCGTCTTCATCTTCATCCTGCCGATGTGGATGAATTTCCTGCTGCGCACACTGGCATGGCAGACGCTTCTGGAGAAGAACGGAGTGATCAACGGAATTTTATCGGCGCTCCACCTGCCGGCTCAGGGCTTAATCAACACACCGGGAGCCATTATTCTCGGCATGGTATACAACTTCCTGCCATTTATGGTTCTTCCTATTTATAATGTACTGTCCAAGATCGATGACAACGTCATAAATGCCGCCCAGGACCTGGGAGCCAACTTTTTTCAGATCCTGTTCCGTATTCTGCTCCCGTTAAGCATCCCGGGGATCGTCAGCGGAATCACCATGGTGTTCGTGCCGGCGCTTACCACCTTCGTTATCTCCAATTTACTGGGCGGAAGCAAGATTCTCTTAATCGGCAATGTCATCGAGCAGGAATTTACCAAGGGAAGCAACTGGAACCTGGGTTCCGGCCTCTCTCTTGTCATGATGATATTTATCTTAATCAGTATGGCGCTGATCGCCAAATACGATAAAAATGGGGAGGGGACTGCATTTTGATGAGCAAAAAGACTGGTATATTCAAACGTTTTGTTCAGGACTTCTATCTGGTCCTCATCCTGGTATTTCTGTACGCTCCGATTGCGACCATGACGGTGCTGTCTTTTAACAGCTCCAAGTCCAGGACTCAGTGGGGCGGCTTCACCACACGGTGGTATACGGAGCTGTTCTCCAGCAATACCATCATGACGGCGCTTTACAATACGCTGCTGATCGCCTTTCTGTCCTCAATCATCGCGGTTATCATCGGCACGGCGGCGGCTATCGCCATTAATAATATGAAGCGTGTTCCCCGCAGTATTGTGATGGGAATCACCAATATTCCCATGCTGAACGCAGATATTGTGACCGGCATCTCCCTGATGCTGGCATTTATCGCCTTCGGAATCTCCCTCGGGTTTAAAACGATTCTGATTGCACATATTACCTTTAACATTCCGTATGTCATTTTAAGTGTCATGCCGAAGTTAAAACAAACGGATAAGAGTACTTATGAGGCCGCCATGGATTTGGGCGCAACTCCGGTCTACGCCTTTTTCAAGGTTGTATTTCCGGATATCCTTCCGGGCGTACTCTCCGGTTTTCTGCTGGCCTTCACCATGTCGCTGGATGATTTCATCATCACCCATTTTACCCGCGGCGCCGGCATCAACACCTTATCCACGTTAATATACAGCGAAGTACGCCGCGGTATCAAGCCCTCCATGTACGCGCTGTCCACTATTATCTTCTTAACGGTGCTGATTCTCTTACTGATTACCAATTTTGCACCGAAGCGGAAGAAACATTAAGACCATTTATTATGGTCATTTAAAAGGAGACAGATTATGAAAAAGAGGTTTTGTTCCATCATGGCCGTTGCAGCCGTGGCCGCATTATCCGCCGTCACCATGAGCGGCTGCGGCAAATCTGCCGAAAAAGCAGGAGGCGCCGGAGAAGTTTACGTTTACAACTGGGGGGAGTATATCGATGAGGATGTCATCGCCCAGTTTAAAGAGGAGACCGGGATTGAGGTCATCTACGATATGTTCGAGACTAATGAAGAGATGTATCCCGTCATTGAAGCCGGCGGCGTGAAATACGACGCAGTCTGCCCATCCGATTATATGATTCAGAAGATGATCGAGAATAACATGCTTGCCGAAATCAATTTTGACAATGTTCCTAACATTAAGGAAATTGATTCCAAGTATATGGATATGTCCAGGAGCTTTGACCCGGACAACAAGTATTCCGTGCCTTACTGCTGGGGTACCGTGGGAATTCTCTATAACACCAGCATGGTGGCTCCGGAGGATGCACCGACGAAGTGGTCCGATCTATGGGATGAGAAATTTAAGGACAATATCCTGATGCAGGACAGCGTCCGCGATGCATTCATGGTGGCTCTAAAATCGCTGGGCTACTCGATGAATACCACCAATGAGGCGGAAATCGCCGAGGCGAGAGACTTACTGATCAAGCAGAAGCCTCTGGTTCAGGCGTATGTGATCGATCAGGTCCGCGACAAAATGATCGGCGGCGAAGCTGCCATGGGCGTCATCTACTCCGGTGAAATGCTTTACATTCAGCAGGAGGTGGCCGATCTCGGACTGGATTACTCGCTGGAATACGTAATCCCCGAGGAGGGAACCAATCTCTGGCTGGATTCCTGGGTAATCCCGGCCAATGCTCCGAATAAGGAAAATGCAGAGAAATGGATCAATTTCCTCTGCCGCCCGGATATCGCCAAGAAGAATTTTGAATACATCACCTACCCGACACCGAACAAGGGCGCCTTTGATCTGCTTGATTCTGATCTTCAGAACAACAAGGCTGTATTCCCGGATACGGATTCTCTGAAAAACTGCGAAGTCTTTCAGTATCTTGGAACCGATGTAGATTCTATTTATAATGAATACTGGAAAGAAGTGAAATCGAATTAGGGCTGCATCGCTTACGCATGACAGTACCCGCCGCAGTCAGGAGGACGTATCGTGGTAAACGCATTAGAAACAATTTTACAGCAGGTGGTCGATATCACCATTCTCCTGTTTGAATTTATGGGAGTTCTGGTGATCATCGCGGCAGGGCTCCGCGGGATTTATGATTACGTGAAAAGGAACCCCTCCATTCGTCTGAATCTGGCCCAGGGCATGGCTCTGGGGCTGGAATTTAAGCTGGGAAGCGAGATCCTGCGTACCGTAGTGGTCCGCCAGCTGTCGGAAGTGGCCGTGGTGGCCGCGATTATCGCCCTAAGGGCGGCGCTGACATTCCTGATCCATTGGGAAATCAAGGTGGAACGGGAATCCGAATAAATATGGAATAGAAAAGAGGAATTTCAGCTCATTTCATTGAGTTGAAATTCCTCTTTTTTTAGTACCGTATATTCTTCTGCCGTATCATATTAAACTTTATAATAGCTGTGTTTATATACTCATTGGCATGAATCAGAGGCCGATCTGATGAACTGTAGTTTATTCCCTTCAAGTATAAAAAAGGTTTGCAGCCCAGCTGGTTCATATCTGCATATTGGTCCAGCCCTTCGATCTCTGTCGTCAGAATGGTATCGATCTCCACTTTGTCCCATTCAATTTTTTCACCGGAAAGATTGTAGATGTATTGAAAAATGGAATTCTCATATTTGCTGAATTCACGAAATGCCTCTTCCCCTCCGATAAGAGATAAACTAAAATAATCACGGCAGAAAGCACATACCGTATCATCGGCCAAAAACATCTTCTCCGCTACTACGAGCTGTTCACCGCTCTCCATCTGCAGCTGCTGACAGATGGCTTCATCCCGGTCGATTTTCTGAATGTTCAGCAGTCTGACAGAAGGTGTATAGCCACTGTTCTCAATCATTTGAGTAAACTCCATACAGGGATTGAATTTAACCTTAATATTGAGAGAATCTACGTTTACAAAGGTACCTTTTCCCTGGCGGCGAAAGATAATGCCCTCTGAGGCCAGGTCATTGAACGCCTGTCGTATGGTGATGCGGCTGACACCGATCATCTCAGCCATCACCTCTTCTCTGGGAAGCTTATTATTACGGGTAAGATCCATGTTCTTGATATATATATATATTTCACGCTTTGCCTGCTCGGAAAGTGTCAGTGTGTTCAGCTTCTGGTACTCCATGTGATAGCCTCCTGCCTTTTTCTATAATCATAGTTGGTAGGAGGCTCTTTGTCAACGTTTCAAGCCCTTGCTTCCATTTAAAAGAAGATTTAGAAGAATGGCGCTGGCACTTACCATAAAAAGGCCATTGCTGCAGATCATGCTGAGCGTGGAGGGGAGACCTGCAAAGATATCTGAGGCGAAGGTGGCACCAACGCCGATGGCAATACTGGTTCCTACAATCGTGAAATTATTGTTTTCAAAGAAATTCAGCTTGGACAGTATGGAAATTCCTGACGAAGTAATGACGCCAAACAAAGCCAGGGTGGCTCCTCCCAGAACTGCCTTCGGAACAACCGTTATCACCGCAGAGACCTTGGGGAATATGCCAAGAAGAAGCATCATCACTCCGGCCGTCGCAATGACCGAGCGGCTTTTTATCTTTGTGAGGTCAATCAGGCTGATATTTTCATTGAACATGGTGGAAGGGACGGAGTTAAAGGCTCCTGTAATAACCTGTGATACTGCCTGCGCCTTGATGCCTTTAATCTTAGTGGCATTGTCTGTATGCGTTCCGGCGATCTCATCCAATACGGAGAAGACGCCAATGCACTGAATCATATTTATGATACAGAAAATGGTCATAATCAATATGGAACCCGCCTCAAACTGCGGTGCACCAAAGTAAAAGGGTGTCACCAGCCGGAATGCACTTGCCTCCTGAATTGGTGTTATATCCACCATTCCCAGGAAAGCCCCGACTACCGTTCCGCCAATAATACCCAGCAGAAGAGACATGGCCCGCCAGATTCCTTTGCCGAACTTCTCCACCAGGATGATAAAGATTAAAACGCCAAATCCCAGCAGAAGATTCTGCACCGATCCATAAGTACTGCTGCCGGTTCCGCCAGCCAGATCCTGGATAGCCGTAGGGGCCAGGCTGACGCCGATCAGTGTAACGAAAGTACCAACGACCACCGGCGGAAACAGCATAAGAATCTTATCCAGGAAAAAGGATAGAAGAAATATCAGGACACCGGATACCATAATGGCTCCGAACAGGGTGGGAAGGCCGTAAGTATTGCCAATCATGATCATGGGAGCCAGAGGTGCAAAGGAGGAGCCCAGAATGATAGGATATCTGGAGCCTATGTATTTGCTCAAACCAAATACCTGGATCAGAATGGCAATTCCACTGGTAAAAAGGTTGGCTGATACCAGAAACGCAGTGGTCCTGGCATCCAGCCCCATGGCGCCGCCCATAATGAGAGGAACCGCTATGGTTCCGGGGCACATGGCTAACACATGCTGAAATCCTACCAGCAGGTTCTTGCCAGGGCTTATTTTCTCTGAAAACATATCCATATTGAGTCCTCCTGCTAGTCCCAATAGCCTTCATGAACTTTGGCTGCATCTACTTCCACTTCCGGAACAGGCCCCACCACCTCAATTGCCTTTTGTCCCCGGGCAAATACTTCACGGCAGGGAAGGTCAAAGGTTGGATTCTGCTCATTGCTGCCAGTCAGCTCCAGCAAACGGCGCTCGGTCATGCCATAAACTACGCGGCCGATATTGGCCCAGTAGATGGCGCCGGCACACATTGCGCATGGTTCCGCTGTGGTATATAAGGTACAGTCCCAGAGAAAATCCTTTGTAAATTCATGGGATGCACGTGCGGCCAGAGTTGTTTCCGCATGACCTGTACAGATTTTGTCTGTGATCTCGATATTCCCCTGCTCCATCACAATGTCTCCGTCCTTGTTCACTAACAGCGCTCCGAAGGGCGTGTTGCCCGCAGCACGGGCCTCCTTGGATATCTCAATTGCACGTCTTAAGTAGTATTCATGGCTCTGGTAACTCATATAAAATCCTCCTGTAAATAGTATTAGGTAATAGGTATTACCTTTTATTTGAACCTATCATAACACGCAAAAGATATGATGTCTATGTGAAGGATATACGATATACAGAGTAATAATTGTACAAATTAGACAAAAATATAGTATGTCTCCTAAAAAAAGAGGAATGCCCGCTCAATCGAATGAGTGGACAATCCTCTTTTTTAATCAGGGTATTATTCACACCCCTGCATTTTCATTATTTTTTCTTTCGGGCCTTTAATTCGCTCTTCAGTGTCATTTTGATTATCCCTGCCTTATACATCACCAGGGCACAGACGACTGTGACACCCATACACAAAAGTACTACGAATCCCTCTTTACCCCCCAACGGGTAAAATGCATTGATGACAAACACCAGAATCAGCGGAAAGATCATGGTGAGTGATTTTCCCTTTGCTTCGTATTCTCCGCAGTCGTCGTTGACAAAGCTTAAGAGAATTCCGCCGAACAGTGCAGGAAGCAGGTACTGAGTCGCCGTCTGAACCGCCGGACTCGTAAGCAGCGGACGGAGCGGTACCAGAAGAATAACTCCCAGCACAATAATCAGTGTGGTAACAATGGAGGAAACCGCAACGCCGATCGTCGCAATCGTGTCTCCCTCATCCGTGCCCTGCGAGGTGTCTGTGAGCACCTGGGCGTTGATGACTACCGGTATCTTTAAGTTCATGACATTACCGGTTAAAAAGGTTAAGTACGCGGAGGAGCCCAGGATCGGCGTGTAGCTCAGTACCTCTGCTATATTTGTGGGCAGAAAGACCGCCAGCAGTCCGCCTCCCACCGCAAATATCTGTCCGATGCTCTCCGGCCATACGCCATAGACCGTGGATATGACCGCAGGAATTCCCAGCATAAATCCGATTGCTATGATGACGCCGATACGCCCGGTCCGGTGGATGCTTGTCTCGTAATTTTTATCCATGATAATACCTTCCTTTCCTTTTCCCCATTAACCAAGTATCCTGACCCACAAAAGGGACGACGCCATGCCCAGCAAAAGCGTATCTGCCATAACGAAATTTCGCAGCCAGAGAATCTTAAATTTCTTAATAACAGCCATATGTATCATGACGATCACGCAGGAGGTGACGACTACCGCCAGATAGACCGGTCCCTTCATGATCTGAATCGGAAGGAATGCTTCGATGATGGCCAGGGACAGTACGCCTGTCAGGAGAGCGCCCATCGCTCCATGTGTGTTTTTCGCCTTCTGAAGACTGGTCTGCACACGTTTTCCAAAGATCAGGACGCCGACAATACCGCCCAGAATACAAATACTCATAACAAACATGACTGTACCAACAATGGAGGCATCTCCCGCCGCGTTAAGCGCAGCGATGGATTCATAGCCGGCTCCCGTGGCTACCATGTCGGCCGCCATCAGTTCATACGTAACGGAGCCCACCACGGATAAGCGGAACCATGACCACGGGACCCCCAGAACAGCCGCAAGACTGAACAGACCGATGACGATGGAAATGGAGGGGACGATGGAATAGATGGCCGATGAGGTAATAGCCGTCTTCAGTTTCTCTTTTGTCAGGCCGATTTCCAGACCGTGACGGTATGCTTTTCTCAGTGTAATTACGCAGAATATCAGGATATATACGATTCCCGCCCCGACTAACGCGTAGAGAAGCGGACTGTTCATTATTTCGTTAAATGTCATGATTCTTTTCTCCTTTTTATATGGTAGGGATCATCACCCGGTCAGGAACTCTCTCCTGGTTAGGAAATCGCTCCTGGCTGGACTCCTTCGGGAATCGGTGAAAGGTATACTCCGCCGGTTTCCTCCTCCAGTTCCTTCTTTGCGGTATCGAGGATCTCCGGATTTCCATAGATCTTCGCACAGGCCAGGGCAATCGCACGCGCTGCCGCCTGGCTGGCCTTATCACCGATGGAGGTTCCTACCTGTGCCGTCATCTGCCACGTATGCGCGCCAGTCTCCGGTATTCCCGCCGCCGCCGTAATCTGAGCGGTCGGCACCTGATAGCTCACGTCTCCCACGTCACTGGAGCCGGTCATAACTTTGTCTCTCATGGCAGGCGTGTAAGGCATAATAAAGGTATTGAGAGGCCGCTGCGCAAATTCTTCCTCGCTGATACCGTTCTGCTTTGCTCCGTTTTTCACCACCCGCGCTCTCTGCTCCTGCGGCATGGCGGCCAGGAAGTCTCTCGCAATGGCGAATTCCTCTTCCCCAAAATCCGGGGCGCCGGTTTCTAAGTAGGCATCGGACAAAAGCCTGGAAAGCGTTGGATTGGGAATTGTGTCGCTTAAGCCGCCCAGGACCTTGATGCTTACCTTCGTCTCTGTCATCAGCGCGGCCCCTTCCGCGATCTTTCTCATGCGCTCCAGGATCTCCCCGCTCTGAACGAGCTTTGGTGCACGGATAAAGTATAGAAGTGAGGCGTGATCCGGTACAATGTTGGGAGCCTGTCCGCCGCAGTCTAAATACGCATAGTGCACGCGGGCGTCGGAAATAATGTGTTCCCGCAGGTAATTCACACCCACATTCATCAGTTCACAGGCATCCAGCGCGCTGCGCCCCAGCTCCGGAGCTGCTCCCGCGTGGGCGGTCGTCCCTTTAAAATCGAACCGGACCTTATAATAGGCTACCGTTCTCACCGACATGGACATGTTGCCGTCCATCGGATGCCAACTGAACGCCGCGTCGATGCCGTCAAAACAGTGCTCCTTTACCATAAATGCCTTGCCGAATCCAGTCTCCTCGGCCGGACATCCGTATATTTCCACGGTTCCCGCCACTCCGCTCCTCTGTAAATACTCCTTCACCGCAATCGCCGCCCCTGCAGCCCCTGCCCCCAGGGCGCTGTGGCCGCATCCATGTCCGTACTTTTTTCCTTCGATGGGACATGGCTTCGCACATCCGGCTTTCTGGCTTAAATCCGGTAAAGCATCATACTCGGCCAAAATTCCGATGACAGGCTTACCGCTTCCGTATCTTCCCACAAATGCGGTAGGGATCTTCGCCACCCCTTCTTCCACCTCAAAGCCTTCCTGCCTTAAAACCGCCTTGATCTTCTCCGCACTCTGATCTTCCTGATAACCAAATTCCGCATAATCCCACACGGCCCGGTTGATTCCGGCAATGATATCTGCCTTTTCTGCCACAATGTCATGAATAAATTGTTTTTCTTCCATTTTCCCTCTCCTTCTGTGCATTTATTATAGTTAATATTATCAGATACTCGGGTTTAGGAGGAAATATGATTCGTTTATGGAGATATATAAACAATCTATATGGTGATATTGAATAATGTTGAAAATCATTGTATTACAGACTGCACATTTATAAAATAAAAACGCCGGCAGACAGTCTCTGCACAGCGTTTTTATAATTAAAAATTGATTCTCTTCTTAAAATACTCCAGATACTCTTTGGCATAATCGCTCAAACCACGATCCATGGGATAAAGGTATCCCAGTTCCAGCTGGCGGTTGTCAAAGGGTATGCTGACTACGTGATGGGCGCGGTTATATTCCTCCGAATGGGGCAGTACGATGCTGAATGCCAGGGAATTGGAGACCAGCGATACCCGGGAGGAGGTGGACTGGACGCAGATCAGCCGGTTCGGATTAACAATATCCTGCCAGGGCATCCAGTTGGCATCTCTCTCATAGATATCCGAAAACGCCACATAGGGATAGTTTTTCAGCTCTTCGATATCAAAATGCGGCTTCTGGAGCAGCGGATGGTTTTCGGCCAGCTGCACATAGAAGCACACATCCTTCAGCTTTACAAATTTCACGTGGAGATCGGAACAGAGCCTTGCAAAGCTGGACGATCCTGTCTCCAGATAGATTACCAGGTCACAGAGATTTCTGTAGAGCGCCTCCACCTGCTTTTCCCCGTCGCCGATATAACAGGAAAAATGAAGATGAGCCATCTCCTGGTAATCGGTGCACAAATCCCAGAATGCCTCGAAGGCAGGCACGTAACGGGGATATACGAGCCGGAACAGACAGTCCTCTTCCGCGCTTATCCCGCTGGTAATCTCCTGAATATCCGACATGATGGAGGTGGCCTTTTTCGCCAGCTTCATCCCGCTGGCCGTCAGCTGCATCCCCATGGGTGTCCGTTCAAATATGGTAATTCCAAGCTCATTTTCCAGGTTCTTAATGGCGTTGCTTAAGTTGGGCTGGGAAAGGTAGAGCGTCTTTGCCGCCTTCGATACGGAACCTGTCCTGCTGATTTCCAATACGTACTGGAGCTGTTGAATCGTCATGAGATGCCTCCTGTTTCCATTATTTTAAAGCAATTCTCACTGTTTTTATCTCAAATGCCTTGAAGTCCAGATTGATGACGCCGTCCCTCACAGCGGCTTCCTCTTCCTTATTCTCCAGCATATCGCACAGCCATGCGGATTTCACCGGAAGATTGATCTTTACAGCGGCCGAATCCATCCGTTTCTTGCATTCATAAAGCCGGAAAACTACATCTCCGCTTCCATCCTCTGCAAGCTTCACGGCCTCGATTACCACGTGGTCTGATCCGGTCTCTGCCAATGAGAAAGTATCTGTTCTTCCGTTTACGACAAGAGGTGCTACATTCATCTCATACCCCTGTCTGACCACATCGCTCTCATGGAAGCTTCCATTCCATGCCGCCGCTCCATACGTAAAGGTATGAATCCGGTTATCCGCCCGCATATCCGGGCAGGCTCCCGCGCGTAGAAGCGTCAGCTCCAGTGCTCCGTCCTCCATGCTGATTCCGTACTTACAGTCATTTAAGACAGCGAAGCCATTGCCGCCGTCACACACGGCGCTGTACCGATGGTTGCACACCTCGAACCGGTCTTTATCATACGCCCTGGACCGGTGCATCGGGCGCTCCACATAGCCAAACTGCATCTCATTGATCCCATACTCTCCATATAAAACAGTAGGGAAACTGACCTTCAACAGCCTGTGCAGTTCACGCCAGTCAACTTCTGTCGCAAATTCTACCCTGCTTTCTCCCACTGCCAGAGTGATATCCTGGCGGAACGAAGAACTGCCAATCTTTCCTGCCGCCCTCAGGACTGCTCTGGCGCCTGCGGCGCAGACAATCTCTACGTGCACATCGAAGGCGCCCTCGATTTCCTGTTCCGCATAATTGGAATCGATATCCCAGGCGTCGAATTTTCTCGGCACGTCTTTAAACAGGCGGAAATGGTTCATCGGTGTCCTGGCAAATTCTCTTCCGCTCTCCTTCAGCACATAGGAGGTGATCTCCGCGTTGGAGGCAAGGGTTACCCGGAGCCGGTCATTTTCCATCACGAAGCCGTCCCCCTGTGGTATGACTACGGCCAGAGTTGGGAATGGGGCTGGAACGGATCCGGTCTCTTTCACCGCCGCGGGTGCTGTCTCTTTCACCGCCCCAGGTATTGTCTCATCGCATTCGCACGGAACAACCGTAACCGCTCCCATCGGCGGAACTGCCACTCTGGCAGTAACTGTTTTTCCATCGGTATACACAGGGATTGTCTCTCCCTCCAGAGTCCTGCACCCTTTTTCATACTCCTCCGGAACATCGATCAGGCAGATGCGCAGGAAGGAAAGGGAGTTAAACACGGTAATTCCATCGCCCTCTTTTATAAGACTTGAAACCGCTTCTCCACAGAGTTTTTCCGCTTCCTCACAGACGCGGCCAAGAGACCGCTCCGCTTCCTCGTATACCCGGTGGATACTGGAGCCGGGGAGAATATCATGGAACTGGTTCAGCAGTGTTTCCTTCCATAAGCGTTCCGTCTGCTCTGCGGGGTACTGGTAAGCGCTGCCCGCGGCATTTTCCGTATTGTTCCCGGAAATGCGCTCTGTGCCGTGCCCTGCTGCCATGGATACGGCGGCGGACGCCCACAGTTCTAAGTCTCTCATGGTGAGTTCTGCTCTCCGGTTCCATTTTTTGATGGCGGCCTGTGAAGTGTAGGTGCCGCGGTGGGCCGTAAAATACAGTTCTCCCACATACGTATTGGCCGGGCCCCCCCGGCTCTCCATGCGTTCAAAGTAATCGACCGGGTTCTCCATCTCGATGCGGACACCGCCCTCTAAATCCTTCTGACGCTCTATGAACTCGATGTGATCTCTGGTCGGACCGCCGCCCCCGTCTCCGTAGCCGTACGGAATCAGGAACGTATCCAGATCCCGCTTCTGAACCCGCTTCTTCCACACGGTGTTCATCTCTTCCGGGGACGTATAATACGTGTAGTTGGTAGGAAGGAAGGCTTCTATCTCGCTTCCGTCCATTCCTCTCCATGAAAAATAGTGGTAGGGGAACTGCTCGCCTTCGTTGTAGGACCAGAAGATCTTCTGCGTGACCAGATAATCGACGCCGCATTTTCTCAGAATCTGAGGAAGCGCCGCAGTGTAGCCAAAGGTATCCGGCAGCCAGAGCATCCTGCTGTCCACGTCAAACATTTCTTTATAGTATGCCTTGCCGTACAGAAGCTGGCGGATCAGCGCCTCACCGCCCGCCATATTCGTATCCGGCTCCACCCACATGGCTCCTTCAGCGATCCATTGGCCGTTTTTCACCGCTTTTCGGATCTCCTCAAACAGCTCCGGGTAGTATTTCCGGCACATCTCATAACACGCCGGCTGGCTCTGGATAAATTTGTAGTCTTTATACTCCTCCATCAGACGCAGCTGTGCCGCAAATGTCCTGGCCGTCTTCCGGTAGGTCTCCGCCATGGGCCACAGCCATGCCAGATCGAGATGGGCGTTTCCAATCGCGGAAAATACCGGCATCGTGGAACCATTGACAGCGGAAAGCACCGGCTCCAGCATGGCGCGGGCTTTCCGGTAATCCCGGCTCCTGGCCTCCTTCTCCTGCTCAAAATCCACAAGCAGTGTGAATTGTTCCAGCGCCTCCGCGACTCTGGCCGCCCGCAGGGAATCCTCATCCAGGGTCTTAAGCAGGCTGGAAAGTGTCTCCACATCCATAAAAAGCTGGTATGCGTCTTCATCCCAGATTCCATAGGTTCCTTCTCCCAGCGTCCTTCTGGCTCCCTCAGCCAGCTCGTCCCTGTAAAGTCCGGGAAGAACCGGACCGGTGGAACAGCCGCTGTCCTGGGCTTCTGCGTAGAAATGGCCGGCGTATGTCTCCATGCAGATCTCAAATACGTCTCCCGGTTTCGCCTCCCGGGTCAGTGTATTATCCACCAGAAAATGGTGGGGCTGTTTCACCCAGTCAGCCCGGTACGTGCCAAACGCCGAGCCATTCACAAACACCGTAGATTCTCCGCCCGGACATAAGTTCAGTACAATTCTCTTTCCGGCAGTTTCTTCCGGCAGCGTGAGTTTTGTGCGGAACCACGCATATTCGTAGGTATCTCCCCAGGTATAGCCGGGTTCCACCCTCTCATACGTTCTTTCGCCGGCTTCCTCAAAGCTCAGCTGCTCCATCGTCTTAAATACTTCCCAGTCAAGCGTACCTGCCGGGGTATAAAAATCTTCCTTCAGGGTCCTGATCCAATGATTGATTCTGTCTCTGTATTCCGAATGCATAATCCCCATTTATTTGTCCTCGCCTAATTATACTCGTTTCTATTTCTGACCGTCTCGCCCGCCGCAATCGCTGTATCGATCACCGCCTGCCTGATCTCTGCACTTCCCTGTATCTGTTCCACCAGAATCTGTGCGGCCATGGCGGACATCCTGCCCTTATAGGAGCTGACAGAGGTCAGGCCCAGGGGCAGCTTTAACCGCGACTCAATATGGTCGAAGCCAATGATGGAACAGTCTTTTGGCACCATTTTGCCGCGTTTTAACAGACAGCACCAGGCCTCCCAGGCCAGCATGTCGCTGAAGGCAAAGATCGCAGTATACTCCTGTCCCTCGTTCTCTAAGTCCGTCAAAACAGCCTCGCATCCGTCGGAAACCACCGGAACCTGGCGGATCAGCCGCTCATTCACGGGAACCCCCGCCTCGCGAAACGCCCGGCAGTAGCCCTCCAGACGCTCCCTGGCGCTGGATATATAGGTGGCCCCATGAAGGAGCAGAATATCCCGGTGGCCGGCCGAGAGTAATTCCTTCGTCGCCTGATACCCGCCCAGTTCATCGTTGCAGACCACGTAGCTGTATGCCTCGTCACGGCGCCCGATCAGCACAAAGGGAACGCCCGACTCTTTTAAATAAGTTAAGTTGTCCGGTGTCTTCTGCGCCGGACAGATGATAATGCCGTCCACATTTTTATTGAGGGCGGACTGAATCGCCGCCAGCTCCAGCTCCTCATTCTCATTGGTGTTAAACAGAATGGAGGTGTATCCGGCTTTCCACGCATGGCCCTCGATCTCCTTCATCATAATGGAAAAATGAGGATTGGAGATGTCTCCTAAAATCACCGCGATGGTATTCGTATATCCCAGACGCAGGGAAGCCGCCAGCGTGTTGCTTACATGTCCCATTTCCTGCGCAGTCTTCTGAATCATCTCTCTTGTCGGGGCTGCGATATCGTCTTTATCCCTCAGCGCCCTAGAAACTGTATTGACGCTGTAACCGGTCTTCGCAGCAATATCCTTTAACGTGACGGCCGGTCTTCTCTTCTTCATCTGCCTTCTCCGCCCTGTTTAAACCCCTGGCTTTTAAAGCGGTATACCGTCTCCGTCACGCACGGCTCATTGGCCTTTATGATGGGAGATGCAAAAGCCGGTTCATTGGCTGCATTGGGAAAATACTGGGTCTCAAGGCAGAATCCACATCTTTTTCCGTACTTCACGCCGCCCTTTCCAGGCTCTTCTTTCAGGAAATTCCCTGCGTACAGCTGGACACCCGGTCTGTCCGTATCCACTTCCATGGTAATCCCACTCTCAGAACAGACAACGACAGCGGCTCTATAAAGACCTGTGGTGGTATCGTCTGAGACGGCATTCTGATTGATTACGAAATTGTGATCATATCCTCCGGTATACTGTAACTGTTGAAAATCTGCATCGATATCGAGGCCAATCGCTTTCCCCTGTCGGAAATCCATGGGTGTCCCCGTCACATCCGCCTTCTCACCGGTGGGAATCGAGGCGGAATCTCTGACCGGCGTATAGGAATCTGCCATCAGAGTCAGCACATGGTTCAAAATCGTGCCGCTGTCGTGGCCGCCTAAATTAAAATAGCTGTGATTCGTCGGGTTAAAGACAGTCTCTGCATCCGACACGCCTTTATAGGTGATGCGTATCTCATTCTCATCGGTCAGCGCATAGGTGACCTCCAGCTTTAAGTTACCCGGGAAGCCCTGGTCACCGTCGGGGCTCTCCAGGACAAACGTAACCTCATTTCTGTCCTCTGCCGTCTCCTTCACGTCCCACATACGGATCTGATATCCGTCAGGGCCGCTGTGAAGATTGTTCTTCCCTTCGTTGGGCGTCATATGATAGACTTTCCCTTCCAGGGTGACCGCAGCGCCTTCCAGCCGGTTACCATTTCTCCCTACTGTTGAGCCGAAATATGTATTCGTATTCTTCCGGTACTCCTCCGGGCTCTCGTATCCCAATACTATGTCGCGCGGATGGCCCTCCTGGTCCGGCACGATAACTCTGGTCAGCACAGCTCCTAAATCCGACATGGTGATCTCCATGCCGTTTCTGTTTTTCAGTGTAAAAAGGCTGACTTCCTGCGCTCCTTTTGCTGCTCCAAATATGGTTCTTTTCATGATGTACTTCCTTTCCATTAACGTTAATGAAAGTATATCTTTTTTTCCACTGTGCGTCAAGCAGAAAGCCGGAAGTACGCTTTAAATTAGAGCGCAGATTGGGAATATTATCTGTTAAAAAACAGGAACTGCAGTTTCCTCTACAAAGCGAAACTGCAGTTCCATATGTCCTTACGCAATCATAATTTTCCCGCCGTCTGAACTGGTACTTTTTAAAATCGTTTGCGATGTACCTTAATTCTGCACTGCTTCCTGAAGAATGCAATGCCATAGAGCAGAACATCGGTGTATCCCTCCTCAGGCAGGCTGGAATCATACTTTTTTTCTTCAATCTGCTGCATTGCTGTGTCACAGGCATTTTCCATGCCTTTATAGGTCTCGGATACTTTCAGTTCCATGATGACTGGCGTTTTTGACACATTGTGGCTGCGTACCAGTATATCCAGACGCCCATTTCCACTCTCACGGTTCGACTTTACCAGATAATCCCTTAGATTATTTAATACACCCATCATGAAGCCATGATAAAAAGCTTCCTGGGTATCCATATAGCTGATGCTCTCCTGAAGCAGGCCGGATAACTCTGCCTGAAACTGATCGGCATCCCCTTCCAGCATGGCCGCATACATTTGCGATAAATCTTTTACTTTTATCTGATCGCGAAACCATTTGGTGATTGTATTATTAAAAATATACTTAACTTCCAGATTTGGAACCGCCATTGTCAGGTATTGGGTTTCATTCTCCATCTTCCTGGATATCTGTTTTAAATACCCCGTAAAAAACAGAAAATTCCATAAGTTATCCTCTGAATCGTATACACTGTCATACGTAATTTCTTCGTGGACAGGTTTTTCTATCGTTCCGCCGGCTAACAGAATCTCCAGTTCTTCCTTTACAGAGATATCCGCCCGTTCTACCAGACTGCGAACATTGCTGTTGGAGCTTGTATTTGCCCAGTAAGGCGTCGGCAGTTCATCGGTAAAAACAGTCAGTGCTTTGATATAGTTTGTCACACTCCATGGATTATAAACTTCTGCATCACCGAACAAGTACCCATCATACCATGATTTAATCAGCTCTCTTTTCATGTCAAGATTATAATACCGCAGCATCCTGTCAACTTCCTGTTGGGTGAAACCAAAGTACTCATCATAAGAGCGGCTTAATATTGAAATAATATCCAGATTATTCAAACCTGTAAATATAGATTCCTTTGTAATCCTCAGACAGCCTGTAACAACAGAAAATTCCAGACAGGGATTCGTCTTAAGCGCAGATTCAAACACCGATCGGATAAATCCTATCATATTATCATAAAATCCTGAAAACCAGGCATTTTCAAGCGGTACATCATACTCATCAATCAGAATGATGACTTTTCTCCCCCAGTGTTGATACAGACACTCGGAAAGAAAGCGAATCGATGTGGCAAAGTCCTGCTGGCTTCCACTCAGATTCATAATATCCTCATATCTTCTTTTCTGCTCTGGTACCTTCAAAGAATCAAGCACAATCCGGTGTCTTAAGTATTCTCTTCCTATCTCCTCCTTCAAACAGCCATAGGCTAATTCCCAATCCGGCTGCTTAGAGGATTTAAGAGACAGACTGATAACCGGATAACTGCTCATCTCCTGCGTATAACGATCTCCCTGCTTCATGATCTGCAGATCCTTGAAAAGGGCCTGATTCGCTTCATTTCCTTCCAGGCTTCCGGTATTCTCAAAAAAGAAGCGGATCATGCTTTGATTTAAGGTCTTGCCAAACCTTCTCGGCCGGGTAAACAAGTTTACCTCCCCCTTTTTATCAAGCAGTTCCTTGATAAAAAGAGTTTTATCTACATAGTAGTAATTATTTCTAATTAACTTTTCAAAATCATCAATTCCTACAGGCAAAGGCTTTTTCTGCATTGAAATCCTCCTTACACACCACATGCGATATAAAAATTATATCCTGTTCCATGTGGAAACACAAGGGCAGAGTCATTATTCCAGCCGAAACGGACAAATTTAATTGCACTCCCCATAAAAAAGGGAAACAGGTATTATCCCCATCATTAAATCGGAGGCTTCACCTCTCTGTCGCACCATAACAGGCCACCGTGTGCCAGTTGGTCTTCTTCCACCTCCAGCATAATGAGTGAAATGCGCTCCTGTGATATTCCAAGCGCTTCCGACGCCGCTTCTGTTACACCTTTAGCAAGTCGCCGTTTTTGCTCTGCTGTTCGTCCCTTAAGCATTTGAATCTGAATTCGCGGCATAATTACGCCTCCCGTTTCTGTTCCATCATTTCTTTAACCCATGCAGGTGTCAAATCCGGCAAATCAGAACCTTCTGTCTTGCATCTCCTGTACTCATTGATAGCGGCCACCCTTTTTTCCTCGTAAGCAACTTTTACTTCTGCCGCCTCTAAAACTTCTTTTATTTTTTCTCTCGGTACAACCACCACTCCGTCATAGTCTCCAACAATTAAATCTCCCGGGTTTACCAGGACAGAGCCACATTCGACCGGGATATTCAATCCTCCTGGTCCTTTTTTTGCCGGACTCGCCGGCTTATAACCTCTGCTGAACATCGGCATTCCGATTTCATCAAGACCTGTCTTGTCACGTATATATCCGTCGACGATAATACCTGACACACCGATTGCCTCTGCCGCGCCGCCCATCAAGTCACCCATATAAGCCCTCTCTTCAAAGGCCTTTCCACTTACAACAATTACGTATCCGGGCCTGCAGTTATAAATTGCAACATGCAGCGGCAGATTGTCACCATCTTTTGTTTCCACAGTACAAGCGGTCCCGACAACACTCATTTTATCTGAAACCGGTTTAATCTGTCCGCTCATACAACGGCCCGCAAGAAGTCCAAGCTTGCTTAGACCATCACAAATATTTGCTGAGCTCAGCTTAGATGCGCGCTCAATAAGATCTTCAGAAATTAATTCCGGTAACTCATAATAATTTTTCATAATTAACATACCCCCTCAGTTTTTGTATTCTTTTGATTTGCTCTTAAAACCGTAACTATTACGATAACGGCAAGCGCCAAACCTGCCGCATTAATCCATAACGGATTTGAAATAATCATACACACACCCGCAACCAGCAAAAGCAGTCTTGTACCTACATTCAAATTATGTACCAGCCATCCCGACACTGCCACTGACAAAATCATGCAGCCTATGACTGCGGTGACTACTGCAATCACAATCATTCCCGGATTTCCCATCAGCAGCAGACTATTATCAAAGGCAAAGATAAATGGAATAATAAATCCGGTTGATGCAAGCTTCAGCGCATCCCAGCCAGTTTCCCATACCCCCGCCCCTGATATTCCGGAAGCAGCAAATACCGACAGTGCAACAGGAGGTGTAATTGTAGAAATCGCGCCGAAATACAGCAAGAACAAATGTGCCGCCATTTTACTCACTCCAAGGTTCAGCAATACAGGAGCAACCAATACCGCCAATACCATATATGCCGCCGATGTCGGAAGTCCCATACCAAGCAGAAGGCTGGCTGCCATGGAAAGCAATAGTGCAAACAATAAATTTCCTCCGGATATCATTTCGATCAGGCTGCTGATCTTAAGTCCAAAACCGGTAAGACTCATGGAGCCCATGATGATACCTGCCAATATACATGCAGCCGCTACCGGGGCGATACTTTTCACCGAATTCTCGCAGGCTCCTAATATATTTCCAACAGTCATATTCCTGCGGTTTTTAATAAAACCAACAATTAATGTTACGATAATACTGTAAAACGCAGATAATTGAACACTCATGCCTGAAATGATAAGTGCCACCAGTACAAACAAAGGAACAATAAACAACCAGCCCTCTTTCAATACCTCGCACGGTTTTTTAATATCCTCAGGATTGCCGGCCGCAATATTATCTCTGCGGGCAATCAAATATACTGACAATGACAATGTCATATAATAAAGAATTGCCGGAACCAACGCCGCCAATGCAATCTTGGCATAGTCGATCCCTGTCATCTCAGCCATCAGAAATGCCACAGCCCCCATAACCGGCGGCATAATCTGGCCGCCAGACGATGCAACTGCCTCTATGGCGCCCGCAGTACTCGGCCGAATGCCAATTTTTTTCATCAGTGGTATGGTAAAGGTACCTGTCGTTACTACATTTGCGGCCCCTGAACCATTGATAGTTCCCATCAGCATACTGGAATAAACCGCAGCCTGTGCCGGGCCTCCCCTCGCCTTACCCACAAACGCAAATGCCAGATCCACGAAAAATGCGCCGGCGCCTGTAAGTTCCAGAATGCTCCCGAACAAAATGAACAGGAATATATACTTCGCACTCACGTACAGGGTCTGTCCAAAGATTCCATCACTGGAGGTATAGATAAAAATCGCAATTCGGTTCACTGTAAACCTGGTTGTCTTCATCAGCCCTGGTACCATATTCCCAAAATAGCAGTACAGAAGAAACGCAACCCCGATTAAAGGGAGAATCTTCCCTACAGCCCGCCGTCCGACTTCCAGCACAAGCAGTACAGCTATTACCGCTACAATGATATCCTCTGTGGTATAAAGTCCTGCCTGCGTGACCAGACGCTCCTGCATGGCAACCTGATGATAACAGGTATAAATCGTCAGCATAATAATAACGGCATCGTACACTGGTCCGATATACTTAAGTTTTGTGGGCTTCCTGAGCACAATATAACTTCCAATAAAGCCCCAGTGAACCGCCGCCAGGACGTAGGAGGTCCAAGTTCCGTAGGAGGCAGAAAACATATGGAACAGGCAAAGTACTACAGACATGCCAAGTGCGATCATATCTACCATCTTCTGGTGTTTTAATTTTTCTGTCATAAACAATTCCTTTCACAAGTTAACGCTCTAGTCAATCAATCCCAGCTCCCTGTAGTAACGCGCCGCACCAGGATGCAGTTTGGCCGCCGCAGAAGCTGCAGTCTCCGCATTTATTTCCTGACATGCCACATGTGCGTCTACATAATCAGGCTGTCCTTCCAGTGCCCCTTTCACAAATTGATAGACCGCCTCTTCAGGAACATCTCCGGATGCAATGATTTCCGTATATATTTTCAGTGTATTCACGGAATTCATATTTGGATATGCCCCCTCTTTTGTAGTCGCAGCGGTATAGTATGGGTACTTCTCTACTACCTGCTTAAGGATCTCCTCTCCTGCGTCAACAAACTTTAAATCAGAGGTAGCAGAAGCACTCGTAAGACCAGATGCTGGTGCCGAGGCGACAAAAAATGTAGCATCAATCACACCATCCGTCAGTTTCTCGAGCCCCTCGTCAATGGAGTAGTAAACCGCTTTGATATCCGAATCAGTATTGATACCGTAGGCTTCCAAAATTGCGATAGACATAGCGGGAATCGTACTGCTTGGCGGTCCAAGACAAACTGTCTTGCCCCTTAAATCCTCATACGTCTCTATGCCTGAATTTGCCGTTGTAATCATATGCCCCTGGCTCTCATACAGACGCATAACGCCTTTTACATTGCCTGGTTCTGCATAGATTTCATAAAAACCACTGCCGCCGCCATGCGATGACCAGTAGGCAGCATCTGCATTTGTCATGCCAAGATCCATCTCTCCTGACATACAAAGGTTTACATTCTCCACCCCTCCATTTGTAGTCTGTGCCACAACCGTTAAGTCGGGATTCTTTGTATTGACTTCATTAGCAATTGCAGCGCCGACAACATAATAAGTACCAGTACTGGCCGCGGTTCCCAGTGTCAGGTCATAATGTGTTCCGCCACTTGAAGCACCTTCGGCCGCCGTACTGCCGGATTTCCCCGTTGTACTGTTTACACCTGTCGGGCTGCATGCCGCAGTCATGAAAACAGCTGCCAACACCAGCATCGCCAAACCTGTATTTTTTCTCTTCATTTGAAACCCCCTGTTCTCTCTGTAATAAATACTGCGTGTGATGTCAGTTATGCTTTTCCCAGCAGTATCCGCTGATTATGACTTGTCATTTTCTTTATATCCCCTTCTGAAATACCCCGATCATACAGGCATGTCACAAACTGATCCAGACCCTCATCCGGATATATTCCTGTTTTCTGTCCTAAATCCGTAGAGAGAATGATATGGCTGGCTCCAATCGCACGTATCTGTTCCAACACTACTTCAAAGGCTACTTTTCCAGAATTGTATGTAACAAAACAATGTTCCATATAAGCACCGCAGCGCAGCAGTTCCATTTGTTCTTCTACCGTGTAAAATGTGGTTGGGAAGTCCACATGTGTAATAATAATATGCTCTACCCGGTGTTCTTTCGCCGCCCTTACAAGAGCAAATGTCTCCTCATGTGAAAGATGCGACGTTGCCAGGATCATTTGATGTCTTGCAATCACCTCCAGAACCTGATGCGTCGCTTCTGTCAGCCTCCCGTCTTCACCGACCACGCGGATAACAGGATTGTCAATTCCCTCTTCACGCATCTGCAGAACTACCTGCGCCCAGTACGGAAGTTTTTTATCCGGATTCCGGTCTCCACCCAATGTAAGATTTTGCTCATGCGCAGAATCACTGGTTGGAAACCAGACAAGCTTCGTACCAGCGCGTGCTGCCATCTCCACAGCTGCAGGATTGATTCCCCCTACCGAACCATTTAGTGTAATTGTCCCCACTGCATCGCATGCGGGATAAAGCTTCCTGGTCATTGCAGCGCGTTCTCCCGTACAAAAGTAATGAGACTTCATTGCAAATCCAGCCATCCCACTGTCCATTACCCGCTGTGCCATCTCGAAATCGTCGAGTCTTCTTGGCAGCACATCCGGGGCTGTATGCACATGAAGATCATATGCCCCTTGAATTAGTTCTCTCATACTCTCCTCCTTGTTATGAGCACTTAGCGGCTGTCTTTTAGCCGCTTACGTGCGATACATGTCACTGGCACTTAGTGAGGTCTTTCACGAGCTTAGTGCAGTGACTTTGTTTCCGTTATCATAAAGTCTCCCATTCACAGGATGCTTTACGAATCTCCATACAGCAGTTCGGGCGCATCGAAACCACCCGGAAGCCGCTCGCACGCATGTCTCCAATTTTAATAAATGTAGCAAGCACCGAACTGGCACCACCCAAACCGATCGGTCCAATCCCCTTTCCGTTGACTGCGTCCGTGATGCGTTTCTCTATCTCACTCTGCATATCATAGCGTCCGTCTTTCATTGCCTCAAGAGAGAGTGAAGAGGCTTCCACAGCCGTACGCCCAAGGCCAAATGACAGTGTACACGGCTGGCATCCAAGCGCTGCTACCTGCGGAACCGCCCATGCAATCATCTCCTCAACTACATGATCCAGAGAATGCATGTGAAATAAAGCCTGGGTTCTGCTCCTGATCTCTGGTCCTCCTCCAAGCATCAGGACGGTGAAACGAATTTTACTTCCCGCCATACGGCGGATTTGTGTAGGAGCGGGTTTTAACATACCAGGCTCGTCATATAGGCCTTTGCACTGTGAAATGCGCTCTAATTCGTCTCCGCATACTCCCATCGGACGCGCCGGCAGGTCATTTAATCCCTTTCTAATCCCCTCTTCCATTGCCGCCAAAAATCCAGCCGGAAGGACGGCTTCATCTCCAATTTCCAGAAACGGGTGCGGCGTCCCTGTGTCATCACATAATGCACAATGTTTTTTATCTGCAACAGCTGCATTTTTAATAAAATTTTCCATTGCCCATTTTGCATGTGGAATCTCTTCCTCTGCACATGCCTGTTTCCAGCAGGCAACCTGATCGTCTCGCCAGTGAGAGCTTGCATCTACCACCATCCGAGCGACATCATCTGTCACTTTATTTAAAAATACCATATGCCCCCCTAATTCGAAAAAACACTTTCTCCGTCAGCCACTGCAACAATTGCCGGAAAATCTTTTACCGTGATCTCATAGAATGCTTCCATCCCAAATTCCGGATGCAGTACCGCGCGGCATTCACTCATCGAAGCAGTCAGTAATGCAGATACCGGCGGAGTAATCAGAAAATACGCCCTATTTTTTTTTAAACCCTCAATGGTCTCAGGAAGGAGCCTGCCTTTTCCAAGATGGAACTTAGCTCCTTTTTCTGATAATGGTATAATCGATCCCTCAATTTCCGGCTTACTCGTAGTAGTTGGCGCTATGCCGGCACAGCTTACAGCAGTATGAAAAATTACAGCCCCCTCCAGGTCAATACCGCGCTCCGATAGCCCCCCTCTCTTCGCCAGCTCCACGACATGTGGAAGTACCGCATCACGGCCGCAATATATTTTTCCGCTCATCTCAATCAGATCACCAGCTTTGAGACTGCATTCTTTGTCTCTAAACGGAACATTAATCTTTATCAAATCACTCACTTCTCCTTTTGAATACGTTTACCGGTATGTGCTACAGCTTCCATCCCTCCAATACCTTTTTCCAATCACGGGCAACACCGGATTCAAAGTTATCCTTTACATGATGATCGGCCAGCCACTGCAGCTTTGTCCGAGTAGCTTCGGCCATTGTATATGGCAGCATTTCACTCTGTAAGAAATCAACAACATTTTTCAGCTCATGTTCACGCCGTTCCGCATGAATAATCGCCCCCGAGACATATCCGTTGATAATTCCAATGAATTCTGGCCCAAAAGTATCCACAAACGAGTCTACAATCGTCTGCTCCACGCCAAACCGCTGTGCCGCCTGCAGTGATTCAATCAGCAAACAGCTAAGTCCTTTTGCTGTAATGCTGCGTATGAACTTAATACTCGTCGCAGTCCCGGCCTCCCCCTCCACGACTTCCAGGCACATATGGTATGGCTCCATTTTATCCCGAAAGGCTTTCGCACCATCGCCGCTCAACAACATCGGCACCTGATGCTTACTCTTTAGCAATGCCCCCATCATCGCTCCGTCAATAAGCCGGCCTCCCCTGGCCTTTACCATCTCACTGATCTTTTTCTTTTCTATAGGTGTCGCTGTAGACACATCCAGAAAGAGCTGTCCTTCTTTAATTCCCGCCGCTGCATCTTCAGCAGCGGATACCGCATAGTTGGAAGGAACCGCTGAAATCACCACATCCGATTTCCGGCATACCGCTGCAGCACTCTCCACTTTTTCTCCCTGGCAGGCTGCTACCCTCTCCTTCATGATTTCACTCATACGTTCATCATCCTGCATGGCATCATAGCACACCATTCTGTCGATACCTTCTCCGCGCAGCCCCAGCGCGATGGACGATGCCGCTTCGCCAAAACCGATAAAACCGACTATCATAATCTTCTCCTTCTCATTCTCTGTTATCAACAAAAATTTTTATTGTATTTCCATTATAATTCGTTTAAAATTAAAAGAAAATATTGTTTTTTTTGTCAAAGTCACAACAAAAAACTTGTCTTTATGCAAGGAGAACCTAATTATGAATATGACCGATATTCAATGCTTTATCAAGGTGACGGAACTAATGAGCTTTACAAAGGCCGCTGAAGCTCTTTATACTTCTCAGCAGGCTGTAAGTCTTCACATCAAGCATCTCGAAAGTACCTATAAGGTACAACTTTTTGAACGCAAACCATCTCTGAAGCTGACGCCCTCCGGACAGATGCTTTTGGAGGCAGCACGAGATATTATAGACCGGGAGAATCAGCTGCTGAACCAGTTTATTACCATGCAGGACGAATTTGTTGGCGAAATTACCATTGGACTGCCGCCAAACAGGTCGACAGCATTTGTCTGCGAATTTACTCCGCATTTTTCCAGCGAATATCCGAACATGACCATACATCTGGTTGAAAAAACATCTCCTGATTTATCTGCGGCTGTTAAAAATAACGAGATTGACCTTGCACTCCCACTCGTCTCAAAATATGAGTATTTTGATTCAGATTTATGTGAAATCGTCCCTCTGGAAACGGAAGATCTATATCTGATTATCTCGGATGGGCTGCTCCGCAAATATTTCAGTGATCAATATCCAGCCTGTAAAACAGCCTTTATGGAGGGTGTGTCTTTATCCGATTTTTCCCATGTTCCAATGTTTTTACATCCTGCCTCCAGCCGCCTGCACGAGGCGATCGTATCAAAGCTCGTCCAGAATGGCACACCGCCGTTTATGCGCATAAAAACATCACTGACCAGCTCTCTTGTATCTCTCTGCGCGGAAGGATATGGTGTATTTTTCAGTACCCCCATGCTTTTAAAGCACTTGTATGATACTCAGCCAAAATGTTTTGAATCACTGCATGTGTTTCCTGTCATGGAATTTCAGGGAACCAGAAAAACACTCCTGCTCTATCACAAAAATAAGTATCTGAGCAAACCATTATCCAGCAGTATTCATATTATTCAACAGATATACAAAGAGCATAAATGTGTGATGGACAGAATTCAGACGAAGATATAAAAAGCAGTTTTCTGTATTCCGGTATCATAACTATACCATACAGAAGACCGCTTTTTTCGTTTTGCCGGTATATCCATTTTTTACCATTTAATAGAAAGGATAAGATTAAAAGACGGCAGAACCAATTATATGAATATGGTGCTGCCGCCTTTGTAAATTATGATACTTCTTCAATTCATTAAATCTATTTCCCCACTCTCACCCTCACAACATTCCAGGAATAAGACGAGAACGTAACCGTAAGGCAGTCTCCCTCCATCTCATAGGCACTGGAGGACTGCGGAATCACGCGGTCCGGCTGGTCCGCCGTATTATACTGCTTCAAATCGTATCCCGCCATGGTGATAAACTCTTCCACACGGCAGCCCGGATAATCCCGTAGACAGCAGGTCACTTCCAGGTCATCCTCGCCGCGGTTCATGGCGAATATGGTCACATATGCTCCATCCCCGCTCTCCACTGCAATGCTCTCGAGAGCCGGCACATCGGTGTACTCCTTACAGTCGTACTTAGGAGCGTCCACCAGCACATTTAAGGCTGTTCCTCTGCCGTAGAGAGAAGTGTGAAGGTATGGGTAGTAGATGGTCTGTTTCCAGATTCTTCCGCCGTTTTCCGTCATGATCGGCGCGATGACATTGACCAGCTGAGCCATGCAGGCAACCTTTACCCTGTCGGCGTGCTTTAGGAGCGTAATCATCATGCCGCCCACTAAAAGGGCGTCCTCGAAGTTATACTGATCCTCATTGTACGCCGGTTTCTCTCTCCATTTCTCCGCTTTGGCATTATCCGCAAATGCGTGATACCAGACATTCCACTCGTCAAAGGAGATGTTCAGAACCTTTTTGGAGCGCTTCTTCGCCTGTATGTAGTCGCAGACAGAGACGATGTGGTTGATAAAACGGTCCATATCCATGGTATTGGCCAGGAAGCTGGGCGTATCGTTTTTCTCATTTCCGTAGTACTGATGCATGGAAACGTAATCCACAAAGTCATAGGTATGATCCAGCACTGTGGCCTCCCACTCATAGCACGTGTTCATACCCGAGTTGGAGCTTCCGCAGGCCACCAGCTCAATTGACGGGTCCACCCATTTCATGACCTTGGCTGTCTCGCAGGCCGCGCGTCCGTACTCTTCTGCCGTTTTGTGGCCGATCTGCCACGGGCCGTCCATTTCATTTCCCAGATTCCAGAGCTTCACACCGTGGGGATCGCGATAACCGTTTTTGATTCGCAGATCGCTCCAGTAGGTGCCTCCCGGGAAGTTGCAGTATTCCACCAGATTGCGGGCGGCGTCCGCGCCTCTCGTCCCCAGGTTCACGGCCATCATCACATCCGTATCTGCACGGCGGCTCCACTCACAGAACTCATCCGTCCCCACCTGATTGTCTTCGATGGCAAACCATGCCAGCTCCGTTCTTCTCGGCCGCAGCTCCTTCGGCCCGATTCCGTCCTCCCAGTTGTAGCCGGAGACGAAGTTGCCGCCCGGATACCGCACAATGGGAACCTTCAGTTCCTTTGTGAGTGCGATCACATCCTTTCGAAATCCCATATCATCCGCCAGCGGATGGCCCGGATCATAGATTCCGCCATAGACCGCTCTGCCAATATGCTCGATGAAATTACCGTAAATCCGGTTGTCGACCGGGCCGATTTTATAATCCCTGTCAATCTTAATTACCGCTTTTTTCATGCTTTAAGCCTCCTGTTTTTTCTTCCTCTTCTCTATCAGCATCGGCATATATAAGCCGCCCTGAACGCTTCTTCCTATAAAATGACAGTATCTCCCGCTCTCCGCATCGTGCCAGTCGGAAAACGGTACCCGGTCTTCTGTGGACCTGGCATACTCCGCTACCGGAGCTGTCAGACGGTAAAATGCCTCCCGATCGGGTGCAAACGAGGCGCACCAGAGAATCCAGTCGCTCTTCGTGTACGTCTTCCGGCTGTCTAACGGCACGCCGAAGGTGCTGAGTTTCTTCAGATAAAACGCCGTCTCTGTCTCAAATACCTCTGGTTTGAAGAGGCCGCTTCCAAAGAAATGGTCCCACACCAGATTGTATTTCAGGCTCCAGGACTCTTCACAGTCAAAGGTCAGACGGTAGTGATCGCCGGCGGCGCTGCGGGTCTCCCAGCTCTGTGCCATCCTCACGGCTTCCTCATGGTACCGCTTCGCCTCCTCTTCCTCTCCGAGACAGGCGGCGATTCTGCTGAATGCCTCGATTCCCATAACCGCCTTGGCCGACAGATTAACGTTGTGAGCCAGATGGCCGGCAAAATCATCGGTACAGAGCTGTTCTCCCGGATCTTCACCGTATGCGAGCAGATATCCGGCCCATGTTTTCAGCACCTCGTAATACGGCGCAGCAAAGGCCCCCGAGCGTTCCAGTTCACACACCGCCGCCGTCAAAATCATCATATTTCCGGATTCCTCCACCGGCATCTGGTCCCTCACATCGTAGACGGACAGCCCCGCGGGATACTCGTAGTAAAACGGGAAAATGGCGCCGTTATCATAGCAGAATTCCCGGTTCTCCCCTTCTTTTCTAAGTCCATAGACCTGGCCCGCCGCGTACGGATACCGGCCCACGTCATGCGGCGCAAAGTCGTACTCCCACACCGGACAGCCGGCAAAACAGAAGACCGGACGCAGCATGGCCTTCACGTATTCCGGATTAAAGAGCAGGAACATGGGGGCGGATGGATAGCTGATATCGACGGTCCCCGTACACCCGTTGGAGTCATTTTCCTTGGAAAGGAAGACTAGATTCCCCTCCTGGTCCGCGATCAGCTTATGGGCTGCCATGACCTGGCGGTAAGAAATACTGCAGAGAAACACGTAGTCGGCCCCGCCTGTATTCCTGGCCTGCTCCTCCAGACTCCGGTCAAATGCCTCCGCCTTTTCGGTCACCTCTTCCCGATCGCGGAAGCTCTCTCCAACCGCGTCGAAAATGGTCTCATACCTCGTTGTCCAATAGGCCTTCTGCCAGGAACCGAAGTAAAAGATGGAGAGCAGATCGTCATAGGCGGCGATCACCGTACACGCCGTCTGATCGGTCCCCAGCTCCGCAGACGCATTCAGCAGGCTGTGCTCCGGATCGAAGATGATCGTGACGGCCTCGTCCTCCGAAGCCAGAATCATATCACCCCAGTCTATGGTAATCCGGTCCCCGCTGTGGCCTAAAGGTGTCTGAAACGCCTTTCTCATAGTACCATAATGGAAATGATACATCTCATTTTCATGGCTTCCGCCGATGATTTTCCCCGGTGTATCGAAGACCAGGTCGCCGGTGACGGTAAAATTGATCTTCACGGAGACCTCCTGCTTCCTCTCTACGGTAAAATCGATGTAGGTACACGGTCTGGAGACCAGAACCGGATCCTCCGGCAGAAGCGGTGACAGGAAACGGACGGAAAGCCTCAGCTTCTCATTTTCAAAGGTACAGGTGGTCGCGGTCGGCGTAACCTCCAGGCTCGTCTGGGGGATCACCGGACAGCCGTCCTCTCCGCCCAGGAAGCGGAAGCGTTCTCCATCCGCGGTGACGTGGCCGTAAAGCCGTTTTTCCTTTCCGCTCCAGTGAGCGGTGTCCGTGTCATAGAGACAGTCAGCCGGCGACCAGATGGAATAATAGGGATCGTGCACCAGCAGGGGCACGCTTGCCATACGATTGATTCTCATACGATGAAATCTCCTTATATTTGATGCGCCTACTCTTTCACCGACCCCAGCGTCAGGCCGGAGACGAAGAATTTCTGCATAAATGGATAGAATATTACGATCGGCAGGGACGCCACGACGATCTTCGCCGCGTTGAACGTCTTAAGCGAGGTGAGCGCTTCGATTTCCGCCGGAGTTAAAGAAGAGCTCATGACGCTGACTGTCGTATTGGTCAGGGTCTGGATATAGGTCTGTAAAGGCATGTTGCTGGGCGTATTCATCAGCAGAAGGCCGTCGAAGAAGTTGTTCCAGTGGAACACCACGGAAAATACGGTCACAGTGGCGATTGCCGGCTTGGCTAACGGCACGAAGATACGCATCATCATCTGGAACGGGGTGATTCCGTCCAGCATGGCCGACTCCTTGATCTCCTTCGGAAGATTTCTGAAAAAATTCATCAGGAGAATGGTGTTGTAAACCGGAAGTGCTCCGGGAATCACCAGCGCCCATATGGTATCCATAAGCCCGGTCGCCTTTATGACGAAGTACCACGGGACGAGGCTCGCGCCGAACAGCATGGCGAAGATCATGAACCACATATATACCTTTCTGGCCGGGAAATCCGATTCGTCCTGGGACAGGGCAAATGCAGTAATTACCGTAAGAACCAGATTGATCGCGCCGCCTAAGACCACCCGCTGTACGGATATCCACATGGCCTGCATGAACTTCTGATCGGTCATTAAGACCTTGTACGGTGTAAAGGTCAGTTCCACCGGCCAGAGCGTCACCTTCCCGGACAGGGCGGCCGTCTTGCTGCTGAGCGACAGCGCAATGACATGCAAAAGAGGGATTAAACAGCTGAGTCCCAGGATAAGCAGAAGCAGAAAGACACAAAAGTCAAACACCCGGTTCTGCCATGTATTATATTTTTTCATGGTTTATCCCCCCCTAAAAGATCTGATAATTGGCAAATTTCTTAGCCATCTTATGCGCCGTGACAATCATAATGAAGCTGATCGCCGACTTTAAGAGCCCGATGGCGGTGGCCAGTGAGTACTGGGCGTTGACGAAGCTCAACCGGTATACGTATGTATCGATAATATCTCCGCTCTGGTACACAACCGGACTGTACATGTTATAGATCTGGTCGAAGCCTGCGTTTAGGATATTAGCGATATTTAAGGTAGCTACCATGACGATGGTGACGCGGATGCTGGGCAGCGTAATATGCCATATTTTCGCCAGTCTGCCTGCGCCGTCCACCGAGGCCGCTTCATAGAGTTCCGGATTGATGCCCATGAGGGCCGCAATGAAGATAATGGCCCCGTAGCCGAACTCCTTCCACACATCTGTGCTGATCACCACGCCCTGAAACAGCTTATTGGAGCCGAGGAACATTAACGGTTCTTTTAAGATTCCGAGACTCATAAGCCCCTGATTTAAGATTCCTCCCGTGTCCAGGAGATTCTTGAATATGGTTGCCAGGATCACCCATGACAGGAAATGCGGCAGGAAACAGATGGTCTGGACCGATTTCTTAAACTTCACGCTGGTGATCTCATTTAAAAGAATGGCGAAGAATATGGACAGCACCATCGTGAGCACCAGTTTCCCCACCGCTATGGTGAACGAGTTCCGGAATATTCTGGCTGTATCGGGCAGCAGCAGCATGTGCTTGAAATTGGCAAGCCCCACCCATTTGGACTTTAAAAATCCCATAATCGGCTGATAATTCTGAAATGCCATGATATTTCCGAAAAACGGAATAATCGTATAAATAAACAATATGATAAAGCCCGGCAGCATCAGCAGATGGTATTGGTATGTCTGCCTTATGGTTACGTGTCTCCCTTCCTTTCTTCTTCTCTTCCTTCCTGCTACTTTTCCCATACGAAACTTCCTTCCTGTTCATCCCGATTTTGAAAACCGGAGGTTTTGGGCCTCCGGTTTTCTGATTCTCCTTTACCCGGCGTCGTTAATTGGCACCAGACAGTTCCGTCATTTCCTGTGTAATCGTATCACCGCCCAGAGCCTTCCACTGGCTGACGAATTTGTCGAATTCATCAACAGAGGTATTTCCGGTGAGTACCTGTAAATAGAATTCATCCTCCTGTGTCTCCAGAGTCGCCCATAAGGATTCCATGGAAGGTGAATCCGCGTAGCTTGCGGCATACTGAAGATTCAGCTTGTCGGCCTGACTCTGCACGGTCCAGGCGCCGTTGGCCCAGCCCCAGCCGTTGGCAGTGGAAATATTTTTCTCCACGGTCTTTCTGAAGCCGTCTTTTAAAACCGCGGTATAACCGTTGTACCAGGTCTTTCCGTCGCCGCTTAAATCGTCGTAAGCCACTTTTCCGTCGATGCAGTCCATCACTGACTGGATCTGTTTTTCCTTGGCATCATAGTCGCAGTGAAGGACATTGATGGGATAATAGTGCCAGGAGAATGGGGAATCCATACCGTTTGGACGGACATTCTCAGCCTGGGACTGGTCTAAATCATACTGATAATTCACGGTCTTTACAACTGCTTCCTTGATCTCTTCCGAACAGCCTTTTTTCACGACAATATAAGTGGTAGTCGGGCTCTTCATCGGGACATTCAGTTTGCCTTCCGTGTTCAATGGCGCTACATAGGAATTCCATTTTACGGAGTCAGCCGCGCCTTCCAGCATGGATACTACCGGCCACTGGTTTGACCACCATGCGCCGAAGAAGATACCTGCCTGGCCGTTGCTGATCATCTCCACGCACTGCTCAGAATCTCTGACTGCGAAAGAAGGATCGATAACGCCCTCTTCTACCAGCGTTCTGATCTCTCCGAGAGCCGTCTTGGCCTCTTCCGTGATGGAACCGTATACCACGGAGCCGTCATCCTGTTTGATCCACATCTTCGGATAGGCATCAAATAAGGTAAACAATCCGTTTACATGCCACGTACCGCCGTTCTTCTGAACCAGCTTCTTATCGGAGGAGAGGCCCACAGCGATTCCATCCGTGACGTTGCCGCCAGGATTCTTCTCCATAAAGGTCCTGGCAATGTTCACAATGTCGTCCAGTGATTTCGGCTCTTCCAGTCCCAGCTCTTCCATCCAGTCGCCGCGGATATAGACGAGGGGAACGCTGTCCATACCAGGCTGGATATCAGGAATCGCCATCAGCCTTCCGTCAAAGGTTGCAAGACCTTCCGACATGCCGTTGGTCGAATCAAAGCATTTCTTTAGTGCGTCGGAACGGTACGTTGCAAATGCGTCCGTCATGTCCTCCACTGCGCCGGCATTCACTAACTGAACCAACTGGGTATACGTTACGTTCATAACATCCGGCATATCTCCCGATGCAATGGCCATGGCGACCTTCGTCGGATAAGAAGCGTCGTCAACGGAGAAATCATATATGTATTCGGTATTCAATTGATCCTGAAGATATTTTACGATGTAGTTGTTGTGGGAATCTTCACCGTCCGGGTACGTAACGTTGGCCGATTCCGCTCTTCCCACATGGATTACGGTCTTCTCCTCGCTGACCGGACCGTAGGGATCTACCTCCTCCGTGCCTGCGGCCGCCCCTCCGGCCGTCTCATTTTGAACTTCCTTCGCTGTAGTTTCATTTTTTACAGAAGATTCTTCCGGCGCCTTCGTATTGCCCCCGCAGCCTGCCAGACAGCCCCCCGCCATACATGCGGTCAGTAACAATGATACTAATTGATTCCTTCTTTTCATGGTAACCTCCGTTTTTATTAGTCTTCAACCCCGGCTGCTTACGGCGCCTTAAGCAGTGTTTTGTTTCATGTATTTATTATATCCCCTCTCATTTTCCCTGTATATACAAGGTTTTTCGCATTCCTATCACAAAATTATCCATTTATGTCCTTCCACTATTTTCCTTCCGGCAAATCTGCTAGAATAAATTGTAGAATTACACGAATGGAAGGAGTGTTAGCCATGTATCAGATTTTAGTTGTCGATGATTCTGTTCTCGATGTTGACTGCATCACATTTCTTATAAAAAAATACGAACTGCCTCTCGAGGTTGCCACGGCAGTAAACGGTCAGGAGGCTCTGGAGCTTTTTAGAAAACCTGAAAATCATTATGATATCCTCTTTACGGATATCCGCATGCCCTTTCTCGACGGTCTGGGGCTGTCCAAAGAGGTGAGAAAGCTTTCACCAAATACGAGAATCATCATTTTCAGCGGCTTCAATGATTTTGAGTATGCCAAAACCGCCATCACTATTGGAGTGGAGGACTATCTGATGAAACCGGTGATCCCGGACGAATTCGTCTCCGTCATGACCCGCGTCATAAACGGCGTGGAGGAGACCAACCGCCAGATCAGGACGCGCCGCAGTGAGACAAAGCTTTTGAAAAATCACATGCTTTGGCTGGCTGTCAACGGTAAATCCAGTATGCTTGCGGACAGCGCTCCCTTCTTTAAGGACCGCTATACCGGCCTCATGTTAGTCGAATGTGACAATGAATTTTTCAGTCTGGAAGGCATCTCCTTTCAGGAAAAGCTGGCAGACCTTCTCAGCACCCCCTTCGACTATCTGAATCTTGATCCGTCCCGCAGCATTCTTTTTTTCAAGGATGGGGCCTTTCTCTTTCCCAGTGCGCAGTCGGTCTGCCTGTGTGCCGAAAAGGAATTTCATCAGAAATGCTGCGTGGCGTTTCAGACGCTTCCTGACAACGGCTCCATCAGCCAGGTTTACACGCAGCTGGAGGAACGGCTGGAAAACCACTTTTTCTTCCCGGAACAGAATATCTTCCTGCCGGATGGGCCGGACCACCCCTACGCCTCCTCCGGTCATATTTCCATTGATATTGTGTCCGACGATCTGCGGCTGAAGGACTACGATTCCCTGATGCTTCATTTGGAGGATCTCTTCGAATCCTTAAAACACGAGAAGACCCGTTCCCTTATTTTCGTCAAATACTGTTTTACGGAGCTGATGAAGGAGATTATCCACTATCTGCCGGATGACCAGCAGCCGGATTTAAATAAAGTAGCGGAAAAGATCTATGGCTCCACCAACATCGTGGAGCTGATGGATATGACCTACGATCTGGCCGGAAGACTCCGCAGCCAGGCCCAGAGGAGCCAGGGAACCTGCCTGAAGTCGGATAAGATCCGGCAGTATATCTACCAGAATTACGCCCAGCCGCTGTCCTTAAACGACATCTCCAGCCATTTTTACATAAGCCCCAATTATCTCTGTTCCGTATTTAAGAAAGAGACCGGGTGCAACCTGATGAAATTCATCAATGAATACCGGCTGGAGCAGGCCGCCAGGCTGCTCTTGGAGACGGAGATGAAAGTCAACAAAATCGCCGAGTCCGTCGGTTTTCCCAATCCGTCCTACTTTTCCCAGCGTTTCCGCGATTACTATGGGGAAAGCCCGGAGAACTACCGCCAGAAGGAGACTTACTGATGACAAATACACTGAAACAAATCCGAAGGGGCTTTCTGGACATGGGGATCCGCAGAAAAGTCCTGATCATATTCCTTCTGATGGGCGCGCTTCCGTTCCTGTGCTACATCATCCTTTCCAACCGCTACACCAACCGCATTATCCTGGAAAGAGAGCGTTCCCTGACCGAACTCGCCCTGGAGCAGGCGGTCAGCTCCGTTGACAATAAGCTTGTCACGTATAACAACCTTTCTAATTTCATGTTTAACAACAACGCGATTATGAAGGTATTAAACACCAGCTACCATGACGATTACTTCAAAATGTACAAGGCGTATTCCGACACCATCGAGCCCCTTTTTCTCACCTACTACGCCCTGTATCCTGATCTGGAGGCGATTACGATCTACTCTTCCGGCGATATTCATCCCTATAACAACTATATTCTGGACCTGGACAGCCTGTATCAGAAGGACTGGTTTCCCCAGGTGCATAACCAGTATATTCCCACCTGGGTCTCCGCCGTGGAGGACGGCAAGCCATATCTTTATTCCACCAGACTGATCGGGGATATCAGACAGTACAAAAGCTCCAACTATCTCTCCTTCCGAATCAACTATGACCTGTTCTTCGAACCATTTTTATCTCTCTCGGAGGATAAGTACGATGTGGTGGTCACAGCCCGGGATGGAGGCCTGATCTTTTCCACCTCCGATCTGCCGGAGGAGGAGCTGACTCCGTTTCTGGCCGAAATGTCCGATACCCAGTATCTAAAGCTGACTTCCTCCATACCGGAGACCGGCTGGAACATCTGCTACTATAAGACGTATACCTCGATCCACAGAGCTGTAAATGCGATCACACGCGGCACCTACGCCTTTGGCTGGATTATCCTGCTGTTCCTCGGAGTCATGGTCTTAATCATCTCCGTCTCCATCGTCACTCCGATTGAGAACCTGACCGAGAAGATCGACGAGGTGCGTTCCGGGGATATGAACGATCTGTCGGTTTCCCTGGTGAGCGAACGCCACGACGAGATCGGCACGCTCTTTCACACCTTTTCACGCATGATGGGGGAAATCAACCATTATATTATGGTGAACTTAAAACATGAGCTGGAAAAAAAGAATTATCAACAGAAAATCCTGTACGCACAGATTAATCCACATTTCCTCTATAACTCTTTATCACTTATCAACAGCCGGGCGATCCTTTCCGGGCAGAACGATATCAGCGAGATGGTCATACTTCTGTCCACCTTTTACCGAACCGCTCTGAATAAGGGAAAAGATATCACCACACTGGGAAATGAACTGATGAATATCCAGGCCTACGTAAAAATTCAGCTTTTCTCCTACAGTGAGTCCATAGACGTTGTATACAACATTGAGACTTCCTTATCCGGCGCCCCGTTTCCCAACTTCATTCTTCAGCCTCTGGTGGAAAATGCGCTGGATCACGGCTTAAAGAACAGTATGAAGAAAGATAAAAAACTGACTGTCACCGTGAAAAAGGAGGTGTACATGACGATGGACTTCATCTCCATCTGGATTGAGGACAACGGCTGCGGCATGGAAAAGGACGCTGTGGACCATCTGTTTTCCGTACAAACGAGCGGCTACGGCATGAAAAATGTCAACGACAGGCTGCGGCTGCTCTATGGGGATAATTATATGCTTACGATTGACAGCGAGCCGGACCGGGGGACGACGGCGTTTGTCAGAATTCCCGTAGGAGGCTGTGAACTGTAGTGTATTTTATTTTTATACTGGCCATACTATATAATTATATTGATTTTGTTCACTATAACTGATAAAATGAAATATCATGTTACCAGGAGGTTCTCGCCCTATGATCAACAGAGAATTATATATGAGTCGTATCCGCCCCTTTATAGGGCTGGATATTATAAAAGTGCTGACTGGCCTGAGACGGTCCGGAAAGTCTGTTATGCTCGAATTAATTAAAGAGGAACTGCTGCGGCAGGGGGTGACATCTGCGCAGTTTCTATCATTCAATTTTGAGGATATGAATAATATTCCGTATTGTACTGCCGAAGCGCTACACGATGAGATCAAAAAAAGAGTATCCGCTGTCGATGGAAAAAGCTATCTTTTTTTCGATGAAATACAGGAAGTCCGGGACTGGGAGCGCTGCATCAATTCACTCCGGATTGAATTAGAATGCGATATATACATTACCGGTTCTAATGCAAAACTCCTTTCAGGTGAACTGGCCACATACCTGGCTGGCCGGTATGTGGAATTTGTTATTTATCCATTTTCCTATCGTGAATTTTTAATGCTTTATCGGGAAATATACCCGGAGGCGACGGAGCAGAAAGTATTTTCCAGTTATCTGACCCTGGGCGGAATGCCGTATCTAAGCAATCTGCGTTTTGAAGCGGAACCCTGCCGGCAATATCTGACAGACATTTACAATTCCGTTGTTCTGAAGGATGTTGTAAAGAGAAATAACATACGCGACATAGACATGCTCGAGCGTATTATTGCATACATTTCCGCTAATGTGGGAAATACCTTTTCTGCCAATGCCATATCAAAATATCTGAAAAGCGAGTATCGTACCGTATCAACAGAAACCATTTTAAACTATATAAAAGCCTGTGAGGAGGCCTTTCTCCTCTATCGTGTCCGCCGGCAGGATCTCCAGGGAAAAAAAATACTTACAGTAAATGAAAAATATTATTTAGCAGACCACGGCATTCGTGAAGCTATCTTCGGTGAGAATCTGAAAGACATTAACCTGATTCTGGAAAATATTGTATATATGGAATTACTTAGACGCGGTTATCAGGTAACTGTCGGGAAATCCGGAGAACGGGAAGTAGACTTTATCGGCACCCGGCAAAAAGAAAAATTATATATCCAGGTTTCCTATCTGCTGGCTTCGGATGATACCATAAGCCGGGAATTTGGAGTATATGATCTGATCCGTGACAACTATCCGAAATATGTCGTTTCCATGGATGAATTTGATTTTGGCCGGAATGGAATTAAGCATAAAAATATCAGAGAATTTCTTTTAATGGCGGAATGGAATTAACTTGCCCCTCCGGTTGACTGCCCCCTTCGGCGCGGCAGTCAGCCGGAGGGGGCTGCTCCAACAAAATGGCCGGTCATTTATACAGCCAGCATCAGCTCCATCCTCTGAATAATATGATCCTGATACTCCTTATCCAGTTCTACAAAATAACCGCTCCACCCCCACACACGCACGATCAGATTCTTATAATTTTCAGGGTGCTTCTGTGCTTCCAGCATGGTATCCCGGTTTACGGAATTCAGCTGAAGCTGGTGGCCGCCCAGATCCATGAAGGACTTTACCAGCACCGCAACCTTGGCACAGCTCTCCTCTGTCCGGAACACGGTGTCATGAAGCTCCAGCGTCAGCGGGCCGCCGTTAATCACCCGTTTTAAATCCGGTTTGGTGAAGGACTGGATAATGGAAACAGGACCCCTGCATCTGGAAAACAGGCTGGGAGAGTAATTGGCGCCAAAGCCCTCCCCCTTTCGCCTTCCGTCAGGCGTCGCCGGCAGGTTCTCGGCATGGCGGATGTAATACATGGCGGAACCCGTTCCCGCCCGGTAAATGCCGCCTCTGTCATTGACCCGCCCCTTTAGGGAATCGGCAAAATCATTCAGCAGCCGGGCCGCGATCTCATCCACATAATCGTCGTTGTTGCCCATCTTGGGGGACTCATAACGCAGACGGTTGCAGAGAAGTTCCTCGCCCTCAAAGTCATTCCCAAGGGCTTTCACCAGCGAAGAGGCATCCATGCTCTTTTCCTCAAAGACAAACTTCTTTACAGCCGCCAAAGAATCCGCCGCCGTGGCGATACCCGTTCCATGAAAACCGTAATTGTTGTATTTGCATCCCAGGGACACATCGGTTCCATTTTCACAGCAGCCATCCATCATCAGGGATAAAAACGGAGCGGGAAAAAGGTAGACTCCGTTTACCCGTTTACATAATTCATCGGCCTGTGCATCGATTTTATCCCGGACCGCTTTCTCGAATTCATCATAGGACCGGCACTGCTCCAGTTTTTCCATAGCCGCGTCGGAGACGGCCTTCGTGAAGGAAAGCGCCTCGATATTGGGTATATCCATGGCGGCGCCCGGAATGATGAATTCCCAGCAGGCGGCTACCACGTAGCGGTAAGCATCTTCTTTCTTATACCCCAGTTCCATGAGGCCCGGAATCACCACGTCGTCATTGGAATACTGGGGGAAGCCAAGGCCCTGCCTGGTCAGCTGTGTCCCCAGTATGTAGGTGCCAAGCGGCGTCTTCTCATGCACGCGGAGATTGATCTTGGGATCGATCACCTTCAGCTCAAGGCTGGCTTTTAAGCACAGCTCTGACAGAAGGTTATAGCTGTCCGAACCATCTTCATTCAAGCCCCCGAGCACCAGGCTCTGGCCGTTGTCTCCCTGCTGCATGCCCGGGTATAAGTCGCTGTCCCGGTTAAAGGTTAAGAAGAATTCTTCCAGCAGCTCCAGCGCGCTCTCTTCCGTATACAGTCCTTTATCCAGATCGGCCTTTAAGTAGGGATAGATATACTGGTCGAACCGCCCCACCGTATTGTGGTAGTTCCGCCCGCACCACATCGTAAAATGGATGATCCGAAACATAGAAAGCGCCTCCAGAAAACTCTGCGGCGCGTGCGCCGGTACGGCTTTCAATGTCCTGGCGATCACATCATTCCCTTTCTTTTCGGCTAATTCCTGATATCTGGCAGCAAGGGAAAGCACATGATCCAGAATATCGATCTGTAGCTTTATATAATGTGCCTTTGCTGCCTCCCCCACTTGGGAAAACTGCTGTCTGAGCGCTTCCAGCTCCGCCTTTTTCGCATCAAAGCCCTGATTCAGCAGCTTCGTATAATCGACACTGATATTACACACGTCTCCCTTTTCGTGAATCCAGTGTTCCTTTCGAAGTTCTTCCATCTCCGCTTCCGTAAAAATCTCCGGAATCGTTGTCACCGTCCTGGTAAATGCAATCCGCTCATCCTCGAATAAAACCGGCTCTTCCTTATCCAGTACATAGATCAGCCGCCTGGCCGCCCGGTCCACATCCGGAGTATGTTCCGCTGCAAACTGCTCCGCCAGCACGTAAGGGTTCTCCTCTTTCTGCCACATGGCCTTCTGCCCCTTATCCACCACAAAAAACTGACGCATCCTCTCAATTCTCTCTGTCATAATACCTCGCTCCTTATTCCATATTCTTCAAATATTTTCTGTGACACCCATACGGCCTGTTCCGGGTCAAAGACCGGCCTGTACTCCTTCTCCACCATGGCATACTTGGCCCCCGCCGTCTTATGGTAGGGCAGAAGCTCTACCTTGATCAGTGCCCTGGCCCCTGCGATCCATTTTGCAGTACTCCTAAAATTCTCCTCGTTGTCATTCACGCCCGGAATCAGCGGGATGCGGATAACAAACGGAATCTCCCCCTCACAGAGTATCCGGGCATTTCTTAAGATCCTTTCATTGTCCACTCCTGTATACTTTTTGTGAAGGACGGCATCAAACAGCTTGATGTCCATCATCACATAATCCAGATGGGCGCTCACACGCCGAAAGACGTCCTCCTCACAGTAGCCGGAGGTCTCTATGGCGCGGTGCACATCCGGAATACCGTATAAAACTTCCGTCAAAAAGTCCGCCTGCATAAGCGGTTCACCTCCCGAAAATGTCACTCCGCCGCCATACCGGGCGTAGTAATCACTGCTCTTTCGGATCCGCCGGATTAATTCCCCCGAGGTCATCCTTTCACCCGCAATCCGCCTTAAATGCAGCGGACATACAGGAATACATTCCCCGCAGCTGATACACGTCTCATGGCGGCACACCTCCCTGCACTTCCCGCAGCCAGTGCAGGAGGCGGTGCTGACCATCAGCTGGGGAACGCCGCTTAACCCCTCCGGATTGTGGCACCAGCTGCACCTCAAGGGACAGCCCTTTAAAAATACGGTCTGCCGAAGGCCCGGACCATCGAAAACGGTAAACTCCTCCACATCGAAAACCACTCCTTCTCTCATTTCCGCTCCTTTACATTAACGTTAATGTTATCGTTAATGTAATTATAGAAGACGGCCTCCGAAAAGTCAATAAAAAAAAGCGTCACATAGCATGACGCTTTCTATTCCCCTGCCCCCTCCGGCACGTAATTGGTAATCAGAACCTCCACCGTCACCGCGTCCCTATCCTTAAAATGATAGTTGCAGTTGGCGTAGCTCTTATCGATGTAGGTGATATGGTAATTTTGGCTCCATTCGATGAGAAGATCGTTGGAGAGTCCCTTGTGATACAGGACATTGGAGAGCGCAAACCTCGTTCCCTGACCGTTCAGCCGGTCCAGCAGCCCTAAGAGCGCCGCCTCCTCCTCCTCGTGCCAGTCCCGGAATCCGCGGTTCCCATCGTTATAGGAGCCGGTAGATATAAGATACGGCGGATCACAGTAAATCAGGTCGTTTTCTCCCAGGAATCCCAAATCCATCTCCCGGAAATCCGTAGTGGAAAATACGATATCCTTCTCCTTTAAGGCCCGGCAGAAGGCGGTTAAATTCTTCTCGATGTTTCCGTTGAAGGAGCTCCTGTTCGTCCCAAAGGGAGAGTTAAATTCATGGCTGTTATTAAATCGGATCTGATGGTTAAACGCATAGCAGGTCAGAACGAATAACTCAGTCAAATCTTTGCTCTCATTATAGTGGCGTCTCAGTTCAAGGTAGCCTTCCTTATTCTGCTGGGTCAGCTGGTACGCAGCGATCAGGCCCCGGATGCGCGTAAGAAGCACCTCCGTCTCCATCTCCCGGAACAGGCCAAACATCCCGATCAAATACGTGATCTGATCGTTGCAGAAGATGCGGTCCGCCTCCACGTTGATCCCCACGTTAAAGCCCCCGGCAAACAGATCCACAAAACTGCCGATCTGCCGCGGAAATGCGCCCAGAACCGGCTTTAAGATCTTATATTTGCCCCCGGTATAGTTCAGCGGGCTCTTTATATACATGGTTCCACCTGCTTTTCTACGTAAACGAGCAGTTCCTTTAAGCGTTCGGTCTCTTTCACCTTTCTGCTCTTATATCTCCTGTATGGAATCTCATAAATGTGAAATGTCTCCGGTTTTCCATACGTCTTCATGATTCTCTCGATGTCCTCCGTCGTCATCAGACCATCCGTGCTGTAGCTTAAAATGATGTGCTGAAAACGGGCGTTGCTGATGAGCCGTTCGAAGGCGTCGGTCACATTCTTCTTCATGCAGAATTCCGATTTCTGATTCTCATAAGGCCTCTGACCCGTGACGCCGGTAACCTCCGGGTAGTCATATCTGGCCGCCGTCTCCAGAACATGGTAATTCGGAAGATACTGGCGCTCATTGTAGGGCGGGTCAACGTAGAGAATATCGCCCTGCAGCCGTTTTAACAGCTCGGCCCCGTCCTCGTTGTAACAGCGGTTCTCCCTGTGATTCGTCGTCACATCCAGCCGGAACAGCTCATATTTCTTATAGCTGCGCCGTTCCCAGCTTTTGTGATACGCACCGTACGTACCGGAAGTATTGGATACAAACGGGATTCCCTCCACGATGCAGGCCACAAGATAGTAGTATTCATTCTCATCCAGCAGTCCCGCGTTCTTCCAGTCCTCCACGGTACATCTGGCATAGTCAATGCGCAGGGCGTTGTCATCGTTTAAATACATACGGCCGCCTGTTGGGGCGTACGTATTCTGAAAGAAACGTCTCTCCTGCACCAGGTCCTCCATGTCCCGGGTCTCTTTTCCGTTAAAGTACTCCACTGGGTCCGTAATGCCCAGTTCTTCCTTCAGCCGTCCAAACTCCGGCACACTGTCATTCTCTATGGTAGCGCGCTGCAGTACGTATGAAAAATACAGCAGATCGTTGGAATACACCTCATACCACTGCTTAAAATGTCTCGCCACAGCCGCTGTTCCCGAAAAAATATCGCAGAAGCTCCGGGCATCCGGCGCCTTTTCTTCTGCAACCGCTCTGATATGATCCAGCAGCAATGTCTTGCTTCCGATAAACCTCATTGTTCTTGTCCCTCTGTTTCGACTTTTGTTGATTCCCGTGAGCAACGAGCCTGTCGTTCCGTCTGATGGCAGCATGCCCCTTTTTATCGGGCACTGCCGTTCACGGGGCAAATCCCCCGTAGTTCGCTGCGGGGGATTTAACTGCACATAATTATTCTTATTTTACCATGCATTTTGCTTTTTTGCCATCAAAAAAGTTGACAGAAAAATATTTTTCTGCGGGGGAGTCTTATCACATCAGTTCAGCTGCTTTACCCTGTCCGATATGATTGATTCCACATCTTCCCTATTTACGTTAAGAGCGGCAGCCAGTTCCCGGTACAAAAAGTCTTCGGCCAGACGTAAATAGACGTCGTCCTTCGCCGTGTACCGTTTTCCGGTCTCCAGGCGTTTCCGGTTTTTCAAATAGATGGTCTTGATAATCCGGCTCCATCCCGTGCACTCATTTGTCTTCATAATTTCTCTGTACTCGTGTTCCGCTCTCTTCTCATCAGCGACCTGTATCATCTCCTGTCCCTGAATTCCGTCAATCAGATTCCATGCCTCCTGTTCCGTAATCGCACAGCGCATAGTAGCGTCCTTTTTATCCACCGGGGTATAGATCGTATTTTTCTCCGAATACAACGGTTCCAGTGTATAGTAAAGCCGGTCTTTCGCAGCCGAATCCATCTCCAGCTTTCCAATCGCCTTCACCACACAGATCCCATAGTTTCCATAGACAACATGGTCATTTACCTGATACATTTTTACCTCCTTTGAAACCAACCAACAGATACCGCCAAATCGATCATTCAGAGACAAAACCGCGTCTGAGAATAAAAAAAAGATGCTTCAGAAGTGATTGCATCCGAAGGCATCAATTTTGATTTACTTCTATTATAGCACATCATGCAGGCATTTGTCAGTATTTTTCCTGGTAATCGCCATACTCACTCCAAAACAGGCTACAGATCACAGCGCGCGGCGGACGAAAGGACAGGCTTCTTTGGAACGATCGTAACCAAAAGGTACAGCCTGTCATACTATATATCAGCAGGACAAATCCCTGCGGATCTTCTTCCCGATCATTATAGAAGATTTATCGTAAGTGATTCCGCAACAGCCGCCACAACAGCATTACCGGTTTGATCCTCCTTGCCGGCGCGGACTCTGCTTTCCGCAGGGTGACTGCTGCCTTAGCTTTCCATGTATGCTGTTATCCTGCTGCCGCAGGAGCGGTAAGAGAGTGTAAGATCATGAAGTGCTGTTTTTTGTTCCTCCAAATAAACAGAGAACGTGATTTACTTCCGACTTCCATGAAGGCTTTGATATAGATAAGAGGAAAACTCCCGCTTTATAACGGGAGTTTTTCACATTCTGCGGAGCGGGGCTGACGCCTGCCCGTTCTTCGGCTTCACCTACATACCGGGATTATGTCCCCAGAAATCACCGTACCGTTTCGAGAATGCCAGCGCTGCCTCATTCAGCATAGCACTGATGATTCCATACTCAAATTCAGCGATTCCCCTTCCCTCTTCCAGATAGATTCCCACCACCGCGTAGACGGTCTCATCCAGTCTCACGGGAAGATAGATTGCTTTCGCGCTGGGCAGGGCGCTCGTACTGCATCCGGCCCGTTTGCCATTGCTCATCACCCATCCGGCTGTGGCTGTCTCCTGCTGCTCCTTAAAAAAATCCAGTTCCGACGCCGCCACACCCTTTTTCGGATAAAAATCAGGCCCATTGAAGGAAAGCGTATGATCTCCTTCTCCCCGCAAATAAAAGATGACCGATAAATCCATCAGCTGGACGATTCGCTCCGCCACCTCATTCTCTACATCCCTGATCGTGACGCACCTTCTGAGCCGGGAAGAATTTTCCAGGAGAATCTCCAGACGATGAGACTTTTTTATCAGTTCCTGGGACTGGCGCTTGACGGTTGTGAGCAGCGTTGCAATGATAAATGCTGTAATTAAAAGCATGATCACATGTTCCCGCGCCATCCATATTCCCAATATCCGGAACACAAGAAAGGTGGCCAGGCAGGTAAACGCCGTAATCTTAAGCGTATCCATGTAAATATGTTTATACGCGGTCATTTTCTGCCCGAAGTCACTCATCGTCAGCGCACGCCGTTTTCCAGCCGCCGTCGCATCTGGTATGATGTAAATATCCAGGTTGGGGACGTACTGCGCCACCCGTTCCGCCGGGGTCCCCTTGGTCTGCCCCAGGATGATCCGGTGATTCGTTCTTCCCAGGACGATTTTTGATACGTTTGACACCCTGGCGTAGGCGGCGATCTGGTATGCGACGTCTTCCCCGTATACCGTGGCAATCTTCGCCCCCAAAGCCTTAGCCAGCTGTATGTTGTCTTCCAGAGCCTTCTTATTTTTCAGAGACGCCCCTGACGTCAGCGGCGTTTCGACATAGAGAGCCGTAAATTCCGCGTGAAATGCATATGCCAGCCTCGACGCCGACCGAATCACCTTCGCGCAGGTCGGGGATGGAGAAATACAGGTGAGTATGTGCTCTCCTGTATAATAGTCTCCCGTCTTTTGATGATTTTTCTTCTCTTCCACCGCCAGATGATTCACCCGGTCAGCCGTGCGCCGGAGTGCGATCTCTCTTAAGGCCGCCAGCTTTTCCCTCGTAAAGAAATGGTTTACGGCCCGCTCCGCCTGCTCTTTTTTGTAAATCTTTCCCTCTGAGAGCCTGATTAACAGCTCCTCCGGCTCTATATCCACGACCTTAACCTGATCGGCGTGGTCAAACACGCTGTCCGGGAACTTTTCCCGCACGGTAATTCCGGTAATACTTCCCACAATGTCGTTTAAGCTTTCGAGATGCTGAATATTTACGGTCGTCCACACATGGATTCCCGCGTCCAGCAGTTCCTCGATATCCTGGTAGCGTTTCATATGTCTCAGACCGGGAGCGTTAGTGTGAGCCAGCTCATCCACCAGGCAGATCCGGGGATGGCGTTTTAAAGCGGCGTCCAAATCGAATTCTCTCAGCTTTGTTCCTCTGTATGATACCATCAGCGGCGGAATCGTCTCAAGTTTCTCGGCCATCTTCTGAGTATCCCGGCGGACATGAGGCTCTATGTAACCTGCTGCCACGTCTTCTCCGCTGTCGGCAGCCTCATGGGCGGCCTGCAGCATGGTATATGTCTTTCCGACACCGGCCGCGTAGCCCAGATAAATTCTGAGCTTTCCGCGGCCGCCTTCTTCCTGCTCTTCCTCCTTAAGCCTGGCCAGCAGCACTTCCGGATCAGGGCGCGTGTCATTTTCCTGCATTACCCTATCCCTGCTCTCTCGTAATCATGCCCAATGCTTCCGCAATGTCCAGGTTGCATCCCAGCACGTTGACTGTCTCTTCCCCAAATATGCCCAAAACCTTTCCTGTTGTGTTTCGGTCGATGATATCATTAAGCGCCTCTTCCGTCAGGCCGGATGCCTTCGCCACTGCCCCAACCTGTACCTGCGCGCCCTGAACCGTTATATGTGGGTCCAGTCCGGAACCGGAAGCGGTCAGGAGGTCTGAAGGAATGTCTTCCTGCTTCACATCCGGGTGCGCCTCCATCCAGGCTGCCATATCTTCTTCCACACGTGCCTTTAATTCCGGGTTGGAGTTTGCGTAGTTAAACGATCCGGAAGATACGCCGCCGTAGCTGCCGTCCTCTTTCTCCTCGTCCGTGTAGCAGTTATAATTTACGGAGGACACTCTCCCATGGAAAAAACGGGAATCCTCGAACTGCTGTCCTACAAACTCTGAGCCTACCACCTGCTCCTGTCCGCCCACCTGGACCGTAATCAGGCTGCCGTTTGCCTGTTTCGGGAAAAATGCCTGCCCGGCCAGTGTCAGCGCCGCCGGATAGACAACGCTGCACAGGACACCCAGGACGATGGTGCATATCAATGCATTTTTTAAATAATTCATAAATGATTTCATCCAAATCTCCTTCCATACGTTCTCTGCCCATTAGTCTACAGGCCCAGCACGGCCAGCAGCGGGGCCACAATCATATCAATCAGTTTAATGCCGATAAACGGCACGATCACTCCGCCGACACCGTAGATTCCCATATTTTTCAGCAGCATTTTTTCCGAACGCATCGGTTTATACTTCACGCCGCGCATGGCGATGGGGATCAGGCTCGGGATAATGACTGCGTTAAAGATCAGAGCCGACAATATTGCGCTGTACGGGGTTGTCAGCTTCATAATATTCAGCATGTTCATCTGCGGAATCACCAGCTGGAACATGGCGGGTATGATTGCAAAATACTTCGCAACGTCATTTGCAACAGAGAAAGTCGTTAAGGAACCTCTCGTGATCAGAAGCTGTTTTCCAATCTCGACCACCTCCAGAATCTTCGTCGGATCCGAATCTAAGTCTACCATGTTGGCGGCCTCTTTGGCGGCCTGTGTGCCCGAGTTCATTGCCAGCCCCACGTCCGCCTGAGCCAGGGCCGGCGCATCATTGGTTCCGTCTCCCGTCATGGCTACGATCTTTCCTTCTGCCTGTTCCTTCTTAATCTCGGTTATCTTGTCTTCCGGCCTGCACTCTGCGATGAATCCGTCCACGCCGGCTTCTTTCGCAATGGTGGCCGCAGTCAGGGGATTATCTCCTGTACACATGACCGTCTTGATTCCGATCTCCCTTAACCTGGCAAAACGTTCCGCCAGACCAGGTTTGACCGTATCCTTTAAATAGACGACGCCGTAAATTTTATGATCGGCACAGACGGTAAGCGGTGTTCCGCCCAGTTTCGAGATCTCTTCCACAATTTTATCCAGGTCCTTCGGGATTCTGCCGCCTTCGGCCAAAACCAGCTCTTTTACGGCTTCTCCCGCACCTTTACGGATCCTGGTGCCGTCAGATAAGTCCACCCCGGACATTTTTGACTGAGCTGTAAATTCAATAAAGTTCATTTTTCCCGCCATCGATTTTTCAACGCGGCTGCCCATTTTATAACCCAGATCCGTAATGGATTTTCCCTCCGGAGTGGCATCTTCTAAGGAAGCGAGAACGGAAAGGTCGATTAAATCCATTTTGTCTATGCCTTCCACGGGATAAAAATCCGCAGCCAGACGGTTTCCAAAGGTGATGGTACCCGTTTTATCGAGAATCATGGTGTCTACGTCACCGCAGGCTTCCACCGCTTTTCCCGACATGGCAATGACATTAAACCTCGTCACCCGGTCCATCCCGGCGATGCCTATTGCGGAGAGCAGGCCGCCAATGGTAGTGGGGATCAGGCAGACCATGAGCGCCACAAGGGTTGCAACCGGAATTTGAACACCGGAGTAAACCGCAAATGGATAGAGGCAGACTATGACAATCAGAAATATGATGGTCAGGCCGACCAGCAAGGTGTTAAGAGCTATCTCATTGGGCGTCTTCTGCCTGGATGCCCCCTCGACCAGAGCAATCATCTTATCGAGAAAGGAGCCGCCCGGCTCCGCTGCTATCCTGATCTTCAGCCAGTCGGACACCACCGTGGTGCCGCCGGTTACTGATGAGAAATCGCCGCCTGCTTCACGAGTAACCGGAGCGGATTCACCGGTAATGGCCGACTCATCAACGGAGGCAATTCCTTCGATTACCTCTCCGTCATTGGGAATCAGCTCATTGATTCTTACAATGACCACGTCCCCCTTCTTTAACTCAGAAGCGGAAACCTCCGTTTCAGAGCCGTCGTCCCTGAGTAAATGGGCGACCGTATCCTTCTTCGTCTTCTTCAGCGTCTCCGCCTGGGCCTTTCCACGTCCCTCAGCCACCGACTCGGCAAAGTTAGCAAATAAGACCGTAATAAAAAGGATCAGCGTCACAATCACATTATAGGTTCTTAAGGACGCTGCCGGAAGCTTACCGGCAAGTGCCTGCACATCTCCAAACAGGTTGGGGACGAAGCAGAGAACCAGAGTAATAAGAAATCCGGCTTCCACCACAAACATCACCGGGTTTTTAAGCATATATCTGGGATCAAGCTTCTGAAACGCTCCGATTACGGAGCTCTTTAATATGTCACGCGTTATAAACTTTGTTGACTGTTGTCTCTTTTTTGACATTTGAAATTGCCTCCTAAACTCAACTCTATAACGGAAACCAGTTCGTCAGATGTTCTGCGACCGGTCCAAGGGCAAGTGCCGGGAAGAACGTCAATGCCGCGAAAATATATACGATAAATACGAGTATCAGTGTAAATATCACATTATCCGTTCTGAGTGTGCCGATTGTCTCATTTACCCTGCGTTTTGCAAGGATACTGCCTGCGATTGCCAGTTGAATGATAATTGCCGGAAAACGTCCGAAATACATGGCCAGTCCTGCCGTAATGTTCCAGAATGCGGTATTGTCAGCGAGCCCTTCAAATCCGGAGCCATTATTGGCGGCGGAGGAACCATACTCATACAAGACCTGTGTCAGCCCATGGAATCCGGGGTTTGTGATACCGGCCAATCCGCCCGGCGTTGCAACGGCCAGTGCGGAGAAGCCAAGAATCAGGAGCGGATGCACGATCAGACAGATGGCAACCAGCTTCATTTCCTTTCCTTCGATCTTCTTTCCTAAATATTCCGGCGTACGGCCGATCATCAATCCGCACAGGAAAACCGCAAGGATTACGTACATGATCATGTTCATAAGACCTACGCCCTTACCTCCAAATACACAGTTCAGCATCATGTGCAGAAGCGGCACCATGCCCCCCAGCGGGGTCAGCGTGTCGTGCATATTGTTGACTGTTCCCGTGGTAAACGAGGTAGTCGTTGTGGTAAAAAGAGCTGACTGGGCGATACCGAACCGGACTTCCTTTCCCTCGTAGGAGCCCATACTCTGATTCAATCCGACTCCTGCCAGAATGGGATTCCCTGCCTTCTCTGCTGTATAGCAAACGGTGATGCCGATCAGGAAAATAATTGCCATTGCTGCAAATACCGTTCTGCCCTGACTGCCAAAAACAGTTTTTTTACCGGTTCCCCGGCGTCTGTCAGCTATCATATGTCCAAAAGCAATCACACAGGCTCCGGGCAGTATCATCATGGAATACAGCTCTGCCAGATTGGTAATAATTGTCGGATTCTCCAGCGGCGTGGAAGAGTTTGCCCCTAAAAATCCACCGCCGTTGGTACCGACGTGCTTAATGGATTCCAAAGCCGCGATCGGACCGGTAGCAATATCCTGCCATTTTCCTTCCAGCGTATGTACGGTGAAATTCGTCTGGAAATTCTGCGGCGTCCCCTGCCAGATCAGGATCAGGCCGACGATAAAGGAGAGTGGAATCAGAATACGGGTGGTATTTCTGACCATATCCTCATAAAAATTCCCCATAGGCCGCCCCGACAGACCGCGGCAAAATGCCATGCAGGCTGAGTAACCGGTTGCAGCCGAAGTAAACATCATAAATATTATAACGGCCACCTGACTTAAGTAGGATAGTCCCGACTCACCGGAATAATGCTGGAGATTCGTATTGGTCATAAAGGATATAATCGTATTATAGGAGAGCGTTGGTTCCATGGCTCCGATTCCGTTGGGGTTCAGCATCAGCAGCCCCTGCGCTCTAAGTACCACATATCCGATTAAAATCATTACCGCGTTGGCCATAATAAGGTTCAGTGCATAGACCTTCCAGTTCATACTCTCACGGTTGATCCGGCAAACCCTGTAAATCAAATTGTCAATCCTGTCAAATACCGGATCTGCAAACGTCTTTTGCTTCGCTGCCACATGATACAGATAAATTCCAATGGGGATTACCAGTATCATATAGATAAGCAATGTCATCATAATCTGAAACATTTCAGTTATTCCTCCTCATATCTTCTGCCCTACAGTCTCTCAGGATTAACCAGGGCATACACCAGATATGCCGCCAATCCCGCAATGATAACGCCTAAAATCACCATACCGCTCACTCCTTGTCTGCTGAATTGTCTATTCGTAAATCTTTAGGGCGTGTTCCCTTTTATTCGCTTACACGCCTTATTTCTTTGGCTTCGGATCCACCTGGGAATCGCACCAGTTTACGAACAATTTCATGAGAATACAGCTGACTAAAATAGTTCCGATCATGCAAATGTCCATCATGCCCTTTACCTCCTTAATCTGTTCTGTAACAGATTCTTATTCTATCATCACTCCGTATAAACATTCCAAGGCGATTCCAGTGATTGCTATAAATATTCTGTAAATAAAGAAAAGCCCCGCTCTTTTTGGAGAAGAGTGGAACTTTTCTGTGTTTTGGGAATTATTTAATTGACATCCTATATAGATTTCATAATACCATTTCCTTTACAGGCTATAAATTTCCCGGACATCCGCATCATCAAATATGATATCGAGATATCTGGCCACCTCTCTTAATACTGGCTTATAAGAGCCGTATACACAGCCGAGATGGTGAATGTATGGACCAAACATCAGCTTCTCTTCCCACCGTTTCCAGTCGTCTACTTTCAGATAGACGTAGGTTCCGTTGGTTTCCGGCCCTTCCGTCGTATCGCCTTCCCCGGCAAACAGATAGTACTTTCCCTCCGCGTCATCGAACCGGCATGTGGTCATATGACCCGGCCTCATCCGAAAGCGCTCCTGTCCGTCCACCAGTGCGGCCGGGCTGTCCTCCGCCTTTAAAGAATAGGGGAATGGGCCGCAATGCCACAGCAGTTCTGAATTGTCATGAATCGGATTGCGGATTGTCAAATCAGCCAGGAACGGCGGCTTCTCATACAGACTGCATGCCCGCAGAATCGCAAGGGTAATTGCTCCATTAACATCCGCCTCACATGCGAGAGGATACCCTTCATCCGCCATCTCCCCCAGCGCCACACACGGACATACACCGATCAGGGAAGGAAAGGCGGACCAGCATTCAAACGCACCCACGGAACAGTCATTTTCCCGCATAAGCTCTGAAAGCGCCAGCTTCGTGGCCGCTGCCATTTCCACCAGTTCCTCTCTCATCGCATCTGTGTTCATACGCTCAGTCAGATCGTTGTAGTAGGAAAGAAAATCCTCCGTTTTCTTTTCCATGATCTCCTTTGCCCGTCTGCTTACCTCAGCAGGGGAGATGGGGATCACAGTAACCCCCATGCGGCGGATCAAATCGGCTTCATTCGTCATGACGCTCATAAACGGAACCGGGCGGTCGCCTATTTTTGCCAGACGCAGGTTCCGAAGTGCCTTCAGCACAGCCGCCGTTCGGATAAACCGGTCATATCCCTGTGCAAATGCATCGCTCTCCGTCTCACAGTTATAAATGTAGCTGTACTTCACACCATGGCGCCTGAGCACCTTAGTCGCAGCGAACATTCCGCACTGGGTATCCCGTCCCCGGCTTACGTCCGTATTCGGCCTCTCGTCCCTGGCTCCCCAGATCAGCACCGGCAGATGAAACGATGCCGCAATCTGTGCCGCTGCCTGTTCCTCTCCGAAATCACAGAACGGGAGGAAAAGCGCATCAATCCCGGCAGTCTTAAATTTCTCCACGATTTTGGGTGTCTCCTCCGTCCTCCAGCAGATTCCGTTCTCACTGATATCATCGATATCAATGATATCCACTGATTCGGACAGTGTTCTTCTGATCACCGCCATAAAACGATTCTTTTGGCGAACAGCTTCTTCCATGCTTAGAAAGCTTCTCTTAACCGGAGCTACCCCCAGTATAACCTTCTGTTTATACATGAGCATTTCCCTCCTACATAATCAGTACGCCCTTTTTGTCCTCTTCCTCAATCCTTAAGTACACCATATCATTCTGAAATGTCCTTCCTGGAAGCATACAGATTAAATGAGCCTCCGGTTCATTCACCGGATACTGTCCTCCATGGACGATCATGGGATTCAGTTTTACAAAGGTGTGTTTGGGAACATAAAATCCTTCCAGATTCTCAATCCTCAGTTCTCCCATTTCCGGTACGCCCACATAGATAATCACATCATCGTCAAGGGGGATCAGGCCTTCACACGTATATTTATGGTATTCCAGAAAGTCCACGACCATCCGATCCTGTTTATAGACATGACAGCAGGAGACCGTAGGCAGGGTAGTTTTTCCAAAATCCAGTGTCAGTAAATCGGGATAAAAATCTCCGCACGGAATTACTCTGTTCTTCATTTCATCATCGGCTGTCAGTTTCTGATATACACCATATTTTCTAAACGCCTCATCGCTCAGACACCGCACCTTAATCTCTTTCATTACGTACCCTCCTTCACAGGCAGGCGAAATCCGCCGCCATCTCCATCAGCATATCTTCAACCTGAGGGGCGTAGCCCAGACGGTCAAAGGTGCCATGAACAATTCCTCCATAGCGGATATGGCGTACGCTCACTCCCGCATCCTGCAGAATCTTCGTGAACAGCTCACACTCCGGTCTTAAGTAATCGTATTCCGCAGTCATAATTAACGTCTTCGGGAATCCCTTAAAATCACCCTCGACCGGATTGATATACGGAGTGTGGATATCTTCATTATCCTCTAAATACCAGCCGCATACTTCTCTTTTCATCGCCCCGGTCGTCTCAATCTGTTCCTCAATAATCCGGTTACCGCCAGGATTGTCAAACATTTCTCTCTTCCAGACATAGTACGGATTACTCATATCCGGGTCCCACACGACAGACGGGTAGATAAGGCCTGCATAGGAAATGCAGCTAATCCCTTCCTGTCGGTCCCAGAGAGTTACCGTAACAGCCATGGTTCCGCCCGCACTGTCTCCGGAAATCCCGATCTTCGTCCTGTCCACGCCGAGCATACCCGCGTTTTCCCATACCCATCGGACCGTCTCACAGCACATGTGAAATGCAACCGGATACTTCACTTCCGGCGACAGCGGATAATCTACAGAGATAACAACGGCATCTGCCAGTTCGGCAAAACGCTTACACTGATTCTCCACGGTCAGTGTATCGCCTCCGAAGAAGCCTCCTCCGTGGATAAATATCAGACATGGTTTTTCTGCTTTCCCGTTCTCCGGTGTATAGATCCACCTCACACCTCTGTATCCATCCTGATCCATAGAGACAAATCTGGTTCTGACTCCGGAACTTCGGTCCAGAGTCCTCCAGCCGAACTGATATCGCAGCTGTTCCAGCAGGGTATGCCCCTCCGGATTATCCATTCCAAGCAGCTTGTCCTGATTTCTTAACAGCTCCGGGTCAATCTCGCCAGCCCGCGTCTCGAAATCTTCCTTTGTCAGCGTCGCAGCAGCCTCCGTCCTCGGATCGAGACAGCCTTCCTCCCGGTCATAACAGCTGCGGACCGCAATCTCTGCCCCGTCTGCACAGATCCGCCTTTCCCCGGCTTTCAAGCTTACCAATAGTTTCTGATACAAGTTTCTGTCCATGTTGAAGCCCCTCCTAATATTCTGCAATCTCCAGGCGTTCCCCATCCGGTCCGCGGAAGAATGCGAACTTCATGCCGTGTTCCCAGAATTCCTTCCTTAACAGCTTTTCCGTCTCAAAGATAATGCCTTTTGCCTGTAACCTCCGGCAGCTCGAGAAATCCGATTCATAAATCTCTTCCCCTATTAAATTTCATCACACTCCGGTAGAATGCCTTTCTCGGTTCAATACCGGAGTAGTCGATCGTGTTGTCCTCTAAAAACTGTTCCACCATGGCACGGTCAGGAATTCCCACTCTGCCGCCCAGACTGGTACAGTTGATGTACGATACCGCACTTGCAAATTTTGCGCAGTATTCCAGCTCCCAGCCCTGACTGTGTGCGTATAAGAAGCCTCCGTGAAATACATCTCCGGCTCCTGTCGTATCGACGATTTTGTGTCCTGAAAACGGAGGGAGCCTGAATGTATTCCCTGACCGGTCCGCTCCTGCGCAGCCTTTGGATCCCAGCGTCACTATGACGATCTGCGGCCCTTTCTCAACCAGCCGTCTGCAGTTCTCCACGTAATTCCCGTCGTCAAACAGCGCGCCGTAGAATTCCTCCGATATAATCAATATATCAGAGTTTGTCACCAGGAAGTCCGCTTCGGCCGTATACGCCCCACCGTCTGCCGATACGAGAACCCCGTTCTTTTTTGCTAACTCAACAGCTTTTTTCTTTGCAGAGCATTCAATCATGCTGGTATGTATATACCTTGCTCCTGCGATGTAGGACTCATCCACCTGTACGTCGGTCAGAGGTCCGTTTACGCCCATTTTCCCCAGAAAGCTCCTGCCTTTTGTCTCTTCCTCCGCCAGACAGATAGTAAAGGTTGTCCCTCCCTCCTGTGTATACAAATGAGAGACATCCACACCGTGGCGGATCATATCATCACGGCAGAATGTACCGAATTCGTCGGTACCCACCACTCCCAGCATACTGCACTTCGCCCCCAGACGGGCCAGCGCCGCAATGGCGGAAGAGGCGTTTCCTCCGGACTGCCATAAATAATCGTGCATGACACTCATGGAATCCGTTTTTGGCAGCCGGTCAATGCTCACTGCAAAATCCATGATTGGATTTTCCACCCCAATTACATCATAAACCTTCTCCATGACAGACTCCTTTTACAATACGATTTTCGAAAGTTCCAGCCTGCCCGCAATATATTCGGTCAGCCTTGGCTGTATATATTCCGGAAAACCAAAGGGATCCGCCTTCGAAAAGTCCTGTGCATAGAATTCCTGATTCAACCTCGTATTTAAATTGAAAAATTCCGTTCCGATGTTGATCTTGTTGATTCCATTGGAAAAGGCCTGCGCCAGCTGGTCATCCGGAATACCAGTACCGCCATGAAGAACCAGAGGAATATCCGTAGCGGCGCTCAAGGTCTTTAAATGTTCGATATCCAGTTTCGGTGTGCTCTTATATACCCCATGCGCGCTGCCGAAAGACACGGCAAGAGAGGTGACTCCCGTCTTCTCCACAAACTCCCTGACCTCGTCCGGTCTGGTAAAAAACTCCTTCCGGCTGAATTCATCGGAATCAGCTGCCGTTCCCACATGTCCCAGCTCACCTTCCACATCAACATCGAAATTCCGGGCGACTTCCACCACCTTTTTTGTAAATGCAGCGTTCTCCTCAAACGGAAGTACGGAGCCATCTGCCATTACCGATGGGAAGCCCTCATGAACCGCCTCAAGAATCATGTCAAAATCGCTGCAGTGATCCAGATGCAGCCCTACCGGGACAGATGCACGTTCTGCGTAATATCTGGTCACTTCCGCAAACACACCGAAGGGCATGATATTTCTCATACCAGGATACAACATGACAATCACCGGTCTTCCGGCGGTCTCCGCACCCTTAATCACGGATTTAATCATATTGACATCCGCGGCGTCAAACGCAAGCACACATGCATTGTTCTTTTTTCCCATTGCCAGCAGTTCTTTTACTTTTACGTACGGCATTCCATATCCCTCCTACATCTCTTCCACGGGCTCGACGCTGTCATGTGCGACCGGGCCCAGATACTTACAGGCTTCCTTTAATACTTTTGCAAAGCTGCCGTGAATTCCGCTTACATGATGAATATACGGTCCATACATAAGCTTTTTCTCCCATTTCACCCAGTTCTTCACTTTGAACCAGACGTAATTTCCAGTCGTCTTTGGACCTTCTGTTCCCTCGCCTTCATCAGCCAGAAGCATGTAGTTTCCATCATCCTGGTCGAACCGTACCACAGTAAGCGGTCCGCCTTCGATCTCATACATTCCCTTGCACTCTCTGACAGCCGGAACCGTTCCTTTCCTCACAAGTGACTTTGCAAAAGGCCCGCAGTGCCAGAGAAGTTCCGCATTATCATCCTCCGGATGGCGTATGGTGACATCAGCGATAAACGCCGGAGTGGCGTATCTGGCTGCTGCCTGCAGCAGAACCGCACCAACTGCCGCATGAATATCCGTCTCACATGCCGCAGGCAGTCCCCGGTCAAACAACTCCGCCAGCACAAAACAGCTTGGAATTCCATAGGAATCCTGGGAGAAGCCCCAACAGTCCACCGCTACCGCCTGACATCGGTTCACTGAGGCAAGATCCATAATGGCAGCTTCTAAATATGCCATCTTCTCCACTGCCTCGTGGCCGATCGAAGACCAGTCCACGGCTTCCTCAATCTCTTTCACGATATTGGCAATCCGGGGATCCGGTAACATTCCCTCTTCTAACGGAAGAGGCTGCTGTCCCATAGGTAGCTCACAGCCTTCCGGTGAAAGTGGCATGTTTCTCTTTAATTTCTCAACGGTACGTTTTACCTCCTCCGGCCATATCGGGACAATCTCAATGCCGAATTTGGAAAGCAGCTCCGATTCATTAATCTTGACAGATAAAAACTGCCGCGGCCGCACTCCGATCTGACCGATCCGCATGCCACGGAATGCCTTTACAACGGAAGCCACCCGCAGGAATTCTTCAAAACCACGGTCCAGCACCTGGCTGTCCAGCCAGCAGTTTTCTACGTAGGTAAACGGAACATGGTAACGCTTGAGAGCTCTGGAGGTTGCAAACATTCCGCACTGTGTGTCGAAATCTCTCGGGCCGGTCTTGCCGGACTGATCCGTCTCCGGAGAAGGATCTCTAGGCCCCCATAAGAGAACCGGCTTTCCGATCTCCGCAGCAGTCTTTGCTACCACTTCCTCCTGTCCGAAATTACAGTGCGGAAAGACGATCGCATCTACCTTCTCCGCCCGGAATAAAGCCACGACCTTTTCCACATCACGAAGATCCCAAAGCATACCGCCGTCGACCACCGCATCTATGGTTACCAGACGGATATCTCCATTACTTTCCGCCATCTCTTCAAACCGCTTTACCACCCGGTCCTTTAAAGCAATTGCCGGTTCCGGCGGGAACATATCCCTGCGGACCGGAACCATACCGAGTACGATCGTTCTGTCCTGTGTATATCGAATCATAAGTTATCCTCTCCGCGAAGAAACGCTTACCGTTTCTTTGCATATTTACGAACGTCAATAGCTACTGCAATTACGATGATTGCTCCTTTTACAACATTCTGCCAGTATGGATTGATTCCTACGAAGGTCATTCCGTACTGAATTACGGTAAATACCGTAACACCAATCGCTACACCAGGAACCGCGCCGACACCTCCGGCCACGGAACAGCCGCCAACCACACAGGCAGCGATGGCATCCAGTTCATAGCCCTGCCCATAATTGTTCGTAGCACCGCCGGTTCTGGCCGCTTCCAGCGCTCCTGTAAGTCCATAAAATGCTCCGGCGATAATATAGACGATCATAATAATTCTCTGGACGTTGATTCCTGAGACTCTGGCCGCCTCCTGATTGCCGCCCACGGCAAACAGCGTCTTTCCAAACCGGTGATAATTCAGTACGATATGACAGGCGATCATCAGAACGACCGCAATGATTAATATGTATGGTATACCGAAGAAGGAACCGGTACCCAGCTTTGAGTATGTCTTTAAAAAACCGCCTAACGGCTGGGAACGGTTTGGCTCCATGTTATAGTAAATGGAGATTCCGCCGTAAATGATAAGCTGAACGCCCAACGTGCCAATAAAAGCGGGAACATTTAGCTTCGCCACTACGATTCCGTTTAACAGCCCCATAGCCATCCCCATCAGAAGACAGGCAATGATAGGAACGATAATCGGAAGTTCCTGCAGATTTGGGAAAAACTTATTGGCGTAAGTGGACATCTGTGCCAGTGACCCCGCCAGGACAGCCGCCGCGCCGAGCATACGGCCTCCGGACAGATCCGCACCACCGGACAGAATAACAAACATACACCCCATTGCCATAATCAGTCTCGTTGAAGACTGCATTAAAATATCCCGAAATACACGGAGGGACAGAAATGCCGGATTCTTTACTGTTATCAATATAATAATTGCGATTAAGACAAGATAGATCGCATTGTTCTGCGCCCATTTCTTTATATCAAACTGCTTCGTCTGCATGATATTAACCAATCCTTTCTCCTTATCCGGGCCCGGACGTACCCACCGCCGGTCCCCGGCATATTTAACTCACCTTGCTGGCAAACTGCATAATCTTGGAATCATCAATGTCCGGTCCTTCCAGGAAACCGGTCACATGCCCTTCGCACATGATCATCACCCGGTTTGACATTCCCATTAGTTCCGGCATCTCTGAGGAAATCATAATAATGGACTTTCCCTCCTTTGCCAGATTCAGCATGATGGTATAAATTTCGTATTTGGCACCGACATCGATTCCTCGAGTCGGCTCATCGAGAATTAAAATATCCGGGTTTGTCAACAGCCACCTGGCAAGAAGTACCTTCTGCTGGTTTCCACCCGATAAATCGGCAATTCTCGTGTCCCTGGTCGGTGTTTTTATATTCATGGTTTTAATATACTCGTCCGTATCCTGGCGGCATTTTTTCAAATCCAGCATTCCCATGACATTGCTGTATTCTCCAAGCTTTGCAATTACTGTATTGTCCAGCACACTTGCCCCCGGTATGATTCCCGTCGCCCTTCGTTCTTCCGTCAGAAGTCCAATTTTATTGGCAATGGCATCCGCCGATGATTTGATGGAAATCTTTTTTCCGTCCTTATAGACCTCGCCCGACTGAACGCCGCGGATTCCAAACAGCGCCTCCATCAGCTCGGTTCTCTGTGCTCCCACCAGTCCGCCCAGCCCCAGAATCTCCCCGCGGCGCAGCTGAAACGAGCAGTCCTGAAACGACATTGGATTGGGGGAGGTGAAATTTTTGACCTCCAGAACCACGTCTCCCGGCTTGTTGTCAAGTTCCGGAAACCAGTTATCCATCTGACGGCCCACCATCCGGTTAACAATCAGTTCCTCTGTCAGTTCTTCCGCCGGCCACGTTCCGATCTTGCAGCCGTCACGCATAATTGTCACTTCATCGGATATCTTGAGAATTTCATCAATTTTATGAGATATGTATACAATAGCAATTCCTTCCGAGGTCAGCTTACGGATTACTTCAAAAAGCGTAGCGGTCTCCGTCTCTGTAAGAGATGATGTGGGCTCATCCATGATAATGACCTTCGCCCCATAAGAGATCGAGCGCGCAATCTCACCAAGCTGCAGCACAGATGACGAAAGTTCGATCGCCTGTGTTCTGGGGTCTATGTTCATATGAAGCTGGTCAAAAAGCCGTTTCGTCTCCTCATACATCTTCTTATGGTCTATAAAAGAGAGTCCCGCGATCTTCTTCTCCGGCATCCGCCCTACCCATATATTTTCCGCTATGCTCCTTCTGCGGATTGGATTCAGTTCCTGATGAATCATGGATATTCCTGCTTCCAAACCCTGGCGGGGATTATCAAAGTGTACTTTTTCTCCTTTAAAATACACCTCTCCCTCATCCGGATCATACAGGCCGAAAGCACATTTCATCAGAGTCGATTTTCCCGCGCCGTTTTCTCCCATCAGAGCATGTACCGTTCCTGGCCTCAGCGTAAAAGAAACGCCGTTCAATGCCTTTACACCCGGAAAGCTTTTGCTGATGTTTTTCATTTCCAATATGATACTCTTATCTTCCATACTGTCTTCTCCTGCTTCTGTTTATACGGTCATCCCTTTGCGGCAGCCGCCAGACAGGCCTGCAGGCACATCCGTCCGGAATACGGTCCGCAGAAATAGCCGTGACAATGAGCGTGGACCGGTATGTATCATACCGGTCCACCAAAAAAGGACTGGCGACTATTCGTATTTTGAAAGATCCGCGTCTTCAAGATTATCCTTGGTTATCGCCACATAATCCAGCCATACCCGTTTATGTTCGTCGATATCGTATCCCAGATTTTCTGATGTGATTTCTTCTCCTGCTTCCAGAAGTTCCAGGATCTTATAGATACATTTCCCCATGGTTACCGGATTGTTTAATGAGGTTGCCAGCATCGTTCCGTCCTCCAGTGCCTGAAGTCCCACTTTGGTCGCGTCAACGCCAAGTACCGGAATGTAATTACTTTCGTCAGTAAAGTATCCGGCTGCCTTCAGCGCCTCAATTGCTCCAAGGGCCATGTCATCGTTATTGGCAAATACAATGTCAATATCATCCGCATTAGCGGAAATTACGGATGCCATCTGATCCTGCGCCTTCGCTCTCTGCCATTCGCAGACAACCTCCAGCAGGCAGTTGGTTTCCACTCCGGCTTCCTTGACGGTATCGATGGAATACTTGGTTCTCATCTCCGTATCATAGTTTCCGATCTGTCCCATCAGCATGACGTAATCCATCTTGCCGTTTCCATTGCGGTCAGCCTCCGGATGCTCTTTCCAGTATTTAGCTGCAGCCTCTCCCTGCACCACACCGGACTGCTCGGCCGCAGAGCTGACAAAATAGCAGGGGCCGTAAGAATCCATCTCCTCGTCCGAAGGAGAATCTGTGTTCCAGAAAATAATCGGAAGATCCGCCTTGCGTGCTACATCGATAACCTGATCCTTCGCATTGGTATTGATATTATTGATCACCAGATATTCACAGCCTTTTGTCACAAACGCGTCCATGGCGTTCATCTGAAGGCCCACATCAAACTGGGAATCGGAAGTCTCGACAGAAACAGTGCCTGTTTCCGCTGCTTTTAACACAGTATTGCGTACGTTGGCAATATGGGTATCGGAATACATATAGCATGTCATGCCTGCAACCGGACGCTCTGCCTTTGATTTGCCTTCCGTGGCCGCGGCTGCCGCTTCTGTAGCCGCCGTCCCTGTATCCCCTCCTGCCGTGGCGGGAGGCGTCTCCGCCGCCTTCTGGGAACATGCTGTCATAAATAATGCTGCTGTCATGGTTAATGCAAGTGCCTTTTTAACTGTTTTTTTCATATGCTTCCTCCCATTTTAAAAACCTATATTTAATCTTACCAGTTCCTGATCCAAAGCCGCGATCTCATCCTCGGCCAGTTTCCACTCAAACGCCTTACAGTTCTGGGCTGCCTCCTGCTCATTTCTGACACCGCAGAGCGCCGTTCCCACGAAATCCTTCTGGGTACTCCAGTTAAGCGCCACCTGCGCCACGGGGACGCCGTGACCTTCGGCGATTCGGTCCATGGTCTTTAAAAATTCCATGATTTTAGAAAATACCGGCTCTCTGAAGAAATCATAAAATGTCAATCTCATATCACCCGGTTCGAAATCAGGCATGGTACGGATCGCACCCGTCAGTATTCCGGAGCCGAGAGATCCATAGGTCATAGAATCGATTCCTCTTTCATATCCCCACTTCATCAGACCGGTAAACTTCTGGTTTACCATGGAATACGGGGGCTGCTGAACATCGATATCGGCGTATTCCTCTGCTGCCAGAATCTGTTCCTCACTGAAATTGGATACGCCGATGAACCGTATCTTTCCTTGTTTTTTCAGTGTGTTTAATGCCGCCATGGTTTCATCAATGGGCGTGTTCACATCCGGCCAGTGGACGTAGTAAAAATCGATGTAATCCGTCTCCAGATTCATCAGAGAGCTTTCCACCTCGCGCATGACGCTCTTATAGCTGGCGTGTTTTATGTATTCGCCGGAATAGACGTCTGTGATCAGACCAAATTTCGTGGAAATAAGAATCTGATCTCTCGGAATCCCCCGAAGCGCCTCCCCCACAATCTTCTCGGACGCACCGTTTCCATAGCACGGCGCCGTGTCTACGAGGTTGACTCCCTGGTCAATCATGGTCCGGATCGCTCTTACCGAATCACTCCGGTCAACCTGGCCATAATTCTGGCCGCCGATCGCCCAGGTGCCCACCGCCAGTGCCGAGACGGATACATCGGCGTTTTTAAAATGCTTGTACCTCATAACTGCCTCCTCCTTTTTCTTATATGTGAATTTTAATAATCCCCAAAGTTTCTTTACTGCTCTATATCAAAAAGGTATTTGTCACCAAACAGACAGGTATTCAGCGCGTATAGTGCCGCCCCGGTTATAAATCCTCCGTCTGAATCGCTTATCTTCGAATATGTGACTATCCCTGTCTCTGCGTTGCCATAGGAAGGAAAAATCCTTACCAGATCATTCAGTTTCTTTTCAAAATATTCTCCCCCGTAAGCCAGCAGCCCCTGTAAAATAATCTGCTGCGGATCATACATCAAAACAATATTATAAATCGCTCTCGCCACATATACGGCAAACTCATCCACCATGACCCTGGCCAGCGGATTACCGCCATTGGCCTCCCGGAAGACTTCCCGTATATCCCCTGCTTTCCGCCGGTCCAGGATGACAGACGGATACGCCGCCTCATGCTTTTTCCAGATCGCTCTTAAGGATTCCGGTGACATCATACTCTCCAGGCATCCGTCGTTTCCGCAGACACACGCTCTTCCCTGATGTGTCTCTACCAGAAGGTGGCCAAATTCACCCTGATAACCGTGCCTGCCATACAAAAGTTCCCCCTTCTCAATCACACAGCCTCCCACGCTGCCCGCAGAGTGCATAAATAATGCAGCCACTGTCTTGTGATTCAGGGATGGGTCCTCTAACAACTCTGCATACCCCAGAAAACGCCCCACATTGTCAATAATAATTGGAAATGAAAATTGAAGTTCTGTCCGAAGAAATTCGCAAACGGGAAAATCGTTCCTGCGCTTTGTTCCAATAGGAAACAAACATACTCCTCTTTTTCTGTCAACAACGCCCCCGCATGCCACTACCATCATACAAATCTGTTCCTTGCGGATACCGCTTTCTTTCAGCAGAAGCCTTACTTCAGCCACAGTAACCTCCATCGCCAGATTCCAGCCGTTCCACTTGCTGATATCAGCAATATCCCGCACTCTTTTCTGAATGACGCGGCACTTCATATTGGAAATATTACAACTGATAAAATCGTTCCCTATAGTTACAATAATGGTGTAACGGAATGATGCATTCATGGAAAAAACTCTGGGGGGCTTTCCCCCGGCGGTCGTCGCGTCCCTGGTACCCACCTTTTTCAATACCTTTTCTTTGCACAGTTCATTTACAATCTGAGTGGCCGATGTCCTGCTCAGTTCCAGCCGCTCAGCGATCTCCGGTATTGTCATCTCCGTATTGTTCTGAAGCAGTGCGACAATCGCCTTCTGGTTTCTTCGCTTGATATTCCTGGGCTTTTCTGCCTTCACCTTTCTTGCATCCAGCATGGTGAATCATCCTCACTTTATTTTCCATTCCCTTCCGGCTGCGGTCCGATATGAAACCGGTATGTCGTCCTTGAGGCAAACACCGTGTTCTTTTTTACAATACAGCCCGGAAAATGGCTGCAGTTGACTGCATTGGGGAATCCCTGTGTTTCGAAACAGATACCCGCATATTTTTCATAGCGTACTCCGCCTTTACAGGCGAGGCTGCCGTCAAAGTGATTCCCCGTATATATCTGAATCCCCGGCTGGTCTGTATAGACCTCCATCCATCTTCCGCTCTTTTCATGCCACAACTCCGCTGCTTTCCGGTAGCCCCAGCCGCGCAGCACATAGTTATCATCAAGGCCTAACGTTTCGTTCAGCACCTCGCCTAACGTTCTCCGATTGGTGAAGTCCAGGTTCGTTCCGGCTACCTTCAGGATCTCTCCGGTTGGAATCCTGTCTGAGGTTACCGGCGTATAGAAATCAGCCATTATTCTCATCTCATGGTTAAAAACAGTTGCATCCTTCCCGCCAGACAGGTTAAAATAAACATGATTGGTCAGGTTTACCGGAGTATCCTCTTCCGGTATGAGCCGGTAACGAATATCGAGTGCATCATCGGCCGTCACACGGTAGGTGACTTCAAGTGAGACACTCCCCGGAAACCCATCTGCTGCGGAATCCTTCCAGTACAGCGTAATCCAGTCGTCTCCGCCAGCTGCTATATGAAAATTCTTCGATGCGTAGCCCGCGCTTCCGCTGTGAAGACAATTGCCCCGGTCGTTGCGTTCAAGCCAGTAACCCCGTCCGTTCACATGGAATTCACCGCCCTTGATCCGGTTCGCCACCCGGCCTATAACAGCCGCGCTGCAGGATGGATTCCTTCTGTATTCTTCCAGCGTATCCTGTCCCAGCACCAGGTCAGCCATATTCCCATTCTCATCCGGAACCTTCAGATTCTTAATGACAGCACCGTAAGTAATGATATGGGCCGCCATTCCGGATTCGTTCGCAATCACCACTTCCTGAACATCGGTACAATCCGGAAGTGTTCCCATTCTCCTGATCTTCATTTCACGTTCTTCTCCATCCTGCCGTTATGCCTGCCGCGGCCGTTATGGCCAGCAGTAAAAAAGCTATAATCATAAATCCCTCTTTTATCCCGTACACACTGGCCAGGACTCCGCCCAGCAGGCTGCCGCTCAGACTGCCCAGCCCCATCTGGACGAATGCCAGCGTGCTCTGCCCCTGGGATATCTTTCCCGGCACCACCATGCGGTTGATATAAGTGACGCAGACAAAGTAGCACACCATATACGAAGGCCCCTGCAAAAGCTGCGCCGCCGCCATAAGCGCTACGTTCCCGGCGGACAGCAATACAAGTCTTAAGGCCATGCAGCCTACAGCCGCCGTCAGCAGCACGGTCTCCTTATACCGGCGTGACAGCCGGTGAATCAGCAGCAACACGGGAATCTCACTGAGCGCCGAAATACAGTTCAGCACGCCCAGAAGCGACTGGCTGTATCCCAGCTCCAGCAGGTATACCCCAAGAAAAGCCGAATAGTAGTTGATTCCAAACTGCATGGCAAAGGCGAAGAGAAGGATCAGATAAATTTCCTTCGATTGGAAGGTTGGACCTTTCCCTGCCTTTTTTACGGTTTGATCAGCTTCCGGGTCTCGTCTCTCCTGCTCCTGCGCTTTCAAAGTTTTTCTGTCCTTTGGCAGCGTCAGGCAGAGCAGTGTAAATAACAGAAAGCATACACTGTTTCCATAAAACATGAGGTTCATATGTTTTTTCAAGTAAAATCCCGTACCCAAAACGATAGCTGCATAACTGACCGTCCCACACATTCTGACCCATGCAAAGTTGATTCCTTTCTCTTCCGCCTGACTCACCACCAATGCGTCACAGATCGGAAGCACAGCACTGTTAAATAAAGCATAGCAGGATACCGCTCCCAGGACTTCACCAAAGGAACCCGTTCCGGGAAAGAGCAGAACTGCCGCCGCACAGCAAAGATTCAGCAGAATCAGGACACGGCGCCGTCTTCCTGTCCGGTCAGCCAGTGCCGCCCATAGAGGCTGTACTGTCAGAGACGCAATCGGAAGGAGTGCTGACAGAATCCCGATCTGCATGGAATCCATCCCTTTCTGTGAAAAATACATCGTAATAAAAGGCAGATACAGAGATGCTGTAATCCAATACATCCCGTTGATCAGGTACAGATTCAGCCCTTTCATGGCGTTCCTCGCTTTTTAGTAAGTAAACTTTATTTACTAACCTCGGTAAACTATATTCTGTTGTCATTATATATCCTGTTATTTTTATATGGGGGGTTTTGCAAAATCGAGGGCGGAAACATCATTTTTATCATTCTGCCTCGGCAAGAAGGGTATTTTTGATTATCTTATAATATTTTTGACTGACGGGGATCCATTCCTCTTTCCCCTCCAGACGTATCCGGTACATCTCCAGCTGACGGACGTAGTTCGAATTAATCAGGTAGCTCTTATGACAGTGAAGAAAATACGGCGGCAGCCGCTTCAGCAGATCATCCAGCTTCCCATAAGCCCGTATCTCTTCTTCCCATGTCTTTACGCTAAGCTGATGCCCCCTGCTCTCCACATACAGAATATTCTGGTATGGAATCCGGTAGATCTTCCCTTTCGTCACCAGTGTCAGGCACCGCTTGTACTCCTGCTTTGCCATCTGTTCCAGGCGGAGAATGGTTCTTTGGAAATCATCCTGATCCAGGGGAAAGAAAAGCAGAGAGTCCGGCTGCAGTTCAAATAAATGCTCCGGCCATTCCAGCCGGTCAATCACAAGAACAAGCTTTAAATGATGAATTCTATTTTTGCATGCTCTTGCAAGCCCTGCTCCCTTATCCTTCTGCCGCACCAGATTTACAATCAGAATATCCACATCCTCGTCCACTTCTTCTAAGTAAAAGAGCAGCTGGTCTTCTGCCGTAAACGTATGTAAGGTCCTGTGCTCCGCCATTTCTCCGGCCGGAAACGAATCCCCCAGTCCAGCGAGCCGTTTTTCCGGATCATACAGTATAATTTTTCCCATCCTGTTCAACCATCTTTCGTATCTCGTCTGCACATGGAAAGCACAGATCCTCATGTATCGCCGCATCCGCTTCCATGACCGCCTTGTAATATCGGTTTACTGAATCATTCGCTGAAATAATAATATACTTACGCCTGATCTGCTTTACCGCCTCCTCAAATGTCCGCGCCTCGTTTGTTTCCAGCCGGTCTTTGATCTGCATATAATACAGAATCAGATGTTCACGCTTCTCTCCCGGAATCAGTTCTTCCAAAAGCTCTCCTACCCTGTCCCTGTGCCTTGCTCCGTAGCGGAAATAACGATGCAGCACTTCATCATCCCGTTTTCTTCGTTCTTCCTTATCCGGAATATAAAACCCCAATATTCTCTTCATAAATATACCCCTGTATAAATATAGATCTTTCAATGTATTCTCAGAATATCAGCTTTTCAATTTTGTGTCAACATCTCATATATTATATATTTTATCTGATTACACTATATTTATAAGTAAATATTACTTTTAAATATTTTACTTCTAATTAATACATTTTCTTAGAATAAAATTTGTATACTGGAAAAACAGAGGGGTGGATGTTGGGAATTATGATTTCACAGATTTAAAACTTCCATAAAAACAAAAAATGCTTTGCGGAAATCTTTCGATTTACCGCAAAGCATCACAATTCCATTTTTTCTTTCTATTTACTTTATCCTATCCCGGCCACATTTCCTCTAATCCTGCCCTTCATACCGGTTCTGCCTTTCAAATCCTCATTTAGTCAGCCTTTAGCAGCCGCTTATACGTCTGTTCGACTCCAAAGGCTCCCAGCGGCGCAGTGATCAGAATCGCAAGCACCGCCACCGTAAGAACAATCTTGCCGCAGCCCAGTCCCATAGCCAGAGGCACCCCGCCGATCGCAGCCTGGACTGTCGCCTTCGGCATATAAGCAATCATGCAGAAAAGCCGTTCCTTCCGGTTTATATCCGTCCCCAGCAGACAGAAAAAAACGCCCGCCATACGGAAAATCAAAACGCCGAAAATCAAAATTACGGCCGCGGCTCCTGCCTTCAGCGCATAGCTGATGTCTACGGTTGCTCCCACCAGTACAAACAGCAATACTTCAGCGGCCACCCACAGCTTGGAGTATTTGACGGAAAGACGGGCCGCCGCCTCATACCGTTTTTTCTGCAGGGCAATGCCGATGCTCATAACTGCCAGCAGACCTGAAAAAGGCACATATCCCTTCAAACGGTTCTCCAGTTCAATCATCAGAAATGAGATGCTTAAGAGAATCACCACCTTGGCAGAATCCCGGATATGAACCTTTTGGAAGAACAGTGCCAGAAGGATCCCGGCCAGTCCGCCGGCCACGATACCCGTTCCAATGGAAACCGGAATCGACAGGATGCTGGCCGGTGAAAATGTTCCGCCCTGCGCCAGCCCGGTGAACGCCGTAAACAGAACAATGACAAACACATCATCTACCGATGCTCCGGCAAGAATCAACTGCGGGATGCTCTTTTTAACTCCATATCCTTTCTCCATCAGATTCAGCATTTTGGGAACGATCACGGCCGGAGACACTGCTCCCACCACAGCTCCCATGATGGCCGCGTCCAATACGGAGATTCCCAGAAGCCGCGGCGCCAAAAGGATCATTCCCATTATTTCAAAACAGGCCGGCACAAAGCACATGAGCACGGCCGGGCGCCCTACCTTTTTTAAATCCTGAATGTCCAGGGACAGACCGGCGCGCGTCAGGATAATGATCAGCGCAATCTGGCGCAAATCCGCCGAAATACCCAGAATAGATCCATCCAGCATGTTTAAGGCATATGGCCCCAATATCATGCCCGTCAGCAGCATTCCCAGCAGCCCGGGAAGCCTGATTTTCTGAAATGCCCGGCTGAGCAGCATTCCCAGAAGAAAAACCAGTGATAAACTTGTAAGCATACGTTGCAACCTCCGAATTCCTGTATTTTGTTTCCGCCCGCAGCACCGCAAAATGGCTGCCTCTCAGGGCGTGTTTGACCTGCAGGACAGACACAAAAAAAGCTGGTGACTCCTGCACAATGCAGAAGCCATCAGCTGTCATAAGCGGTTCTGGTAAATATTACACTACCATGGGAGACCTCATTCCCGGGTAACAGTATAGCAGACAAAGGCCGGAAATGCAAGTGGATTATCAAACACTATCTCTTCATCATCGCAATCTCTGACTCCGGCAGCACTGCCCCGCCGGCGGTATCGATCTCCGGGCAGCGTTCCATCAGAATGGCCTGCAGTGCCCGTCCTGCTTCCTTGGAGGTTTCCGCCCAAATATTCTTTTTATCCGCAGTGATGAGATTTATCGTCAGATAATGGGCCTGTTTTATGGAATTGCCTACTTTCACATCATAGACATTGTCCGTTAAGTACGCGCCTGTGATCCGGCTGACTTTTAATACGCCAAGGCTGGTGCTGTTGTAAAGCGCAATATAATCCCTGGTAAGTATGCCGCTTTTCTGACCTGTTGTTACTGCCTTTATCTTTCCCAGAAGATTTACGATCAGACTGTCCGGCTCTACAGCCTGGTTATCAAACTCACGCATCTCTCCCTCGCTGCAGCCACCTGCCGCGGCAATTCTGCTGATCCATTCTTCCATGCTTCTTCTCATATCCTTTGTCACAAGAAAGAGGATTCCTCCGAAAAACAGCGTCACGATCAGGAAGAAGATTCCAATCACAATCCCAACCTTCATGGTCTCATCATCCCCGGACTGCATAAATTCCAGAGTCTTCCTGACGGACCAGATCAGCCCTGCGAGGCCTCCTGCCATAAAAAGCCCCATAATAATACAGCCGGTCCTGCCGCGGCTTCCCATGCTTTTCTTGTATGCTTTAAAAACGGATCTCTCCGGGTAATTCTTCTTTATGTATTCCTCATTCATACGCTTAAAATAATCTTCCATTTTTTTGCCTCCTTATCTCCCGCCGATGGCTTTACCCACGGAAATACCGTATATTGTCATGAATTATCCTCCAGGCCGCCGTTCATTACGGCCTTGTCGCGGAGTCCCATCTTCTTTGCAAGTTCAGGATTAATAGTCTGATACTGCGAAATTACCTGATTCGCTGTCTTCTGGTTCATGGAGAAGCTGTGTTCCCTGCCGTCTCTGGTAAGACATACCAGTTCCTGGACGGAACTTCTCCCAACACTTCTCACCTGATACCACGCCCTGGTTATCTCCTCATTAGACAGTATCTCCGGTTTATCGTATGCACCGTAGGTAAAATACCTCCCGACCCAGAAGCGGCCGGCCAGTTTTTCCGCGCTCTGGAAATCAGATTCCAGATAATCCATGGTTACCTCCGGATGGCTGTCTAAAAATGACTGGATACTCTTTAGGTGGCCTTTTTTGAACAGCCTGGACAAAATGAAGAGTCCCAGGCACATAAGGACAGTGCCCAAAGCAGTCGTCATCATGGCGCTGCTTGGCGTCTGGTTGTCCAGCAGTCCATCCCACAGGTAGTAATTCCCGCCGCTGCCCTCCAGCCCGTAGTAATCCAGAGCTTTCTGGTAATACTTTTCGCCTTCATCCTTCATTCGTTTCATGGTTCCGGTAATAGTGCTTCCCTGAGGCGGCGCCTCGCGGACCCCATTCAAATAATCCCAGGTTTCATCCATAATCCGTTCCAGTTCTTCACTCCTCGAAACGGAGGAACGCACCGGTATGGCTCCCAGCTCCTCATCCAGGATGAGATAATAGGTATCGGACTTCGTCCTGATTCCACTGCGCGTCTTGTAGGTTTCCATAAATGAATCCAGCACATATTGAACATGAAGCGTCACATATTCATTTTTAACCTGTTCGGTGTTATAAACTTCATTCAGCGGCAGCGGCCCGCGGATATATTTGATCAGATAGCTCCCAATGATCATCACGATCCCCAGACCAAGGGCCGTTATAATCAGTCCGACCGGAGCGGTAGACTTAACAACGCCTTTCTTCAGTTCCTTTTCCAACAGGCTGTTCCTGCCATGGTTCTGTTCCATACTTCATTTCCTCCTGCGCTTGTACTTTTGAATCCTATAGTTTAACGCTGTACCTCACCATAAAGTTATTCTATCCAAGTATAACAGATATTCCGGACTCTGCTGTTTATCCTGTCTCAAATGATTGATTTTATGTTTAAAAGTATTTTCCCGATGCTTCTCTGGAACAAAGAGTCCGGCGCGCCGGCGCGCGGTTGCTTCAGCAACCATATTTCCTTGGCGCGAAGTGTGCATCCTCCCGGAGGGTTTCTATTTTATAGGACGAACTTTCCTGTGAAATAGAAAAGCGGCAAAAGAACTCACCCGCTCTCCTGCCGCCTTGACAATTCACTTAAAATCTCCAATTAACATTCTACGATAAACGCTTCTCCCGCCTCCTCACCGAAGCTGATCAGTCTCTCCTTAAGCGCGTTCTTTATCTCTTCATACGCCCGGTCATCGACGAGATTCACCTTTTCCAACGGGTCATTGACCAGATCAAACAGATACTTTTCCTTATAAACCGGGCTTCCGCTCTCCTTCCATGGATCGCGGTCCGGGGCGTGAACCACGTATTTATACCGGTTTGTGCGCAGTGCGCGGCCCACAAAGCTCTCACTGATCTGGATATAGACTGCCTCCTCCCAGTCAGGATTACACGCCTCCTGAAGCGGCCGCCCCTGGAGTCCCAGAAGCTCTGTATCGAATCCGGCGGCAGACAGAATCGTCTTCGGCAGGTCTAAAAGGCTTACCACCTTCTCCTCCCGCTTTCCCTTTTCAAATTTAGCCCCTTTGATCAGCAGCGGAACGTGTATGGTTCCCTCGAAGCTGTTGCGTTTATAGTCATCATATCCGCCTTCCGCCACCTCATCTGCGTGGGTGCGGAAATGGCAGCCATGGTCACTGCCGTATATCACCATGGTATCCTCGTAGATCCCTCTCTCCTTCAGCGCATCCACGACGCGGCCAAAATTCCGGTCAAGGGCATGGCAGCAGCCAAGATAATCTGGGTAGAACCGTTCCCAATCTCCCCTCCCAGGCTCCAGATCCGAGGGCGGTACAAATCCGGCGAACTGCTCCCGGCTTCCGTCCGGCCCCTCGTAATCGGCCCGGTCATTCTGGTGATGCGGTTCGATATGGGAAACCATCAGGAAAAATGGTTTCTCATCTTCATACTCCTCAATATAGCGCACCGCGTAATCTGTCAGACAGTCGGTCCGGTATCCGGTAAACTCCAGCTTATTTCCGTCCTTGTCAAAGATATATCCGCCGTATCCGTGGGAGGTAAATTCCAGCACATCGGCCGCCATCCAGTAGTCGTCGTAACCTCCGCGCCTTTCGGCCGGCACAGGGACCGTCTCATAATGGTTCTCATCTTCATCGGATGCCAGATGCCATTTCCCCACGTAAGCCACCCGGTATCCGGCTTCCCGCAGATATTTAGCCAGCGTCTTCTGATCCAGCGGCAGGGAAACCGCATTGCGGTAGCAGCCGGTCTGTGTCGGATACAGTCCCGTCTGGAGCATGGCTCTGGCCGGTCCGCAGACTGGCTGGGGCGTAAAAGCATTGGCAAAATTCACCGCGTCCCCACGAGCAAACTGATCCAGCCTGGGCGATACGGGAAGCGGCTGGCCGTTGCAGCCCAGCGTATCCGCCCGCTGCTGGTCGGAAAAGAAAAATACAATGTTCTGTCTCTGTTTCATAAACTGCCTCCTATTCTTTCACCGCACCGGCCGTCAGACCGGCAATCATATATTTCTGAAGGAAAATAAAAATCACGAGAATCGGAACTGCGGCTCCCACGGCGGCGGCCATAACACGGCCCCAGTCGTAGTTGTATTCCCCCAGGTACGTCATGGCAATACCGGAGGCCAGCGTCCTCATCTCCGTCTTATTCACCAGAGTTAAGCCCCACAGGAAATCTTCCCAGGAAATCAGGAAGGAATACAGGCCCACAGCCAGAATTCCCGGCTTAACCAGCGGGAGTATCACCTGCACCAGGGTTCTCCCCTTGGAACAGCCGTCGATGTAAGCCGCCTCCTCCAGGGACTTGGAAATCGTATCAAAAAAGCCTTTCAGAATCCATACCGACATGGGCAGCGCATTGGTGGAGCAGGCCAGAACCAGCGCCGTATACGTATTTAACAGGCCCAGACGGAAATACATGTTGTAAAGAGCGATTAGAAGCGTCATGGCCGGAAACATCTGCGTTGAGAGAAACAGCATCATCACGAACTTGTCGCCTTTAAACCGGTACCGGGAAAATGCATAGGCCGCCAGCACTGCCAGCGTCAGCGTCACCAGTGTGGTAATTCCCGAGACGATAATATTATTTTTATAGAAAATCAGGAATTTTCCGTCGGTTAAAATCCCCTTGTAATTGGCCAGCGTGGCGTTTACCGGCAGAAACTGGGGCGGCAGACGCAGAATCGCTTCATTGGGCTTTAAGGACGTGAGCAGCATCCAGTAAATAGGGAATACGAAGCAGATCGTGGCGGCCAGAATCGCCGCATACATAAGAATTTTCCGATAAGTTTTCTTCTTCATTTGCCCACCTCCTAATATTCCACTTCTTTGGAAGAAAGAACCCTGTTATAAACCGTAGAGAAGATTACCAGGAACACGAGCCAGCAGACACCGATGGCCGCGCCCTTGCCCAGATTGAAGCCCGAAAATGCCGTCTCATACGTATACAGGGGCAGCGTAGTGGTCGCGCGGACCGGACCGCCTCCTGTCATGGTGAAGAACAGAACGAACATCTGGAAATTCGACACGATGGAGGTCAGCGTCACCGTTTTCACAACCGGCATGATGCACGGCACTGTGATGCACCAGAACTTCTGTGCTCCGGTGGCTCCGTCGATCTCCGCCGCCTCTTTTAAGTCCTCCGGCACGGTCTGCAGTCCGGAGAGAAGCATGATCATCATCAGCGGCATCTGTTTCCATACCGCCGAAATGATAACGCCCAGCATGGCCGTCTTCGGGCTTCCCAGGACGCTGTAATCCCCCAGACCCAGAAGGTAATTGACAATGCCGTACTGCGGCTGAAAGATAAACATCCAGGTGACCGCCACCACCAGCGACGGGATCGTCCACGGAAGGAATAAAAGGCTTCTGAACACCTTTCTTCCTCTGAGGCTTCCGCTATTCAGCAGCAGCGCCACCCCCAAACCTATAAAAAACTGGGCGATGACCGTCCCGCACACATAGACCAGCGTTCTCCCGAAGGTCCTGATAAACTCCGAGTCGGTAAAGACCGCTTTATAATTGGAAAAATTGTTCCATCTAATATTACCCATATCAAGCAGATTGTAATGAAAAAAGCTCATTCCAACCACTACAAAAACCGGGATGATGATGGTGACTGTCAGCATCGCCAGAGCGGGTACCAGAAGCATCACCATGAACCAGTTAATTTTTTTCTTTTTTCGCGTTATTTCACCCATAATACAACCTCCAATAGATACAAAGGGAGCGGATGCAGGATGATCTGCAGCCGCTCCTGATTGCTACGGTGGCTCGCGCGCAGTGCGGGCGAGTGATCGTTCAGACTGATGAGTTCAGTTCCATTCTTATTGACCGTACATTTCTTTGATCGTCTTATTGGTTTCTTCCAGTACGGTTTTAATATCTTCATTATTGACAACGATCCGTTCGATCGCCTTTGTCACCTCATTCATGGCATTGTCAAACATCGCATTGGTAGCCGGAAGCGGGCTGGCCGTCTCAGACTGTTTGTTAAATACTTCCATGAAGTAATCTTCGTTCATCTCCGGAAGAGTCGCTATGGATTTTCTTGCGGAAAGCACTGCGTTGGATTTGTGGTATTTCACCATGGCATCCTTTCCGATTAAATATTCCACCAGGCGGACTGCTGCTTCTTTATGCTCTGATTTTGCAAATACACCCAGCTGATGCTCTGTATACACCGTCTCACTGCGTCCGGTCTTTCCTGTCGGAATCACGGCGATTCCCATCTTCTTGTCAAAATCCTCTCCCAGTCCGCTGCTGCTTCTGAATGCGCTGCGTCCCATATCGCCATCGAAGATGATGCCGATCTGGCCTGATGCAAATAAACCTCTTAAATCCTTGATTTCCAGACCTGCCGGAATTACTTTTTCATCCACCAGCTGTTTGGTCCACGTGAGCGCTTCCACATTGCCTTCGTTATTTAAATCAACGTTTCCGCTGTCGTCAACAAAATGACCGCCGTACGTATAGAAAATGCCGTTAAACACGGTACCGGTGTGGGCTACCTTGCCGGTTGGGATTCCCAGGCCATAGAGTGTATTGCCTGCATCGTCTTTTCCGAGCTTAGCAATGGCCCTGGCCGCTTCCGTCATCTCTTCCCATGTTGCCGGCGCTTTTTCCGGGTCTAAACCGGCCTTGGTAAATAAGTCCTTATTGTAATACATGGCGATGGGATGCGGTGCCCAGGATAAGGCCTTTACCTTTCCGCCATACGTCGTTCCCGATAAATAGCCGGGATAAATATCGTCCAGCACATCTCCGGAGGCCAGATCATCCAGTTCTGCCAGGATTCCCGCTCCGTTAAATGCGCTCATCATCTGAGAATTTCCCATGATGACATCGGCTGCATTGCCGGAGGTTCCTGCGATTAAGACCTGATCCTTATACTGGTTGAACGGGATCGCCTGGGACTCCACCTTGATGTCGGGATTGGCCGCCATGAAATCATTCAGAAGCTCTTTGAAAATATCTGAAGTGGCTTCCTCCGCCTCCAGCCAGTTGCTCATGGTGATCGTCACCTGTTCTCCGGATGCGCCTTCCCCTTTCGTCTCTTCCTTTTTCGTCTCCGCCGGTGCGGCAGTCGTCGTCTCCTTCGGCGCGGCGGTGGTAGCTGATGTGTTGTTACCTCCGCATCCACTTAAGGCTAACCCACTGACCATTACGGCTGACAGTACAACAGCAAGCGTTTTTTTCATAAAAAAATCCTCCTTTTTTCTATTTCGGTTTGCTTCATTCCGCTTAACTTTTATACTCTCATTATAACAGAGGCTGATCAAAAGAGAAGGGACCCAAAATTTTGTTTTAGTGCTGTTTTTATAGTTTTTAAGTTTATTATGCATGATTATTGTGCACTTTATCTCTCCCCATTGGGTGTGACTCCGTATTTCTCCTTATAGATTCGTGCAAAATGCTTTGTGCTGCTGTATCCTACCATTTCCGCGATATTCACGATTTTTAAATCTGTATTTAAAATCAGCTTTCTCGCCTTTTCCATGCGTAAGTCCGTTACGTAATCGATATACTTTTTCCCCGTCTGTTTTTTAAACAGCGTGGAGAAGTAGGCCGTGTTCATGTGAACCACCTGGCTGACCTCCTCCAGGCTGATGTTGCGGTAAAAATTATTTTCTATGTACTGGACCGCCCTGCCGATGCTTCCGCTCTCCTCCGGCACCGTCCCCTTCTCTTCCTTCGTCTCCGCCTGCTCTCTGATCCCCAGGAGGCGCGAGGTGCAGTCTGTCAGTTCAAAACGGTTGACCGGCTTTAAAATGTATTCCCGCACTCCGCACCGGATCGCCGTTCTGGCATACTCAAAATCCCGATACGCGCTGATCACCACATACTGGGTCGTAATTCCCGCGGCCAGCGCCTTCTCGATCATGGCCAGCCCGTCCAACACCGGCATGCGGATATCCGTGATGACCGCATCCGGATTCCACACAGCCATGGTCTTATAACCCTCCATGCCGTCACCGCACTCCCTCACCTCGATATCCCCGTAGAAATTCTCCAGAATCTTTCTGATCCCCTGTCGTATGATCGCCTCATCGTCACAGATCAAAATCTTTATCATCGTCCTCTTCCCCCTCTTTCCGCAGCGGAATTCTCAACGAAACAATCGTTCCAATTCCATTTCCCGAACGCAGCGTCACCCGGCTGTTTCCCCCAAACAGAAGCTTCAGGCGCCTGCTTAAATTCCGCAGCGCAAAACAATCCAGAGTCTCCTCCTGGCTGTCCGGCATTAACAGTTCCCTGATTCTGGCGATGCGCTCTGCCGGAACCGCCATACCGTCGTTAAAAATCCTGATTACAAGGAACCCACGCCGCTTTAAAACGGAAACCAGCAGGCGCTTGTGCTCCGGCGTATCCTCGAAACCGTGTTTAAATGCATTTTCCACCAGCGGCTGCATGGTCAGTCTCGGAATCTTTTCCGCCATGCACTCCTCATCTATTGCGTATTCCACGAGAAAACGGTCCGGGAAACGGATTTTCTGTATGGTCACGAAATTCCGCACATTCTCGACCTCTTCTCTGACCGCCACAAGGGTGGACGGCTCCATGGAATAGCGCATCATCATGGAAAATGCCTGTGCCATATCCACAATCTCATAATTATCCCGAATCAGCGCCAGCATGGAGATGCTCTCCAGCGTGTTGTAGATAAAATGAGGGTTAATCTGGCTCTGAAGCGCCTTAAGAGTAGCCTGCTGGCTTTCAATTTTGACCAGATACTCGCTTTCAATCAGGCGCTTCATATCCTTTACCATGGTATTTAAGCTCTGTACCAGTTCTCCGATCTCATCGGGATGATCATCGCAGACGACCACGTCTAAATTCCCTGTGGCGATCTCCCTCGTCGCATCCCGCAGCGTGATGATTCTCCTGGAAAACCAGTCCGCCAGCAGCTTGTCGCTGAGATAGATCAGGATAATAAGGACTACCATGCCGATCAGGAAATAAATCAGGGCCGCGCCGTAGCCTCTCTGCAGTTCCTTTAACTGAAGCCGGAACTCCACGTCCTGCCCAAGAGCCGAGGAATGGGAGTACACCGGGACGAAATGGCCGCCTTCCCTGTAGGAGTCGGAGATAATCTCGTTTCCACTGCAGATGATCTCATCCCCGCTGCCCTCCACCAGATCGTAAAAAGGCTGAATCATCTTCTGTTTATCCAGCTCCACATAGACCAGACCCTGTACCTCTCCGTTCTTGACGCTGACTATATTGGACGCCAGAATCCAGACCGGCCTCCCGTCCTGCAGGGAATCTCCGTCCTCCCGGACAAAGGATGTATCCCCCGCCAGCAGTGCCTCAAACCAGGGCGCACCGGCACAGGCCGCCGATAGATCCTTGTCGGAAAAGTCTCTGGAAAACGTCTTATCGGCCTCCTTAATGTAGATGGATATCGCGCCTGTTCGTCTTCCCACAGTGCTCATATTGGTCAGGCGGTTCCTGATAAAATCCCTTAAATCCAGCTTTTCCTTATAGGTTCCCGTCACGTAATCATCAATGGCATTTTGTACATTGATGTCCGTTACCATCAGATTCATGCCCTCCTGTGCCTGTGCGAAATACGAATCCAGTTCTTCCACCGTCTTGTCCAAAAGCATCTGAGACTGGCGTTTTGAATTCTCCACGCTGACATTTATAAACACGAAAAAAACGATGGCAAAAATTATCATAATCGGTATAATTGCCACCAGCCAAGTCGATAAAGTAAGTTTTTTCTGAATGGACGCGTTACGGTAGCGTTCCATTTTCCAGACTTTTTTCATATTTCCCCAATCCAGTTTTTATCCAATTCTTATTTATTCTTTAATGGATTCTATTATAGCATCCCGGACTGAAAATGACAATTTCCCCTGTTCCTTCCGGTATCACGAGCTTCGGCCTCCGCATAAAATGATATATCTATGAGAAAGCAGGTGAAGCAACATGGCACACGTATCGAATCAGGCACAGCTGGCCGCCGCGCTGTACCGTCAGGAACCCTCCATACAGATAACCGCTGATTTCCCCCTCACTTCCCAGCTGAATATCCTGTATGATGTTGCGATAGAAAGTCTTGCGCCGTATTCCCTTCATACGCTGTTCAAGGATCCGGGCTATGACGGCTTTCTGTTCCGGATCTTCGGAGGCGGCGCCCTCCGGCTTGCAAACATCACCCTCGACGGTCGTTCGGAGGACCATGATCCGGCTTCCGTGCTGGCGCGTTCCCTCATCTGCGTGACGGACGGCTCCCTCTGTCTGGATACGCAGTCCGTGTTAAAAAATAACAGATCCTACAGCGACGGCGGCGGAGTCCGGATCTGCGGCGGCACCGGCTGTACGAACCGCTTTGAAATGAACGGCAGCGCAAGGATCACCGGCTGTTCCACCCGGGCAAACGGCGGCGGGGCGGCGGTCTCCTTAAGCAGTCCCGACGACTGCATCTCCATCTCAGACCAGGCCGTGATCGACCACAATTCGGCTCTGAACGGAGGCGGACTCAGTTTCACTTCCGAAATCCCCTGCCTCGGCGGCACCCTGGCTGTCATGGAACAGGCGCGGATCACGGACAATGTTTCGCATTTTACAGGCGGAGGCATCTCATTTTCGGGATACCGGCCGGGAGACAGCGCGCCCTCGCTTCTCGTGCTGGATGGATCAGTCGTTCTTTCCGGGAATACCGCCGTTCACGGAGGCGCCGTCTTCTTTTACGGAGCAAACTGCGGAGACCGTATGATCGTGACGGATGGCGTCACAATTGCCGCCAATACGGCCGCAGGGACGGGGGGCGGCATCTGCTGTCTGGCGCCCACCGCGGGGGCGGACCTCCTGATCACCGAATCTGCTGTCAGCGGCAATACCGCGGGGACCGGAGGCGGCATCTATCTGCTCACGAATTTCGGCGGAGCCGTGACGTTTCTTGATAGCCGCCTGTCTGACAATACGGCGCAAAGCGGCGATTCCGGGTCCGGCGGCGGGCTGTGGTTTAAGAACACCGCCGCTGACCTGCCTGCCGTCATAACGTTAAACGGGACCGAGATAAACCATAACACGGCCTCCTCCCGCGGAGGCGGTATTGCCGCTTCCGGGCAGTCACGTCTCACCTTCTTGAGCGGATCTGTCCATGACAACCGTTCCTCCCGCTACGGCGGAGGCGTCTGGCTCCGTGACCGGAGTGTATTTGCCATGAACGGCGGTGAAATCCTGGATAACCACGCCGTCTACGGCGGCGGCTTCTACAACGATACCGGCGCAGCCCTGCTGATCACCGGCGGCACCGTCAGCCGAAACAGCTCGGACGCGGGAGGCGGCATCTATAACGCAGAGCAGTCCAGCGTCACCCTCTCCTCAACCGGGGATTTCGGCGGTGAGGGCACGAACACCGCCGCCCTGTACGCACCGGGCATCTACAACAGCGGAGAGCTCCGGGCCGAAAACACACGGGTCATCACAAACGGTGTCTATCTCTCCTCGCAAAACTCCATCGTCAGGATCGTAGGGCCGCTGGCCGCCGGTTCCAGGATTCAGATTGACAGCTCCGGCTATGTAAGCCCCAACGACGCTGGCATTCCCATCGTAATAGCCGAGGCGGCTCCTCCCTACCGGCAGCTGACCGAGACGGACCGGGAATCATTTTTAAAGCCGCCCTCCGGCTTTGATGGATGGGAAATACGGCTGAGCGGCGATTTGACCCAGATTCTGCTGGCGCCGCCTTTGTTTCCTTAACTATTTCTTCCTCACCGGATAACACACCTCCGTCACCATTTTCTCCGGATCCGATGTGTCGTGGGGGCTGACATGGTAGATGCAGAACGAAGCACCATCGTACTCGTAACCGTTGTCGTGAATCCAGCGGGCTACCGCCTCGTTGACTCTGGTAATCTGTGCATAGCTTCCCTGGTAGGTAGCGGAAGCGATCAGCACAGGCGGCACGGTCTTAAATTTCACATGCTCCGTGTCCTTATATGTTCCTGCAACAGAAATCTGAATCTCCACATCCACATCCTGCTCCTTGTAACCTTCATCGTGGAAGACAGCCAATCCATACACCGGGGATGCCATCTGCAGATTCTGACTGCCCGTCTCCCCATGGAGAATTCCCCATAAAATATGCTCCTGGTCGTAGGCCGGAATCACTTTTCTGACACTTGCGACATACCTCTCCGGCAGAGTTTTTAACGTTACCTGATAATCCATCATATTTCCATCCTCTCTGATCCATTCGATGGTGTTATCAAGAAGCTGCAGCTTCGTACCGATGTCGCCCAGCTGGTCCTCCAGCTCTTTCTTCTTAACCCGGAGAAACTTTTCCATTTCCTCCGGTCCGCCGCAGCAGTTTAAGATTTCGCGGATAACCGTCAGGCCAAATCCCATGGATTTCAGGCTCTGGATCTGCCCCGCCACGGAGAGCTGGTCCTCCCCATAATACCGGTAACCGGTGGCGGGATCGACTACTCTTGGTTCCATAAGGCCGATTTCATCATAATGGCGCAGCATACGGATACTGATTCTCGACAGCTTTGAAAAATCACCAATCTTCAACATTTTGTCACCTCACATATATGTGTTTTTGAGCTCAATATCACTATAGACCGTACCACAGTGTGAGAGTCAAGCCCGAATTGAAATATTCTCCCGCCATCTGAACTGTTACAGCATTTCCCCCATATACCGCTTCAGCGGGCTGATCCCGGGATCATACAGAAGCTCCACTGCATTTAGAATATCCTCTTTTAATGCCGCCTTTAATCCATCAGCAGCCTCATTCCTCAGGCAAACCGGTTCCTCTCCCCCGGTTTCTGTCCATAGCGCCACATCCTCCAGCTCAAAGGGCCCGTTCCGGAAATGCCCCAGCAGGCATCCTCTAAACGCACCATCAATCAGCAGATATCCCAGCACATCGTATTCCGGGTGTGTAAATGTATCCTTCAGCCAATGCTCATTGGACTTCACCAGAAAATCATTTTTGTGGAGAATAAAAACGGAATGTTTCTCCGTTTCCTTTGGTACATTCTCCACTGTATCAGACGGATCCCCCTCCAGCAGCTGTAAGTCCTCTCTGCGGACGTATCCCCCTTCATACGGCGCCAGCGTTCCATTTGATTCCAGCCGTTCCAGCACGCCTTTTATTTCCTTTAATGGAAGCCTGTAGAAGGACCTCACCATGGCCGCGTCAATCCAGACATTCAGCCACACAAACCGCCTTACCAGTTCCTCTTCCGCCTCCTCCTTCGTATACCGTTCCAGATTCACATCGGGAAACTCAGATTCGAACGGATACCAGGCGCGATCCCATTCGCTGTCCGCCTGATCTTCGAATACGAGGAATTTCTCCTGCAGGCGGTGCAGGGCGGGCGTGATCTCCTTCGTCAGCATACCCGTGAACTCCTTCATCACATGGATCGTCATCGGGCCTTCCCGGTTCAGAAGTTCAAAGAGTTCCAGTTCCGTATCCGTAAGAGGCTTGTCCTTCCGATAGACAGCCGCGAACAGCTCCAGTTCGTCCGCATAAATGTAGGCAATATTACCATTCTGGAATCTTCCCTTAAAATAGTACGGCTTCCCCTCATCTTATAGCAATACTTCCTGTCGTCAAATGCCGCGCGGTATAAAAGCTCCGGCGGAGAGCCCGGACAGCTCCAGTATACGCAGAGTACGGGAGACATCTGCTTAAACAGCACTCCATATTCCTTCTTCCCGGCGGGCTTTGTAAAATGCTGGCGTTCCAGACGCAGCTTTAAATATGTATTTCTATTCAACTGAACATACCTCCATGTCATTTTATCCTGATCGCGCATTTTACGAAATGTTTATTCGTTGTGCATTCACTACACACTTTCACCATGTGAGTTCCCGTTTACGCAGAAATACTCATACATAAACGGGAACTCTCCCTATATCACTGATCTGCTGACCGCTCTTCGTTGTCCTGGTACCACTCCATATTCTTCCTGTTGATCCATTCCGTGGAAACGTCCATCGCCGCCCGGCACGCATTGGTCTGATCCAGCGCATTCAGCATGACAAAATCATGGATGGTCGCCTGGAAACGAAGCGCCGTCACTGACACGCCTGCCGCCCGCAGCTTTTCGGCATAGGCCTCACCCTCGTCTCTCAGCACATCCGCCTGGCCGTTTAAGATCATGGCCTGCGGAAGATCGGTAAGGTGATCGGTACATGCCCTTAACGGAGATGCGGTGATCTGGTTTCTGCAGCATTCCGATGTGGTGTACTGATCCCAGAACCACATCATGCCCGCCCGGTATAAATAGTAGCACTCCGCAAACTCACAGTACGACGCCGTATCGAAACAGGCGTTGGTCACGGGATAATAGAGAAGCTGCTTGTGGATAGCCGGCCCCCTTCTGTATTTGGAGAACAGCGTCATGGCGATCGCCATATTACCGCCCACGCTGTCTCCGGCCACGGTCAATGTATTACCATTCAGCCTTCTTCCCATCTGTTCAAACAGCTGGGGCAGCTGGCAGAGTACACTGTAGCACTGCTCAATGGCGGTCGGATAACACGCCTCGGGAGACCGGGTGTATTCCGGGAAAATGACCGTACAGCCGGTCCTGGCGGCCAGCTCTCTCACCAGCTTCTCATGCGTATGGAAACTCCCGAATACCCATCCGGCCCCGTGAATGTAGAAAATCACATTTTCTGCAAATTCACTGTTTATCGGTGTTACCCGGTATACGGGAATGCTTCCCCAATGGCCTGTCTCGACCATGGAAGCCTCCACCTGGGCCGGATACATGTAGACCGGCGCGTCCTGGGCCTTCTCCAGCACCCGGCGTCCCTCTTCCGGCGGCAGTTCAAAAATCAGCGGCGGAACTGAATTCTCAATACAGACAGTCTCCGCCGCCGGTTCCAACAGTACTCTTCGATTCATAGATTTCTCCCATCTGATATGATGTTCTAATGGCATCCTATTCAGAAAAGCAGAATCTGGACCTTAAAAATTACGCCGTCAAAGCTGACCCGCATGATTCCATGATACTTATCCACAACCTTCTCCACGGAGGAGAGACCAATCCCCACTCCGCTGTGTTTTGTGGAGTAATACTTCCCATCCTTTAAAATTACATCCCGCTGATATGTATTCTGAATCTGAAGGACCAGCTGTTTCCCTCTCATTTCCGCCTGAATCTCCACATGACCGGCGCCGTCCTCCATACCGCTGCACGCCTCCAGCGCGTTCTCTAAAAGATTGCCGAAAATAATGCACAAATCCATATCGGAAACATCCGGTATCTCCGAAAGATCCGCGCTGATATCCAGCCGGATCCCGGCTGCCTCCGCTGCCGCCGCGTAATGGCGCAGTATGACATCGGCAATATGGTTCCGGCAGATGGAAGTCTCTGTTCCCTCTATATACTCCGGAATCAGCTCTTTTACATATTCCTTCAGCCCTTTTATATCCTCCGCCTCCACAAATCCGTTGATGGACAGGAGATGGTGCCGCCAGTCATGCTTCAGCCGCGACGTTTTTTCGATGCTCTCCAGAAGTTTACCGTACTGCTCCTTCTGCAGCGTGAGCTGGGCCGAAACCGTTTCCGCCTGCTGTACCGCCGTAATTCCCTTGTACGCCTGAATTAACATCTGCAGCGTCACGTAAAAGAATGCATAGGTGGCAAACGACCAGAGAATCACGAAAACCACGTCACCCGGCCCCGTATGGACCCCGGTTATCCAGTAATCATTGACAATTTTCACATAGAATATCAAGTACGTCAGCGCCGGAATAATCCAGATATAGTTCCAGAAAGAAAGTGACAGCCGAAAATCAATCACCTGCTTATACAGCTTTGCCATTAAAAGCCGCAAAAGAGGCGTATAGGCCGCCAAAACGGCCAGAACCAGCACCATCTTCGTCGTCTCCGCCGCGGAATCCAGGTTCAGCAGATTCCCGATCACCTTTGCAATCGCCACAATATTTACATATAAATTCAGCGTCACCAGCACTATAAAAAGGATTTCAAAGGCGCTGCCCTTTATCACAATCCGGAATACCACCACCGACACCAGAAGCCACAGACATATCCCATAAATGTTATACTCCCGCAGCGGCGATCCCGGAACGAGAAACAGGATGGTAACTGCCGCGGTCACCGTTATATCAAACAGAAACAGTGCAGCCGACCTCCAGTATCCCAGCCGCAGCCGCGATTTGAATGAGAAAAACAGGAAAAATGCGAATACGCAGCAGCAGCACATCACCCGCAGCGTAATGCATGCCATATCCACCAGCGTCATACTCATCTGCGCGCGATCCTCACTTTCCGCAGCCTGCCCTTAATTGGTTTTTCCTGAAGCTTTTCCAGTACCTCCTGACCTTTACCGTTTAGAATCTCCACGTATGTCAGGCTTTCCCTGATGTCAATAATACCGATATCTTCCGCCCCAATCCCATCGATATTGCAGATCGTCCCCACAATGTCCACTGCGCGCATCTTCGATTTTCTCCCGCCCCCGATTGAAAGACGCGTGATTCCAGCGTTTAAGGCGGCTCCCTTTTGCGCTTTCGGAGCCCGCCTCTCCCTCTGACGCGCCCAAAAGGCCTTCGTCATCTCCTCATCCGGTTCGGGGCATGAAGTCACCGGAAGTTCGCGCCCCATATAGGCTTCCACCATATGAAGCATCCGCTCCTCGTTCTCACACAGGAGACTTACGGCTCTCCCCTTTTCTCCGTTTCTTCCTGTCCGGCCGATGCGGTGTACGTAGGTCTCACGGCCGCCCGGGAAATCATAATTCACTACGAGATCGATCTTATCGAAATCAATCCCCCTGGCCGCAACATCGGTTGCGATCAGATAGCGGAATCCGCCTCTCCGGAAAGCGTCCACTGTTTTTAAACGCTCCCTCTGCTCCATTTCTCCATGAATCATCCCACAGAATATCCGGTCTCTCTTAAGCTTCTGAAGGAGCACATTTACCATCTCTCTGGTTCCGCAGAATATCATGCAGCTCTCCGGGTTTTCCAGAATCAGAACCTGTTTCAGCAGGTCGTATTTCTCTTCCTGGTCCGTGCGGTATACCGCCTGGGAGATCGCGGGCTCCTCTTCCTCTGTATCCGCCTCCGGGGCAATCATGACGGCGTCCGCCATATACTCATCCACCAGGAGCCGCACCTTCTCATCCAGTGTAGCTGAGAACAGAAGAACAGTTCCGCCTTTCGGCAGAAGAGCCATGATCTGTTTCACCTCGTCCAGGAACCCCATGTCCAGCATGAGATCCGCCTCGTCGATGACCAGATACCGGATCCCGGTGAGTTTTAAACAGTCCCTCTGAATCAGATCCATGACGCGGCCCGGAGTTCCCACGACAATGTGAGACTTCTGTTTGATCGTGCGTATCTGCTTATCAATCGGAAAACCGCCAAAGACCGCCGGGACCTTCAGGCGTTTGCCTCGTCCTATGTGAAACAGCTCGCTGCTCACCTGGACCGCCAGTTCCCTGCTGGGCTCCAGAACCAGCGCCTGCGGAAGATTCTCTTCCCAGACAATCTTTTCACAGAGCGGAATACCGAATGCCGCCGTCTTTCCCGTCCCCGTCCTGGACCGTGCCGCCACATTCTTTCCTTCCAGAACCGCAGGGATCACTTCCCGCTGTATCTCCGTTGGTTCGTGATACCCCAGGAGCTCCAATGCACGGACGATCTCCTTAGAAAGGGCGTACGGAAGAAATCCGTTGGGGGACACCGTATCTGTATTCATCTCTATTTCCAAACCACTTTTATTCTCTGACATAATTAAATTCCTTCCATAGTAAGAAAACCGAATTCCGGATTCCTCCCAATAAAATAAAATCAGAAGGCAGGCCATACCATGACCTGCCGGCTGATTTTATTATACAATGGATTGATGCCAGAATCTACTGGCAAATATAGTTCCCATACATACTGTCTCTCTCACCGGTCTGCCCTGGGAAGGAAAGGCGGGCATACGGATCAGAGAACGACGTTTCCTGCTACTGGAAAAATAGCAGGAGCATTCCGGCCGCCACCGCCGAGCCGATGACACCAGCCACATTGGGGCCCATGGCGTGCATCAGTAAAAAGTTGGAGGGGTTGTATTTCTGGCCTTCCTTCTGTACCACGCGGGCCGCCATCGGGACCGCGGAAACGCCTGCGGCGCCAATCATGGGGTTCACTCTGCCATTAGACAGTTTACACATCACCTTGCCAAGCAGTACACCTCCGGCGGTTCCCACCGAAAATGCGATCAGGCCCAGAACAATGATCTTTAACGTATCCACCCGCAGAAATGCGTCCGCGCTGGCCTTTGCCCCAACAGTAATACCCAGAAAGACAGAGATAATATACATCAGGGAATTCTGTAATGCATCCACGAGGCGTGGGACACAGCCTGATTCTTTTATTAAATTCCCCAGCATCAGCATGCCGATCAGCGCGCCTGCCGACGGCAGAAGCAGGACCGTAAATAAGGTTACCACGATAGGAAATACGATCTTCTCCGTTTTACCGACCGCTCTCAACTGCTCCATCTTGATCTTCCGCTCTTTCTCTGTCGTGAGGAGACGGATAATCGGCGGCTGTATAATAGGTACCAGCGCCATATAGGAATAAGCCGCGATGGCAATGGCTCCCAGCAGATGCGGGGCCAGCTTGCTGGTTAAGTAAAGCGCCGTCGGCCCATCCGCGCCTCCGATAATTCCGATGGACGCGGCTTCCGTTCCCACAAAGCCCAGCATAATCGCTCCGATAAAGGTTAAGAAGATTCCCAGCTGGGCCGCTGCCCCTAAAAGGAGACTCCGCGGGTTGGCCAGTAACGGACCGAAATCCGTCCCTGCGCCGATGCACAGAAAGATCAGCGGCGGATAGATTCCTAAATTGGTTCCCTGGTATAAATAATATAGAAGGCCTCCATTTTCGTCCCCCACCGCGGCGGCCATCAGGCCGGTTTTCGGAAGATTCACCAGAAGCATACCGAACGCAATGGGAATGAGAAGATAAGGCTCATATCCCTTATGAATCGCCAGATAGAGAAAGAGACAGGAAATTGCGATCATAATAAGTTCGCCGGGCATATGCAGGCCAAACAGCACGGTATCGCACTGAAACAGCTGTGAAAATCCGCTGCTCTTCCAGAACTCCAGTAAAATTCCATTCATCCTTTTAGCCTCCTTAAGAGATTTCGAGCAGCGGATCCCCTGCTGCCACGGAAGCGCCTTTTGAGGTAATGATGGAGGTCACCGTGCAGTCGCGCGGGGCGATAATCTCATTTTCCATCTTCATTGCCTCGATGATGACCAGCACTTCGCCGCATTTTACCGTCTGTCCGGAAGCTGCCGGAACCCCCAGAACGATTCCCTGAAGAGGCGCGGTGATCACTTCACCGCCTGCGGAGGCGCCGTTTCTCTTTTGCTCTGCAGCTGCTCCAGTTCCTCCTGCGGATTGATTCTGCGAAACAGGCCTCGCCGGCGCCGCATAACCACCGTCCTGCGCATTCCGGTGAATCTCTTCCACTTCCACCTCATGAACCACACCGTCAAGCACGATCCGAAATATTTTTATTCCCATGGTTTTAACTCCTTTTCCTGTTCTTTATCGTATGGATTCCTGTCGAGCATTTCTGGCCCACGCGCTGTCATAGTCTTCCACTCTGGTAATTCTCCGCACCACAATTTCGTCCGGATCCGCCGCCAGATATGCAGCAACCGCCGCAGCGACAAGTACCGCATCGCTTTTGTTTCCAGCTGTCGGCCCGGCGCCGGGCTCCTGTGAGGAAGGCACACCCTCCCGCCGTCTTAAAAGCCAGGCGCAGAAATCAATCATTAAGGAGAGCAGAAGCAGCACCAGAAACACAATCATTATACTGAATCCGGAAATCAACAGCGTATCCGCCACAGTCACACTATCACCAAACATGACACACCTCCTACAGTGGAATATTTCCATGCTTTTTCGGCATTTTCTGAACCCGCTTGCCGCGGAACGCCTCCAGCACGCTGATAACGTGTTTTCTCGTCTCGGCCGGCAAGATGACGTCATCCACATATCCTCTGGAAGCAGCCACATACGGATTCATCATTGCCTCCTGGTACTCGGCGATCTTTTCCTTCCGCCTGGACACTCCGTCGGAAGTGTTCTTTATCTCTTTGGAGAAGATAATGTTAGCAGCCCCATCGGCTCCCATTACTGCAATCTCAGCATCCGGCCACGCAAAGACCGCGTCGGCTCCCAGATGTCTGGAGCACATTCCGATATAGGCCCCGCCGTATGATTTTCTCGTGATTACCGTTATCTTTGGTACTACTGCCTCGCTGTAAGCGTACAGCATCTTGGCGCCGTGACGGATAATTCCATTGTGCTCCTGCATCGTACCGGGCAGAAATCCCGGCACATCCACCAGTGTAAGGAGCGGTATGTTAAAGGAATCACACGTACGGATAAAACGCGCGGCCTTGTCGGAGGCATTGATATCCAGGCAGCCCGCCATGGCCTTTGGCTGGTTTGCAATCACTCCTGTGCTCCGTCCTCCCATATGAATGAATCCTGTAATGAGATTGGGAGCAAAATACTCCTGATATTCCATGAACTGACCGCCATCTGCCAGGGCTTCGATGACAGCCTTCATGTCATAGGGCTTACCCGGATTCTCAGGTATCAGCTCATTTAAGGAGTCAGCCATACGATTCCAGTCGTCTCCCAGATCCATTTCCGGCGGGTTCTCCATGTTGTTCTGAGGGAGATAGCCCAGAAGTTCTTTGATCTGCCGGATACAACTGCCCTCATCCTCCGCCATATAATGGGCCACTCCGCTGATCGCATTATGGGTCCTCGCTCCCCCCAGCTCCTCCGCTGTCACCGACTCCCCCGTGACGGCCGCGATTACTGAAGGACCGGTAATAAACATCTGGCTCGTATTCTTTACCATGAAAATAAAATCCGTCAGGGCCGGCGAGTACACAGCGCCGCCGGCGCACGGTCCCATGATCACGGATATCTGGGGAATCACCCCGGAAGCCATAGTATTGTTATAAAAGATACGTCCATAGCCCGCCAGGGCATCCACACCTTCCTGAATGCGCGCTCCCCCCGAGTCATTGATGCAGATCATGGGGGCTCCCGTCTTCATGGCTGCCTCCTGCGTCTTTACAATCTTGTCTGCATGCATTTCTCCCAGAGAACCGCCTATCACGGTAAAATCCTGGGCAGCGGCATATGTAAGCCTGCCATTCACCGTTCCATAGCCTGTTACGACGCCCTCTCCCGGGGACGCCTTCTTCTCCATGCCGAAATTCGTACAGCGGTGTTTCACAAATAAGCCTGTCTCCACAAAGCTTCCTTCATCAAACAGCGCCAGAAGCCGCTCACGGGCGGTCATCTTCCCGGCCGAGTGCTGTCTTTCTATAGCCTTTTCACCGCCTCCCTTACGTAGTTTATCCTTTAAAATCAACAGTTCTTCCTGTTTTTTTGTAGCCAACTCCCTTTCCCTCCAGACCGTCACTCAGACTTTTTTCTAAATTGCTCCGGCACACGATATAAACCGCCGGACAGATCGGCAATCTCTTCCAAAGATTTCGCCGCTAAGAGTTCACGCTTCGCCGCGTCAGGTGAGATGGCAAGATCCTGCGGATACGCTACCTTTCCTTCTCTCCGCATACGTTCGATCTCCCCGCTGCCCACCATGGAGCCCACCGGCGTTCCCTGTGCGATACACCCCAGCATCTTCGTGCGCTCTTCTGCGTTCTGCGCCTGGTAGAGATAGGCGATTCCCTGCTCCGTCACCACGTGAGTCACATCCTCTCCGTAGACCATGACAGGAGCCGCATCCATGCCGGCCTTTCTGCCGATCCGAACGGCATCCAGTTCCGGCACAAAGGCCGGGCCGTATTTGCTCTGGCTCTTTGTCATCTGAACCACCAGCTTCCGCCCGGAGGCCATGGAACCGGTCAGCGGAGCCATGTCGCGCCATGCTTTTGTCGTATGGCGGCGCCCGCCGGTGCTGTTTCCCATGTTGGGGGCACCGCCAAAGCCGCTGAGCCGTCCGCCCGTCACGGTCGAGGAGTTTCCCTCATAATCCATCTGGAGTGTGCCTCCCAGGAACAGGTCGATCCCATAGAGCCCTGCCACCTGGGCGGCCGCCCTGTTGGACCGGAGCATGCCATCCTTTCCGGTAAAGAAGATGTCAGGTCTCGCAGCGGTATACCGCTCCATCCCCAGTTCTCCGCCAAAGGCGCATACCTGTTTCACCCAGCCCGCTTCCACAGCCGGGATCAGAGTGGGATGGGGATTCAAGACCCATTTGGTACAGATTTTCCCTTTCAGTCCCAGATAATCTCCAAAAGTAGGAAGCAGAAGTTCAATCGCCGCGCCGTTGTAGCCGATGCCGTGATTCAGGCTTTCCACACCGTGCTTTGCATAGATTCCCTTGACCGTCATCATGCCCATCAGAATATGGGCCTCCTGAATCTGGGCCGGATCTCTGGTAAACAATGGTTCCATGGGATACGGCTCGTCCGCCTTCACAATATAATCCACCCAGCCGCCCGGAATATCAACCCGAGGAAGGTCCCCCTCTCCCACGATCTCGTTGACCTGTGCGACGACAATCCCGCTCTTAAATGCGGCTGCCTCCGACAGCATGGGCGTCTCCTCCGTGTTGTAGCCGGTGTATAAATTTCCGTTTGAGTCCGCTTTGTCCGCAGCAATCAGGCAGACATTGGGCGTCAAATCCACATACAACCTGCCGTACAGCTCCAGATACGTGTGGATGGCCCCGATTTTCACGGTGTCCTCCGCCACCATTTCCGCCAGCCGCCTGCTCTGTACCCCGGCGAAGGAAAAATTGATCTCCGACGCTATCCCTCTTTCGAAGATATCCAGGTGCTCATCCCTGGAAATCGAAGGAATAATCATATTCAGATCATGGACTTTTTCCGGATTCACTTCCTTAAGCGCCTCTGCTAAAAATGCAGCCTGCTTCTGATTGCAGCCCTCCAGAACAACTCTGTCACCCGGCCTTAAAATACTCTCTAAAAATGGAACGATCTCTTCTGTCCCGACTCGTTTTCCCCTTGCATAACCGGCGGCCTTCTCCATCCGTTCCGCCTTTGAACGGCGTTCTTTATCCCAAATCATGCGCTCTCCCCTTTCTTAAAATGCGTTCCTGATAAAAAAATAATAGCATTGACTTTTTATAACGTCCAATATATACTTTGTTACATAATGATATCTATATTGTTATAAAAGGGGGCGTATTCATGGACATTCATTCTCTTACTTATTTTAAGAAAGTCGCGGAGCTTCAGCACATCACCAGGGCTTCCGAAGAACTCCACGTAGCACAGCCTTCTTTAAGCCGCACGATTTCCCGGCTTGAGAAGGAACTGGGAGTCCAGCTGTTCGAGCGTTCCGGGAAGAACATTATCCTGAATTCCTACGGCGAGATTCTCTTAAAGCATACGAACCGGATTCTACAGGAGCTGAAAGACATCGAGCAGGAGATCGGTGATGCGGCCGGGGAGCGCAGCCGTACCGTAACGCTCTCCCTCTATGCGGCTTCCAAGCTTCTGCCGGAACTGGTCATGGCGTTTAAACATGAATATCCTTCCATACGGCTTCAGATTATCCAGGAAGACTTAACCAAGAATCAACCCGACGGATGCGACCTGACCCTGTTTTCCTCCATGCAGCCGTGCACGCAGGATCATTCCGCCTCCCTGATCGAGGAAGAGATTCTCCTGGCCCTGCCGGAGTCCAATCCGCTCTCCAAACGGGAGAACTTAAACTTAAGCGAGGTGGCGGGCGAAGAATTCATATGCCTCCAGCAGGGAAAGAGCTTGCGAACCATCACCGACACCTTCTGCAAGATAGCCGGTTTCGAGCCGTCCGTCGTGCTGGAGAGCGACAGCCCGGAGACCGTCCGGGAACTGATCCGCGCGGGCATCGGCATCTCCTTCATCCCCTCCATCACCTGGCAGGGCATGGGCACGGAGAACATCGTTCTGGTCCCCATCTCCTTTCCGCAGTGCAGACGCTACATCAACTTATCCTGGCGTGCACAGGGATATCTCTCTCCTGCCGCAATCCTGTTCCGCGACTTTGTTCAGGATTATTTTAAGACATTCCAACATTTACAAGCAGATTCCCCCACCTCTTAGGTGGCGGTTAAGGCAAATTTTATTCAGTGGTGGTGCAATTCACTTCTGAATGTCGAAGCCTCCGGCGGATGTGCAGAGCGCCCCAAGGTATTATGTCATGCAGGGCATGATGGGCGCTCGCACCAATTCGCCGGGCGAATTGAAAAATAGACACACCAACACCGGCCTGGGGCTTCTGCCTCAGGCTATTATCATACCTCCATTCATATCACCTGCAGCATCAATCATTTCCCCTGATACATAACAAAAAAGGCATAAGTCTATGAATGTATTAGTATTTTACATTATGGCGTTTTGCACATATAATTCCTTATATAGCAAATATTTTTGTCACTATTGCAGTATGCAATTGGGAGAAGGCACAGATACTTACTTTTTATCGCAAATCTATCGGGCAAAAGAGAGGAGGAACCATAATTATCCGGGGGGATGCTGCTGCTGCGGAGAAGTACTGACGGCTGTGCCCAGTCATTCATTTCTTGAAGGAAGGGGTACTTTTATCATGACAAAAGAGACAAAAAAGAAGCTCATAAGCGAAGCTGTCGCCATCGCTGTGGGCCTTGGCATCGCTCTGATTCCCGCACCCGGGGGGCTGGAACAGAAGGCGATGTGGACAATGGGTCTGTTAATCTGGGCTATTATCAACTGGATGACCAACGCAATCCCCGATTTTGTGTGCATCTTCATCATGTGCTGTACGTGGGTTCTCTTAGGAATTGTGCCGTTTACGACGGCATTTGGAAGTTTCTCGGGAACCACGGTCTGGCTGCTCATCGCGGCCATGGGAATCGGCGCCGCCGTAACGAAGAGCGGACTGCTGGCAAGAGTCGCGCTCTGGATCATGCGCGTCTGCCCGCCGACCTTTAACGGGCAGGTTCTGGCCCTGCTGGGGTCCGGTGTCATCATCGGCCCGTTTATTCCCTCCACCATTGCCAAGGTGTCCATCGTAGGCGCCATGGCCACCGACATCGGCGAGAAACTGGGATTCGAGGACCGCTCCAAGGGCATGGCCGGCATGTGGTCCGCCATGTACGCAGGCTATACGCTGTTAAGCCAGGCGGTATTGAGCGCCTCCTTCTTTTCCTACATCATCATGGGACTACTCCCGGAAAATGTACAGGCCCAATTCAGCTGGATGTTCTGGCTGCGCGCCATGCTCCCGTGGCTCATTATCTGTACCATTGCCAGCTACTTCGCCATCCGGATCCTTTACCGGCCCACACAGGCTCCGAAGCTGACAAAGGAAGACGTCAACAAGATGCTGACCGACTTAGGCCCCATGTCGAGAAATGAAAAGATCACGCTGATCGTGCTCGTTGCCTGTATCTTCTTCTGGGTTCTGGAACGCACCTTAAACATTCCGGCAGCCATCACAGCCGTATTAGGCATGTCCACGCTGCTGGCCCTGGGCGTCATTACGCCGAAGGACTATAACAGCCGTATCAACTGGAGCATTATCGCATTTATGGGCGGCGCCATCAACCTGGCCAACGCCATCACCACCGTGGGAATCGACACCTGGCTCGGTAATACCTTCGGAGCCTCCATGGCGAGTCTCATCAGCAATCCGTTTTTATTCGTCTTTGTCATTGCCACAGTCGCCCTGCTGGCACGTTTCATCATCGTAGATATGACCACCTGCTACACGCTCTTTATCGTAATCCTGACTCCGTTCTGTCTCCATGCAGGCATGAGTCCATGGATTGCGGCCATGGCGTCCTACTGCGTGGTATACCCGTACTTTACCAAGTATCAGAACATCAACTTTCTCGCCGCGTTCAACTCGGCGGGCGGAGATGAGAAACTCAGCCATACCATGCTGGTGCCGTTCTGTCTGGTCTTCCACATCGTAAGCATTCTGGCGCTGACCGCAAGCGTGCCCTACTGGAAGATTCTGGGACTGATCCCGTAGAAAAACGGCGGTACGATAATCCGCCGCTCATATAACAATTCAAACTTACAACAAAGAGAAAAGGAGTGCAGATATTATGTCTAAAAAAGAAGCAGTCAAAGAAATTACTCACACAATCGGTGATACACTGCCTAAATTAAGAGCCGCGGCCGTTCAGGCGGCTCCCGTATTCCTAAACCGCGATGCGACGATTCAGAAAGTCGCACGCCTGACAAAGGAAGCAAAAGATAACGGCGCGGATCTCGTAGTATTCCCAGAATCCTTTATTCCTACCTTCCCGCTCTGGTGCCTGTTCCTGCCGCCGGTAGACCAGCATCCATTTTACAAAAGACTGTTTGAAAATGCAGTCACCGTTCCAGGACCTGCCTTTCATGAACTGCAGAAAATTGCCCGTGACAACAGCATCTTCCTATCCGTCGGTATCTGCGAAAAGAGCACGTCCAACTTTGGGACGATGTGGAATACCACCCTGTTGTTCGACCGGGAAGGCAACATGATCGGCCACCATAGAAAGCTTCTTCCCACATGGGGAGAAAAGCTGGTATGGTCGTTCGGCGACGGCTCTTCGCTCAATATTCATGATACGGAGATCGGCCGGATCGGTTCCCTGATCTGCGGCGAAAATTCCAATACTCTGGCCCGTTACGCCCTGGTAGCCCAGGGAGAGCAGGTACATATCTCCGTTTATCCTCCCTGCTGGCCGACCAGCAGAGAAAAAGGCAACTACGCCGACTGCCTGCGCGTCCGTACCTGTGCTCACGCATTTGAGGCAAAGGTATTCAATATCTGTTCTTCCGCCTCCCTCGATGAGGATGCCATGGAGCAGATGTCCATGGGCGATCCCGCTTTAAAGGAATGGCTCCACAACCAGTCCTGGGCCCTCACCATGATCGCAGGCCCTAACGGACAGCCGTGCTGCCCATCGATTGAGAACAACCAGGAAGGAATTATTTACGCCGACTGCGACATTGCAAATGAAATCACGGCAAAGGGAATCCACGATATCGCAGGAGCCTACCAGCGGTTCGACGTCTTTCAGCTCCATGTAAACAAAACGCCCCGGGAACCGGCATACTTCTACGATGAGGGAATCGGAGAATCCCGCGAATATATCCCTTATGAAGAGGAAGACACTGAATAAAACGACCCGAAGGAAGAACGTTCCCCCATTCCGCCCCATACAGCAAACCAGAAAAGAAGGCCGGTCCGCAGCAGATGCGAACCGGCCTTCTTCCGGCAGAAAACTGATTATTTTTTATTTGATAAAGCTGACGTGCCTGTTAATTTCCTCCACAGCCTCGTCCTTTCTCTGGTTAAACACCACCTTGTTCTCCTCGAACAAGTTTCTTCCATGGGTATCGATGGAGACGATCAGGGGGCCAAATTCCCTGATTCTGCATACCCAGAGTGTCTCCGGCATTCCCAGGTCACGCCACTGCGCGTCCTCAATCTCCTCGACACAGGTGGCGGCCACGACCGCACATCCGGCTGGGAATACACAGTGAATCGCCTTTCCTTCCCGGCATCCTTCCATGGTCTTCTCTCCCATGCCGCCCTTTCCGACGATGACCCTGACTCCGGTCTCCTCGATAAATTCCTTCTCAAATTTCTCCATACGCATGCTGGTGGTGGGACCTACGGATACCATCTCAAACCTGTCATCAGAACCCGGAATGGGCCTTACAATAGGGCCTGCGTGAAAGATGGCTCCGCCCCTCACATCGACCGGAAGCTCCCGGCCTTCCTCGATCAGTCTGCGGTGCGCCACATCACGGCAGGTTACGATATGGCCGGATAAGTATATAATATCTCCAGCATGGATATCTTCCAGATCTTCCGCCCGAAGCGGTGTCGTTAATACCTTCTTCTCCATTATAACGTTACCTCCTTATGAGATGTGATGGTATAGTTTAAATCCTTATCAAACTCGATGTGCCCTTTTCTGTGCGACCAGCATCCGACGTTGACCGCCACGCCGATGGTGGATGGATGGCGGGCCGTATTCTCGATATGCACGCCCATGACGGAATAGCTTCCGCTCATGCCCTGAGGCCCTAAGCCGATCTTATTGATCCCGTCTTCCAGCATGCGTTCCAGGGAGGCGGCTCTCTCGTTGGGATTGTGAGTTCCCAGGGGCCTCATTAATGCCTTCTTGGACAGCAGGGCCGCCGTCTCCACGGAGGTAGCTACACCGACGCCTACCAGAAGAGGCGGACATGCGTTCAGTCCATAGCTGGTCATCACGTCCATGACGAACTGGGTTACTCCCTCGTATCCGGCTCCCGGCATCAGCACCATGGCCTTTCCGGGAAGTGTACAGCCGCCTCCCGCCATGTATGTATCGATACAGCACGTATCGCAGTCCGGGACGATCTCCCAGAATACGGTCGGCGTTCCCTTTCCCACATTCTTGCCGGTGTTGTACTCGTCAAAGGTCTCCACGCTGTTGTGGCGGAGGGGTGCCTTGATGGTAGCCTCGATCACCGCTTCCTTTAACAGCGCCTCCAGTTCTCCGATCAGTGGAAAATGGACTCCGCATTTCACGAAAAACTGCAGGACTCCCGTATCCTGACAGCAGGGACGGTCCAGCTCCTTCGCCAGCGTCTGGTTCTTAAACATGGTATCGTAGATGGTTTTGGCCAGCGGGCTGGTCTCCTTCTCTCTCAGTTCTTCCAATTTCGCATAGACGTCGTCGGGCAGTACCTTTCCCGAATAAGCCACGAACTTCGCCATGGTGTCTGTCATCTGTGCAACAGCCTGTTCCTTGTTCATTTCTTACATCCTCCTTGTTATATGCACTTTGCGGCTGTTTGTGGGCCGCTTATGTACAGTACTAGAATCATTATTTCCCGGTTCCTACGGATAGAACGGGAAGAATATGGGCAGCAGCACCAGACTCACAACCGTGGATACCACGATGAGCGGAAGCCCTGCTTTTACATAATCCATAAATTTATACCCGCCTGGCGAGATGACCATGGTGTTGGCAGGCATGCCGATGGGTGTCGCATAGGCACAGGAGCCGCCGATTACGGTTGCCATGAGAACGGCTCTCGGATCCGCGCCCATACCGGCTGCGATCGAGACGCTGATCGGAACCAGCAGTGCCGTCGTCGCCGTGTTGGACATAAAGTTTGTCAGCACACAGGAGATCATGAATACGGCTACCAGCAGCAGGAACGGAGACGCATTCTTACCGAGAAGTCCAATCACGAAATCGGCGATGGCTGCTCCGGCTCCCGTGGTCTCCAGCGCTTTTGCGAGGGCCAGCGTTCCGCCGAATAAGAAGATCGTCTGCATGTCAATGGCCTTGTAGGCCTGTTTTTCACTGATAACTCCGGTTAAGACCATGATCAGCGCACCGACACATCCGGTTATCTCCAGCTTGATTCCAATCTGCTTCTCAAAGATCATTCCTAATATCGTACAGACTAAGACAACCAGGGATACGCTCTGCTTCCACTTCGGAACGCTGCTGTAGTCCACCTGTTCATCGAAGGTGCTGTCCCCGTCGGTCGGCGTCTTGTCCGGCAGGAATTTATAACCGATGGTTGCAAAATAGATGATGCCGCAGATCAGCATAGGCAGGCCGATCTTGGCATATTCGAAGAAACCGAAGCTCATTCCCATCTCCTGCAGGGCGCTCTGGGCAATTAGGTTGCCCGGTGCTCCGATCAGGGATAAGTTACCGCCCAGAGCCGCCGCAAATACCAGCGGCATCAGAAGTCTGGATCTCGAATACCCGGACTTTGCCGCAATACCGATTACGACCGGAATCAATACGGCCGCCGTACCCGTGTTGGATAAGAAGCCCGACATCAGGCCCACCACGATCATGATGGTGACGATCAGCTGGCGCTCCGTCTTTGCAAACCTTGTAACCACGCCTCCGATCTTGTTGGCCATTCCCGTCTCAAAAAGCGCGCCCCCGACAATAAACATGGCCACAAACAGAATGACATTGCTGTTCGTAAAACCCGCAAATGCGTCTTTCGTGCTCAGCACTCCCGTAAGCACAAGGCCAATACACACGATCATCGACGTGACTGCCAGTGGAATCCGTTCCCACACGAACATCACAATGGCAAACAAGAGAAACAACAGTGTAACAACTACTGGATCCATAAAGCCCCTCCTTTTTCATTGGATACTCTTTTGATATTTGATATATGATAATGTATCCATTTGTTATCCTAATCATACGCCTCGGCAGATCCATTTGTCAAGGCGTTTGTTTGATTTCGTTGTTTTGTACGATTTTTAGTGATGATTTTTATTCAATTCCAACAATCCCGGCCTTTATTTAATCCCATCAGTCCGTCTCGAATCTGGTGAGGATGTTCTTCATGCTTCTGATAATATGGTCATTCATCAGCTTTCTGGCCCGGCTGCCGTCGTGGGCCTTCATGGCGTCGAGAATCTTCTTGTGCTCGTAGATGGAAATCTTGGCATAATCCTCTTCCGTCACCTTGTGTCCCATGGACAGCCCATTCCACATGGAGGAGAGAAGCGATTTCATCTTCTCGTTGTCCGCCGCCTCCCAGATTCCCATATGGAACGCCTGGTTATATCTGGAGTATTCCGCCGAATCGTTGTCCTCCAGCGCCTTTTCGGCAATCTGATACGCCTGATCCACCGCGGATAAATCCACGCCCTCGGCGCTGGCCCTGGCCGCGGCCTCCCCTTCCAGGACGGCCCTCGTCTCGTAGTGATCCCGGATGGTCTTTTCATTGATCCCCTGGACTACAGCCCCCTTGTTGGGGCGCAGCTTAATCAGCCCGTCTCTGGCCAGAATCTGAAATGCCTCCCGCACCGGTGTCGTCGAGACGCCCACCAGCTCGGCGATTCCTTCCAGCGTGATCTCCTGCCCTTCCTGCAGCTCCCTGGAAAGAATGGCTTTTCTCAGGATAGACGCTACCTGCTCCCGGGCCGGAAGCAGCTTTACCTTACCCAAATTATTCATACGTTTCCTCCTTACTGATCAGCAGGCAGTCCGCCATACGGCCGTAGTAACGGTTCATGGCGGCCCTCAGCGCCCCCTCATCCCCGCTCGCTAGCGCGGTCCCCACATCGGTCATCAGTTCCGCAGCCGCATTTCCCCGTTTTAATCTCTCGACCGCATAGGAAACGTAGCTGTCTAAAAGGCGCAGAAACAGCTGATGAATATAGGAGTTCTTGAGGCTGGCCAGTGCATACCTATGCCAGGCCATCTCGGCCCCGGCGGCGGCCTTCTGTTCTCCGTTTCCCGCCGTCTCTGCCAGTTCCGACAGCCGGAGAAGGAGCTCGTCCCTCTTTTCCTCCGGTATCATCAGCAGGATCTCCGTCTCCATGGCGGCGGCCATGCGAAAGGTGTCCCTCACCTGCTTTTCTTCCATGGCCGCAACCTGCATATGGCGGTTGGGGAGGCGCACAATCAGGCCTTCCTGCGCCAGAGACTGAAGCGCTTCCCTGACCGGCATGCGCGACACCCCCAGCTGTTCCGCGATCAATTCCTGCGTCAGCTCCTCGCCCGGCCTCATATTACCGGCCAGAATCTCGCTGCGTATGGCGGAAACGATATAATCTTTTGTCTGTACTGCACTCACTGTCTCCATGTTATCACTCCTGTTCTTCCGGTATCGCGTATCAGCCGTTCAGTTTCTCTTTATAATACCCCTCCGCGCAGTACAATGCGCCTGCCGGATTGTGGGCCAGCACGCGGTCCTTCACCACCAGCGTGGTGACAAATGCGTCCGAATACTTATACAGGAAGGAATCATGCCCCACACAGAGGCCCAATGCGATATTAAACTCCGTCTTCTGCTCATTCAGCAGGCTGGCCTGAAAAACCGGGTTGCACATCGGCTCAAATTCGCCCGGATGGACCTTCCGTTCCTCGGCGATTCCGATGCGGCTCTTGTCTGTCCCTCCAGCCTTGCAGATCACGGATACCACCGAAAATCCATGCCTCGTCAGGATATCCGAAACGATCTCCGCCTCCTTCCGGAGGCCCCTGCAGAACGCCAGGCCAAGCTTCCGGTATCCCATACGTCTGCAAAATTCTATGGTTTCCCTCACTCTCACCCACTGGCCGTATCCCAGACTCTCTATCTCCGACGAAGTCACGTAAAAATCGTGATTTTCCGGTTTTTCATACTCGGACAGCGCTTCCTTCAAGAGCGGCTCATTTCTCATAGGACAGTTTTTAGGAAGCACCTTCTTCTCTCCTGCACTGCAGGCATAAACTTTACATTTGGCACACATATACATTGATCTTACCCGGCTTTCTTTTTATATTTAATATTGTATCCAATTATCGTTCCGATGTCAAAGGCAAAATCCCTTAATTTTCAATGGTTTCCCAACTTACGCACTTTCTTCCGGTATCAAACTGTGCTATGATAAAAGAAATATACTTTGGGCTTAAACCGGGAGGTAATTGTTTTGGGTAAAAAGACACTGGCTGAGATAGAGTCACTGGCCCGCAAAATACTGACTACGTACTTTTGCGACTCTGACATGGAATTCATGATTTCGACATTTGCCGATGACATCGTATGGCTTGGCAGCGGAGAACACCAGAAGGCGGAGGGAAAAGAAGCAGTAGCCGCTGTTTTCCGCAGCGGCAGGGACGGGATGATCGCCTGCGACATGTGTGAAGAACAGTATCATTCCATCGATTTAGGAGGCGGCTCCTACTTATGCGAGGCGGTCAGCCGTCTGATCAGCAAGCCCGAATCCGAGACCTGCCTAAATATCCAGCAGAGGGCTACCTTTATTTTCCGTGAAAAGGGGGACGGCCTGGAAACGGTACATATTCATAACTCTGTCCCATTTTCGGAGATTCAGGACGACGAACTCTTTCCGGTGGAATCGGGCCGCCAGGCCTTCGAGCGTTTGAAATCCGCGCTGGACACGAAAAAGCAGGAATACGAACATCAGACCCGATTTCTAGAACAGCTTTACCATACGCTCCCCTGCGGTATTCTCCAGTTTTCCACCGATCCCTCCCGTACCATCATCTCGGTCAATCCCATGGTATGGCGATTTTACGGATACGCCTCGGAGTCGGAGTACCGCGAGGCGGTCAGGAACCCGCTCCAAAAGGTTGACACACAGGACCAGGAGTGGATCTCCGCGCTTCTCGACCGCCTCACCCTGAACGGAGAGTCCGCCTCCTACCGGCGCCACTGCATCAAAAAAGACGGGGAGGAAGCCTGGATCAATGTGGTGATGGGACGAATCATCAACAGCAACGGTCTGGAGGTCATCCAGGCGGTGTTTACCGATATTACTGAACAAATGCGTCTGGAGCAGGCTCAGGAGCAGGAGCGGATTTTGGAAAACCGTTCGCTGCGTGCCGCGATCTGCACCGCCTATCCCCTGATCGTGAGCGTCAATCTGACTCATGACACGTACCACTGCTTTGTAAATGACCAGCTGGAGTATCAATTTCCTGAGGAAGGCCGCTATACAGACCTTCAGGCTGGCAGCATTCCGGGAATCTACAGCACCTATCAGGAGGATTTTACCAATGCCTTCGGCCGTGACGCCCTTCTTCGCCGCTTTGCAGCCGGAGAACAGGAAGTCTATATGGAACTACAGGGGCGGGCAGTCGACGGCAAATACCACTGGCTGTCTATTCACGCGATTGCCGTGGAGAATCCATTCAGCGACGACGTTCTGACGATCTGTCTGATCAAGTTCCTCGATGAACTGCGGCAGGAACAGGCCCGCCAGGAACAGCTGCTCCGGGAGGCCCTCGTTTCAGCCCAGGCAGCCAGCCGGGCCAAATCGGACTTCCTCTCCCGCATGAGCCACGATATCCGGACACCGATGAATGCCATCATCGGCATGAGCACCATCGGCCAGATCAAGCTTAACGATACCAGGACTGTAAAGGACTGCTTCCAAAAAATTGATACCTCGTCTAAGTATCTCCTCTCCCTGATCAACGACATTCTGGATATGTCCAGGATTGAAACGGATAAGATGGAGATCGCTCATGACCTCTTCGATTTCACGGCATTTGTGGAGGAGATCAACCAGATTATCTATCCGCAGACGCTGGAACGGGAGATTGCCTATGAGATGCGTCACCTGGAGCCTCTGGAAAGCCACTATATCGGGGATTCGCTGCGTATGAAGCAGATTCTCATGAATCTCCTGTCAAACGCTCTGAAATTCACGCCGCCAGGCGGCTCGATCCGCGTTAATATCTCGGAAGAAAAGAGAACCAACGGATACGCTTATATCCAGTTCATCATTGAGGACAACGGAATCGGTATGTCGGAAGACTTTATGAAGCGCCTCTTCCAGCCCTTTGAGCAGGAAGCCCCCGGCAACGCCCGCAACAACGTGGGAAGCGGCCTGGGCCTCTCCATCGTCTACAGCCTCGTGCAGCTGATGGGCGGAACCATCTCTGTCACGAGCCGCAAGCAGGAGGGAAGCCAGTTCACCGTCACCATTCCCTTCCAGCTGGTATCCGACGATGAGGAGAAAGAATGGGAACGGAAACGTCAGAATCTCTTAAAAGGCTTTCAGGTGCTGGTGGTAGACGACGATCCTTCTGTTGGCAGACAGACCGCCCTGATTCTCGACGATATCGGGGCGAAAACGCTGTGGGTGGACGCCGGCATCCGGGCTGTCCGGGAAGTAGAAAAGGCCATCAGGGAGAACTGGATGTTTGATATCGCCATGATTGACTGGAAGATGCCCGGTATGGACGGCATCGAAACCACCCGGCGAATCCGCCGCCTGGTTGGCCCTGACACCATGATTATCATGATTACGGCATACGACTGGCGCGGCATAGAGGAGGAGGCCCGCGAGGCCGGAATCGACTACTTCATCGCCAAACCGTTGTTCCGTTCGGTCATTTACGATACCTTTTCGAAGCTGGACAAAAAAGACTCCGCGGAACCGGCCGCAGCCGAGATGCGGACTCAGAAATCCGTTCTGAAGGGCGCCCGAATCCTCCTGGTGGAGGACAACGAGCTCAATCAGGAGATCGCAAAGACGCTCCTGGAGATGAACGGCGCCGCAGTAGATGTCGCCGGGAACGGGGAAGCGGCCATCCACTGCTTCCGCGATCAGAAACCCGGAACGTATCAGGCCATTCTGATGGATATCCGCATGCCTGTCATGGATGGGCTGGATGCCTCCAGGGGAATCCGGGCCCTGAACCGTGAGGACTCCGCTACGATACCAATCCTGGCCATGACGGCCAACGCCTTCGAGGAAGACAGGAAGAAGGCGTTTGAGGCCTCCATGAACGGCTATCTGGTAAAACCGCTGGATATAACTATGCTGATCAGTGAATTGGAAAATGCGATAGGGAAATAAACGAGAAAGGGAAGTGATATGCCGGATATGGCGTCTCACTTCCCTTCCTCGTTTATTTCCCCACCGCAACTATCGCATCAATGACATCCACATACTCCGCACAGTACTTGCCGTACATGGACGTGACGGCCTCCTGGAATCTGGCCTTTTCTTCCGGAGGCAGCTCCACCACCTGGCAGCCTGCCGCCCGCACCTTTTCCTCAGAGGTCCGCTCCCGCTCCTCCCACAGCTTCCTCTCATAACGGGAGGATTCCTGTGCGCATTCGCGTATGATATCCCGATCCTCCTTCGTCAGTTTCTCCCATGTGGCCTGGGACACCAGCTGAAGCTCCGGAACACGGTTGTGTTCGTCGATCGTATAATATTTGGCAACCTCATAGTGAGCCGTGGACTCATAGGATGGCCAGTTATTCTCCGCCCCGTCGATAATCCCGGTCTGAAGGGCGGAATAGACCTTGTCGTAGGCCATGGGCACCGCGGTGGCCCCCAGCGCCTCCATCATTCCCACCATCAGCTCCGACTCCTGGACACGGATTTTCATGCCCTTCATGTCCTCCAACTTCGTGATCGGCCTTGTCGAGCTATAGAAATTACGTGCTCCCGCGTCGTACCAGGACAGGGCTACCAGATCGGAGCCGTCGAAGGAATTTAAGAAATCGTCGCCAATCTCCCCATCCAGGACCTTCCACATGTGTTCCCTTCCCGTATAGAGATACGGCATCTGAAGCACATTCAGCCTGGGAACAAATTCTGCCAGCGGCGATAAGGACACACGGGCAAAATCGACACCGCCGAACTGCATCTGTTCGATCACCGTCTTCTCATCGCCCAGCACGCCTTGTGCGTTGACCGAGATCACGATTCTCCCGCCGGTCTTCTCTTCCACCAGCTCGGCGAATTTGTAGGCCCCCTGTGTTGTGGGGTAGTCTTCTGCCTGATTCTCTGCATACGTAAACACAAATTCCGGATCTACGGCCTTTGTCTGATCTTCCTTCCGGCCGCCGCACGCAGCCAGGATAACCATTGCAAAGACAAACAGAGCCGCCGTCTTTATTTTCACAGCACAGTCCCTCCTTTCCGCCATGTTCCCTCTATACAGCACTTTTCGATGTTACATAGTTATAAAACGCATTCCGGTCTTTTCCAAGCACCCGGTTCGTAAGCACGTAACCGTGAGTGGTATCGGAAAACAGGATAATCATTGTAGGTTTCTTAGAAATCTTTTTGACCGCGGTCCATGGAATTGCAGAGTTCTCGTCACCCACCCGGATACGGATTCCCCCGTCTCCAAACTCCATCTCCGTATCCCTGCTGATCCCTGCTGCCTGTTTCTCAGCCTTTCTCCAGACGGCAAGCGGCTGGATAACCGTAAAGAGACAGCAGGCGAGGAGCAGAAGGAACCGCCATACTCCGCTGACTGTATTCCATTTATTGATGGTCAGGGCGATCACCGCCGCCGTGAAGATCAGATTGCACATCCCGACCACTGAACCGTATGTATAATACATGGAAAGCTGCCACAGTTCGCCCGCGGTATTCCTGTAGGTATACTTATATTTCATCACTCACACCTCCGAACCGCCAAACGCTGTTATTTCGCCAATACCGTGGGCAGCCACATACTGAAGGCCGGAACAAACGTAATCAGCATCAGCGTAATGATCATACACAGGTAAAATGGCAGCGTCGCCTTGACAACCCGCTCCATCGGCGTCTTGGATACCGCGGATCCGATAAACAGCACCGCGCCTACAGGAGGTGTTAAAAGCCCGATACCACAGTTCAGAATTACCATAATACCGAACTGTATTGGATCGATACCGATCGACGTGGCGATCGGGAGAAGAATCGGCGTTGCGATCAGGATAATCGGCGCCATATCCATAATACATCCAAGTACAAGAAGAATCAAGTTTAACAGCAGAGCCAGCAGAATCGGATTATCGGTGAGGCCGATGATCGCACCCGCCGCCAGAACCGGAACGTGGAGGCGTGTCAGACAGTTGCCGAAGATGTTGGAGGTGGCAATCAGGATCAGAACGATGGACAGCGTGTCGACGCAGTCACCGAGAACTCTCCAGACGCCCTTCCAGTCCAGCCCCTTGTAGATAAACACACTGACAACCAGGCTGTAGATAACCGCGACCGCCGCGGACTCCGTCGCCGTAAACGCACCGCCGACAACGCCGAATACCACGATCAGAACCGCCGCCAGTGCCCAGAAGGACACGCCCAGCTGCTTTAACAGGTTGATAATGCTGAATTTCTCGCCCTTCGGATAGTTGCGTCTGACCGATATAATATACGATCCCACCATTAAGGATACCGCCAGCAGCGCACCGGGAATATATCCGGCCAGGAACAGGCTTCCTACGGAAATGCCGCCCGCCGTGGTGGCATAGATGACCATATTATGGCTGGGAGGAACGAGAAGCCCCTCACAGGATGAGGTGATGGTAACGGCCGTTGAAAAATCGTCGTCATACCCCTGGTCAACCATCATCGGAATCAGAATTGTACCGAGGGACGCGGTGTCCGCCGCCGCGGAGCCAGAGATTCCTCCGAAGAAATAGGAGGCAACGATATTTACCATTGCCATGCCGCCGCGCATCCATCCGACGCAGGCGTTGGCCAGCGCGATCAGCTTCTCCGAAATACCGCCGGAGCCCATCAGACAGCCCATGGTGATAAAGAACGGTACCGCCATGAGGCTGAAGGAACTGATTCCCTTTACCATCTGCTGGCAGATGGTCGTCAGCGGAAGTCCCTGGGAAAGCAGACAGAACACGGAGGAAAGCGCCACCGCGTAGGCAATCGGAAAGCGCAGAAAAACCATGACAAAAAAGCTGACAAGCAAAACGACAATTGCTAATGTTTCTCCACTCATGACTGGTCCCCCTCCTTTACGAAAAAGCTTTTGATGTGATTGTATACAGCCTCCAGTTCAAAGATCAGCATGGCCACCCCCGCTAAAGGAACCGGAAAATACATCCAGAATCTGGATATCTTCGGCATACTCACATAGGAACCCTTGGAGCCGATTCCCCTGGCATACTTCCAACCGACAAAAATCATGATCAGCGCCAGGGCCAGAACGGCCGCGTCAGAGAGTAAATCTAAAAATTTTACGACATTTTTCGGCAGATACGAGTCGAAAGCTGTCATGCGGATGTGGGCGCCTCTCCGGATTGCAAGAGCAGCCGAAAGCACCGCCATATAAGACATACAGGTTAAAACCACCTCTTCACTCCACGCCGGATCGGGAATAAACGGAACGTACCTCCCGATTACAGACATGGTGGTAATGAGGATATCCACGACCAGAAGCAGCTTGCATAAGAACATGACAGACTGATAGGTAGCATCGTAGGCAGGTTTAATCTTATCAATTTTATTAAAAATACCCGGCATCTTGATCCCCTTTCCAATACGGCCGCATGCCCACTTCCGCGCACATGCCCCGTAACGAACGGGGCACAGAGGCGTAACAAGAATCATCCTCTGTGCCCGTTTCCATTGCAGCAACAATTTATGTAACTATTCAGCCGTGCGGCAGTTTGTACGGAAAAGAGTGTTACAAGCTCGCTTGTATAAGCACTTTTTTTTACAAACTGGCATAGGGCTGAACGCCCGGGCTTCTTGTTTTCGTGCTTTTCGAAAACAAGAAGATGCACGGCTAAATAGTTGCGAATTTATTTCATATCGAGAATCTTCTGATACAGTTCTTTGTTGTCTGCCGTAGAGGAATCGATGATATCCTTACAGGCTTCCTGCCATGGGGTGATATCCGGCACTTCAATGACATTGATGCCTTCTGCCTTCAGCTCATCCAGGACCTTGTTTTCTGCCTCTTCGGAGATCTTTCTGTTGAAATCAGATGCGTATTTTCCTGCTTCCATCAGGATGTTCTGCTGCTCTTCTGTCAGCTTATCCCATGCTTCGTCCGTGATGATAACCTGAACCGCGCCAAGGGTGTGGCCATCAAGGATTAAGTTTGGCGCAACTTCCTGGAACGCATTGGACTTGTAGTTTGCAATCGGCTGTTCCGCACCGTCTACAACGCCGGTCTGAAGAGCGGAATACAGTTCGTTAAAGGAAACAACAGTTGGGTTTGCGCCCAGGCCCTGAACCATACCGTTCATAATCGGGTCATTGGATACTCGTAACTTCATGCCCTTTAAGTCTTCCAGGCCGCTGATCTCTTTTACCGTAAAGAAATGGCGGAAGCCTTCCTCGCCGTAGAATAAGCCCCTTACTCCCAGATTGTTGTCATGGGGCTCCATGAGGAATTCCGGCGCCAGGTCACTGTTGGCGAAATTCCAGAAATGGTCACGGTTTACAAATGTATACGGAATAGACAGAAGTACAGATTTTTCCACGCCGTAGCTTGTCAAAGCGAACGCGGAGATACGGGACATGTCGATGGTTCCGCCGCCGCCCAGCATGGTGTCGAGGACATCGTTTTCAGAACCGAGAACACCGCTGGCCTGAATGTCGATGGCGATCTTCCCGCCGGAAAGCTCTTCTACCTTCTCCTTGAACGCGGTTGCCATCTGTCCGACGATGGTGTCTAACGGGTTTACCTCGGCATAAACAAGTGTTACTTCCGGCGTGTCGGAAGCCTCTGCCGCCGCGGAAGTCTCCTCTGCTGCCTTCGTCTTCTCAGCCGCCGCTGCCGTGGTGGTCTCAGGTGCCGGCGCCGCCGTCGTCGTCTCCGGTGTCTTTAACCCACAGCCCGCCAGGGAACCCGCTACCATTGCCGCGCATAACACTGTGCTCACAAATCTCTTCTTCATGTCACAATTCCTCCTCTTAACACTCTTTTTACATTTCAGTGTATTTCTTAACGTTTTCTTTACGTTAAGTTCATTATAAGAGGATTTCTTTTCCCTGGAAACGGTAAATAATTGTGAATCATAGTATTATTTTAACCTATATTTTGCTTTTCTTTATGCACTTCGTACAAACACCTTCTTAACGCATTCTTTATATTCTTTGAAAAATAACCATTCGGTATTCCGTGGGGCTCTGGCCTGTAATCCGTTTGAAAACCTTTGCGAAGTAATTGGAATCCGCATATCCGACCGCTTTCCCAATCTCTTTTACATTCACCGTCGGCTCCTCCAGCATCTTTTTCGCCTCCGCCACACGGAATTCGGTTAAGTAGGATGTAAAATTTTTATGGAAGCACTGTTTGAACAGCTTGCAGAAATAGGCCTCCGAATAATTCATCATCCTGGCCATGTCCTGCATGGATATGTCAAACATGTAATTCTCATGTATATACTTGTCGATGATTTCTGCCACTCTGGACAGACGGAGGCTGCCGAAATCCTCGCCCTCATCTCTGGAAGCTTCCGTACCGCCTCCGTCGCCTCCGGCCGTCTTGGAAGCAGATCTGCCGTCTGATCCGGTACCGGAATACGTCCCTGTGGCCATCTGCTCTCTTACGGCTTTCTCTCCCATCCGCTCCTCGGTCAGCCGCATGGCCTCCTCCAGGACGAGCATCAGCTCCTGCTCGTCATACGGCTTTAACAGGTAGTCCAGCGCCCGGACCGTAATGGCGCTTCTGGCATAGGCAAACTCATCAAAAGCGGTAAGGAAAATAATACAGCAGTCCCCATCCTGCTCCCGGATCTTCTGCGCGGCCTCGATTCCGGTGATTCCCGGCATCTCGATGTCTAAGATGGCGATCTGAATCTTCTCCTCTTCATAGACCCGCAGGGCTTCCCGCCCGTTTTCTGCCTGGAAAATCGTGCACTGGTCCCCCAAATTCTCCGTAAGCGTCTTATAGAGAACCTTTCTCTCAATCATTTCATCATCTGCGATTAATACACGGTACATACTCATATTTCCTCCTGCGGTATTGTCATCTGAATGACGGTTCCCCGCCCCTTTTTGCTGTAAATTCTCAGGCCGCCGTTCTGGTACATGGTCTGAATCCGCTGGTAGATATTGCCCAGGCCGATTCCCATCTTTGCCGTGTGGCTGTTCTTCAGCGCGGTCACCAGTTCCTCCAGCGTCTCCTCGTCCATTCCCAGGCCGGTGTCGGCCACGGAGATTATTACGCTGTTTCCGTCCTTCCACACCTTTAAAAAGACCCTTCCGCCCTGCTCTTTCCGCGACAGGCCGTGGATAATGGCATTTTCCACCACCGGCTGCAGCGTGAAGGCCGGGACCATCACCTGCCTGGCATCCACATCGATCCGGCACTCATACCCGATACGGCTGCCGAAACGCATCTGCTGAAGATACATGTAATCCTCCACCACCTTCAGTTCCTGATCCAGCGCCACAATCTGTTCCGATGTCTTTAAATTATACCGGAACAGGTTGCTCATGCTGGCGATCATCCGCTCCGTGGTCTTCGCATCCTCCAGCTTTGCCGTGCATGCGATCATATTTAATGTGTTAAACAGAAAATGAGGATTTATCTGGCTCTTCAGCACCTCCAGCCGCGTGGCGTCCAGACGTTTCTCCATCTCCATCTTCTCCAGCTCCTCCTTGTGGAGAAGCTCGGCCATCTCGTTGTTCTCCTTCAGGGTGTTGATATACCCCTCCGTGGCGTGCTTCATCTTGTTGAAGGCGCTGACCAGTTCCCCCATCTCATCTTTATTTTCAACGGTTATGTCCTTGCTGCTGAAATCATTTCTGGCGATCTTTCTGGAGGTATGGGCCAGCTTGACCAGCGGATCGATCAGGGTGCTGGACAGCAGCTTCGTCAGACATAAAGCCACCACCATCATAACAGCGGAGAACAGAAGGATCAGATACGGCAGCTGGCAGAACACCGGAACCTTTTCCTGGTAGGTCGCATTTCCCTCTTTTAAGGTTACCTGCACCAGTCTTCTGGCGTAGGTCTGAATGTAAGACTGCATATCATAAATTTCGTACAGACGGGGAATAAAGTCCTCAGAGCCGGAATCCATCTCCAGCAGCTGATCGCGGGCCATGCAGTACCCCTCATAACCGTTCTTCACATTCCAGGTCCTGGCATACCGTTCCTCGCCGATCCGCTCATAGTCGAAGGGCAGGGAGCGGAGGCACCGCTCCGACCTGACGCAGGCCAGGACGTACTCATCCCTGTTTTCCTGTGTACGGTCTCTCACATACACTTCAAACGCTTTTATTTCCAGTTCCATCGCCTCCTGGAAATCGTGACACCGTGAATTATCGTCGAGTATGACATTGAAACTGCCCAGAGAGAAATCCATAATACGAATATTAAAGGCCACGGAAAGCCCCATGACCAGAATTACCATGACGGCGAAAGAGCCGATCTTCCGCTTCAGAGAGATTGTCAACCAGATTTCTTTTATATTTTGAAACATAGCACTTCCTTCCCCATGTTCTCACATTCTTTTTGAAACTCCTCCAGTTCCCGGGGGCGGCCGCAGCACAGAATCCGCCCGTCTGTCTCATCCAGATGGGTCACCTCGATCCGCGCACACAGGCGCTTCTTAAGCCGTGCGGGTAAATTCCCCAGATCCATTTCCAGCGGGGCAAAGAACCCGTTCACGTCAGGATGCTTTGCAAACCGCAGCTCTCCCTGCCAGGGATTGGGCAGATTGGTTAAGTCCTGGATGAAGGGATTGATCTCCTCTTTCCGGCACTCATGATCCAGCCGCCCTCCGCCGTGCCTCGTCACGTAGGACCGTGTCACATAGCGGACGTCCAGCGATGCAGGCTCGATTCTTGCCGATGCCAGAAGGCGGCTCACATTGAACAGTCCCGTGTGGGACGGCGTCAAATGAGGATAGTACTCCGTATTGTCCTCGTCCAGCAAAAGTCCCTGGGCGCCTTCGCAGATCACCGTATCGAACGGTTCCAGGACCTGGCTGGGATCTGCCGTGATGACGTAGCGGTTAAAATTTTCCCGCATCAGATCTGATGCGTTCCAGAGCACATTGTCATCACGCAGAAGGCGGAACCACTCATGATCCCACAGCCTGTCCCAACGATCACCCGCACGCTCTGCGCACGGGTCACCGTGACGGTCAAAGGGCGCTTCCGGACCGCCGTCCAGCTCCCTGCATATTTCCTCCAGTCGTCCGGGTACGTAACAGTCCCGTATCCTTTTCAGCATCCCGGCAATCTCCTCCGTGCTTTTTCCCTCCAGATCACCGAGACGGAAGGTCACTGCGCCGCCCGTAACTGACCTGGCGCGGTGGACCGTCTCATAGATCCCCATGCCGCAGGAGCCGTGGCGCGCCTCCCTCCGAAGCTCCTCCGCCAGACTGTTCAGCAGCACGTCAAAGACGGTCACACAGACGCAGTCCGGGCTTGCATAGGCGGCCACCGCGTCATGTCCGGCCCCGTTGTCACCGCGTATCCGTTCAAATGCTTCCGCCTCCTCCCCCAGCTTTACCAGATCGGGGAGAAATGTCTCACTCCAGTAAAACGGCGTCTCTCTGAAGCAGCCGCTCCCCAGCTGGTGGAATACAAACCGGAAATTTTCCCCTTCCACCGTGTGGCCCGCCTGCGCGCCGCCGTTATGGCGCACTACAACAGCCTTTTTTCCCTGTTCCATGGCCTCAGCACAGAGGAGGTCCACACATTTTCCCTTTCCCTCGTCACCAAAATTCTTGCCAATAACCGCTTTTATCTCTTTCCCGTAATCACCCATGTCAAAATGTCAGGAAGCCCTCTCCCTCTTCTTTTCTGATTCCTTTTATAATCTCTGCAACCACGTCCGCGGCCTTTCCGCTCCACTGCGCGGTAATTGCCTTTGTCTCCATGCCTCTGGCCGCCTGCATCAGGCTGACAAAAACCTCCGGAAGCACATCCAGATCATTCGGATCAAGCTCTACGGCACGGGATCCGATCAGCTGCTTCCAGTCTTTCCCGCTGTTCTGTGCCTTGTAGGCTCCGGCCTTCATCACGATATGGAAAATCTCATATCTGCGGGAGGCCTTTTCATAGAGGGCCTCGGCGCTGCAATCCCGGAAAGCCAGATCCCCGAACACGCGCTTGATCTCCGCTTTCGTCAGAATCTTATGGCACCGCTCGTCGCCTATGGTAAATAAGAATCCCTTTTCTCCGCGTTTGTCATAGCAGTCAATCTTCGTATGCTTATCCGCAAAATACCAGGAAAGCAGATAAGACTCCCCGCCGTTACCGCCGCCCCGTCCCTCGAACCAGACATCCAAAAGCTGTTCCGCAATCCGGATATCCGCCTCGAACTGGGTCACCTGGAGAGGCGCATCATCCGTCTTGGAGTCCCCGATGGCCTGGAACATAATATGCGGGTTCGTAACAGGCTCCTTCTCGTAGATCTCCAGCATGGTGCGGTTTAAGGCGCCCTTGGCGATCTCTTCCGATAAGTATCCCATGGAGCCCGTCACATCCAGCCCGAAAATAATTGCGGTGGACGCCGGATTGTCCATAGAGTCACACGATTCCCGGTATTTCACCCCGTTGGGGTCCAGGTTCGGTCTCATCTGCCTGGAACGGTAGATATCGTTCACCGTGGAATTCTGATTGATGTTTCTTGCTGATCGTAAATTATTCCAATCCTTACTCTGGTAACTTCCGTGTCCCATACTGTTTCCTCCTGCATATGTGATAGATCTTTTATTGCGGTATACTGCCCTGATAATACGCAGTACTAGTACAGCATTGCGTAAGTTTCGGTGAATTGTGTGCTTGATATTTGCGTCAGGGGCGCGTCCGCGAAGCGACGGCGTAGTGGACCCTACGTCTAGCTTCGTGGGCGTGATCCTGGCGTGAATAGCGAGTGCAGAATTCACCGGAACTTATGCAACGCTGTACTAGCTATAGATTTCCTCATCCGTAACGGGAAGGGGAATGAATTTCCGTTCCCCGTACGAGGCCTCCAGCACTCTGTCCCACTCGGCAAAATCGCTTCCAGCACTGCCTGCTGCCGGCTCCAGCAAGAACTCCCGGAACGGTTCCGGCAGAGTCAGAAGGCCTTCCACCGCCTCCCTTGTCTCGCATCCCAGCAGCTTTGCCGCCGCAAGACGCAGCGATTCCAAGTCCGTGGAGAAATGGCATCGCTTGCTCTCCAGGTATTTCCTGTAGATGCATTTTCTTGCGTCCGCGGAGATTCCGCTCATCGTTCCGTTCTGATATCCGGCGAACCACCATCCGCCGTATAAGTAGATCTGATGGGTGGCTGGCTCCACAAATAAATTGTCCAGCGTCAGGCCATTTAAAACGATTCCGCTATAGGAGAGGAGGCAGCACAAATTCTCCAGCCGGCTGATCACCCAGGCCGCATGGCGGTCCAGCAGAATGCCTAACAGCCGTAATGGATAGACGCCCGGCTTCTTTTCTATGGCCACCATGCGGCCTCCGTCTTCCAGGCGGCAGTGGGTCACCACCTGCGGAATGTAGTTTTTCAGCTCCTGTTCCATCTCCCGGTTCGGATACTTCACCTCCGAAACCATCTTGATGTAACGGTCCGCATAGGCTTCATACTGTTTATCAAACGTGTAAATCACATTCTTCTTCGCCACATACACGGTACAGAAATCGGCCTTCATCCTCCAGAGGCAGCGGATGGCAATGATCTCCCCATCCTCCCTGACCAGCTCCTCGTCCGTGGCCTCCACCCAGAAGCCCTCCTCCGTCTTTCCCGCGTCCGCATCTTTATTCAAAAGAGCCGCAAACATGGTCTGAAACTGCTCGAACAGTTTTCTGTCCTGATCGTATACTGTGGATTTCGTCCCACAGTAAGGACAGACAGCCAGGCTGCTGTCTTTATCAATTGTGAGCGTTCCGCCGCACATCTTACATTTTAACAGAGCCATCCGCATCAGTCTCCTTCTCACGGATCCGGAACAGAATCATTTCTTTCATCAGATCCAGCGGCAGTTCCTTATTATGAGGGAACTGCACCGTATTCTTCTCATTTGTCTTATAACCGGAAAGCGCCTCTTTCCAATGTTCCAGCGTGGCCGGAGTGGTGTAGAAGCCCAGATGCTTCTTATACGCGGCAAACTGTAAGAGATATCCGTTTAAGTAGTACGTTGGGGCGCCCCACGCCAGCTTCTCGCTGCATCCGGCGGCAGTCTCCAGGACAAGGGATCGGACCGCCTCCAGACGCTCCCGCACCGGAGCCTCAAAACCGGCGATATAATCATCGACTTCCTGGCAGCGTTCCTGATTCTTTTGATCAGCCATGGCACGTGTCTCCTTCCGCCTTCTGCTTCTCTGTTTTCTCGATCAGCCGCCTGGTTCCCTCCTCCGTATAGGAAAGAAGCTGTCCGAACTTCCTGGCAGTCTCATAGCTTTGCTGTCTGGTGTAAGTGCCGTTTTCCATAAGCCGCTTCTGCTCTTCTTTCAGCCCCAGATACGATTCCAGCACCTCGTCTGCGCTGTAAAACAGATAGTTATACGTCCCCCGGTTCAGCTCCTCAGGAAATAAGTCCGTCAGAAACGCTTCATCCTCCGGATAGAACCGTATCCCGTACGAATCACAGATCCGCTTCACCTCTGGCAGAAATAAATCCCGTTCCTCCTTTGTGGCACAGGGGTGGCTCATAGCCAGCTTTTTTACTCCCGCCGCCACCATCTCGCAGAAACTGTCTATCGCGCCCAGATGATAGGAATACCTGTCGATCTCGCGGCGCGGCTCCTCTTCCTCCTGATAAAGCTCGTATTCTTCCCGGTCGAGCGACAGCGGGATTCCGGATTTGCTGGTCACGTTGACCCCTCCGTACCAGGTGCTGTCTACCGTAAAAATATCGCCCGGCTGGTATTCCAGGGAAAAATCGTTGTTTTTCTTTATGATTCTGATTTTCTGATTCTCCATATGATCGTCTCCCGTCTTTGCAATAGTCACTTTGCTTGTGTTATTAACCATTCTACCATTAAATGCTGTTTTTTTACAGATATTTCCTGATAAAACGCGGGTAGTTGTGTGGGGCGGATCACTTATATGCAAAATTCATATTTCCGGAAACCAAAAAGGAACCATAAAATCCTTTTTCCAGCCGGAAAGGCCAATGAAATCAGCATTTCTGCCATGTGAGAAACCGTCCTGCAAAGGGTAAAATGGTGCCCAAGCAAACAAACCGAGTTATGAGCTGCAGCATGAAGTAAGGAAACAAAATGAGCTGTTTGACATTTCCATGCGGTCATATTAAAATGAAAAAAGATTATGGGTTTGTACGCCTTAGGCGGATAAGGCGCATACCTGTGTTAATGAAAGGAAATTTAATGAATAAGAAAAATGAAATATTGTTACTGCTGACCGATAGATGGTGCGATTGGGAGGCGAGCTACGCGATAGCTGTTGCCAACGTGTTTTCAGATTATGTTGTAAAAACGATAGCTCTTGATACTAGTCCTAAAGTTTCTATGGGCAACCTGTGTGTAAACATTGATTACAGCATAGATGATTATTTGAATTTCTCCAATACTGCAATTATTATTTTACCTGGTGGTCTTTCTTGGGAAGAAAATGACTACGATAAAATTGCGGAGTTTATCAGAAGAATTTCAAATGCCAGTGTTCCTGTAGCCGCTATTTGCGGTGCAACAACATTTTTATGCAGGCATGGTTTTCTGAATGATATAAAGCATACAGGTGATAGCCTGGAACTGTTTCAAAGTCAATGTGGGTATTGTGGACAGGCACTCTATGTTCCTGCTCAGGTAGTGGTGGATGGCGGTTTTATTACTGCAAATGAAACGGCGGCGGTTGAATTTGCTTATGAAATTTTCAAAATACTAAAAGTGGATAGCGACGTTGAAATGGCAAAGTGGTATGATAATTTCAAATATGGCGCGATAAGGCAGGTATGTTTGCCGTCTTATGACACCTGAAATAACTATACAGGCAATAAAAAATAGTATTCTTTTGCGTCACTTGCAAAAGGTTTAACGTACTTTATACAATCGAATAAAGTGCCGGAAAGCCGCATGAACACTTGGTTTGTGCGACTTTTCTTTTTCTTTCTCGCCATCGTTTTATGCGGGATTATCGAGGTCAAATCGTGAAATGGTGCCCGGATTTTATAAGGGGTTGTAAGGACTTTTAAGTAAAGATAAGGGCTGCCGTCCGCTTGGCTTTCCAGCATAGTAAAAAGAGCCTCCTATCCAAGGTTGTACATGCGGCATTGGGGCACAGTCCCCCAATGATAAAAGACGTTATGGAGCGTCTGAAACGATGGTGTTTCCAGAAAAAATTTCAAAAAGTTTGGGCCTCCCCGCAAGTGCAGGGAGGCCCGCCCGGTCATGCGGCTATCAGCCCCGGAAGTATTTGAGATTTACCAGAATCCGCAGGTAAATGAATTGCCGCAAAGCCTCGTCAATGCGGCCATGAATCCGGCTATGCCGGTCAATCATCGGCTGATACAGCAACAGCAGCTTTTCCAGAGCCAGCTTGTCCCCACACTGGGCGCGGGTAATCAAATCGTCGTAGTTTGCCATATCAAAATCCCTCCTTCTCCATCATGGCCTTCCGAAGCTTGTCCACGCGCGGTTCTTCACCTGCCGTATCCAAACGACGGACAGCCCCATGAGCCGGGCCGCCTCCTTCGGGGGCATATCCTCCACGTATGTATGAAACAAGACTTCCTTTTCCAGCTGGGACAGGGTAAGAATTGCGGCATACAAATCTTCGCCCGTGGCGATCTGCTCCAACGTCACGGCCCGGACAGCCTCAAACAAAAAATCGTCGGACATGGAGGGCAGTTCCCCATGTTCGACGACATTCGACATATCTTCGGCCAGTTCTTCCCGGTCATTCAGTTTTTCCATGTGGCGCAGATAATCAATCTTTGCGTGAGTGACGACCTTTTCCAGATAGGCCGTAAACTTAGCAGTTCGTTCAGCTGCACCAAATAATTCATATTCACGGGCGGACGATTCCGCCGCAGCTTTTTCAGCAAATTTTCGAGTTCTTTCATTCTGTTTTTCCATTGAGCTTGCCTCCATGACGCGCCGCCCATAGCGACACGCCATGAACGGCGTGTTTCAAAATTGATTTAGGTTTACGAGTGTCGGATTTTACGGCAGCCAAAAGAGGCTTTTCAAGTAGCCCAATGGAATCACCCCCTTTCCCGTGGAATAGGGGGATATGAAAAGAACCGGCCTCTGCCAAGACAGAGATCGGCCCATACCCGAAAGCGCAGGAGCGCGCGGCGAAGGACACCCCGTTTACTAGCTGGAAACGGAATGAGAAAACACGATACGGTTGTGCGAAAGTTACGGCATAGGCTCCCGGCATGTGGCGTCCTCCTTGCGCCGCCGCTGAAAGCTCAATACCCGCTAAAGCAGCGGAATTTTAACTTTTTTGTTTCGTTAGTACCGGAAGAAAATTTATTCAACGTCCTGTTCTAATTTCTTGATGATTTTTGCCGGTACGCCTGCCACGACGCAATTATCCGGCACATCTTTCGTTACAACCGCTCCGGCGGCCATGATCACGTTATTTCCAATCGTAACGCCGGGGAGTATGGTACAGTTACCGCCAATCCACACGTCATTTCCTATCGTCACAGGCTTGCTATATGCCTTTTTCTCCCGTCTGCCCCTTGGTGTGAGTGGGTGTCCGACAGTCGTGATTAGGGTATTCGGCCCAATCATGCAATAATCGCCAATATGTACCGGGGCAATATCCAAAATCGTAACATTGTAGTTCGTCAAAAAGTCCTCACCAACATGGATATTCTTGCCGCTGTCACAGTTGAAATTGGGCTGGATATAGACGTTTTCTCCGGTGGAGCCGAACAGCTCCTTGATTGCCGCAAGCTGGGCCGCGTAGTCGGCGGGGTCAATGGCGTTAAATTTCGCACAGCCCTTTAAGGCATTCTCTTTGCGGGCGACAACATCAGCGTCAAAAAAGCAGTATTCCAGCCCGGCATCCAATTTTTCAAGTTCTGTCATGTTCAAACCTCCTGTTTCTCTCTCCTAATTCTCTTGTAATATTCTTTAGCCAGCCGTATTTTCGATAATGGATAATTGCGGCGGGCAGCTTGACGACTTCATCTAAGTTGATAATCAGGAACACGACGACAACGGGCAGATTCCAATAAAACGCCGCAAGAAAACCGACTGGAACAGCAAAAATCCACATGGTAATTGCGTCGCAAACCAAGCCAAACTTAGAATCACCGCCAGCGGGGAAAATCCCGGCTATCGTTGTCATGTTAATTGCCTTTGCAACCATATAGCAGGCACAAAATAGTAACATCCATTTTAAGTATTCGGTCGCTTGGGAGCTTAAAACCGTTACATTCAAAATCAACGGGGACAGCGCAAGCAGGAGTAGGCCGGACGCCACGCCCCCGATGATCGCCATTTTCCAGAGCAGACCGCCGTACTGCTTTGCTCGGTTCAAATCTCCCATGCCCAACTCGTTGCCCACAATAATGCCGCCGCCGTTGGCAAGGCCGGTACAAAAACTAACAATCAAATTCTTTACGATATTTGCAATCGAATTAGCGGCCACGGCGTCGCTGCCTAAGTGTCCCATAATGACGGAATACATGGTGAAGCCACACCCCCACACCAGATAATCACCCATCATAGGCACTGTATATTTCCAGTAGTCCCGAACCAAAAGCCGATCTACTGCAAAGCAATACTTCATACGCAGTCTGATTCGATTTTCCCGCAAGGATTCCACATAGGCCCAAAGCATTTCAATGAGCTTTGAAATAGAGGTGGCAAGGGCAGCGCCCGCAATCCCCATTTTAGGGAAAAAGAGCAGCCCAAAGATCAGCGCGGCATTTAAGAAAATATTGATAACAACGGCGCTTGACCCAATCGCCATGCTTTTCATGGCATACCCTGTATTTTTCAAGATACAAAGATAAATTTGCGAAATACCGGTGAACAGATAAGACGCTGCTACAATCCGAAGATAAATACTGCCGCCCGCGATCAGTTGCGGCTCGCTGGTAAAAATCCGCATTAACTGATTGGGCATGAAAAGGGACGTCAGAAAGAAAACGGCTGAAATGAGGAAAGAAACCCTAGTTACATACGCAAAGATTTTTTCAATCGCGGTCACGTCGCCCTTCCCGTAGTATTGTGCGGCTAAAATGCTCGTCCCCATGGTCAGTCCGCCCATAAACAGATTGAACACAAAGGTGATCTGTCCGGCCAACGAAACCGCCGACAGAGAATCCTGATTGACAAAGCCCAGCATGAGAGCGTCCGAAGCACTCACCGCCGCCAGCATAAATTGTTGAAATGCGATTGGCAGTACAAGGGAAAACAGCTTTTTATAGAAGATTGTTTTCCCACCGCCTAACTCTTTTTCCTCCATCGAATAACCTCCCGTCTGTTTTTCATAACAATCTTTAGTATAGAAGATTGTGGTTAAAGAAACAGCGCCAAATCTTAATATATACAGTGGTATTTTCTCATGTAGCGTGGTATAATAAAATTAAAAATTGGAGGGCATTTGAGTAAAGGAGTGGCAAGGTGGGACAAGAAACTTTATGTGCAGCGGTCGAGAGATTGCGGGAAGAATTTGGGGTGTTGGACTGGACGTATCATAATTGTGCTGGTGAAAATCCAGAGGAAAAAATGTTTTATTGGCCCGGTGCGCCGGAAGATGAAATTATGGTTGTCGTACATCAGAGCAGAGGACGGCAAGAGCTGTTTCATCGGCACGATTATTTCTATTTCAATTACACCTATCAGGGTGAATATGATTCCATTAGCTTTAAGTACGATAACCGTATTACGATTCGGGAGGGAGAGCTGTATGCGGGCCAGCCCTTTGCTGGTCACGCTCTTTGCGTCCACGATGACAAGGAAACAACGATTATCGGCGTACTGATTCAGAAAGACACGTTTTGTCGGGCCTTTTTGCCAATGCTTTCTGCAAATACAAAGCTATTTCATTTTCTGCTTGACCCGTCAACCAATCAATTTTCTGATGAATATATCCATTACAAAGTTGAGGACGACTGCAACATACGGGCGCTCCTTGAAATGATGGTGGTAGAGTATGCCAACCGGCAGGAGGATACACAGGTTGTCTTGAAGTCACTCACACTATCGTTTCTCATTCAGATTGCACGTCAGTATGTCCATTCAAATCGGGAGCCTGCAAACGAAAGCCCTTCGGAAAAGATCGTACAGTATATTGGGGAACACGTTGACACCGTAACACTCAAAGAAATTGCAAAGCATTTTTCGTATCACCCGAATTATGTTTCAACCCTGTTGCACCGGGAAGTTGGGAAGTCCTTTTCAGAAATTTTATTAGCGTTACGAATGGAACGGGCGGTCATTCTTTTGAAAGGGACAAGCCTGCCAGTAGAGGAAATTTCCTCGGTATTGGGGTATAGCAACAGCAGCAATTTTTACAAAGCCTTCCGGGATTACTACCATGTTTCCCCGAGGGAATACATAAAGGTCAGGTAATCGTTTGAAAGACAAGGAATGGAAGTCTCCACCGACCTTGATTTTTCACGCCTCTCCGGAGGGCTGGAAATGAAGGACAAAGTGGTAAGTAATGCCCCGTGGTACACACGGGGCCATTTTTTCCGTTTTTCGCTGCCGCGCAAAACAGAAAAATCTGCTTGTTGGTGGCCCGCCCCCAATCCCCCGGACAAGTGCGCTGCGCCCCCTGCCGAAACGCCCCTGCGGGGCGGCTGCGCGTCCTGTGGACGCTTTGAGCGGTATAGATCGATACTTCCGGGCATATAGGCAAAAAGCAGCAGTTCGCTCCGGGCATAAATCGGACTACTTTTCCGGCATGGGAAAAGATACCGACTACCCCAAAAGGGGTGACAAGCCCGGAGCGAACCGCTAAAAATATAGCTGTTGTGCGCTATGTGACAATCAATTTGTGGTGCCCAAATGGTGCCCGACCCGATGAAAAAGACCAATAAGAAGATATTGCGCCCATTGATAGAGTTATGAGAAAACCTAGATTTCATGCGTGTTTGCGGGGCGTAGATATAAAACGTGTAGAGATAATACGAGCCATTTTCTTAACTAATATCAATAAAAAATATTTACCTTAGCCGAAAGATGTGAAATAAAGGCAATTTATAACAGACACTTTGAGTATTTAAACTGAAACAGGAGGTTGATTTTATATTAAATGTTCGCCAAACAGCCATTCTCCCGCTTTCAGACGCTGCCATAAGGAACGAAGAGTTTATTTGTTTTACAGGACGAGCTTTCCTGAGAACCAAAAAACTTCGCCCCCATCCGGGCGCACTCGCTTCCGGAAGGCAGGGGCAGAGCCTCCAGACAGAGGTATCCGCTGTAATCCAGCTTTTCCAGTGTTCGATACAGCTCTGCCATATTCAAATGCCCCATTCCCGGAGCCAGCCGGTTGGAATCCACAAAATGGACATGTTTTGTATAGGGAGCACACCGCCGGAAGCATTCCGCCAGATCCACGTCCTCAATGTTCATATGAAATGTATCCAGCATCAAATACAGCGGAAGCCCGCTCTTTTCAATAAAATCAAGGGCTTCCATACTGGAATTTAAATGATCCGATTCATAACGGTTGATCGGCTCCAGAATCAGCGGAACCTCCAGCGGCAAAGAGGTCTTAAGCAGTTCCTCAAAGCTTCCGGCCAGACGTTTAAAAAACTCCTCCCGGCCAGCACCCGCTCCGGCTCTGCCGCGCACCAGTCCAAGGGAGACCATGCCGGAGGCTTCCGAGGCAAAACGGATCATATCACCGATCCGTTCCACCGCATACTTACGCATCTCAGGATCTTTGTCCCCCAGAGATAACCCCTGTTTGGCCAGCAGCGCCGGCATGACCGCTCCAACCCCAAGACCGTGCCTCCTTAACTTCCCCAGTGCCGCCCGGTTTTCCGGGAGAAACGGATCGTCTACAAATAAATCCACGCCGGTATAGCCAAATCCTCTTATCTCCGCCAGCGTTTTTTCATCAGTTCCATAGTAGAGTGCAGGCATTCCCTTCCAGCCTGCAAACAGAGAGAGTGCTGCCGATTTTTTCATAAACTCCTCCTCACCGTTTCTGATAAAAATAAGCTTCCGGTCCGAATTTTCTCATATAGTGTTTTTCCGCCATATATTCCGGAAGAACCGGAGCCTTTCCGCCATTGATATCTGCAGACAGCTTCGCCATTCTGGCCAGTTCCTCCAGAATTACGCTGTGTTCCACCGCCTCCTCAGGGCTACTTCCCCAGGTAAACGGACCGTGTCCCGGAGCCAGCACCGCGCACATAGAAACCGGATCAATGGCCTCAAACCGTTCCACGATCACACGGCCCAAATTCCGCTCATAGTCATGCTCCACTTCTTCCCTGGACAGCTGCCGGACACACGGAATCGGCCCGTAAAAATGGTCTGCATGAGTCGTTCCCATCACGGGGATATCCACGCCGGCCTGGGCCCAGGCCGTGGCCCACGTGGAGTGGGTATGGGCGATCCCGCCCGCATTCGGGAACTTTTTATATAGTTCCAGATGGATATCTAAATCCACGGAAGGAAGCAGGCTTCCTTCCACCAGATTTCCGTCCAGATCCGTCACCGCCATATCGTCTGCCGTCAGAAGGTTATACTCAATTCCCTTCGGCTTGATAACCACCAGTCCGTTCCCGCGGTCAATCGCACTGACATTTCCCCACGTATAGATCACGAGCCCTCTCCGTACCAGTTCCAGATTACAGTCATACACCTGTTTTTTCAGTTCAGCTAAGTTCATACTCACCTCACACTATAAAAATGATTTAAACGGGATATTCGGTTCATCAGCCATGGCATCGCCGAATCCCCGCGGATACATATAGCGGGTACGGTCCCTGTCCTGGGGATACGTGTACTTTCCACCCACCTGCCATATGTAGGGATGGAACACATACCCGAGACGTTCCTTTTTAAAGTTGTACAACAGCTCGATTTCAGCCGGATCGGCCAGCATATTACACCAGATATCGTAGTGGAACGGAATCAGAACCTTTGCCCGTAAGTTCTCAGCCATTCTCAGGCAGTCGGCAGAAGTCATCTTATCCGTACAGCCCGGCGGATTCTCACCAAAGCTTGCCAGCGCCACATCGATATCATAATCATTTCCGTGCTTCCGGTAATAATTGGAGAAATGAGAATCTCCGCTGTGGTAAATCGTTCCTCCCGGCGTTTTGATCACGTAGTTTACGGCTCTGACATCCATGTCATCAGGCATTCTGCCTCTGATATCGCCCAGCGGCGGGTCTGTAATCAAGGCTGTCCGGTCAAAGGAGTCCACAGCGGTGATTTCCAGGTCCTTGATCTTTATGGTGTCCCCCGGCTTCACTACACGGATCCGCTCCTCCGGTACACCCCAGCTCCGCCAGATATTCGCGCTGTATTCCGGTCCGATGAAGGGCACATCCTTTGTATTCCTGCATACGGCCGCGGCTACATACTGATCAATATGGTCTCTGTGAAAATGTGTGGAGAGTACCGCGTCAATCTCATGGATCTCAAAAGGATTCATAACCATCGGCACTACTCTGGTATTGGGCTGTATCTCACGGCTTCCGGTAATCCGCGTCATCTGGAAATCCCTTCCCTGTCCGTACGGATAAGGCCAGTTCCTGGTCTTTTTCCCTGTATTCAGCCACAAATCAATACAGATATTGGCACCTCCCGGCGTCTTTACCCACAGTCCGGTGCAGCCCAGCCACCACATACAAAAATGATTGTCCGGCACAACGGTCTGTTCAATCTCTTCATTTAACCAGGTTCCCCATTCCGGGAAAACGTCTTTTGCCCACGTCTCCCATGTTATATCTTTAATATCCGTCATATTATGTCAACCTCCTTTATTTTCTGCTGTTACTGTGTATAATACGGCCTGTCCTCTCTCCCGGTCTGCGCTTAAAATTTCCGCCCCATTCTCATTGGGGCAGACACAGATCTGGCTCGGTCCGCCGTTTCCGATCGTAAGCCTGGCAGGATTTCTGCTGTCTTCTGTGAAGTCAAACAGAGTAAGCTCCATCCCCTCTCTTCTGTAGCCGGTGATCAGACATCTCCTTCCCGCGATCTCTCCGCACCAGAGCGCATGTCCGAATGTGACAGGCGTACTCCATACGGTCTGAAAGCCGCCGTCTGTCCATTTATTTACAGTAACCAGATTTCCATGAAATCCTTCTATAATCACAAGCTCATCCTGACCATCACCATCCAGGTCGCAGCACACCACATCGCTGGCCTCCCTGCTTAAGAGCTTCTCGGTTTCCCATTTATCCTCTTTTCCCGCCGGCGGATATAATGCAGATACACCCTCCGAAGCCGCGATCAGTACTGCCTCTCTCCCACGAAATGAGGTCTGGCAGAATCCGTGATTCTTTGTCAGCCCCGTCAGAACAGGCTCCAGAGACACCGGCTCTGTCCTGTGATTCCCTGCTGTCTCCGCATAGGCTCCTGCATAGACTGCCCCCGGTTTGCTCCAGTCATCTTTATTCTCTTTCCCGCCGCATAAAGTGGCCGCCAGCAGGACCCTTCCCCACGAAAGATTCAGAAGCTCAAACCGGTGGAGATAGGGAATCTTCTGCACTGGTTCTGTCACATATCCATTTCCTTCCCTATAAGATCTTACAATTACCGATTCCGCCGCGTCAAACACCGGCCAGAAGCCCTGCGTCGCCAGAAACTCCCCTTCCTTCCCGGTGGGACACAGTGTCATCGTACCTCCCGGGGAACTCCATCGTTCGCTTACTCTGCCGTCCTCCAGATCGATTTGGACACATCGGCCCTCCCGGCCCTCCGAAGCCGCATAACACGTCTTAAAATGGCCCTGATCCACCACTCCGGCGATTGCATAGAGTTTGTCAAATTCAGCCAAAACCCTTTTTGTCACAGAAAACATACGACTTCCTCCCTGTTCTTTTATTTCATCAATCCCTTTACCCGCTCCACAACAGCCGCCGGGGTCAAATGGTAATACTCCAGCAGTTCCTCCGGTGATCCCGACTGGCCGAAGGTATCTTCCATTCCAATGAATCCCATTGGCACCGGGCAATGCTGTGCAAGCGTCACTGCGACTGCGGACCCCAGTCCGCCGCGTATTACGCCCTCCTCAATGACCACCGCCCTGCCGGTTCTGGATGCCGATTCCACAAGCAGTGCTTCATCAAGCGGTTTTACCGTCGGCAAGTGCAGCACTTCCGCCTCAATTCCCCCGGCTGCCAAATCGTCGGCTGCCTGCATGGCTGCTGCAAGTAAGGAACCAGTCACCACCAGAGTCACATCACGCCCGTTTCTCATGACAATGCCTTTACCAATCCTGAATTCATAGGACGATCTGTCAAATAAAACCGGCTGCGGCTGCCTTCCAAACCGGATATAGACAGGTCCGTCATAGAATACCATCGCCTTTACCGCCGCCTCCATCTCAACCGCATCGCCCGGATACAGCACCACCATATTGGGAATTGCCGCCATGATGGCCAGATCCTCCACCGCCTGATGGGTAGCCCCATCCCAGCCCACTGCAATGCCTCCGTGGCTGCCGCAGATTTTCACATTCAGTTTGGGATACGCCACCGAATTGCGTATCTGTTCAAAGGCCCTGCCCGCGGCAAATACCGCAAAGGTACACGCAAATGGTATTTTCCCCGCAGCCGCCAGCCCCGCGGCCGTGTCGATCAAGTCTCCTTCCGCGATGCCCACATTGAAAAAACGTTCTGGAAAGGCTTTCTGGAATACAGAGCTCATGGTAGCCTTTGATAAATCCGCATCCAGAACAACAATGTCACGATTTTCTGCTCCGCACGCCGCCAATGCTCTGCCAAAGGCTTCCCTCGTCGCAATCATTTCCCCCATATTAATTTCCCTCCAGTTCTGAGAGTGCGCGTGCGGCCTGTTCCGGCGTCGGCGCACATCCATGCCAGGCGGCCTGATTCTCCATAAAGGAGACGCCCTTTCCTTTAATGGTATTTAAGATTATGCAGACCGGAGTTCCCCTGCTGCGTTTCGCCTCCTGAATTCCACCGAGAACCGCCTCCATGCTGTGCCCATCCACCGTGATCGTCCTCCAGCCAAACGCCTGGAATTTTGCCGCCAAATTCCGGTTTCCGATGACTTCCTCTATGGAGCCGTCTATCTGCAGATGATTGTAGTCTACAAATGCGATGACATGGTCCAGTCTATAATGGGATGCAGTCATGGCCGCCTCCCATACCTGCCCTTCCTCCGTCTCCCCATCTCCCATGAGACAGTAGGTGTAGAACTCTTTTTTATCCAGTCTTGCCCCCAGGGCGATTCCATTTGCAATGGAAAGTCCCTGTCCCAGCGATCCGGTGGACACATCGACACCCGGTGTCTTCTCCGCACAGGGATGTCCCTGAAGTATGGAACCAAGTGAACGGAGCGTGTCCATTTCCTTTACAGGAAAATACCCGCGCAGCGCCAATGCCGCGTACAGTGCCGGACAGGAGTGTCCCTTGGACAGGACGAATCTGTCCCGCTCCTCCCACAGAGGCTCCTCCGGCCTGATGTTCATCACTTCAAAATACAGAGCCGCCAATAAGTCCGCGCAGGATAACGCGCCACCCGGATGGCCGCTTCCCGCCCTGCTGACCGATGTAATAACCAGTTTTCTGATCTCTCCTGCCTTCTCCTCAAGCAGTCTGATATCGCTCATACTCATCCCCCTCTATCCTTTTACTGCTCCTGCCGTCATACCGGTTATTAGATTCTTCGAACACGCAAAGGTCACGATAAATGCCGGTATTGCTATAATGGTCGCCATCGCCATAATCTGCCCCCAATTGATTCCAAGGTCACTGATCATCAGTGATACTGCGGCCGGAAGTGTCCTCGTGCTGCGGTTGCTCAAAATAATTGCCAGAAGGAATTCATTCCACGCCGTCCGGAACGTAAAGACGCTGGTCACGGAGATTCCCGGCTTAATAAGCGGAACCACAATTCCCCAAAGAATTCTCATATAGCTGCATCCGTCAATCGCGGCTGCTTCCTCCAGTTCAAAGGGTATCTCTTTAATAAATATAGAAAGCATCCAGACATTTAACGGGATCGTCAGCCCCAAATATGCCAGGACCAGTCCACTAAGGCCTCCGGTCAGTCCGAATTTAGTCCACAGTACATACATCGGCACCGCGACCACTACCGGCGGCACCATACGAATCAGCACCGTACCCATGGAGAGGAGGCCGACCCCCCGGAAGTTAAATCTGGCCAGCGCATACCCCGACATGATGCACACCAGAATACTGACTGCCGTGGTGACAAGGGAGATGACGAGGCTGTTATAAAGGTACCGCGTAAAATTCAGTTCTGTCAGCACCGCGTGATAGTTAAAAAGCGCGGGGGCCGGCAGGAATTCCGGCGGCATATCAAATGCCTGGCTGCTGGTCTTAAAAGATGTGATTACCATAATATAGACAGGAAACAGAACCACTATGGCAATCAGAAGAACTACCAGCAGACGCAGCATAGTCCATAATGCGGAACGTGTCTTCATTATCGCTCTCCTCCCGTTAATGCTTGTCATCTGCTTCTTTGCCGCCCTTTACGAACACCGTCAGCATAATCAGCATAATCATCAGAATAATTGCAGTTGCAGACGCAGACCCAAGGTCCTGATTTACAAATGCGTCCTTGTAAATAGACATCGGAAGCGTCATCGTCGATATCCCGGGTCCACCGCCCGTCATGATAAATATGACCACCATGCTTCTCATGGATTCAATCATACGAAGAGTCAGTACCAGGCGTATGATATTCTTCATACATGGAAGTTTTACATGGACAAGCGTCTGGAAATAAGAAGCCCCGTCAACTACTGCCGCCTCCATCAAATCACTGGGAACGCTCTGCAGGCCCGATAGAAGAATTAAAAATACAAAAGGGGTCCACTGCCAAATCTCCGTGATGATTACAGACAGCAAAGCCGTTCCCTCACTGGACAGCCACGTTCCCGCCGGCACGCCAATAAGGCCAAGCAGATAGTTCAGCATCCCGAAGTTAGCATCGTAGATATACTTCCAGATAACGCCTACCACCACAGGGGAGATCATGACTGGAAGCATGAAAATACTGCGGAAGAAGCGGATGCCCGGCAGGTTCTTCTCCAGAAGAAGCGCTATGACCATTCCCAGAAGGAGCTGCACAAAGATAACAGATACCACGAAGATCAGCGTAGTCTTCATACTTGACCAGAACTGCGGATTTTGAAAGAGTGTTTTGAAATTATGCAGCCCTACAAAGGCAGGGGCATTTTTTAAATCAACCAGAGACCACTGGAAAAATCCGAGAATTAACCCGTACAGGATGGGAAATCCCATAAAAATGGTCATTACAATCACAGTAGGCGCCGAAAAAATGTATGGAGCAAGTCTTTTCGATATGCCTTTTTTCATTGAGTATCCTCCTCCATTTAGCCTATTTTATATATCCGCCTTCAACCATAATCTTTCTCACTGGCTCTTTGATCTCTTCCATAGCCGCTTTCGCGTCCTTTGCGCCTGTCATCACCTGATTGATCGCAACACCGAGAAGCTGTGACTGAATCCTTGTGATTTCCGGAATACCCGGACGCCAGTCCGGATTCGCATGGCTGACCGCTTCTTTTACCACTACAAACGCAGGCTGCGCTTCTAATACGTCCGGATCACTGAAGGTGGAGAGTCTGGAAGGCGTCACCGCCTTAAGCGCCAGTTTTTTGTCTGTATCCTTGCTTGTCAGCCACTGAAGGAAGAGGAAAGCTGCCTTCTTATTCTGGGAATTAGCCGGAATTCCCACGGCAAATCCACCAGCCTCAGTCTCAAGATAGCCATCATCCGCCTTTGGCTGGAGCGCAAATCCAACCGTATCGGCCACCTTCGACTTCTCCGGGTCCTGACACATTCCTATAAGCTTGTCCCGGTCAATAATCATGGAGGTCAGCCCCTGAAGGAATGCATTGTCAGAGGCTCCCAGGTCAAAGCTCTCAGCTCCTGGCGGCGAGTAGACCAGCATTTCTTTCATGAAATCCAGAGTCGCCAGAGAACCTTCATTATCAAAAGCCGGTTCCCAGTTATCATCAAACATCTCTGCTCCCAGCGATTTCCCCAGTGTAAACCAACTGTGGCAGGAATCCGCACCGCTGGAGGTACGCATGGACAGCCCATACATATTTGGTTCCTTCTCATGAATGATACGAGCCGCTTCCATCACTTCCCCATAAGTCTCCGGGACCTTTATGTCATATTTTTCGAACAGATCCTTTCGATATGCCATAATTGATGTCTCCGTTCCAAACGGAAGTCCTACCAGTTTTGCATCCGGACCATCTAAATAGTCCTTAACACCGTCCACTTTTCCGGCCAGTTCAAAAAAGGCAGGAGCGAAATCCTCAATATCGTATTCAGGATATGTAATAGAGGGATCTTCAAAATAGGGATCGAGTACTTCCAGTCCACCGGCACGGTTGTATTCCGACTTCCAGGAAACAATATAAGCCACTATGTCAAAATCGGACTCCGGTTTGCTGAATTCGAGAAGCTGTTTATCATGCAGATTGTTATTAGCCAGCACATCCAGCTCTACATTTATTCCCGTCAATTCCGTAAATTCCGGTATGTACTCCTTGACGGAATTCCAGTGCACGTTGTTGGGGACACTGGCAACTATGGTGGTACCGTCAAACTGTTTCCAGTCAAAGCGGCTCTCCTCTCCGGCGACGGTGTTTTCTGCCGCCTGCTCCTTTTCCGTCTGGGGTACCTGCTTAGTCTCCGTATTCCCCCCCTGATTGCTGCATCCGGTGCTGCCTAACAGCAGCATTGCACAAAGACCCATTGCAAGATTGCGTTGATGCATTTTTCTCATGTTGCTTCCTCCTTTTTTATTTTAATAAATAGGTACTTCTTTTGCGTTTAAGCAATATTTTCCCTTAGTTTCAAGATTTTCCATTTTATACCAGCATAATTTTCGTTAAAAACTCGTTAAAATATTAAAATTATCTCTCTTTATATTTTTTATGATAACACATATTTTTGCACAAGTCATTAGCGAATTACGCAAACGTTTTTGTATTTTATTTTTGTTTTCGTTTTATTTTCTTTACATTTTTTCGTTAATTTGCTCAATCATATTGCGTTTTCCCAGACATTTGTTATACTAAAAAAAGATAGTATGAAAGATACCGCTGCAGGGCGGAAGAATGGAGTGTGAGGAAATATGAAACTGAAAGACATTGCTCAGGAGGCCGGAGTATCCATATCTACGGTATCGCGTGTTCTCAATGACAAGCACACCAATGCCGCCAGCAAGGAGGTCCAGGAACGAATCTGGACGGTCGTCAGAAAATACGGATATGTCCCTAACGATTCAGCAAGAAATCTGCGCAAAAAAAATCAGGACGACGCCCCTCTTAAGAAAAATGGGAACATCGCCTGTCTGTTTGCGCGTACAAGCACCTTTACCGATATATTTTTTTCGTCACTGGCCCGCAGCATTGAGCAGGAGGTATTTAAACGGGGATACATCATAAAATACTCTTTCAGCGCCTTTGACATCGACAACACCAGTACGCTGAGTATGATCGAGGATAATCAGGTCGACGGAGTGGTAGTGCTCGGGCGCGGCGATAAGAAACTCTTTCAATTTTTAAAGAAACATTTTCGCTGTGTAGCCTATACCGGGCTGAATCCGGTAGATGCCAACTATGACCAGATTATCTGTGACGCCTACGGCGCGGGCTGCTGTGCCATGGAACATCTGCTGTCTCTGGGGCACACCAGCATTGGCTATATCGGAGACCGGGAAAATGAAAATTTATACCGTGCGTATGAGGACAGTCTGACCAAACACCATCTGCTGATATCAAAGAAGCTTGTAAACACAGTCAGGCATCTCTCCGGAGAGAGCGGGTACTTAGGCGCCCAGTCTCTCTTCGAAAAGAATCCCAATATGACAGCGCTCTTCTGCGGAAATGACATCACAGCTATCGGCGCCATGAAGGCAGCAAAGGAAGCGAAGATCCGGATTCCCGATGATCTGTCCCTGATCAGCATCGATGATATTGAGACCGTACAGTATTTATCGCCGATGCTCACAACCGTCCATGTGCCTGTGGATGAGATGGGGCAGATGGTCGCAAAAATCCTGATCGACAGGATTGAGGGAGAGCACACCATTCCCTTGAAGCTCTACTTGCCATTCTACCTGGCTGTCAGGGAAAGCTGCGACCGGCCTCCAGTGAAAAAAAGGTCTTAAGAATTGATATTTCCCCCAATATTCAGTATAATAGAAAAGCTGTGTATCCGTACGCCCTTTTCCAGGCTCCGGCCTTCGGCGTGTACACACGAGAAAAGAACATATTATTGGGGGAGATCTACTTATGAAAACGAACAACAAATGGGCCAGCAAGATGGGCTTTATCCTGGCTACCGCCGGCGCGGCCATCGGCCTTGGGAATCTCTGGAAATTTCCGTATCTAATGGGGCGCAACGGCGGATTTCCGTTCCTGATCGCTTATCTGTTTTTTATCTGCATCCTGGGTGTTCCCGTTATGATTACGGAGATGTCCCTGGGAAGAAAGACCGGGAAGAATCCCGTTCTCGCGTATGATACGATTCATCCGCATGCCCGGATCGTCGGCTGCTTCGGCGTGCTTGCCGCCTTCGTCATCTTATCCTATTACGCCATTATCGGCGGCTGGATCATCAAATACTTTGCCAGCTATGCCACCACCTTTCAGCCGCCGGCCGATTTTGGTGCGTTTACGGCGAAGCCTGTGGAACCGCTGGTCTGGTTTTTCTTATTCATGCTGATTACCGGCCTGATCTGTTATTTCGGTGTCAGTGGAATCGAAAAGGCCAGTAAATTCATGATGCCTGCGCTGTTTATCATCCTGATAATTATTATTGTCCGCGGCGTTACTCTGCCAGGAGCCGGGGAAGGGCTTGCGTTTATCCTCTCTCCGCGTTTCGATGCATTTAACATTACGTCCGTCAGCGCGGCGCTGGGACAGGTTTTCTACTCATTAAGCCTCTGTATGGGAATCACCATCACCTACGGAAGCTATCTGGACAGAGATATCAGCATCCCTAAAAGCTGCATCAACATCGCGGCCCTGGATACCGTAATCGCGGTTCTCGCGGGAATCGCCATTTTTCCTGCTGTATTTGCCAGCGGATTGGAGCCGGCCTCCGGTCCCAGCCTGATCTTTGTCACACTTCCAAAAGTATTTGATGCGCTGAAGGGCGGATCCGTTTTCGCAACCCTTTTCTTCCTGCTGGTATTTTTTGCGGCCGTGACGAGTGCTGTCGCACTCCTGGAGGTATGCGCCTCCTTCGTCATGGGAACCTGGCACTGGAGCAGAAAAAAAGCCGTGCTTCTCTTAACCACGGCGATCTTCCTTCTTGGAATTCCCAGCTCCCTGTCCTTTGGGCCGCTGGCGGATATCTCCATACTGAACTATAACATTTTCGATTTCGTCTGCATGCTGACGGATAATATCTTCCTGCCTCTGGGCGGCATCTTCATGTGCTACTACGTCGCATGGAAATGGAATCCGGGAAAGCTGGTCGAGGAAATCGAACACGGCGGAGTGCGGTTTAAGCTGGCTAAAGCCTGGATTTTCCTGATTAAGTTTATTACGCCGGTGATGGTGGCGATCGTTACTATCACGGGATTTATCACGATCTACCATACTGTTACGGGCAGATAATCCATACTCCCCCGCTGACTGAATATTTGCAGAGATGCAGGAATATATTTAACCATATCTGTTGGGACAAAATATGGAGGAGAGATATGTGCACTGCAATCGCTGTTCAGACACCGCAAAGAGAAGTTTATTTTGGCCGTACCATGGATTTTTCTTATCCACTGGATCCGGAACTGTATTTTATTCCGAAAGGATATGAGTGGAAGAATCTTCTGAATACGCACAAAATCCGGAACCAATATAGTTTTATGGGGATTGGCCAGGATATTTCCAGGGTCTTCTTTGCGGACGGAGTGAATGAAATGGGATTTGCGGCCGCAGTTCTATATTTCCCGGATTATGCCGCGTATGATCCCATCGCCGCCCCGGATTCGAAGGGAATCTCTGTGGCCGCCATCGAGCTTGTCGGATTTCTGCTGGGCCTGTGTGCTTCCGTGGATCATGCCGCCTCCCTGCTCCGGACCATCCGAATCGTGGGGGTAGAAGACTCCATTACGCATTCCATCGCCCCGCTCCACTGGATTTTGACGGATAAGAGCGGGAAATGTATGGTTGCGGAGAAGACAGCCTCCGGCCTTCATTTAATGGATAATCCCATGGGGGTACTATCTAACAGCCCCGGCCTCCCATGGCACCTGACGAATCTGCGCAACTTTATGAACGTGACTTCTGTTCAGACTCCTGAAAAAGAGTGGAATTCTGTCAGCCTTACGCCGTTCGGACAGGGCGGCGGCACCTTTGGACTTCCGGGTGACTTCACGCCTCCTTCGAGATTTGTGAGGGCGGCCTGGATGAAGAGCCATACTCCGATTCCGGAAAACAAACAGGAAGCCGTCAATACCTGTTTTCATATCATGAACAGCGTTACCATTCCGAAGGGCGCCGTCATGACCTCCCGCGGTACACCTGATTATACGCAGTATACTGCATTTATGAATCTTTCCACGCAGGAATACTTTTTTAGGACTTACGATAACAGCCGGGTTACAGCCGCGAAGCTCCCTGCGGCCGCTGGCCGAGATTCGAGGGCTGTGTCTCTGGGACGCATAAATAAACCGTCGGTGTTCGACCGGCGGGAAGTGTAGTGGAGAGAGGTATCGGATTGGAAGATATCGAACTGGGAGGTATCGGAGGCGGGAGTATCGGAGGCAGAGGTATCCATGGGGGCCGTATAATCGGTCGCTGCAGACTGCAGACAAACACAGTTTTTATAATTTTTTGATAAATGTATAATATTTATAATGTATAAAACGAAAGGGCACCAGATAATTCAAGCTATCTGGTGTCCTTTATACTATTCATTAAACTGGAATCAAACAATATCTATCATAGAATATCTTGAAAATAATTTAGAAAGTTCTTCTTTTTTCTTATTTCTTCGGACTCTTTATGTTTTTCTTCTTCATCGAGTTCTTGAACCACCTGTATATCACCTGTTCCCGAAAGAGCTTCAAGCAGCTTGCGTATCTCATTTTGGGCCAGGGAACCTGAACCCAAGGACAGACTCACCATTAAGATGAGAAATAATTTATATATCTTTTCTTTCATTCCTTCCTCCAATTAAATCTCTTCTTTTCTTTACTCTCATAATAAGTATGCGGCTTATACTCACTATCTGTTTGCATACAAAAAGAAAGCCATTGTTTGATTTTAAAAATGGCTTACAACCACCAGCACACTTGCAATGCTTGGAAAAAGATTTGATTCAATCGTTCAGACGTACCTTTTGATTAATTAATGTCCACTCATCAGGCAATAATATGAATAAGGCCGAAAAGTAAAACAGAAAAACTATGATAAGAAAAAGAAGCGGGCCGAATCCTTTTGGAACAGCTGCTGTTATCATTTCCGTATGAGAATTATTTTTGTTCAAAAATGATGCTTTAAAATGGGTAGTATCATCACCGTCTTCACTGGTAACGATACCTTCAGAAATCGCCATCGACTCAATTACAGCTGGCTTAGCTAATAATTCATAAAGATTATAATTACTACAAAAGAGCACATTCATAGTTAAGCCCATAGCAAAAAGAATCATAATGAAAAAGATTAAAATACGGAACAAATGATTTTTCTTATTATTTATTTCCATTATAACTCCCTTCTGAGCTGCCTCTACGTTCCATGTGGCCAGCTGCATTGGTTTTAATTCTATATATAGAGACGTCAGATAATTTCCATTTATCTTAATTATACAATAGTTCAGACCAGAAATACAGCGGCGCATACTTATTTTTGAAAATACACTGCTATACAATCAAATGAACTTTGTCTACAGTCTGAGACGGCCGTATAACCGGTCGCTTTTTCATGTGCCCTATTAACTCCTCACAAGCCTTTCTTGACAATTCCGATATTTGTGGTAGACTAATATCTGGCTCCCAATAGTTTGTATACAAACTTTTCATATGCAAACTATTTTATCTAAATAAATCATATGGAGGTCTTATGGATAAAAGTCTTCACTATTTACTGATGGCAACCCACTCACTATTTCAAAAAAAGGTATTCAGCGGGCTCAGCGATTTGGGTCCCGGGCAGCCGAAGATTCTGGACTATCTCGGGCTTCATGACGGAAGTGTGCAGCGCCGGATCGCTCAGGGCTGCCAGATCGATCCGGCCACACTGACCGGTCTTCTTACCCGCATGGAGGAAAAGCAGCTGATTGAACGCCGGACCGAAGGCGGTGACCGCCGTTCCTTTCACGTCTATTTAACACCGCTTGGCTGGAAAAAGCAGCGGGAGGTAATGGAAGTTTTTCAAAAATGTGAAGAAGAAATCTGCGGCGGGCTAAGCGTTCCACAGACGGAAACGCTCAAAGAAACACTGACGGCCCTATGCCGCAATATGACTGATTTGGAGGTACTGCAATGACCCGCAGAGAATGGTGCAAACGATATCTGTTTTTTCTCGCCGGACTTTTTATTAACTCATTCGGCGTCAGTTTTATAACCAAGGCCGCTTTAGGGACTTCTCCAATATCCAGTGTCCCCTATACGTTAAGTCTTGGTTTTTCCCCTACCCTGGGTATGTTTACCCTGTATATGAGTATTGTGCTGATCCTGATTCAGATGATTCTGCTGCGCAAAGATTTTCCCCGCCAGTATCTGCTGCAGATTCCCGTTTCCTTTCTGTTTTCCTGGTTCATTGACATGACCATGGAACTGTTGGGATTCCTTTCACCTGCTGCTTACCCGGCCAAGGTCATATGCCTGCTGCTGGGTTGTGCCATTCTGGGGTTCGGAGTCTTTATGGAAATGGCCGCAGGCGTGGTCATGCTGCCTGGCGAATGCTTCGTCAATGCCATTTCCAGGACATTCCATACCGATTTTGGCAGAACCAAGGTGGCTTTCGATACCTCAGTCACCGCTGCCGCCGCCATCATTGGCATCGTCCTTTACAGAGAACTGGCCGGAGTGAGGGAAGGGACCATTGTGGCCGCTGTCCTTGTGGGTATGATCGCCCGCCGTCTAAATTGTACCATCGGGCCCAGAGTCAATCTCCTGCTGGTTCGGTAACACGACCGGTCTCTCTTTACATCCCTTTGACTTCGCCCAGTCTTCACACTCTGCAAATAGCGCTCCTGCATATCCTTTATGGCGAAGGCTGAACTGTTACAAATGCTTCGTTCATTTTCGATAGTTACATCTGCGGTACGCTTTCGATTTTATAGGTATTTAGACGCCAAGAGACGGGATACCTCAGAATTGCCCGCCACAATGTTATTAACCATGCTGGTATCTGCCTGGGCTCCGCTGTAATCAAGGACGCTTCCGCCAGCCTCCCGCACCAAAAGCATACCTGCCGCAAAATCCCAGATCTTCAGGCCGATCTCAAAATAGCCTTCCAGCCTTCCGCAGGCTACATGCGCGAGATCGAGAGCTGCGGAACCGCTCCTTCTGATATCCTGGCAGTCCAGGAACAGGCGTTTAAACAGCTCAAAGTTTTCATCTGCCTTCTCTTTGTGATAAGGCGACGTACCTATGGCAATCAGACTTTCCTCCATCTGCGTGGCACCGCTTACCTTAATCCGTTCCCCATTCAAATAGCTGCCGCAGCCCTTTTTCGCCTGAAATAGTTCCTTACTATAGGGATTGTAGATCATACCAAGCACCACCTCTCCCCCGCCCATCAGAGCCAGGGAAATACAACTGGTATGGTAATCGTGAATCAGATTGGTGGTTCCATCCACCGGATCGAGCACCCACACGAGACCAGATTGATCGATTTCCTGGTTTGCCTTTTCCTCACTCAAGAACTGAATATAAGGATAAGAGGCCTCTAAATGCTCCTGAATATACTGCTGTACCGCGTAGTCCACTGCTGTTACGTAATCCGCAATACCCTTTGTCTGAATCTGTCCGGCGGCCGTTCTATCCTGAAACAGATTTCCTGCCTGCCGGAGAAAGTGCTCCAGCTCCTCAATATTGATATTTACAGCGTCCATTTTCATTATCCCCTTCTTTTTTTCCACAGAACTGCCGGAAAGAGCCCTGCATATCCGGCTTAGGCGGTATCCTGCTTATCTTTTGTTTCATAACAGTTTTCTAAAATTCATTTTTCTAAATAGTTACACTATATCAGATCACGGTTTAAATCTCAAGTCCGATATACCGCAGCAAACAAAGCGGCATAGCCAATATAGCCTATGCCGCTTAATTTGCTGTTTTTATAAGAGGTATTATCTTCAGACCGGTTATTAGATGAAATCAAAATCCTTTCCTGGAACGCCGCATACCTGAAGAAAAGCCATGACACTCTCTTTCTCCTTCTCCACATCCACACCGGCGCGTCCCAGCCTGTCGCAAAGTCCCAGAAGCGCCGCCTCCCGGATGTCCACGGAACGCTTCATCTCCTTCAGCTGTGCGCGTGCTGTCCCTTTTGTCACAAATAGGATTTGCATATGGTATCGCACCAGCCCGCAGACTGCATCAATAAACGCCTCATCTTCTGTAAAGACCAGAAGGAACTCACGCGCCAGTTCCGCCCCCTCCCTATCATGATTGTAGGAGGTGATCTTACCATTCCGGAATCTGGTAACGGATGGTTTTCCAATATCATGAAGAAGGGCAGCCCACATAAATACCTGCGGATTCTTGCTTTGTTCCCGGTGCTTAGCCGCCTCGTCTACTACCATCATTGTATGGATCCATACGCTGCCTTCCGGATGGTATTTCGGCGATTGCTCTGTCTGTTTCATTCGTTTCAGAAGATCGAAGGGGAAATGATTAAATTCTTCCGTTTCTCCTACTTTCTCCAGATACTCGGATGGACGGTCGTCCAGAAGGAGATGTGATTCTATTTTTCTGTATTGCTCTTCCCTGTATATCTCTTTTTCATTTCTGTCTTTTAAGCTCATAACCATTTCTCCGTCAACTGCTCCAGTTTTTCTACTGGAGGCAAACATCTGCTTCCGCTGCAGAGATAGAACAGCATACCGTCTTCCGGCACCAGATAATCTCTGGTATATGGCGCCAGCTTTGCCAGTTCCATTTCATTGTCCGCAGTCTTCACCACGACGGCCAGTCCCGGCACCGTTTCTGACAGATACGCCAGACGGTTAAGCAGTGTCTTCTGCTCTGTATCGCGGACAGCAGGTGAAATCGTACAAACCAGTTCCTTTGACGGATACAGAACATTCATCATTGTCAGCAGCGCATAGCTGTGCCCGGAGGGATATCCCTCCATGGCGCCGGCCAGGTAATGCAACTGTTGATCCAGTATTTCCTGCCATTTTGACTCCCCCGTAATCTGTGCCAGCTGCTGAAGTCCCCGGGCAGCAGTCGAATTCCCGGAAGGCATTGCACCGTCATAAGTCTCCTTTGTCCTCACGATAAGCTGTTCTCCATCTTTTGCTGTAAGATAGAATCCGCCCCGTTCCCAGTCAAAAAACTGCTCAATCATCGTTTCCGCCCAAGCAGACGCACGCGCGAGATAATCTTCCTGGAAGGTCACCCTGTAAAGCTCCAGCAATGCGAGAATATAGCAGGCATAATCGTCCAGCTTTCCCTCTCCCGCAGCATCGCCATCACGATAGCGCACCATCAGCCGACCGTTCCTCGCAAGGTTTTTACGGATAAATGCTTCCGCCCGCACAGCCAGATCCACATACTCCGTCTCACCCAGCACAGCTCCGGCCTTCGCACACGCGCAGATCATCCAGCCATTCCAGGAAACCAGAATTTTATCATCCTTGTGAAGCCGGGTCCGCTGGATACGGTATTCATATAGTTTTTGAAGGTCAGCTATTTTCAGATCGTTTTCTGCCTGTTCCGCTTTTGTGTATTCCGCTTTTGTGTTTGCTTTTACATCTTCCTCATACGCTTCATTTCCCAACAGATTCGGTATGCTTTTTCCTTCGAAATTTCCATGCTCCGTAATCCCATAACGGTCACAAAATGCCGTCCCTGCGTTTTCGCCCAAGACTCTGCATATTTCCTTTGGAGTGAAAACATAATACTTTCCTTCTACGCCGTCGCTGTCCGCATCCTGTCCGCAATAGAATCCGCCCTGTGCATCCGTCAGTTCCGCACCCACATATGCAAGAATCTTACGCGCCACGCCTCCATATAACTCACGGCCGGTCAGGCCGAAGGCTTCCACATAAGCCAGCGCCAGCAGCGCATTATCATAAAGCATTTTTTCAAAGTGCGGCACCAGCCACCTTTCGTCCGTGGAATATCTGGAGAATCCGCCGCCAATATGGTCAAAAATTCCACCCCGGTACATCTGTACCAGCGTTGTTTCCGCCATAGTCAAAGCTTCCCGCTTCTTCTCTCTCGTTCCATATTCCATCAGAAACATCAGATTATGGGGTGTCGGAAATTTAGGTGCGCCGCCAAAGCCGCCATTCTTCTTATCAAAATTGCCTGCAAACTGCCGAAATGCCTGATGCACCAGATCCATTCCTGGCTCCGCCGACACTGTCGCCCGCTCCTGTTCTTTCAAGTACGCTTCGATCCGTCCTGCACTGTCTAAGAGTTTTTCCCTGTTTGTTTTCCACTGCCCTGCCACCGCAGTCAGCAGCTCTTCCAGCCCAACCCGGCCGTACCGTGCTTTAGGCGGTAAATACGTGCCCGAAAAAAACGGTTTGCACGCAGGCGTCATAATAATCGTGAGCGGCCATCCGCCCTGTCCATTCATGGCCTGGCAGACTGACATGTATACAGCATCCACATCCGGCCGTTCCTCCCGATCCACCTTTACACAGATATACTCCCTGTTTAAAAGCTTCGCGATTGTATTGTTTTCAAATGATTCGTGTTCCATCACATGGCACCAGTGACATGTACTTCCATGCAGAAAAGTCAGCTGTACCCAATAGATAGGAAAACAGGCTTATCCTCAAGCACTGCTTTCTCAAACGCTTCCCCGCCCCAGGGATACCACTGCACGGGATTGTAAGCGTGCTGCAGCAGATAAGGCGATTTTTCATTGATTAACCTATTGGGTATATTTTTATGATTGTCCACAGGACCACCTCCTTTCTGTAAAAAGAGGATATATTTGCAGCTGCAAATACACCCCCTATGAATGATCTGAAATTGATTGTTACCCTGTTATTTTCTCCCTGACAGCCATAAATTATACGCTGTCAGTCCGGGCACTGTTCAGACTCGTACCGCAGTTCCTCTCTGATTCTCCCTGTATACCATTGTTACGCTTTATTTCCAGACTGGATAAAGGAAATCAGTGCTTCCACATCTTCAAAATCATCGTAATCCCCGTTAATGCCTTCCCTGTGGTAAAGGACTCCATTCTTTTCATTGCGTTCCAGGCAGTCCAGCAGCGCTTCCACGCCGTACCGCTGAATAAATGTGCGGAATCCAAGCGGTTTTATTTTGCCCAGCAGCCCTTTGGAACAGGATTCGCCACAGGTGTAACAGCCTTCAATTCCTTTTTCCATGGAACAGTTCCGTTTCTCGCACCAGTCCCGGCCCGGACATTCACCGGAATTACAGCCTGCGCACGTTTCATTCCCAGAACACAGACAGCAGGCAAGCCCGCATCTCGCTATACCCATTTCACGTTTCATTTGTATTTCCTCCATATCTTCCTTTCGACCCTATATACCGGTAAACGTGTTCTCTGTATTTCTCGTACTCGCCGCCAAATGTATCTGCCATATATTTTTCTTCCTGCAAAATCTGCATGTGCAGCATCAACATTGCGAAAATCGAAAACACCAGTAACACCGGATTAAAGAACATGAGCAGCAAGCCGATATACACCAGATCGAATCCCAGAAATGCAGGATTGCGGCTCATACTGTAGATTCCAGTCGTCACAATCTCCGTTTTATCACCTTCCGGTATCCCGGCCCGCCAGCTGTCCCGCATCGTATAAACAGAAGCTGCAAAACACGCCGCTCCGGCAAATGCTGCCAACGCCCCCAAATATCTGATCAAAGCAGGCATCCGGCTGGTTCCGGAGAGCAGGCTTATGATTTCCACAGCAGGGACCGCATAAGTCGCCGCCTTCATGGTCATTTCCACCCAGAACAGACGTCCCTTTTTTCCGCCTTTGGCAATGTGATCGGTTTGTATGCCCTGCTTCCTCTGCGCTGCCATTTTTCCAAAATAAACCCCATAAAAGAGGAGCAGCGCCATTAATCCCATCAGCTGAAATATCATGATTTTACCTGACCTCTCTGTGTATTTGTCTTTTCCCACTGTTCCTTTGTCATACAGGTGATATGTTCTGTGCGGGTATCCTTCATCAGTTCCCAGTGAATATTTTCATTGGTATGGTGATAAAGGAAGCCGCACTTTTCCTGAGAACGGCGGGATTTCTCATTTCCATCAAAATATCCGCACCACAGCTTTTCCATATGCAGTTCCTCGAAACTGTACCGAATCAGTTCGCGTGCCGCTTCCGGAATCAGCCCCTGGCCCCAATAAGGAACTCCGATCCAGTATCCGATTTCCGCTTCTGTATCGGGAATATTGAGATTGCTGTCTTTGCCAGCCATCAATCCAATACTTCCCACAGGGAGCATGGTCTCCTTTAAGACAACCGCATACGTTCCCTCCTTCGACAGGACATTCTTAATGATCTCCCGGCTGTTCTCCACGCTTGTATGTACTGGCCATCCTGCGATGGGGCCTACTCTGTCATCCTTTGCATAGTTGTATAAGTACTCCGCGTCCGCCTCATCCCATGGTCTGAGAATCAATCGGTCTGTTTCCAATCTGTCTGTCACAAGAATACCTCCTGTTATTGGTTTTGAATCGTCTTAAGTTCTATTATAAAGCGTTTTTGCTTATAATCAATGTATATTTTTGTTACTTCTATACTGCCTGGATTGCTGTTGTAAAGAGATTCCTTCGATTCCTTCAAAACACGCTTTTATGAATTGTTTTGATATAAAAAGCAGATATGATCCATTCCCTTTGGAATGATATGATATCTGCTTTTATTTAAAGCTTCTTCTGTCCTTATAACTCCTTGATTTCATATCCGCCATCATCCGTTTTCTGAAACAGCGGAAGTTTCTGCAAAAAGATAATATCATCCCGCTCCGCCGCATTTCCCTCTGCGAGCACTGCTGCCTTTTTGGTGACGATTCCCCCGGCACTCTCCACCAGTGCCTCCAGCGCGTAAAGCGATTCTCCGGTGGAAATGACGTCATCCACAATACAAACCTTTTTCCCCTTGAGACTCTCTGCATCATGGCCGTCCAGGTACAAGTGCTGCTCTCCTGAAGTTGTAATAGAGTGTACCGACACCGACACGACTCCGCTCATATAGGATTTGATGCTTTTCCTTGCAACGATAAATTCTTTTTTTCCAAGAATTCTGCTGATTTCATAGGTCAGCGCAATTCCTTTGGCTTCCGCGGTTATAATGACATCCACATCCCCGATCTTCTCGGCAAGCTTAGGCGCGCAGGCCATAATAAGCTCCGTATCCCCCATAATGACAAAACTTGCAAATGCCAGATTATCCTCCAGATCAATAAAAGGCAGTTCCCGTTTTACACCAAATAGATTTAGTTCATAGTTTTTCATCAATGATTTCCTCCTTTACATGCCAAGAATTCTGGCTGCAATTCCGGCAAGCATTCCGAGAAACGGATTGGAGATTGCCGTGACAACGAGTGCACTTCCGCCCACTGCCGGATTAACCGCAAGCGCCGCAGGCGCATCCAGCACAAATGTCTTGAACAGGCCCAGCACAAACAGAAAGCCTGCAATGGACGAGGACGGAACGTAATTGCCGATTTTCGGAAGCAGGCCGCTTAAAAGAATCACGCCTACCACTACCATCATCGCAACGCCGGCCCATACCGGGTGGGGCGCATTTGCGGTAGCGGAAATAATTGACTCAACCGGTGCGCCGCCGAAGAAGGAGGAACCGATGTCCGCAAGGGACGAGATCAGGGTTAAATGATCCACATTAAAAGTATCTGCCCCCGCCATGCTGGCAGTAATCGCCCCGAAGGAAATGTTGGACCCGATATTTAAGCATACCATACCGAGTGCTCCAAAAATAACTGTTCCGTTTATCGTAAATTTCTGCCGCTTAAATTTATCGTCGGCAATAACAATATTCTTCTTTTCTTTATTCAGAACCGCAGAAGCAATGCTGGAAGCGATAACCGAAATAACAATTGTATAAACCAGCGTATTGGCACTGGATCTGGTCAAAAGATAGGTGATGACAGCCGCAGCCAGCGACACTCCGCCGGCAATGTGATCCTCCTTCACCATATTGACAGCCGCTTTCGTCAAGATCAGTCCCACGCCGGCCATCATTCCGTTCGCAATATCTGTCCCAATAAAATCCACAATTTTTGTGAGCATCCCACAAGCGCCGACCACCGCAAGAATGACCGCACCTATAAAGATCATGGTACACCGCTCCGAGCGGTTCCTGCCGCTGGTTCCCGCATAGGTTATGGTCTCCGCCTGAAATGAAATAGGCGCCACATTTCCCGTTATTACATTCCCTGCTGCTCCAATAAAAAACGCCATCGCCGTCGGGACAGCTGCAAATCCAAATGACAGCGCCAAAAGTCCCTGAGGAAGCGCGTTCAAAACAACACCAAATACGGCAAGTAAATCTGTAAGTAAAGCATTCATCGTAATCTTTAGTCCCCCTTATTTTCATTAATTAGTTATACTTATAAATATTGTATCTTTTATAAGCATGTATTTTTAAAAACAATTTGCATTGTAGCATATTTTTTAATATAATAAAACTATCATTTTTACATATTTTATATAATATTTTTATTATATTAGTAAGGAGGTTTGCTCTATGACTTTAGAGTCTTACCGAAATTTTATTACGATTGTGGAATGCGGAAGTATTTTGGCCGCGGCGAATCAATTGCTGATCGCTCAGCCATCTTTGAGCAATCAGCTAAAAAATATAGAAGCCTATTATGGGGCGAAGCTGCTGATCCGAAACCGGCACAAACTGGAACTGACCGATGCGGGGCGAGTCTTTTATCTGCATGCCAAAGAGATCTGCCAGGCCGAGGAGAAACTTCACAACGAGATTCACAACAAAAAGACAGCTTTTTCCGAACTGCTAAAGCTGTCAATCCCTGCGGGAAACTCCGCCTATTTTCTGCACCATCTCTTCGATGATTTCCGGGCGGCATACCCTAATGTCAATTTTGATTTTTATGAAATTCCCAGTGATTTTGCGATTCCCAATGTCTTAAACCACGTAACGGAGATCGGCCTCATACGTTCCAGCCTCCCCGGCTATGCCTCCCTGGCCGTCTACCCCTATGAGAAAGAGGAGATCGTCGCTATCTGTAAACCGGATCATCCTCTGATGCAAAAAGGTGATATTCTCGATATCGCTCAACTGGCAGATTACCCTCTGGCGGTTCCCTTTGACTGCCTGGACCTGGTCCGCTCTTCCTTTGGCCACCGCCTGCTTGCGCCGAATATCTCTATCATTACCTCCTCCAATGCGACCGCCATCGAGTGGGCCAGATCCTTCGGAACCGTCGCGCTGGCCTCACTGACAACCGCCGACTTTCAGCATATTAAGGATTTGGCAGTGAAACATTTTTCTGATGACAATCTGTTTATTACCAGCGCATTTATTGTTAATAAGGAGTATCCGCTGTCTCGGGCGGCACGGAATTTTCTGGGGTTTCATGGGGTTGATGTTGGGTAAGGGGACTTTAGGGCTCTCCCAATCTTATCATTCCCTTCTCAAAACTTCTAGCTTATTTTCTTTTTTATTTTAAGTATCCTCATCCGATTATCGCAGGCTTGTTTTGTGCGCATCAGCACTTGTGCTATATCCTGATGTGTTTTCTTTTTATGGAATTTTATTAAGATATCGTCTTCTTCCTTAGTCCAACGTGTAAAATGCTTTTTCTTTTTAACCTGCATTCTACTGGCACGATGTTGACAAGCGCTGACTGTACGCCCAATTTGATCAGCAACCCACTGAGCACCTTTCTCCTCATAATACACTTTTAATAAATTATCTTCAACTACACTCCAAGCGCAACGATGATGATAGCAGTTTGGACTTCTCCGTTTCAATTTTAACTTACGAGCTTTATTCTCACATGCACTACAAGTCCTTCCTAAACGATTTGCAATCCACATGGCATCTTTATATGAATAATTATCCCTCAAAAATGTACACTCATCTTTTGTCCATCTAAAACTGTAAAATGCACCTTTGGTTTGCAATTTAGATATATTCTTAGCATTTTCGTGTTGGACTATCGCGGTGCTCGCATCCTCATCTCCTTCATAATACTCTTCATTTGATAAAAAAGGATTAAAAGAGATAAGATACGTTTCCACATGAGCAATAAAGTCGGATAGTATTTCATTAATTTGTTCTCCTTGATTATAACGAATACGCAACAACGGGATGCAAAATTGTTGACAAAAATTATTTTTAATTTCATCTCGCAGTCTTAGATTCTGCAACGCCGACTCATACTTATATTCCTGAAAATCAAAGAAATGTATTGGCCTAAAATGTTGCAGGCCGTCAAATTCTATTAATCCCGTAGGCTTATCAGGGAAATCCTGTTCCACCAGGAAGATGGCAAAATCAAACCGCAGTTTGTTTTTATATTTGCAATTTTCAAAGACAACTTCCTGCTGATATCGAATTCCTTTGTAGTCCAGAAACTTTTTTATTACATGAACCCCCATAGATTCTGTTTGCTTATAACTAATACCAAGGCGACCTGCACAATTCATACAAGCACTTGCACTTCTCCCATCGATGCGCTCAGCCACTTTAGCTCCTTCTAACGGGTAATACTGCCGAAGGATGCCTATTTCCTCCTTCGTCCATTTTAAGGTATTTTCAAAGATAATACCAAGCTTACTGGCCCGGCTTACACAGGCGCTGTGGGGGCGATTTAAAAGTACTGAAGTACCAGAAGGGCCAAACCTTGGATAGTATTCTTTTATAATATTCTCTTCCTCTTTCGTCCATGAATTATCAAAAATCAATCCCATTGTAGCTGCATGACTGCGGCAAGCGGACTCTGACTTACCAATAAGTTTTGCCACTGCGATTACCCCTTCCCTAGGGTAATGCTCCGTTAGTAACTGCTCATCTTCCTTACTCCATTTCAACTGATCAACATACTGAATGCCAAGACTTGATGCCTTTACCTGACAAGTGTTGGGCGAACGCTTCAAAAAAGAAGCAACCCCCACCGCGCCTACCATAGGATAATATTTCTTCAGATAATCCGTTTGTGTTTTTGTCCAATGGTAATCCCGCTTTATACCCAGTTTCCCTGCCCGGGCAATGCAACAGCTTTTGGAGCGCCCCAGTTGTTTGGCTACCCAGCCAGCACCTTTGTTCGCGTAGTTTTGCACAAGAATCTGCTCTTCCTCCAAAGACCAGCCTAAAACCCGGGTTATGTTTAAGTGATATGCTCGATTTCGACATGCTGCCGGAACACGGTGTAATAATTCAGCTACAGCTTTAGAACCAAGGGTGTGATAGTTTTCTATTAAGAAATGATCTTCTTTTTTACTCCAATTTTTATCGGAATTCTGTTCTTTCCTTGGCGTTTTTCTGATGTAATTACTCATATTATTAATACCACTTTCTTCAACCACATTCAAACATCAATTGACTTCTATTTTTTATCTAATGTAACTATATAAATACTATCCCCGTATTATATCAAAACAAAACCAAATACATCGGAATTATATTACTTTCTACAATTTAACTAAAACATTCATTTTCCTTCCCCCGCCACGGTAACAGGAAACATGCTCAGTTCCAACAAGCAAACTGTTTCCACATGCCCCGCATGCGGAAACATATCACACCCTCTCACCTTCACCACCTCATACCCTCTCTCCGCCAGATACTTCATATCCCGCGCGAGCGTAGCCGAGTCACAGCTGACATAGACCACCCGTTTCGGTCCCATCTTCACAATCGTATCCAGGCAGACCTCATCACAGCCTTTTCTCGGCGGGTCCACGACGATCACATCGGCATATACCTGATTCTTCTCATATTCCCTGGGCAGTACCTCCTCCGCTTTTCCGACGAAGAACTCCACGTTCTCTATCCCATTAATCCTGGCATTCTCCCGGGCATCATCGATGGCTTGCGGCACGATCTCCACGCCATACACCTTCTTCGCCTTCTGTGCAAGAAATAATGATATGGTACCGATCCCGCAATATAAATCCCACACGGTTTCCCCGCCGGTCAGTCCCGCATATTCCAGGGCTGTGGAATAAAGTTTCTCCGTCTGCACCGGATTTACCTGGTAAAATGACAGCGGGGAAATGCGGTATTTCACACCGCCGATCGAATCCGTAATATAACCCGGCCCATAAAGGTTGATGACTTCATTTCCAAGTATCACATTGGTCTGATCACGATTTATGTTAACCGAAATACTCGTCATTCCCGGTATCTTTAACAGCTGCTCAGACAGCTCATCCTGATGGGGCAGGCTTTTTCCATTGATCACCTGACATACCATCAGTTCGCCGGTATGAAATCCCTTTCGAATCAGAGTATGGCGGATTAAACCAGAATGGGCTGCCTCATCGTATGGTCTTATATGGCAGCGTTCCAGATGATTTTTGATTATCTTCAGTATCTCTCTGTTTTCTTCAATCCCCAGCAGGCAATCCCCGTTTTCAATGATCGCATGGGTCCGGCCTGCATAAAATCCGGTTATAATCTTACCGTCCTTATCAAGTCCCCAGGGAAACTGTGCCTTATTGCGGTATCTCCATGGTTCGTCCATTCCCATGATGGGCAGCATCGGAACCTCATCAAATCCGCCGATTCGTGTAATATTATTATAGATTTTCCGTTCTTTGTAAGCTAACTGTTCTTTGTAGTCCATTGCCTGGAGCTGACAGCCGCCGCACTGGCGGGCCACCGGGCACCGCGGCGTCACACGGTTTGGCGACGCATTGATAATTTTCTCTAAGCGGGCAAAGCCATAAGACTTTTTTGTCTTCATTACCTTGGCTTCCACCTCGTCACCAATCACCGCATCCTTCACAAACCAGGTGTAACCATCGGTCTTGCCGATTCCTTCACCTGTATCTCCCATATCCTCTATTGTCACCTGAATCCTGTCATTCTTTTTCCATTCCATATTAATCGTTCTCCCCGATTCTTCTATACGATTCGATTTAATTCCAGCATATATAAATTTCTTTTAGCTAAGTTTTATTCTATCCTCTTTCCTTTCAATACGCAAGAAATATCTCCGTCCCTGCCAAGTATCGAAACTACACAGCAGCAGCATTCTTCCAGATCAGACCTCCAAGCCAGACCTCCAAACCACTGATTCAAATCAAAAACGGCTGTATACGAGCGCATTTCATTACGCCCTTACACAACCGTCTCTTACGATTCTAATTATCAGTTCTTCATCAACTGCTCTATCTATCCGCCATCCAGACTTCACCAGCCTACTATCGCCAATTCGTCCCCGGCTTCTTATTTGCTCTTGCCGCCGTTCGCCTTTTCCATGTGAATATTCTTACCCTTGATCTTTACATCCTTCATGGCATTTAACACTGCATCGGCGTTTTCTCTCGGCACTTCTACAAATGTATACTTGTCATACATATCAATGCTTCCGACCATTTTACCCGGCATGCCTGACTCGCCTGCGATGGCTCCCAGGATGTCACCCGGCTTCACGTTCTGGTTCTTTCCGATGTTGATGAACAGACGGGCCATATCTTCACGACCGCTGTCATACCGGCTATCACGGCCGCCGCTGTTTCTGCCTCTTCCGCGTCCGTTGCCATTACGGCTTCCTCCGCTGTAATAGCTGTCTAAATCATCGAGAGAGCGTGGTTCTCTTGTGTCTACAATATCCTCACTCTCTTCGCCCATCATCATCTTTAACAGAGCGGCTGCCAGATCCAGGGAAGTATAATCTTCTTCCAACAGCTTCTTTTCAAGAATATTGATCATTTCGCTTAAATCGGATTCTTCGATGGTGTCCGCCACATTCTCTAAAATCTTATCGACTTTAATGCCTGTCACGTCATTCAGGGAAGGAATCGCCTGAGGAATGATCTTAGTCTTGCAGTAACGCTGAATATCGCGAAGCTTATAAACTTCTTTTCCAACCACAAAGCTGAATGCAATACCCTCGCGGCCGGCACGACCGGTACGGCCGATCCGGTGTACGTAGTACTCGTCATCCTGCGGGAGATCGTAGTTAAATACGGCTTCTACGTCATCTACGTCAATTCCGCGGGCCGCTACATCGGTGGCCACCAGAATATCGGTTCTGCCGTTACGGAAGCTGTTCATAACGCGGTCACGCTGAATCTGCTTCAAATCACCGTGCAGACCTTCCGCGAAGTAGCCACGTCCCTGAAGTGCCTGTACCAGTTCATCCACGCCCTTCTTCGTATTACAGAACACAACGGAAAGCTTTGGTGCGTACATATCTAACAGACGGCACATAACCTCTACCTTTGTCTTCGGCTTTACTTCATAATAATACTGGGTTACCTTCGGAACAGTCAGTTCTTTCTTAACCACCTTCACAGTCACCGGTTCCTTCTGGAACTTGTGCGCAATGTCCGCGATCGCCTGAGGCATGGTAGCGGAAAACATCACAGTCTGGCGCTCCTCCGGAAGCTGGCTTAAAATAGTCTCCATATCCTCTAAAAAGCCCATGTTCAGCATCTCGTCGGCCTCATCCATAACTACGGTATGGATATGGTCAAATTTCACCGTCTTGCGGCGCATATGATCCATCACACGGCCCGGTGTTCCGATGATAATCTGGGTACCATCCTTTAAGGAGCGAATCTGTTTTACAATGTCCTGGCCGCCATAAATTGGAAGAACCTTGACACCGTGCATATATTTTGCTAATCTACGGATTTCGTCAGCCACCTGAATTGCAAGCTCTCTGGTGGGACACAGGGCGATCGCCTGGAGTTTCTTGGATTTCGGATCCACTTTCTGTAACAGCGGAATACCAAATGCGGCCGTCTTACCGGTTCCTGTCTGAGCCTGGCCAATAATGTCCCTGCCCTCCATCTGTACCGGAATCGCCTGCGCCTGAATCGGCGAAGCCTCCTCAAATCCCATGTCCGCAACTGCCCGCAGAATTCTTTCGTCTAGCTGTAATTCATCAAATCTCATTGTCTCCATAAATAAATAAGTCCTTTCTAGGCCTGCCGGGTTCAACTGTTGCCGACGGCCGCACACACACTTTTCGCAAAGAAAACGAGAGGTGTCAGGTATACGTTTCAGACCTTCATCCTCTCGTTTCACAAGTTTAAACTATAACAGAAATATTTTTTCATGTCAAGGAGTTTTCTTTATATCCATGATATCCCGACTATATATTTTTCTGTAACACACAAATTCCGCGCGCCCTTAAGTAGTTCAGGACCTCCAGCTTTTCCCTCTCTGTCTGAAATGCCCAAACTGGAATATTCAAAAAATACGGACCTTTCGTAAAAATAAATACCTCTTTTTTACTCTCCACCACCTTGTAAATTGTGGGATAAGCCAGATTCCACTGTTCCGTATCCGTACAGAGGCTGATTCCCGACCGATCGAAGGAAATCACCTGACGGCCAGTCCTGTCCGGCACCGTTTTTCGGCGTTTTAAGGCTCGTTTTACGCCGCGGTAAATCCATTTCCTGCTGCAAAATCTCCAATATGCCATGCCAATAAACAGAATAATAAAAATACCATAAACCGCAGCAGGCACCGGATCTCTGTCCCGCTTAAATGAAAAGATTCCAACGCCTGTAAGCAGTAACAACGACAGTATCATAGTCATGCTTTCTGGTATTTTAAGTGCATACCTCGTCCGCATCATATAATACTTGCCTGCAGTCAGCACATCCAGCCATTCTGCCTCCTCCTGAATAAATGCAAAGGAATATACCTGTTCTTCAGGGCATATGATCTCCGCCTGCTGGTCCAGAGGATCCATAAAGGCCTCCTGCTGCTGCTTTTCCTGCAGAAAGGCGAGGCAGCAGTCCATTTCGGCTTCGCCGGTGAACGCAGAATCCGGAAGTGTCAGCAGAGTCTTTATCGTCCCAATCCGTTTCATATAAACCAGGATCTGATGCCTCGTCTTTTCTGCATATAAAATGGAAGCGTAAGGATAACAGCTTACGCCTTCCTCCGTACACATCTCAATCCGATGTTCTCTAAACCGTACCAACTGCCGGTGCATAAGCGGACCTTTTATGATTCTGAAGTATTGAACCGTTTTAATAAGAACCGTGATTATCACGGCAAAGCCAAGCCACAGCCCGATTCCGGCACACAGATCGGTTATCCACCAGAGAATGGATGGGTCATGACCGCCGATCGCCACAACACCCACGGTGTAGATCAGGGATATTCCGGCAATAATAAGCATGACAGCCTGGATCTTTGACTCCTTCATCCCGTCCTTCTTAAGCCTCATATCCGACATCATGCGCAGAATATCCTTTTTTGAAAGCTGAACTTCGAGTTCACGCATTGGCGATCCCCCCTATCCTTTCTATTATCACAGTACTTTATGTATTTCTCTCCTATCGTCCTATCTCTTCCTCTTCAAAATATCTCTTCCATTTCATAGCACCTATTCCTCCCCATTATATATCATAGAAGAAACTACCGCAAGTCACAAACCCCAACTCTGAAAATCCCCTGCTTTACCTTTGCCCGACAAACAAAATCCAGAACCATCTAAACAAAAAAATTCAGAAAATATTTCCTTGACAAAAATTCTTTCTGCATGTTGCGATTAGTCCGTTACCAGACTATTTATTTATAAAACGGAGGTCAACTCAATCATGTACGATATTCTGACAGAACAGCTAAAACACTACACCGTACTCTGGCGGGAAACCAGCGCCCTGTACGAAGAATGGGCCAAAAAACGCGGTCTGTCCTATTATGAACTCCTGGTTGTCCTTTCCATCATGGAGCCGGACGGCCCTTGTCTTTAGAAAGACATCTGCACCCACTGGCAGCTTCCGAAACAGACGGTCAACACCATCCTGAAAAACTTTGCCGGGCGCGCCTGGATTACACTTGTGCCTTCGGAGGAAGACCGGCGGGGCAAGGTCATTCTGCTGACTGACGCGGGCAGGTTATTTATGGAGGCCACGGCTTCCGATCTTCAGTCCCATGAAAGGTCCGTCTGGCAAAAGATGGGCCAGGAGAATGCCAGAGCACTGTTAGAGAGCACCGCGCTCTATAACAAACTATTTAAGGAGACAGACTCAAATGAAACTGCATAAAGAATTTTTCCACTACGTCATTCCCTCCATGCTGGCCTTTGCGCTGTCAGGCGTCTATGCCATCGCCGATGGTTTTTTCGTTGGCAACGCCCTGGGCGACAGCGCCCTGGCCGCAGTCAATATTGCATACCCGCTTACAGCTTTTTTACAGGCCGTCGGCACCGGAATCGGCATGGCGGCGCAATCCAGTACGCCATCAGCGCCGGCACGGAAAATCATAAAAGGGGCCGCCAGTATTTCGGTATGTCTCTCATTATGTTAACCATTTCCGGAATTCTTTTATCCGTGATTCTGCTGTTAAGCGCCCCTGTGGTCCTCCGCTTTTTTGGAGCGTCTGGCACGATCGGGGAGCTGGCGCAGGAGTACATTCTTTATATTGCTTTTGGAGCCATTTTTCAGGTTCTGGGAACGGGGCTCGTCCCCTTCATTCGCAATATGGGAGGCGCGTTTTCGGCCATGGCCGCTATGATCGCAGGTTTTTTAACGAACATATTTCTCAATTACTTGTTCGTATGGCATCTTCCCTTCGGTATGATGGGAGCCGCCGTTGCGACGGTTATTGGGCAGGCGGTACGGCGGCCGTCACCTGCTATGCGCCGGTCAGCTATATTTCCGCCATCATTATCCTCCTGCTTCAGGGTGTCAGTGACGGCTGTCAGCCGCTGATCAGTCTCTCCTACGGTGAGGGCCATCACGACCGTACAAAGCAGTTCCGTAACCTGGCGTATAGCTTTGCCGCCGCAGTCTCACTCCTGTGTATGGGAGTGCTGTTTCTCCTTCGAGGACAGGCGGCCGCGCTGTTCGGCGCCTCTCCCCAGATTACAGCACGCGTTGCAGATATTCTCCCTGTATTCCTGAGCGGTTACTTATTTGTCAGCATATCCAGGGTGACGACTGTCTATTTCTACGCTACAGACAAAGACCTGCAAGCCTGCATTATGATCTATGGGGAAGTAATAATCCTGTTCCTGCTGCTGCTCATATTGCCGCAAATGACAGGGATCGGCGGAACATGGCTCTCAGTACCAGTCTCACAGCTGGCGGCTATGTGTATCAGTATCTTTCTGATAATGAAGGAAAAGAAAAAGGCGTAAAAATATTTTAATGTAAAATGCTATTGACAAACTGCTTTTTTGCTGTTAGGATGTTCAATAATTTATAAATCATTATATTTTTGAACAACTTCTTTATTCCAATGCATACCTTAAGGAGGACAAATCATGAACGGATTGGAGAACATCAGCAAGAAATCAGAGACAGATCACACCATCATACAAACGGAGGCAGGGCAGATCATACCCGCAGAAGAAGAAACCTGGAAGCAGATCTGGACGCGCAAGGGAAGGGCTGAGGGCGGCATAGAGGATCTTCTGGCCTTCGACGGATACGAGCGCACTCAGGTTGATATGGAAGAGGTGGCTGCTGAGATCAGCCGCCGCCTCAATATTCAGAAGGAAGATAAGGTACTGGAGGTCGGATGCGGTGCCGGAGCCCTGGCCCAGTACCTGGACTGCGATTATACAGGCATCGACTATTCCCCTACACTTGTCAGACGCCACATCGAGCTGCTGCACAATCCGGTTTTGGTCGGCGAGGCCGCCAATCTGCCGTTTAAAGATAAGACCTTTGACAAGGTCATCTGCTACGGCGTATTTCTTTATTTTGATGATAAGGAATACGCTCAGAGGGCTGCGGAGGAACTTTTACGGGTGGCAAAAAAGGGGGTACTGATCGGTGAGCTTCCCATCCGTTCCCACAGAACGGAGCATTTGCTGTTTACTCCGGAGGAATTCGAGGGCTGGGATATCAGCGACGGTTTTTACGATCCGTATAGAAAAGACAGGTTCAATGCGGCGTTGGTGTTCTGACCGGACGCCCGCTTCCCCTGTCTGTCTATATCACCCAGGCGGAAAGCATTCCAGTACCTCCAGGGTCTGCTCCGTCCGGTACTGATATTGCCTGACTCCATGAGGGATAAAGACTTCCATCCCTCTTTCCAGTTTCAAGGACTGATCACCCGCCAGCAGTTCCCCTGAACCGTCAGCGATAAAGGCAATGACAAAATGGTAATTTTCCGCATTGTATCCACCCCCGTCCGACAGAGAAATCCGGTTCATGGAAAAACGGTCTGTGGTGCCGCGTCCGATCAAACGAACAGCTCTTGCATCACCATCAGAAACCAAAGGCTGTGGCTTTACAAAGAACCGTTCCCTGGCCCGTTCCCGTTCCATGCAGGTAAAATCAAAACAGTCCAGCAGAATATCCATGCCCTTTCCTCCGTGAAGTGATTCTTCCGGCAGCACACTGCCATCCGGGCGGATTCGCTCCGCCCTTAGCGTTATGTCAACCGGTTCCTGAATCTCCGCCACCAGGCTGCCAGCCCCCAGCGCATGTGGCGTACCCGCCGGGATATAGACTACGTCTCCAGGCACGACAGCAAAACAGTGGAGGCAGTTCAGTATTTTCTCTGTATCCTGCGCTTCTATATAAGAACAAAAGCATTCACGCGTCACCCCTGGACGAAATCCTGCATAAATGTAAGCCGGACGGTTCTTTTCCACAGCCAGAACATACCAACATTCTGTTTTTCCAAAAGGCAGGCCGAAATACCGCTTTGCCTTCTCCTTTGTCGGGTGAGTCTGCACCAGCAGACGTGTTCCCGAATTCAGCAGCTTGACCAGCACTGCCGGTGATGCGCCGTACACTTCCGTATGTTCTCTTCCGAGAAATGCCTCCGGCTCCCTCTCCAGCAGTTCCTTCAAATATCCCCCTCCGTAATCTTCCCGAAGCACAGACAGACCCTCCGTCCCCTCCCGAAGTGAGGATGTAACCGTAGAGGCCAGCCATACCTGGGAATACCGGTTATCCGGGTCCTCGTACCTGAAAAACTCTTTTAATAAGGTTCCTCCTTTTATAAGATAGGCAACTCTATTCCGTTTCAGTACAAATGGCATTCTGCTAAGTTCCATACCACACCTCCGTTCTGTTTTTAAGGATGCATGACATACTCCTCATAAATCTGCCGCATCTCCGCCATGGCCTCCTGCGGCAGAGGCAAAAATGGCCGCCTCATTTCCCCCATTTCAATACCTTCCATCTGAAGAATCGCTTTCAGGCATTTCAGGGTACCGTATTTTCTGGTGATTGAAATCACCTCATTGACGCGTGCCTGGCTCCGTCTGGCTGTATCCATGTCCCCGTTTAAGAAACCGTCATAGATTTCCCGTATAACCGGCGCCAGGACATTATAGGTACTTCCGATACCGCCGTCGGCTCCGGCTGCCAGCCCCGATAAAAGCATCTGGTCAAATCCGTTAAACAGAGTCAGCTCCGGATGGCCTGCCTTCATGCGTTCCATCTGGAAAAACTCATTGGAAGTAAACTTCACCCCCGCCACATGACCGTTAGCGCACAGTTCATCCAGCAGATCAGACGTCAGTGAGAAACCTGACTGGCTCGGAAAATTGTATATAAACATGGGAAGATCCCCAGCATCCATAATATCAAAATAATACTGTTTAACCTCTTCGGCAGTGAATTTATAATAAAATGGGCTGATGGCAGAGACCGCGTCCGCTCCAGCCTGTCTGGCATGAACGGCACAATCCCTGGCAAACTCTGTAGAGATGTGCCCCACATGGGCAAATACCGTCTTTTCCCCGTTGTTCTCCTCCAGCACTGCCTCCAGAACCCGTTTCCGCTCGTCCAGGGAGAGCAGGAATGTCTCGCCGCTGCTCCCTGCCACATAGAACCCGTCAATCCCTTTTCCGATCAGATACCGTACCAGCTTTTTCATTTCTTTTAAGTTTACCTGGCCATACTGGTCGAATGGAGTCAACAGGGCTGCATAAATCCCTTTAAAATTCTTTTTCATACTGATACCTCATTGTTCTTTATTTTATGTCAACCTTTAACTGCTCCAGCCGATACACCTTCCGTAAAAAATTTCTGGAAAGAAAAGAAAATAATAAACAGCGGAAGCGCCGTCAGGACCGCACCAGCGAATTTCAGTCCGTAATCCACATCGCCTCCCGTAGTGTCAAACAGCTTGGCCACACCGACCGGCAGCGTATAGGAGTATTTATCGGTTGCATTTACCAGCTGCCATAAGTATCCGTTCCAGACACGGACCGCCGACAGAATCGCCAGTGCCCCGATACCAGGCTTGGACAGCGGAAGACCAAATTCCAGAAAAAACCGCATTTTACTGCAGCCATCTACCTCGGTGGCCTCCATAATCTCATTTGGAATAGAATCATAAAAATTCTTCAGCAGGTAAACACCAAACGGCATTGCCACATCGGGCAGTATAATCGCCCGATAAGTCCCCACCCATTGAAGCTTCACCATCAGCTTATATAAGGGTATGATATAAATCTCTTTTGGAATCAGTAGCGCCGCTATGATGAAGGCGAAAATAATCTTTCTGCCTGCAAACTCCATTTTTGACAGTCCATATCCCGCTGCCGAAGATACCAGCACCAGAAGAGCCACCGTAATCACGGTGATTGCCACGCTGTTCCCCATCCACCGCCACGCCGGGTTCTTCTCAAATACGTGGAGAAAATTCTGCACCGTTATCCTGGAGGGAATCCAATCCGGCGGAATCTTTACAATATCCGAAGAGTACTTGAAAGACCCGGTGAGCAGCCAGTAGACAGGGAACAGGGAAAAGACACAAAACAAAATTATCAGCACATTGGACGCCAGATCAAATTTAGACGCGTGTCTCAGCTTTACGGACAGCTTTCCATTCATCATCAGTCCCCCTTTCTCTTTCCTGCAACCAGCTGCTGCAAAAGTACAAGCACCAGTGTAAAGAGAAACAACAGTACTCCGATCGCCGATCCCACTCCTGTGTTGCCCTGTTCAAATGCCTGCTGGTACATCAGGTACATCATCGTAGTGGACTGATAGCTGGGGCCGCCGCGTGTGAGCAGCTGGATCACCACGAATACCCGGATCACCGCGGCCGTCTGTGTGATAAAGATAAATATGGTCGTAGGCCTCGTCAGCGGCACCAGCACGCAGCGGTACATATCCAGTCTGGAACCGCCGTCAATTTTACAGGCTTCAATCAGATCCTTTGAGATCCCGATCATATCGGCCACATAAAGGATCACACTCTGGCCGATATTCATGGTAAACAGGATAAAGATCAGGAGCACGAGGGTCCACGTCCTGTCCGCCAGGACGTTAACCGCCTCGAACCCGAACACCATGCTGAAATATTTTACAAGGCCGGACTGTGAATCCAGAATAAAACGCCAGATAATGGACATAACCACCATGGAGGCGATCACCGGAATATAAAGACAGACTCTCACTGCCGAAATATAGGACGGCATCTTGTCGAAAATGGCCCCCGCTATCCAGATTCCCATAATAATGAGCAGCGGCACCACGGTAACCACGAACAACACGCTGTTGCGGATTCCAATTATATAAATATCATCCGTAAATATCTTTACGTAATTCTCCAGGCCCACAAATGCATTGCGGCTGAACCTCGTGGTATAAAAGCTGCTGATAAATCCGCTGATTATGGGATAAATCATAAATACAACCGACAAGATCACAAACGGCCCCACAAAGAGGTACGCCTGCAAATTTGCCATCAGTTTTTTCCGTTTCATGGCAGTCCCCCTTTCAATCTGCTTATGGATTCAATACCAGAGAATTCTGTGCGTATTCATCAATTACTCTGTTTGCCTTCTCAGAATACTCTGCCAAAGCATCGGCCGCCGTCTTCTCCCCCGAATATACGGACTGAATCGCAGGAAATAAATCCTTCCTCGTCTCTACAAAGCCTGGAACGTTTCCTGTGAAATCCCAGAGATTTCCTGACATTTTTTCATAAGACGCGTAAATTGGATGCTCCGCCTCTGTGGCCTTTGCAATGGACGGGAAACACGGTGTACCGGCAGTATTGATTGCCTTCAGGCTTTCTTTATCCTGAAGGAGCCAGCGCAAAAATTCCTTTGCCACCTCGATTTCATCCTCTTTCCCGTTATTCATAATACAGGCTCCGTATATGTAACTGGCCATAATATTTCTGTCGGTTCCATTGTCTTCCACAGGTACGGAAGCCAGTCTGACATCGAACTTTCCGATCTCTCCGGAATCGATCTTTCCTTTGGTGGCCACATAGTTGGTATACTGTCCATGGGAAATGGCACAGAGCTGGTTCTGGAAATCCGGCATTACTTCGGTGCCATCCTTGGTGACGACATCCGTATTGGTATATCCCGCGTCCGTCCATGCCTTCATGGTATCCAGGGCTTTTATTACATTTTCATCGGAACCGGAATTGCTTCTCCCATCCTTCCACATCTGGCCGCCATACATACTGAGCCAGTTCATCATGTGGGTATCTGCCTGTACGGAAGCCGCAAACAGCCCCAGCGGATATTTTTCCGTCCCCTTAAACTGCTCTCCTAACGCCGGCAGAATCTTATCCTGGAAATCAGAAAGCTTCCACGCCGCGATTTCCAGCTCGTCCTCAGGAACAAATTCCTCAAGGCCGGCCGCTTTGAAATAATCTGCATTGTAAAGCAGCCCGAAATACGACTGGTATAATCCAATCATATAACTCTTCCCGTTGATGCATGTCGCATCGTAAGCGGATGGATAGATGTCGCTCTTTGCTGTCTGTGCAATCTCATCGATATCGAGAATGTTTCCCTGATGTACTTCATCTGCGGTGGTAAACCATGCAGACAGGAACAGGGCCGGCAAAGTCTTTGATTCCTTTGCCAGTGACAGCTTCGTCGCCCGGTCGGAACCCGCGAACTTATCCAGAACGACAGTGTAATTCAGGTCCTTATAGGCTTCTTCGAACCGTTCAATCACTCCCTGCAGAACCTCTTCGCTGACGTTAAAATCTGTCCACATCTGGATTTCCACCGGTCCTTCAGGAAGCCCTGACTCTTCTTCCGGGGCTGCCTCCGCCGCAGTCTCCGATGCTTTCTCCTTTACTGCGGCCTCCGTCTTTGTCTCCGCCGCCGTCCCGGCAGTTGTTGCCTTCACATCTGCTTTGCCGCATGCACACAGCGACAAAACCATACTCATCGCCACTATAATTGAAATACTCCTTCTCATATAAACTCCTCCAATCTGGCTGGCTCCTCTCCTGACCGGCGGCATCTGCCCGAGCAGCTCTGACGAACCACAAGTTCCGGCTGCAGTACTACCATCTTTTTCTCGGATATCTGACGTCCATTGGTAATGTCCAGCAGAAGATTTGCTGCATTTTCTCCTATCTCATAAGTCTTGAAGCTGACCGAAGTCAGCTTGACGGGCAGTTGTTCGCATACAGCCGTGTTATCATAGCCGATCAGGCCTAAATCGCATCCCACGGAAAGTCCCATCCGCTCTGCAGCCCGGTATACAATTTCTGCAATATTGTCGTTAAAGCACATGATCGCATCGGGACGTCCCGGTTTCGCCAGCAGTTCCTCCGCTGCCTTTTCCACATCAATCTTGTTCTGCCCGTTGTAACTGTAATATATTTCCTCCGGTATCAACCCGTGTTCCGTCATCGCGCTTAAATATCCCTGAAGGCGCGCCCTGGAGGTGGAATACCAATACCGGGCTAAAAATGCAATCTTTTGATACCCGCTGCCAATTGCGTGCTTTGTGGCAATATACGCACCATAAAAATCATTGGACAGCACCAGCGGCGCCTCGAAGCCGGATACCCCTCTGTTGCAGAAGACAATGGGGACTCCCGCCGCTCTGGCCTCAGAAAACATGGTAATACGCCCGGATTCATGGATGGTGGGAACGATAATAAGCCCTCCGATACCGGACCTGATGAATTTGCTGATATACTCATCCTGCTTATCCATCTCATAATCCGTATTTCCTATTATCACATTGATATTGTAACGATTTGCCACATCCTCGATACCTCTCACCATGCCCGGGTAAACATCCTTTCGAATATCAGGAATGATTACCCCCCAGCTGGCAGACGGAAACATATTTTCTGGTTCCTGCATCCGGCCTGAGGAAACAAAGGTACCGCTTCCATTTTTTGCGTATAAGTATCCCTCCCCAATCAGCTCTGAAATGGCTTTGTCTATGGTAGTCCTGGTCACATCATACTGTTTTACCAGCTGCGGCCTGGACTTCAGTCTGGAATCCGGGGCCATGCGCCTGATCTCCTGCAGAAGATCCTGCTTCACTTTCTGATAGCGGTACATTTCATTTTCCATACCCGTTCCTCCTGGTTTAAAAATCTGACGGTCAGCTTTGTTTTTAACATAGCACCTTTAGTAATTAGTGTCAATTAAAGTGAAATAACTATATTTTTTTCGTTTATATCGTATAATTTTCGACTATTTTTCCCTGTCTTTATACGTAAAAAAGCTGCCTGTTTATCATTCCGATAAGCAGGCAGCTTTTTGTTTAATATGTCCATCTCTGACAGGCATATCCTGTATTCTATTTCCTATATGATTCGGCACAACCTATATCCTATTTCATACGGTAAACCGGATCCGCCGGATATCCGCCGCGGATCTTCTGCATGCCCCGCTGAATGGCATCCTTAGACTGCTTCCAGTCTGCATCACGGTTTAAGTAATCGTATTTTTCAATAAACCAGTCCACATCCGCGGACAGGCGCTCCATGTTGCGCTGCATCACATCAAAAATCATGGGATAAAAGTCTCTGCGTTCGGCGTCGTTTAAATACCGGTCCGCCCCTGCGCACAGCTCCGCAAAATGATGGAGACAGACGCCCTTCCCGTTCTTAACCTTTTCCCGAAAGGCCGCGTCCTTTTTGTACAGATGAAAAAATGTGGCGATATATCGCTCATAGACCTGATTAAAACGATCACAGATATAGCAGGTCCGTTCCTTTTCGTTCACCCATTTTTCAATGGGATTCCCATTCACGCTGTCCCGTTTTCCAGCCTTTCCCGTAATCCGGTCCATCATGGAGGTTTTTCCCGGCGCATAATCCTTAAACTCGGACTTCATCTCCTGAATCAGTTTCTTATAATACGTCTTTAAAATCCATCCGTTCCCCAATGCATTGCCATAATCAAACATCTTCTTCTGATGGACCCGGCAGAATCCCGCCTTGTCCGTCGCTTCCCTCGTATCACTTTCCATATACGAGGCACAGGAACCCAAGACAAAGTCCATTAACTCCTGCTCCGTTTTCCGTTCCACGTAACAGAATGGACATTCGTCATCCGCATCCATCGCGTCATTCATTGGTATTTCATATAGTTTTTCCTTCATTGTTATCGCCCCGTCTTACACCTTGAACCGGTATCCCACGCCCCAGATCGTCTCGATATACTGCGGCTTCGCCGTATTAAACTCGATCTTCTCGCGGATCTTCTTAATATGAACCGTGACTGTGGCGATATCTCCGATGGATTCCATGTCCCAGATTTTGCTGAACAGCTCTTCCTTGGTAAACACGTGGTTCGGATTCTGTGCCAGGAAGGTCAGCAAATCAAATTCCTTTGTCGTAAAGCTCTTTTCCTCTCCGTTGACCCACACGCGTCTCGCGGTCTTGTCAATCTTCAGGCCGCGAATCTCGACAATCTCATTATCCGGAGTTCCGCTTCCGATCAGTCTTTCGTATCTGGCCAGATGAGCCTTGACACGGGCCACCATCTCACTTGGGCTGAATGGCTTCGTGATGTAATCGTCGGCGCCCAGTCCCAGGCCGCGGATCTTATCGATATCCTCTTTTTTCGCAGATACCATGATAATCGGGGTATTCTTCACTTCCCGGACCTTACGGCATATCTCGAATCCATCAACGCCCGGAAGCATCAGATCCAGAATCAGCAGATCGAAGTCTTCATGAAGAGCCTTCGTAAGTCCGGCTTCTCCATCATTCTCAATCTCCACCTCAAAGCCGCTCAGTTCCAGATAATCCTTCTCGAGCTCTGCAATACTCTCTTCGTCTTCAATAATCAGTATCCTGCTCATTCTGCAATAACCTCCTGATATTTTCTCAGCACAAAGTGTATCTCTGTGCCTATCCCTTCCTTGCTGGTCGCCCAGATCCTTCCGCCGTGGTCCTCGATAATCTTCTTTACGATAGAAAGCCCGATACCGCTTCCACCCTGAGAGGAGTTCCTGGAAGAGTCTGTCCGGTAAAACCGGTCGAAAATGTTGGGCAGATCTTTGGCCGCAATGCCTTTTCCATTATCCTCAATCTCAATCTGGATAAAATCTCCCACATCCTTGATGCGGATATTGATAATTCCGCTCTTCTTGTCAATATACTTCACTGAATTGCTGACAATATTGTTGATGACACGTCTCATCTGCTCCGCGTCGGCGATGACCATCACGTCCTCGTCCACATAGTTGAAATATCCCAGTTCGATATTTCTCGCTTCCATCTCCAGCCCCACCTCATCGATACAGTCTCTGAAGTAGCTTGCCACATTGATCTTGGAAAATGTATACGGAATCTTGTTCGTATCGATCTTTGAGTAGAACGTCAGCTCATCGATCAGCTTATCCATGTCATTCGCCTTATTATAAATGGTCCGTATATACCGGTCTAACTTCTCCGGTGAGGACGCCACTCCGTCCATGATCCCTTCCACATAGCCCTTGATGGCTGTAATCGGGGTCTTTAAATCGTGAGAAATATTGCTGATTAACTCTTTATTTTCCTTGTCATACTGGATCTTCTCTTCCGCGTTCTCCTTCAGCCTCATGCGCATCTCTTCGAAATCCTGGCACAGCTGGCCGATCTCGTCGTCATTCTCCACTTCCAGTGCAAAATCCAGATTGCCGTCCCTGATCTTCTTCGTGGCCTCCTGGAGCCGCCCCAGCGGGTGTACCACAGAACTGTAGACCCACATCATCAGGATCGCGTCCGTAAACACGATGATCAGTATTACCGCCAGAAGCATCTCCGCCATCATGGCTTTGATCTCCGGAAGAAGTCCGTCTACATTGGATACAATGAACACACTGCCCTTTCCCTCATCCGGGTAAAGGAAATCCATCTGCTTGACCAGATGCTGCGTATCCCCATCCAGATAGATGGCTCCGTCGATGCTGCTGTCCACGTCTTCATACTTGGGCAGCTGATCGAGGAGCTCCTGAGTCACATGACTGTTTCCGTCAAATACGATCTGGTCGTCTTTTCGTACAATCATATATGCATATTTATTCGACAGCTTTTCATTCAGCTTCTGCATATATTCCATATCACTAAACTTCTCCGGGCTGCTGTCTAAAATCTTCTCGATTTCTTTCTGTTCAACCTGCGTCATCCGGTTAAAAATCTGAAGGGAATTGCCGGAAAAGAGATTTACCTGCTCCGTTAAATTATACGCCTTGCGGAACGATTTCATCTGATAATTGCTGAGTCCCGCCACAACCGCGTAAATCAGCGCCAGCGGCACCACGGTAATGATCACAAAAGCGACCGCCAGACGTGTTCTTAATTTTAGTTTCACAACGTGCGTCTCTCCTCTGCTTATAGTATTCCATTTTATACAAAAATATTATAACACAGAATGAAGACCGCATTTATAAAACTATTATAAAATTTGCCTGTCCCTTTATAAACTGCCGTTCCCTTCTGTAATCATTTCATCGGTCAGCAGAAGGCCGTTTGCCTCCAGATTCCGAACCGTGTACTGATTTACGTATGCATGTCCGCCGCATGCGGCCGGAATCACTGCAAATGGTCTGACTGACGGTTCTGCGCCGCTCTGGAGTGCGCTCATTCTCACGGCTCCGTCATCCAGCTCCAGTTCCGTCTGAATTGCGGCCGCACTGCCCCGGGACCACATCAATACTGCCATGCGCTGTACCGGAGCGAGTTTTTTCATTTTAAAATACCAGAGCGTTTCGCACTCCATCATCTCCCACTCCGGAATAAGGAGACAAAAACGGATTTCCCGGATTCCGCGGAAATTCATCCAAAAGCCCCGGACCTCCTCATATTCCAGATGGCTGAAATAGACCTGCTTATAATCATTCCTGCCATCCTCCTCGTATCCCAACTCAAAATTATCGTCCAGGCGCGCCTGATTATAGCGGACAATCTCTTCAAAACTCATATTTTCCGCCTCATAGCATCCGCTCTGAAATGCAAAGCCAGCCTGCCCCAGATCACGGTAAAAATCTGATACAAAACCTGGATACAGATCTTTTCTCCGAAACTGAAAAACCACACTAAAGTATGCCGGCATAACCGGTCTCACCGCCTCTCTCTAATTGTCAAACCAGAACACGATGCGTACCTCATCGTCACTTTTGATTCTCCACTCCTCTTTCAGCGCCTCCAGCCGGCTGATCAGCATGGTCAGGTTCAGATTTAAGTACCCCAGCCATTCCCGGTAGACCAGCCCGGCATCCGGTGTCTCCTTGCTCTTTTCATCAATGAACGCCAGCTGGTAAGGTTTCCCGGCCGCATCAAACTCCAGCATTTTCTCGTAGTCCTCTTCCCTGACCCAGCCTTTTAACGGCATCCGTCCTCCGTAGCCGCTTTCCTTCAGTTCTCGCAGCGTCAGCCAGGAGAGATCGTGGCAGTCAATGCTTCCGATCTCCATCTCGTCTGTTTCATACCGAAAAACCAGGTCGTCCATCTGCTCCGGCAGGCCTCGCGGCTTCGCAATCGGGGGCCAGGAGCTTTCCTCCTCTTCTCCCCGGACTCCGGCCAGCAGATAAAACAACCCATAATCGCGGTGCCCATCGATCAAATCACGACGGCTGAAGCCGCCATCGCCCTGAATCCTTAAATCCGCCCACACATCGTCCCGATACCAGTGTTCAATGTTCTTCCAGCGCCGGTTACCGGGCTCCCTGTTCCAGAGCGTGTTGCCACGAACATCGGCGGTATACCCTTCTGCAAAGAGATGTATGTCACAGCCCATTGCGATTCCTCCATTCTCATGGATACCATACGTCCTTGTACGCTCATGTATCCCTTATTTTCCTCTAATAATCTGTTGAGCTGACTATAACATATTCATGGCGGAAAGTCACGCGGCGGCGCTCCAGAGGATAGTCACTTGTCAGTCCCTGGCGGATTATCACACAAAAACAGGTGAAAAAGAATCTTTCAAGCGCTTTGAAACGCTTTGCCAATTCTTTCTCACCTGTCTTTTCTCACTAATTTTCCACCCCGGCCGGACACCGGAATGATCGCGTTATTCCATTTATAAATACTTTTTCAAAAGCTCCACCTTATCCAGCTTCTCCCACGGCAGATCCAGATCATTTCTTCCGAAATGTCCGTATGCGGCAGTCTGCTTATAAAGTGGTCTGCGAAGATCGAGCATGCGGATAATTCCCGCCGGACGGAGGTCAAAGTTTTCACGGATGATCTCAACCAGTTTATCATTGCTTAACTTACCTGTTCCGAACGTATCCACCATGATGGAAGTCGGATGTGCCACACCAATGGCATAGGACAGCTGAATCTCGCATTTATCCGCCAGACCTGCCGCCACCATGTTTTTAGCCACGTAGCGGGCCGCGTAAGCCGCTGAACGGTCTACCTTGGTGCAGTCCTTACCGGAGAAGGCGCCGCCGCCGTGGCGCGCATATCCGCCGTAGCTGTCTACGATGATCTTTCTTCCTGTCAGTCCGCTGTCTCCCTGCGGTCCGCCGATAACGAAACGTCCTGTCGGGTTGATGAAGAACTTGGTCTCCTCATCGATCATATCAGCCGGGATAATAGCGTCAAATACATACTCTTTGATATCCTTGTGAATCTGCTCCTGAGTAACGGCCTCGTCGTGCTGGGTCGATAAAACCACTGCTTCCAGACGGATCGGACGGCCATTCTGATCGTATTCCACCGTAACCTGAGTCTTTCCATCCGGACGCAGGTACTTTAATGTGCCGTCTTTGCGCACCTTCGTCAGCTGCAGCGCCAGTTTGTGAGCCAGGGCGATCGGATAAGGCATATACTCTTCCGTCTCATTGCTGGCAAAACCGAACATCATGCCCTGGTCGCCGGCGCCGATTGCATCCAGCTCAGCCTCAGACATCGTGTGTTCCTTCGCTTCCAGAGCCTTGTTTACGCCCATAGCGATATCCGGGGACTGTTCATCCAGGGATACGACCACACCGCAGGTATCGCAGTCAAAGCCGTATTTCGCGCGGTCATAGCCTATCTGGCGAATCGTCTCGCGGACTACCTTCTGGATATCCACGTATGCGTGAGTGGTCACCTCACCCATAACCAGTACAAGACCTGTGGTACAGCAAGTCTCACAGGCCACACGGCTCATCGGGTCCTGCTTTAACATCTCGTCCAGAATCGCATCGGAAATCTGGTCGCACATTTTGTCCGGATGGCCTTCCGTCACGGACTCGGATGTAAATAATAATTTCTCCATGTTGTCATTTCCTCCTTATGTACATGGGGGAGTCAGATAGCCTGTAGCCAGCTGCCGGTTTTCCAACCCTCGCGGCAGTCGCCAAATTCAAACAAGATTGACTTTGGCTCGTTGTCCGCGGGAATAACAAAAAGAAAAGCCCGCAGCAATGCGGACTTGATAAATCATGTATCAAATCCTCTTATTGCTCGATTTCTCGCTCAGGTTGGCACCTTCCGCCCTCTCCTGACTGCACACCAATGTGCGCCATTCAGGCCGGGGTTGCCGTGACTTCACAGATCCTTTTATCTCCATCACTCTGAATAAGGGATATTACGTACTTTTCAATTGTTATTCTGTTTCCTGTTACTTCTGTTGCGATATTAATATTATCGTATGAAGGAAGCCTTGTCAAGCATTTTTCATAGGATGCAAACTTTTTTATTTACTGTTCATCCGCCCTCAAAAGTGATATGATAGAGACAGTAATTACATAAAATGTACGAAAATGTCAAAAGCAGGAGGAAATGAAACCATGAGATTAGTAACACGTTCTGACTTTGATGGTCTCGTCTGCGGCGCTCTTCTAAAAGAGGCAGGCGTCATCGACCATTGGAAATTTGCTCATCCGAAGGACTTACAGGACGGTCTCGTCGAGATCACAGAGGATGACTGTCTGGCAAATGTCCCCTTTGTAGAAGGCTGCGGCCTTTGGTTCGACCATCATTCCAGCGAGTTCGAGAGACTCGAGCTGGAAGGTAAATACAAAGGAGAGAGCCGTCTGGCCCCTTCCTGTGCCAGGATTATCTACGAATACTACGGCGGAAATGAGCGTTTCTCTCATTTTAATGAGATGATGGAGGCCGTGGACAAGGTGGACTCCGGTCACCTCACCATCGATGAAATCCAGAATCCGAAGGGCTGGATACTGATCGGCTTTCTCATGGACCCGAGAACCGGCCTGGGACGCTGGAGAAATTTTACAATCTCCAACTACCAGTTAATGGAGCGTTTGATCGACGCCTGCCGCACCATGAACACCGAGGAAATCTTAAATCTTCCGGATGTACAGGAGCGGATCGAGGTCTATTTTGAGCAGACAGAGAAATTCATGGCCATGATTGCCGAACATACCAGAGTGGAACAGGATGTGATCATCTCAGACCTGCGGGGAGTCGATCCCATCTATACGGGCAACCGTTTCCTGATCTACAGCATGTATCCGGAGCAGAATATTTCCGCATGGATCGTCAATGGAAAGGGCGGCATCGGCTGCTCTGTCGCAGTCGGTTACAGCATCTTAAACCGCACCGCATCTCTCGATGTCGGAAGCCTGATGTTAAAATACGGCGGCGGCGGTCACAAGAACGTCGGCACCTGCCAGTTTGGCGATGAAACCATGGAAGAGCAGCTTCCTAAACTTCTGCATGAACTGGTTTATCCAACCCTGTAACAGTCATACGAATGGCCGTCGGAATTGTCCGGCGGCCGTTTCTATTTCTATTTCTATTTCTATTTCTATTTCTATTTCTATTGACAATAAGTATTATTTGTATTACTATATATAATACAAATAATACTTATTTCAGAAAGGGGGTTATTCCATGATTATTCGTCTGAATACGGCCTGCACTGTCCCCATATACGTCCAGCTGCGGAACCAGATTGTTACCGGAATTGGAAGAGGGGAACTGAAAGTTGGTGAAAAACTTCCCACGGTACGTCAGCTGGCCCTCGATGCGGGTGTCAATACCATGACGGTAAACAAGACTTATCAGATTCTCCGTGCGGAGGGCTTTATCGAGATAGACCGGAGAAACGGCGCGACCGTGCGTCCGATGAAGGACACGACTTTACAGTACCGTGAAAAACTAAAGGAAGAGCTGGAGCTGATTGGAGCGGAAGCCTGCTTAAAGGGAATGGATAAGAAGGAATTTCTGACGATCTGCGAAGAAATTTTTGCGCATATGGAACCGGCGATCGAGCCATCATAAGGACACGTTTATAAGGACACATTCATAAGGACACGCTCATAAGGACACATTTATAAGAGCACTGACAGAAACAACGGAGGGACAGACATGGATTTTGCACTATTTGTCATTTTCTTAATCACAGATTGGAGCATCGTAGGAATCTCTGCCGCAGTATACGGCGGCAAACACCGCTACCGGGAAGGCATGATATTTGGTGTCCATGTCCCGGAATCGGCGGTTCTGGATGAAGACACCGCTTCATTAACCGCTCATTACAGGAAAGTAAACCGGAATTTTTACGTCATCAATCTGGTGGCAGGAACGGGAGCTGCGCTTCTCTCCCTGGGACATTTTTCCATCTTTATGATCGTTTGGACACTCTGGCTCCTGGAATTCTGCATCGTGTCCATGGGGCTCCTGACTTTTGCCCACCGCCGCATGTATAGCCTGAAAGTTTCTAAGAAATGGATAGTAGGCGAGCCCGTCCGGACGGTGATCGTGGATACCTCAGTCTCCTCCGTGTCTGAAAAGCTGCCGTTTTCCCACTGGTGGCACTTACCGGTAATTCTGGCCAGCATCCTGGCGCTGTTTTTCCTTCCTCATCTCCGGGAATATTTCGGAGACAGCTATCTGCGCTTTCTTTTGCCAGGCGCTGTTCTTCTTATGGAAGCGATATTCTGGTTCGTACACGTCTGGTACAGTCACCGGGAAAATGTGGTATACAGCAATGACAGTAAGATCAATCTGGCAGTCAACCGTTTAACGAAGCGTGTCTGGTCCGGGATGTGGATCGCCTCCGATTACCTTATGCTTCTCTCCATGGCCATTCTGCTGATTCCGCTGGCCGTACGCGGTTCGACAACTACACTGGAATTATTCCTCTTCCTGACCATTCAGATCACTGTGATCGTATTGATTACTGCCTCCATCCTGTGGCTGGAAAATAAGCGGAATGATATCCTGTCCGCCGACCACTCACCGCTCCTGGTAGACGATGACCTGTACTGGAAAAATGGCTGGTACAGCAATCCTGACGATAAACGTTTCTTCGTTCAGGACCGCATGTGCAGCGCCAACTTCAGCATGAATATGGCCAAACCGGCTGCAAAAGCCATAACCGGCACCATAACGGCGGGAACCCTCCTTCTCCTCGTCTGGATCTGCGCCGTCTTTGTGCGGATGGATTTTGTGCAGCCGCAGCTTTCCCTCCGCGGCGCCAACGTGGAGGTGACCGCGGGAATGTATGATATCTCCTTTTCCAGAGACGACATTCTGGAGGCGGAGCTCCTCGACAGCCTCCCGGAAGAACCGCTACGCAGGACCAACGGCGCCGCCACAGGCGGCTATCTTCTCGGCAAATTCTACGGGAATCAAACCGGTGAATGCCGGCTGTATATATACAGGAATGTCCGGCCTATACTGGCCATTTATCTGCCGGAATACACCGTGTTTATCAACAGCAAAACGCCGGGAGAAGTGGAGGCGTGGTATGACAGCCTGAAAAATCCGTCACGATCACCCGCAAGCTCTGCCCACGAGTCACCTTGACCCTCGCGGAAATAAATATCCCGGGAAGAATCTCTTCTTCCCGGGATCAATCTTATCTGTATCCGTTCGGATTATTGGACTGCCATCTCCAGGAATCCTCGCACATCTCGTCAATTCCTCTTTCTGCTTCCCAGCCCAGTTCCTTCTTAGCAAGCGCCGCATCCGCGTAGCACTCGGCGATATCGCCAGGTCTTCTTGGCTTGATTGCGTATGGAATCTGTTTACCGCAGGCTTTGGAGAATGCCTCGATCATCTGAAGCACGCTGAAGCCCTTGCCGGTTCCCAGATTGTAGATGCGTACGTCCGGCTCGGACTGAGCCAGTTTATCGACTGCTTTTACGTGGCCGATGGCCAGATCCACGACGTGAATGTAGTCACGGACACCCGTTCCATCCGGTGTATCGTAGTCATTGCCGAATACGCCCACTTCCTTCAGTTTGCCTACGGCAACCTGGGTGATGTATGGAGTTAAATTGTTCGGAATACCTGCCGGATCTTCTCCGATCAGACCGCTCTTATGAGCTCCCACCGGATTGAAGTAACGGAGTAAAATCACGCTCCATTCCGGATCCGCGGTATGTAAATCAGTCAAAATCTGCTCCAGCATACTCTTCGTCTGGCCGTATGGATTGGTAATCTTTCCCTTCGGGCAGTCCTCGGTAATCGGAACGAACGCCGGGTCTCCGTATACGGTAGCTGAGGAGCTGAAAATGATCTTCTTCACGCCATGGTTTCTCATCACGTCACACAGAACGAGCGTGCCGGTAATATTGTTATGGTAATATTCCAGCGGCTTTGCCACGGATTCGCCTACTGCCTTTAAGCCGGCGAAATGGATCACCGCATCGATTGTCTCTTTGCTGAAGATCTCCTCCATAGCAGCCTTATCAAGTAAATCTGCCTTATAAAAGGTCACATCTTTTCCTGTAATCTGTTTTACCCGGTTTAAGGATTCCTCTGAAGAGTTGCATAAATTATCGACAACAACGACTTCCTGTCCCTGATTCAGCAGTTCCACACATGTATGGCTTCCGATATATCCGGCGCCTCCGGTCACTAAAATTCTCATTTATTTTCCTCCTGATATCCTTAATATTTACACACGATCGCTTCCATATCGGCCCACTTCTTCTCCATGTCGGCGACGAGAGCGAACTGGGTTCTGGTTCTGTCCAGGTTATGATTCTCACGGCTGATACGGAAATACGTGTCACCCTGCAGGAAATCAGTCAGGAAACGCACACCGCATTCAAAGGTCATGAGTTTTGCACCCATAGGGAGCATATTGCGCTCCGCCTGGGTTAAGCTGCCCTGGCATCCCTCCAGGAATCCCTTTGTATAGATTTCATACAGCGGAAGGGACAGCGAAACAAGACTGACATCCGGCTCATCCTCATCGGCTGTATTGGCGCCGAAACGGATGGAGTCCCCGAAATCGAAAATAGACAGTCCCGGCATAATGGTATCCAGATCGATGATGCACAGGGCCTCACCCGTAACATCGTCAATCATGATATTGTTTAACTTCGTATCGTTATGGGTTACGCGGAGCGGAAGCGTTCCCTCCTTCAGCATGTTCATGGCAGCTCCGGCCTCATCGGCGCGGTCCATGACAAACTTGATCTCCTCTTCCACCAGATGAGCGCGTCCGCACACATCCTCTTCCACCGCCTTCTTAAATGTCTCCAGACGGACCGGTGTGTTATGGAAATTTACGATTGTCTCCGTCAGCTCTTCAGCCGGATATTCGGCCAGCTGACGCTGGAAATGGCCGAACGCCTTACCGCTCTGGTAGAAGTCGTCTGGATTGCGCACCTTGTCAAAGCAGGTGGCGCCAGAGATAAATAAGTAACCTCTCCAGTAATTTCCGTCGCTGTCTGTCACGTAATCTTTGCCGTCTCTGGACTTTACGATGTTTAATGTCTCACGGTACGGATCACCGCCCTGTGCGATGATTTTCTCACGCAGGAAGGAAGTGACGCCGGCGATGTTTCTCATCAGAGACACCGGATCGGTAAAGATTTCATGGTTGATTCTCTGGAGTATGTATAAATGCTCCTTCTCCCCGTCTCTGCATACCAGCCGAAACGTGTCATTGATGTGACCGCTTCCGTAGCGTTCCCAGGAAATCGGTTCCCCTTCAAAGCTTAAAAGGCCGATGGCCTCTCTGATTTTACCACACTGTGCGTCTCCCATCACGCTTCCTCCCATAATTTTTCAGGATAGAATCCGGCTTCCTTGAGCCCCTTTATGGCGTTTACAACCGTTTCCTTGTCCTCTTTATAAGTAACTCCATACCAGCGGTCAATGCTCTTCAGCACCGTCACGTCGGCTTTCCCCTCTTTTAACAGTTCATCTACCACAAATGGCAGGAAATATTCGCATTTAATCGGATTCTTTGGCAGTTCACGATCCAAGAAGGCGGCAAATCTGGCATCGATCTCCTTTAAGACACTGGCCGTAAAGCCCCACATATTCATGGAAACGATGGTCTCCTCCGGAAGTTCCGTCCAGGTCGCTCCGTCATCCTCTGTAAATTCCGCGATGTCACCGTGCTTTTCAATTCTGGTTCTCTCGTGGATATCCACCAGATGGCTGCTCTCGTCCGTGGTGCAGACGCCGCGCGCCACATGTCCGTTCTCTGTCAGAGTGTTATAAAGCTTGTAGCCCACCATTGTGTACTGATACTTTTCGTTGTCTGAATATTCAACCAGCTGGTCATAAATGGATTTAAATGCGCTCTTGCCATAGTAATCATCGGCATTGATCACTGCAAACGGTCCGTCTACCGCATCCTTGCAGCACAGGATCGCATGAGCCGTTCCCCATGGCTTCACACGGCCTTCCGGTACGCTGTAGCCCTCCGGCAGCTTATCAAGCTCCTGGAACACGTATTCCACCTGCACGTATTTCGCCATGCGGTCTCCGATCTGCTCCTTAAACTCTTTTTCGATGGCCTTCTTAATAATGAATACCACCTTCTCGAATCCGGCTTCCACCGCATCGTAAATAGAAAAGTCAATGATCTTGTTACCGTATGGGTCTACCGGGTCAATCTGCTTAAGACCGCCGTAACGGCTCCCCATCCCTGCTGCCATAATTACCAGAACTGGTTTCTTAGTCATCGCAACTACCTCCTTATTTTCAACTCGCCCCGGCAGTCCGTAGTGACTTGATTGCCGAACACGTTTTACTAACTCCAGTATAGTGAATACACAGGAAAATATATTTGCACTATCTGCTATTTTATTTGCATTATCGTACACATTTTACTATTTTACCACAGAATATGATATACTGTAAACACGAAACGGAGTCGTTTCACATTTCACACAGGTACAGCCGTTGCCGTTCACAGCCCGCGCCACCCCCTGTTTCCCGCCCTGTCCCGGCTGGCTCATGCTCCGTTTCCAGTTCCGGTTTCGGGGATAAGCACTTCTAAACGTGCAGAATTTTTCTAAAAGCCAGGGAAAATACCCAAACTCGCTGCGCTCAAACAGGTGGGTATTTCCCCTGAACGAAAAATCCTGCGCGTTAAGAATTGCTAATCCCCTGCAAAGTCACAGGAAACGGAGCATGAGCCAGCCGGGACAGGGCGGGAAACAGGGGGTGGCGCGGGCTGTGAATGGTACGTACAGTCTGAAAGGAGGCGTTCATGGAATACAAGAGTACGGTGCTCCGGACCAGCGCCGTTGTGCGCAAAGTCATTTCCATACACTATTTCGAATATATGAGTAATTTCTCATTTCCGGGTGAGAGTCATGATTTTTGGGAATTTGTCTGTGTGGACAAGGGCGTGATTGACGTAATGGCCGGAGAAAAAAGAGTCCCTCTGAAACGTGGAAATATTATCTTCCACAAACCGGGTGAATTCCATAACATCATTACTAACGGAGAAGTGGCGCCGAACCTGGTGGTTATTGGATTTGAGTGTCATTCCCCCTGCATGAAGGCGTTTGAAGGGAAAATGCTCACCGTTTCAGAGACGGAACGGGAACTGCTGGCGAGAATTATTATAGAAGCCCGCAACGCATTTTCCGGCCGGATGGACGACCCTTATCAGGAAGAACTGGTACGGCAGTCCGCCCCTCCGGCATTCGGGGCGGAGCAGATGATCGCCAATTATCTGGAGGAACTGATCATTCATCTCTACCGCAGATATTTTGAGAATCCGGGACAGTTCGGGCCCCGGCGGCAGCCGGAGGTCCGCATTAAGAGCGACGCCTACAGCCGGATCGTGCGCTACATGGAGGAACACATCGGAGAGCGTCTCTCCATCGATACCATCTGCCACGATACGCTGACAGGGCGTTCCCAGCTCCAGAAGATTTTCCGGGAGGCGCACGGGTGCGGGGTGATCGACTATTTCTCTTCCATGAAGATCGAAACAGCCAAACAGCTGATCCGCGACAATCACTTGAATTTTACTGAGATATCAGACCGGCTCGGCTATACCTCGGTACACTACTTTTCCAGACAGTTTAAGAAGCTGACGGGGATGACGCCTTCCGAGTACGCCACCTCCATACGACGCCTGTCGGAATACAGTTCGTTCGGGAGCCGGAGCCAACCGGATGACGGCGTGAACAGCTGACCGCACGCCGCCGTCTAAAGTCTCCTCTCAATCCGCTCCAGCCCTGCATTTAGCGCGATGGCCAGCCCTGCGGACAGCACGGTTCCCCAGAGTATTTTCACCACGTTCAGCGTCCGGAGGCCGTCAAAAAGGATTGTGCCCAGGCCGCCGGCGTTGATGGTAGCCGCGATCGTGGCGATTCCGGTAGTCGAGACAATGGCGAGGCGGATTCCTGTAAAGATGGACCGTTTTGCCAGAGGCAGGCGGATCTTTAACAGGATCTGCATGGTCGTCATCCCCATTCCTGCGGCCGCCTCGATGATGGCGGAATCGACGCCGTTTAAGCCTGCCGTAAAATTGCGCAGGAGCAGGTACTGGTTATAAAGCGTAAGTACAATCAAAGCCGTTTTTGTTCCCAGCCCTGTCACGGGAATCAGCATGGCGAACATGGCCAGACTCGGGATCGAATAGACTACGGAAAACAGATGGACCAGGGCATTCGACACGGTCTTATAATACATGGCGCAGACGGTCAGCACGGCCGCCAGCACCAGAGAAAGCACCAGCGTGACGCCGACCAGTACCAGATGCTGGCCCAGCGCCCCATACAGTTTCTCGGGATATTTTAACGCATATTCAATCAATGGTCATCCTCCAGAATTCTTCCTGCTCCCTGGCCGATCGGATCAGGGAGGCCACAAAGTCATCCGCCGGATTCTTCACGATACGGGCGGGAGTATCGAACTGCCTGACCGTTCCCTCATTCATCACAATCACGCGGCTTCCCAGCTTGAACGCCTCGTTGATATCGTGAGTCACGAACAGGAAGGTCCTCTTAAGCCCTCCGTGGATTCGAAGAAGCTCATCCTGCAGCTTCATGCGCGTGATCGCGTCGATCGCTCCAAACGGCTCATCCAGAAGCATAATCTTCGGATTTACCGCCAGCGCCCGGGCCAGCCCCACACGCTGCTGCTGGCCGCCGGACATCTGGGATGGATACCGGTATTTGAACTCCTCCGGAAGGAGTCCCACCAGGTTAAGGAGCTCATCCACCCGCTCGTCGGTCTGTTTCTTATCCCAGTTGAGCAGTTTGGGAACCACGGAGATGTTATCCGCTATGGTCATGTGAGGAAAAAGACCGATCTGCTGTATGACGTAACCGATCCGTCTGCGCACCTTTACCACATCCACCGTGGATATGTCCTCGCCAAACAGAAATATCTTTCCGCCTGTCGGCTCATATAAGCGGTTTACCATCTTCAGAAGAGTGGTTTTTCCGCTTCCAGATGATCCGAGAATCGTTATAAACTCGCCCTCTTCGATGGTCAGGCTGACCTGATCCACCGAAGGAAAAGCGGCATTGTCAAATTGTTTCGTTACATTCTGAAATTCAATGGCAGTCTGAGACATGAGTCCCTCCTCTCCTTACTTAATCGTATCGTAATATTCCCGGGCGACTTCCTCATACTCCCGTTTGTCCACATCTACCTCTGCATTCAGCGCGGTAACCGTATCCGTGTCCAGAGATGCGCTGATCTTATTTAAGATATCCGCAATCTCGGGATTCTTTGCGAGTGTGTCGTCACGGACCACCGGAGCCAGATTATACGGAGGCCACACCTGTTTGTCGTCTTCCAAAAGCATAAACTTGTCCTTCTCTGCCAGCTGCCCTTCGGTCGTATAGGCAGGCGCCACATCGGCTTCTCCATTTAAAAGCACCTCATACTTCAAGCCGCCGTCATATACACGGCTGGATTTCCAGTCAAAAGTGCCGTACTTATTTTCCAGCGCCGGGAGGCCATCCTCTCTCGCATCAAATTCACCCTGAGAGGCGAAGCGCAGTTCCGGAGCATGCTCCTGTAAATCAGAAATGGTGCTGATCCCCAGCTGTTTTGCCACATCCGTCCGGATCACCAGTCCCTGTCCGTCGTTCGCCTTCGAATAATCCAGCCATGTCACGCTGAAACGCTTCTCATATTCATCCTTAACCGTCCGGTATACTTCCTCCGGATCCGTTATCATGTCCATCTGTAAAATCGAAAGCAGACCAGTTCCCGTGTACTCCGGATACAGATCAATCTCATTATTAATCAGAGATGTATGAACGACCGATCCCGCGATATCCTGTTTTCTTTCCACCTTATAACCGGCATTCTCCAGGGCCAGCGCATAGATTTCCGAGACCACCAGGCTCTCAGTGAAATCTTTGGAGCCCACCCGGATGGTCTCCCCTCCGGAAGCGGATCCCCCGCACGCGGTCAGTCCTGCCGCCATCACGCCGGCAAGAGCCAGGGCAGCTATTTTCTTGATTCTATTCTGTGTTTTCATATGATTCCTCTCTTTCTCTCTCTTATATTCCTTCTGCGCGGCGCCGTCCTAAGATACGGCGTCAGCATTTTTTCGATTCCATCCAGAATCGCTCCCGATGCAAGGGACAGCAGAGCCACGGAGATGCCTCCCACCAGAAGCAGATCCAGGCGGTTTAAGCCCAGGCCAGTAAATATCAGGCCGCCAAGCCCGCCCGCTCCGATCTTAGCCGCAAGGGCGGCACTGGCCACGATCTCGATCATGGCGGTCTTCACACCGGTCATGATGAGGGGAAATGCCATCGGAAACTTCACGCGGAACATCACCTGCTTTTCTGTCATTCCCAATCCTCTCGCCGTTTCCAGCATAAAATCCGGCACTTCCGTCAACCCTGTAACTGTATTGAGCAGTATGGGCGGAACCGCCAGCAATACCAAAGCTGCCAGAGCCGGTTTCACTCCTGTTCCCAGCAATGGAATCAGCAGAATCAGGATCGCCAGGCTGGGAACGATACGCAGGGTCTGAAATGTCCCAACCAGCCATTTTTCCAGCTTTGGAGTGCGGACACAGACATATCCTATGGATATTCCCAGAAGCACGGATATGGCCAGCGCCATGAGACTGATCACCACGTGCTCCCGGAGCACGGTAAGATAGTCTCCCATATGACTGCCAAAATACTCCCAAATGAGTGATATCGTATTAATCTCCTCCTTTCCTATAGATATTATAGGAAAAACCATTGACATCCTTAACTGTAATCATTATAATAACAGTCAGAAACTGTAACTATTTTTATTACATATTTTATTATAAGTCAGGAGGCAAAAGTTTGCAAGTACAAAATGGTTATCTCGGAACATACTTCTCTGCGCAAAGTGACGGTATTTACCGTTTTCAGTTTGATTCTGATACGGGTATCATAACCGGACCGGAATTGTATTATACAGCACCCGATTCCAAATACCTGTCCCTATATCACGGGCAGCTCGCCTCCCCCATCGTAAAAGACGGGAAAGCTGGTGTCTGCCTTATTGATACCGCAGGAGAGTGCCCGCGGCTGACAGGCGAATTATTCGAGGAGACAGGAAGCGCCTGTTACGTCATTCAGGATGACGCATTTATCTATACGGCTAATTACCATGAGGGCAGCATCCTCATTTACCAGAAAGAACCTGGCGGCATCACCCTTTACAAACGCATAGAGACCGGATATAAAGCCGGCTGTCACCAGATTCTGTTTCATGGCCGCATTATGATGGTTCCCTGCCTTCTTCGTGACCGGATCCTGCTGTTCGATATGGACCGCGACTTTGCAGAAGCCGGTTCCATCACGTTCCCGAAGGGCACCGGCCCAAGACACGGCGTCTTCGACCAGGCCCACAAACGTTTTTTCCTCGTCAGCGAACTCTCCAATGAATTGTTCCTGTACGAGGCCGGAGACGGCCCCCAGTTCACATTAAAGAGCGTACAAAAGCTGCTTCCGGAGGGCAGAGTCTGGTCTCCGGCCGCCATATCCGCGGCCATCCGCCTCTCTCCCGATGAACGCTTTCTCTATCTGTCAACCCGGCACGCGGACCTCATCACCGTTTACCGGCTGCATGGCTTTGAGGCGGAAATGATTCAGCAGACGGAAAGCGGCGGCAGCTATCCCAGAGATTTCATAATCACCGGTGACAGTAAATTTCTGCTCGCAGTCAACCGCTATGAAGGCGGCCTGGTAAGCTTCCGGCTGGATCCTGACACCGGCATGCTTACCGAACTGTGTTCCAGAGTCCCGGCTCCCGAGGCCGTGTCCGTGGTCCTGGCTCCTGAGGCCTAGGTTCTCCCCCGGCCGTAGTCCCGGCTCCTGAGGTCGAGGCCCTGGCGGTCTAAACGAATCGCTCACCCATTGTTGACAGCTTTTAAAGAAAGGAACGTACAACCTATGAAAGAAAATTTAAAGAAGACAGAACCCACTCCCGAGCTTTTGGATATCGGCCTGATCGGCCTGTCCGTCATGGGGCGCAGCCTCGCCCTGAACATGGCTGATCACGGCTTCCAGGTGGCGGGCTATAACCGCAGTCCTGAAGTCACGCAGAAGGTCATGGAAGAACATCCGCATCATAATCTGATCCCATTTTTCAGTCTGCCCGAACTGGTTTCCGCCCTTCGAAGGCCCCGAAAGATCATGCTGATGATTCAGGCCGGCGCGCCCGTGGATGCCGTGATCGATCAGCTGATTCCGCTTCTGGATGAAGGTGATTTTATCATGGACGGCGGTAATTCCTACTTTGGAGACACGAACCGCCGTGCGGCGCTGCTGAAAGAAAAGGGGCTGCGCTACCTCGGCGTCGGTATATCCGGAGGGGAGGAAGGCGCGCGGTTCGGCCCTTCCATCATGCCCGGCGGTTCCCGTGAAGCCTATGAATCGGTTCAGCAGATCCTTGAAACCATTGCAGCTAAGACAAAAAATGAACCCTGCTGCGCCTATATCGGCCCTGAGGGCGCCGGACATTACGTAAAAATGGTTCATAACGGCATCGAATATGCCGACATGCAGCTGATCGCCGAATCCTGCCTCCTGCTCAAGTACGCCGGCGGCTTTACCAACCGGGAGCTGGCGGACATATACCGCACCTGGAACAAGGGAGAACTGCACAGCTATCTCATCGGAATCACCGCCGACATTTTCCTCGAAGCCGACGACATGGCTGACGGGGATATCATCGATCATATTCTCGACAGTGCGGGACAGAAGGGAACGGGCCGCTGGGCCAGCATCGAATCCCTGAAACAGGGCGTCGATATCTCCATGATCACCGCTGCCTGCAATGCCCGCGTCATGTCAAACCATCTGGAGCGGCGTCAAAAGGCATCTTCCCTCATCCATGCCCCGGCAGTCACGGCCGTCGAAGACAAGCAGGCTTTTGCAGAAATGGTCCGCGAGGCGCTCTATACGGGTAAAATCATCGCATACGCCCAGGGATTCTCGCTGATGCAGGATGCCTCCCACCGTTTTGGCTGGAATTTAGATCTCGGCACCATCGCTTCCATCTTCCGCGCCGGCTGCATTATTCAGGCCGAGTTTTTAAACGACATTACCAAAGCCTTTTTAAAGTATCCGGAGCTGGAGAGTCTGATCTTTGACGATTTCTTCTTATCCCGCATCAACCGGTACCAGGAGAATTTAAGGAAGACCACAGGCCTGGCTGTCTCCTCGGGTCTGCCTGTTCCGGCATTCTTTAACGCAGTTTCGTATTTAGACAGCTTCCGCGCGAAAGCGTCCGGAGCCAATTTGATTCAGGCGCAGCGCGACTTCTTCGGCGCACATACATTTGAGCGCACTGACAGGAAAGGCATATTCCATCACGAATGGAGGGCCGGCCATGAAGTATGACACCTGCATTACCATCTTCGGCGGAACCGGCGATTTGACCTTTCGCAAGCTGCTTCCGGCTCTGTATACCATGAGCCGGACCAGAAAGCTGCCCGCCCGCAGCAAAATCCTTCTGATCGGCCGCCGTGATTACGATACCGCCTCCTATACCGCCCTGGCCCGGGACTGGATCCGCAGATTCTCCCGCCTCCCCTATTCGGAGGAGTCCTTTGCAGACTTTGCCGGGCATCTGGAGTATTACCGTATGGATTTTTCCGACGGGACAGCCTATGAAGGACTGGGACAAGCGTATGAGGCACTGCAGGCTGCGTCCCATATCTTCTATCTTGCCGTCGCCCCCCGCTTTTTTTCCGTCATTGCGGCGGGTCTGAAGACGATTTCCAATTTAAAAGAAGGAAAAATCATCATTGAAAAGCCGTTCGGAGAAACGCTTTCCTCAGCAAAAGAGTTAAACCAGCAGTTGGAATCGTGCTTTGGCCCGGAAAACATCTACCGCATCGACCATTATCTCGGCAAAGAAATGATACGAAACATACAGACAATCCGTTTTTCCAACCCGGTCTTCGCAAATGCCTGGAACGGGGAAATGATCGAGGCAGTGGAAATCTCCGCACTGGAGGACGTGGGGGTAGAAAACCGCGGCGGCTATTACGATGCCAGCGGGGCCCTCAAGGACATGGTGCAGAACCATCTGTTTCAGATACTGTCCATCCTGGCAATGGAACGGCCCGGCGCATTTACAAGCGAGGAGATGCACGCGCGCCAGCTGGAGGTCTTAAGGGCACTTAAGCCGGTGGCGCCGGAAGATTTGGAGCAGTCCCTCATCCTGGGACAGTACGACGGCTACCGAAGCGAACCTCTGGTATCCCCGGAATCCGGTACGGAAACCTATGCCTGTATGCGTCTCTTTATCGACAATGACCGCTGGAACGGGACGCCCTTCTATATCCGCACCGGCAAGAGGACCGGCCTGCGTGAAACCGAGGTGTCAGTCATCTTCCGCCGCCCCGATCCCGAAACAGAGCCCGATATTCTTCTGATCAAGATTCAGCCGACGGAAGGCATCTATCTCCGTTTTAACATCAAACGTCCGGGCGATTCGGAAGAGGTGGTGACCGCCAGCATGGACTTCTGTCAGAACTGTATTTTAGAAAATCAGGTCAATACACCTGAGGCCTACGAACGGCTCCTCACCGCCTGCATCGAAGGCGAGCGTTCCTGGTTTTCCCAGTGGGATCAGATCGAGATCAGCTGGAACTACATTGAACAGTTAAAACTGCTTGCGGCCTCCCGGAATCTGCCGCTGCACCCCTATCTTCCCGGAACCCGCGGCCCCAGGGAGGCGGAAACGCTCTTAAACACCTTTGGCCACCACTGGCTGGAATAAGGAGTGCCATGGTACAGTTTACAAAAGAAGAAATGGAGAAAGAAGCCATCAGATGGCCTCTTTCTCCATTTCCCCTTACTTAACCCGTTCGCCATTTGGCCGGAATATTTCAATTCTTTCTTCTGCCCCGATGCCTTTCGAAGGCACACACCACCGGTCTCCCGGCTTCAGATCCGGAATATCAAGCATCTCTGTCCCGATTCTCATCCGGTATCCTTTTACCTCATAGCAGGGAAGAGTATCCCGGCATGTCAGAGTAATCTCACCCTCCTGGACGGATACCTCTACCGGAGCATACTCTCTTTGCACCGCGTAATAGGAAGGCTTCGCCTCTCCCTTAAGCCCGGCGGAACCATGAACCCGCTTCTTCCATTTTCCTTCACCGTCTTCCCCCATCTGGGTCCGGTAGTCATTCAGGCAGAAATAAATGGTTCCTGCAATATTCGGATAGCTCCTATAGCACTTTAATTTTTCCAGGAAAATCTCTTCTCTTCGTTTGTCTCCCCCCGAAAAGGCTGGTTCGCACAGGCCAAACTCAGACGGTATGACCGGTTTATCCGGATTGGCAGCAGCAATACGGTCCCATTCTCCATACTGATCCAGATATCCGTGCCAGGTTCCGATGTAATCATTGACCATCATGATATCCCCGTGTGCAGTTCCGTCCAGCGCGGGATCTTTGAAAATCGAGTTAGAGACGTAGTTTGCCGGCCTGTCCGGATCCATACGGTGGGTATAAGCCACTGCATCCTTGATGTACTGGATCGTTTCCTCCGCCTGGCCATCCAGCTCATTTCCGACACCCCACGCAAAAACAGAGGGATGATTCCGGTGAGCACTTACCATTTCCTGAAGCTGTTCCTTAAATATTTTCCACTGCTGCTCCCCTGCTACGGAAGGGGTCGCCCCCCAGAAGGGAACCTCCTCCTGCACCAGCATACCATGCCGGTCACACCAGTCATACACCCAATCATCCTGCTGCCAGTGAAAACGGGTAAGTATACTGTTGGATTCCTTCAGACAGAGCAGCATTTTTTCAAGCGCTTCTTTGGATTCTGCCATTCCGCATTCCGGATCTGAGCCCGGCATCCACTCTGTACCGGTGAGACGGACCGGCTCTCCATTCAGTATAATCTGGCTGCCCCTCACATGAATGTCCCGGAAACCGAAGACAATGGACTGCCGGTCTGTAACAGTGCCCTCCGCCTTCAGCACCAGCTTCAGCGTATAGAGGCTGGGACTGTCGAAATGCCAAAATCTTATAGAATCCAGAAGTCGCCCGGAAATCTCTGCCTGGCTTCCCCTGCATACCTCGCAGCCTTCGGTCTTCAGGGTCTCTGCACCATCGCAGCCCTCGTACAGCTTCCATTCCAGAGTATGCTGCTCAGACGTACTCCCATTGATTCCGGCCTTTAAGCCGAATACGGCGCTGCCTCCGTCCTGGCGGCCGTCACTTACCGTAATCACAGGCCTGGCCGTCACCTGGGGAGTGGTCAGAAAACTTCCGCCCGTAACCAGCAGTTCCACCGGCCGGATCAGACCTCCGTCATTTGCCCAGTCGAAGCTCCTCTCATAAGGGAGCATGTCAGGAGAGAAACGATTGTCCGCCTTCACCGAAAGCAGATTCTCCTCCCCAAACTTCAGATAATCCGTAAGCTCTGCCGCAAACGGCGTATAACCGGAGTTCTGGTGACAGACCACTTCCTCGCCGTTCAGCCAGACACAGGCGTCATGATAGACCGCGTGAAACAGAATCTGTACTCTCTTATTCTTCCAGTCTTCTTCCGGGATAAAGGTATAACCATACCACCCTGTCCCCCAGTAATCCTCTGTCCCTTCCTCCACATTCCACGTATGGGGAACCGACACTTCTGCCGCCTGTTCCGGACAGATCATTTCTTCTCCCAGATTGAATTTCCAGTTGTTCAAGCTTATTCTTTCCAATGCCATAATTTTTGCTCCTTATATTATAATGTTCTGGACACGCCTACCCTTTTACCGCGCCTGCCGCTATTCCTTTGATAAATGTTTTGGAACAGAGACTGAAGATCACGATCATAGGCAGAACAGACAGCGCCAGAGCGCACATGATGGCGCCATAGTCGCTTCTGAAAGAATTGGACAGGTTATTTACCATCAGCGGAATCGTGAAGAGTTCCTGTTTGTTAATCATGATAACAGGCAGCACGTAATTGTTCCAAGACCATAGAAATACCAGTGTGGAGAGTGTAAGAATCCCCGGCTTCACACAGGGAACAACGAGCCTGAAAAAGATGCCCGGCTCTGAACAGCCGTCCAGCCGTCCCGATTCCAGAAGTTCATCAGGTACTCCGTCACTGATAAACTGAGTCATGAGAAACACGCCCAGCGGATGAGCCGCCCATGCGAAGATCAGAGGAAGCAGCGTACTGGAAAGCCGCAGCGTTCTCATTTCCAGCATGTAGCCGATCAGTGAAATCTGTCCTGGTATCATCATAATAGCCATGACAAACCCAAAGATGATTTTTTTCCCTTTGAAATTATACTTTGCGAGGGCGAAGCCAATCATCGTGGAGATGAGCACACTGATCGCTACCGAACAGACAGAAACGATGATAGAGTTTAAATACGCCTGAAAATACCCCTTCGAAATGACCATGCGAAGATTATTCAACAGATAGCTGCTCGGCAGGATCGGCATTGCCTTAAATATATCTTCACTGTAATAGGTACCCATGATAAATACGATGTAGAGCGGGAAAAACATGATCAGTGTCATAAAAATCAGAAGGAGCTGTTTTACAACGGAACCTATACGTCTTCTTGCTTTATTATTCACCTTTTCCATCCTTTCCCCTGCTGAGTCTGAAGCCAACCACAGAAAACAGCATGATTATGACAAACAGTGTGTAGGCCATGGCGGAACCGTAACCCAGTCTGGAATCCTGACTGAATGCATCGTTAAAGAATTTCCATACGGTAGTAAGAGCCGTGTGGCCAGGGCCTCCGGTCTGCCCGTTCCCCAGAGAAGCCCAGCCGCTGAATAAAAGCTTTGGTTCCTCAAACATCTGCAGACCGCCGATCAGGGATGTGATAATTAAGAATCTGGTCGTATTGCGCAGCATGGGCACGGTAATCTTCGTAAATATCTTAAAATTACTGGCTCCGTCTACAGCCGCGGCCTCGTATACCTCTGACGAAATGGACGTCATCGCCGCCAGATAAATGGTCATGTAGTATCCCAGATACCGCCACACAATCATGATCACTATAATTACTTTAGAAGCGATCTCACTTCCAAGCCAGAAAAACGGTTCGTTTAAAGCCCCCAGCCAGATCAACAGCTTATTTACGTATCCCGACTGCCAGTCGAATAAGTAAGAAAAGATGAAGCCGATTGCCACAGGCGTTGTAATATACGGGAAAAAGTTTACGGTTTGATAGATTCTCTTGCCCCGCCCAATATCAAAGAGCAGATAGGCAACGCCTAAACCAAGCAGCACGGTAATGGGAGTGGAAAACGCCATTAAAATAATCGTATTTCCAAGAGATTTGAGAAACAGAGGGTCTTTGGTAAACAGATCCAGGTAATTCTTTATTCCCACAAAGGTCTTTGCCCCGAAACCATTCCAGTCATAAAAGCTGATTTTCAGAGAATACAGCATGGGAAACATGCTAAACAGAAAATAGGCAGACAGAAAGGGAAGGCAAAATAGATAAGGCCATTTACCCGCTTTATGCAGGGCGCTTTTTTTCTTTTTATTCATGATTGGCTCCAATCTGTGCATTTTACATCTTGCTCCTGTTCGAACGATTGCCAGTACAGCTTTGCAGACGTGAATAGCGAGTGCCGTTACTGTAGGATTCATGCAAAGCAGTACTGGTATGAGTCGCCGTGATAATCAGGAAAGCTGCCATTACCGGCAGCTTTCCCTTAATCGTTCTATTTTAAGGTCGCGCCCGGAATCAGTGTCTGGGTCTCTGTTTTCAGTATTTCCAGAGCCTGATCCGCTGTCATGGATGAATTGGCAGTCATCTGGGCAGCCACACTTCTCAGAGCGGTCTTCACATTCGCCTCATGCCTGGTCTGAACCTGGCCCTGAGTCGTAACGGCGATTGTATTGATAAAGTAATCAGCCAGCTTCTGACCGCCGAAGAACTCATCATACTGTCCTTTTTCTGAGAAGAAATAGGAATTCTCATCTTCATATGGCGCCTTAAAGCCTGTCATGAAGCCATACTGCTCGTATGCTTCCTTCACACCGTCTCCCGTACAGTAGACTTCCTGGATATACTCCCATGCAGCTTCTTTATTTTTACTTCCTGAATAAATACTTACCGATGTGCCGCCGTATGTATATCCATTTCCCGGAGCCTTGGTCAGTCCCCAGTTGCCGGAACCATTGGGATCGTTGCTGGCAATTCCCCATTTTACACTCCATGGAGCACAGGGGTAGAACATAATCTCTCCCGATGAATAGCTGTTATTGTATGCCGGTGTATTATCCTCCTGCTTTCCCAGAAGTCCCGCCTGGTTAAACCGGGCTGCCGTTTCCAGAACGGATTGATACCGTCCTGTAAGGTCCACCGTATCTCCATCAATATAATTGCTTACATTCTGATTCACTAAAATACCATTCAGAAAAATCGTCATTCCAGGGAATATCGTTACCTTGCCGCCGCTCTTTTCCCTGATCTGCTCACCAACTTCAAATACCTTGTCCCAGTCGGAAATCATGGCGCTTATTTCGTCCGGATCATCCGTTCCCAAATATTCTTTGGCCAGATCCCTGCGGTATGCAAAACCGCTCGGGCAGATCTGCTGTTCCACGCCGTACAGTTCACCGTTTGGCCCTGCTCCCAGCTGGGTGACAAAGTCAAACATCTCATCCGCTTTTACATTGTACGGTTCTTTATAGAGGTCCTCCAGAATACCTAAATCGAACACTTTGCCTCTGTAACCGATCTCACTCAATATAATGTCGGGGGCGCCGCTTCCGCTGGCCAGAGCGCTCTGCAGTTTCTGGAAGTAATCGTCTGTCGAGACTACCAGTGTATCAAAATTTACATTCGGATGGCGCTCATGATACCACTCCGTCATATGAGTCAGATGAGCTTCGTCCCAGTCCCAGATAGTCAGAGTCACTTCCTCCCCGTCTCCGCCCCCGGTATCAGATAATGTACTTTCTTCCGCAGCCGTCGTTTTTTTACTGTCACCACTGTCAGAGCTTTTGCAGCCGCTGAGAGACGTCATCACCATGGCCGCTGTAAGCAAAATAGCAAACATTCTTTTCTTCATAACAATTACTCCTTTCCTTCTCCTCGTTACGAGCACTTAGAGGCCGCATTCTGGTCTCTTACGTGCGATACATGCCACTGTCACTCTTCAGGCGTCCTTTGGACGCTTAGTGCAGCGGCTTGTAAAGCCTGTCAACAGTTACCATTTTTTTTAAATTTTTGCTGAACCCCTGAAGGTTCCTGCCTGCTTTTAATAAAACAAGTATATCATCATTTATGCACAACAGAAATGATGTATATTTCCTTTTGATGGATTATTTTACACTGCTCCGTTTTTTAAAAGTGTCATTTGTTCGTCATTCTGCTTATTTACAAGATATTTTTTCTTACTATTTCAGCATTGTAAATGATCACGTTCCCCCTCTTTGCACGAGTCACCACACTCAGAAAAGGGCCATCTCCCATAATACGGGAGACAGCCCTTTTCCTCTAAATACCGCGTACTATATTTATCTTACCAGTTTCTCAATGATCTCCGCCTCCATACTCTGTTCAGGATCAAATCTTTCTGAGTCCATATAATGGTAAATGACAGACAGAAGCGCCCTCGCTTCAGGGTACTGCTGCAGCTCCTGCAGTCCCAGAGAAGAAAGCATCAGTTTTCCGTTCCCGCAGCGGCATTCCATCAGCTGGATCATGGGACGCATATAGGCATAGCTGTCCATCTCCGTGATAATCGCCTTCATCGGCTGAGGCAGAATGACCGCCCGCTGGCCGGCCATCGGCCACCACTGCCAGTTTGTATGAAATTCCGTAGGAAATTCCTCAAATAGAGGGTGTTTCTCATCTATAAGCTGCCCCATGCCGCCCTCCTGAGCGGCGAAATTACCGACAGACCAGAAGTCTGTAGTAAACTGAGCCCGAATGGAGTGGGGTAGATTCTCTTCTCTGGAAGGCGGTGTTAAGTACACACGCCCGCCTGCCTCCAGAACTTCTTTCGCCCTGCTGTCCAGACGCTCTGTCTCATAGACGGATTCAGGACACACTGGATTTTCGGCAGGATAAACCCATACCGGATATGTATTGCTCATCTCTCCGATTCTTACGGTCAAATCGAGGCGGGCTGCTTTTTTAACCATATTCAGCGGAATTTCCAATGTCCCGGCATGGCTCAGCTCTCCCATCCGGCAGTCAGCCTCGGGCAAAGTCCCTTCTACTGAGATTCCGCTTCCTTTTAACTCATACACCGGTCTTTCACAGACATCCTTTTTGCCGAAATTTGCCGCCAGAATGTCCGCCTTCAGCACTTCGTCCGCGCAGTATGTATATTTTTCCATCTGTACCAGAGGAAGCTGGTCTCTGAAGAAGGACTGGAACAGCTCCGGTCTGGCAAAGGGATATGGCTTGGGCTGCATATGGGAATTCATCATGCCTACAAGCGCCGTCCCCTGTCCCGGGAAGTCCTGAAGCCCCAGGAGCGAAATCCCGGACAGCTCTTTCGTGCGCATGGCTGCTTCTATCTCCTCCCGGTATCCAATGCGGGAAAGCTCTCCCGATGCCTCCACGTACCGTTTCCACACAGGGGAAAGCCCCAGCATGTCCGCTTTTTCCTGGATTATACGGAAATTTGCCGGATCAGAAATTCCCTGGAAAGCAGTCAGCTCCTCAAAATCCGGAAGGACCTCAAACTGTCCCACCTCAAAGCTGAATACAGGCTTTTGGAATGTCTGCCGCAGTTTCTCCATCGAAGCGTCATAATTAGTTCTGGTATTGGGGTACTGATTATTAATATATCCGCGGATACGCCCGGTCTTCTTCTGCGGCTCTGCTTCTCCTGCAAAGGTTCCGCGCAGAGGCGCCTCAAAATAGGACTGGGATGTATAGAAGCCGCTGTCCGGATCACAGCCAATTCTTCCATAATGTACGTTGGATCCGTTCGCGTACAGCCGCGTGCTGTCCAGAGCGCGCGCCTGCTCCAGCATATGGCTCATCCGCTCACGTCCCGTCTCGCCGGTACAAAGCTCATTGCCAAAGGTAAGCATGACAAAAGAGGGATGATTGGCCAGCCATCGGATCGTAAGGGCAAGCTCCTGCTGGTAATAGGAAAAGCTCTCCCCGGACTCAAAGGCGTCATTGGGATTCCAGTGGGACAGTTCCGGCTGCATCATCATACCGAGCCGGTCAGCCGCCGCAAACGCGGCTTCCGATGGGCAGTGAGAGTGGAAACGGACGCAGTTAATTCCATAAGCCTTGTAAGTATTCAGAATGTCCGTCCATTCATTTTCCGTCATAGGCGTATATCCGGTTTCCGGGAATTCCGCGCAGTTTGCCTCGCTTCGCAGGAAAATGGTTCTCCCATTCAGAGCGAGTCTTCCCTTTCCATTATCTCCAAAATCCCGCACACCAAAGGTCACCCTTTTTTCTTCATCTCCGGTCAGCAGTGCCGACAGTTCATATAAGTTTCCTTCATATTCATCCCAGCGTTTTACATGTTCAGCGAGGGGAAGTCCCTCTATTCTGATCTCATTCATGCCCTCCGATAGCGTGACGGGAGTGGTAATACACGTCTCGGCCAGAGCTTCCGAACGAATCGTCAGTGTCCCATGCCATGCACCGTCCGCCTCCGGCATACCGGCACCGTTCGCCGTGCTGGAACAGTCCGCCATTCCCGAGCAGTCTGCCGTACCGGAACCATCCTCCATTCCCGTGCCAGCCCTCAGCCCCTTTCCGCTCACAGACAGATCAGCTGCCACCGTAAGGGTCTGCTGCACAGGGTATACCCGCAGCGACGATAAAAAGACCTCTTTTTCTGTGCGGAGCCTCACGTATCCCAGAACTCCGTTCCAGTTTGTCTGTGTCTCGTCCGTGGCCGCCGAGGAAAATACAATGGCATCATGGGGCAGTCCGGGATAGCTGTTATCCGAAACAAGGGTCAGCTCTGTATCCTCACCCAGCATTCCCGTCACCTCAAACACCTGAGGCGTATTGATGGAGGCCGGAATAAAATGAGGCACCTCATTGCCATCCACCAGCAATTTCAGGCAGCGTGAGCGCTCCGCCTCCAGAAAGACCCGTTCCCCCTCCTCCTGTTTAAAGGATATTCTGCGGGAAAAAAGCGCCTCTCCTTCATACGTATACTTTCTGGTAAAACGCGTGGCTATGGGCGCATCGGGATTAAACCCTTCGCCTCCATTCTCTGCGTCAGAATGCCACTGATTCAGCCCCAGATCCTTATGCCCCAGCCTGTTTTCATCCAACGTTCCCGGCAGTCTGATATCCCCCTCTGTTCCGTCACTTAAAACCGCTTTCCAATTCCCCTCTAATGAATAATACATGTCCCGCTCCTTCTGCTGAAATACTTAAGCCTTTTTCTGTAACTGCTGCAACTGTTTTTACTATACTATAAACAAAAACAGAAGTATTTCCTAATGTTGCGGAATTTGTTTCAAAAAAATGCGGTTATTCCCTACGCCATGCTGTTGCGGTACTCCGTAGGTGTAATCCCCATTTTCTTCTTAAAAGCCGTGCAGAACGCGCTCTCACTGGGAAATCCCGCGTCCAGGCTAATATCCTTTACCGAAAGGCCGGTGTTCTTCAGCATATACTTTGCCGCGCTGATTCTGATATTTACGATGTATTCGTGAGGCGTAAAACTGGTATAGCTCTTAAACATGCGGATAAAGTGGTACTGGCTGAGCATCGCCTGTTCGGCCAGCGTCTGAATCGTAATTTTTCCGGTAAAATGCTCATTAATATAAGAAATTACATTTTCCATTCCAATGGAATCCCCGTCCCACACGGAGACTCTCCCGATCTTCCTGGATCCGGGCCGCTCCGCCTGATCCAGGAGAAGGGCGGTCCAGATGTCGGTCAGCTGCTTGGACAACAGCGCCTCACGTATGGGCCTTCCCTCTGCAAAGGTCTGATAAATGGCTGTCATCTTATTCAGCACAGGATAATCATCGACAAGCGTAAAAATATTGCCCAGATAAGATACCGTCAGGTCGTAATACGCCCTGGCCATTTGCTGATGTGCGATAAAGAAGTAAAAGAAGTGTAAAAAATTTTGCCGTTCCTATCCGGCGTTTAGCTATTACACCGGATAAGGCGGGCTATTCTTCCGGCAAGTCAACCTTGCCGATAAAGCTGTAATAAATATCAATCTGCTGTTTCCTGCCGCTGCCTGTGTCCTCGGCTTCATGGACTACGATTTTCTCCACAAACTCACGCAAAAGGGTATGTGTCAGTTCTTCAAAATTCATATGCCGCCGTACAACGGTCATAAACTTTTCCGCGCCCTCACTCGCTGCCTTTGCCTGTTCCTGCTCCGTCTGCATGGCGGCAAGCCGTTCTTTCAGTTCCGCTTGCTCGGCTTCATAGTCCTGTGACAGTTCCATAAAACGTGCGTCTGTGATTTTTCCTAACACGTTATCCTCATAAAGCCGCTTAATGATTTTGTTCAGGTCAGCAATCCGGCTCTGCATTTCCTCCATGTTCTTTTTCATGGCAGCGGCTTTCCGCTTGCTCCCGGCTTCATTCTGTGAGGTTATCAGCTTCACAAACCGGGCTTCATGGTTGGCGGCATAGCTTGTGACTTTCTGTAAGTTCTGGATAACGCCCGCCGTTAATAGGTCAGTGCGGATAAAATGGGAGGTACAGTCCTTTGTCCGTTTCTTGTAGCTGCCGCAAATATAGCAATCCTGTTTCCGTTTCTCGGTCTGGTATCTCTGCTGATAAAGGACGCTGCCGCAATCCGCACAAAAGAGTAAACCGGAAAATAAGCCAACTTCATCATAGCGGTTGGGGCGTTTCCGCTGCTTGCGTAGTTCCTGCACCCGTTCCCATGTTTCCCGGTCAATGATAGGCTCGTGGGCGTTCTCAAATACCGCCCAATCTTCCTCGTTGTTGTAGACAATCTTATGTACCTTGTAGGATTGCATGGTGGTCTTGAAATTCACAAGGCAGCCTGTGTATTCCCGGCGTTCAAGGATATGTACCACTGTGTTTGTAGCCCATTTGTAAGGATAATCAGGATAGTAGCGGTTTGTGTTCCCGGTACGCATATAATCAAGCGTTCCCGGTGTGGGTATCTGCTGCTCGGTCAGCATACGGGCAATCTTTGTTGGACCATTCCCGGCAAGGCAAAGGCTGTATATCTGCCTTACTATGGGGGCGGCTTCTTCATCAATGATGAAACGCTCGTCCTCGCCCATAAGATAGCCGTATACCGGGCGGCTTGTGACGGGCTTCCCACTCATGCCCTTTGCCTTTTTCACAGCTCGTATTTTCTTGCTCGTATCCCTCACCAACCATTCATTGAATAAATTCCGCAGCGGTGTAAAATCATTGTCCATGCCCTCGTTATGGCTGTCCACGTTATCGTTGATAGCGATAAAACGCACACCCTTTTGAGGAAAGAGCATTTCCGTATAAAATCCCACTTGCAGGTAGTTCCGTCCTAACCGGCTCATATCCTTGACAATGACAGTGCCGACTTTCCCGGCTTCAATGTCTGCAAGCATTTCCTGAAAACCCGGTCTGTCAAAGCTGACACCTGAGTAACCGTCATCTGTGTAAAACCGAAGATTGGAATAGCCGTTCTTTCTGGCATAGTCCTCTAAAATCTTTTTTTGGTTTACAATGCTGTTGCTTTCGCCTTGTAGTTCATCATCTCTGGATAACCTCGGATAAAGGGCGGTAATTAAGTTCTGGGCTGACTGTCTGTTCATAAATTCCTCCGTTTCCGGCAGCCAATCCCACTATTCCGTACTTTCAGTATAGCAAAGAATTGACTGCCTGTATAGCCGGATTTTGTGAAATATCCGGGAGTGCTGGCGGTTACTGTAGTTATATCCATAGGTCTGTGATACAATATCCTCAATGGTGAATTTGTCACTTTCCACAAGTTGGGGTAGACGCAAGGAGACAGATATGGACTATTTAAAAGAATTCGAAAATAAAATCTTGTTGGTAGATGGAATGCTCATAGAAACGGGTGGAAAATTTGGTGAATTTGGGTTGCAGGATTATATAAACTCTTGCCTCGAAATAGCAAATAAATATTTTGAAAGTACTAATGATAAAAATGTTCTGTTAAAAATAGTGAATTCTTTAATCAATGAGTACAACAATGATATTTTGTGGAAGTATTATGATTATGAAATGAGTTTTTTAAATGCTCTAAAATTGCACATAAGGCAATTATAACTTTTATCTTGTCAGGGGTGTGGCGTAAAGGTAAAGCGGTCGGGAGCAAGTTTCTCGGCGATTGTGAGTTCAATTCTCACCACCCCTAGGAAGTATGCTTGTCAATCACATACTCTTATCAGCGGTCACACCCTTTATCCGGCATGACCGCTTTTTCTCTGCCTTTATTTCTGTATCATTCTCCCCTCGGCGGCAAGCACCCTTGCCATTTTATCCTCGGCGGTTTCCGTGGCGTTCTTCTTGAAAAATCCGTTGACTACAAGGACAGTGTTACCCATGCGGATTTGCGTCACACAATCGGCGGCTTTTGTTTCTCTGACGGTAACGGTCATTTTGTTTTCTTCCATGCGTTGCCCTCCTTATTGCAGCCTTTCCCTGAATTTTTCTATCCTTGCCTGTGCCTGTTCCTTTCGGTAGCTTTCGCCGGAAAAGTGGACAGGCACACACATTTCAAGCACACGGTCATAAATCCGGGAATGGGCGGTGTCCTCCGGGTTCTGTAATTCCTGCAAGGTCAGGTTTGTGGTGACAATCAGGGGCTTTCTGCTGCGGTAGCGGCTGTCAATGACGTTGTAAAGCTGTTCCAGTCCGTAGGAAGTGTCACGCTCCATGCCGAAATCGTCGATAATCAGGAGAGGATAGCGGCATAGCTGCCCGATATAGGCGTTCTTATCGTCAAAGCCGCTTTTCAGGTCGTTTAAGATAGCTGAAAAGTTTGTCATGCAGACGGAAATTTCTTTCTCCATAAGGGCGTTGGCAATGCAGCCCGCAAAGTAGCTTTTCCCTGTGCCTACGCCGCCCCATAGCAGATACCCGGTGTTGTCGGCTTTCATTTCCTCCCAATGCTCCACGTAATGCCGGGCGTACTTCATTTGTGGGGTTCTGCCGTTGTCATTTTCAAAAGTCCATGCCCTCATGCTGCGGTCAGTAAAGCCTTTTTCTTTCAGGCGGTCTACGGTCTGTAAATGCTCCCTGTGGCGTATGGCTTTTTCCCGTTCCTCCCGGCTCGCCCTCTGGCACTCACATTCTGCCGGGTGGCGGTCACGCCCGAAAAGCGTCTTGCCCTCCGGGAAATAGGCTTCCTTGGGCTTGTGGCATTTCCCGCAATACAAAAGCCCGTCCTTGCCTGCATAGTCCTCTGGCTCGGTTGTAGTGTCGGTCACGTTCAAAATCATATCATCAAAAGCGTTGTTCATAAGCTTTCCCCCTCCTTATAGCTGTAATCCGGTAGACCGCCGCCTTTCTTTTTCCCCGTCTTTGCCCAGTCAGTGGTAATCCAGTAACGGATCGTGGCGGCGTGGCTTAAGTATCTCTTTCCGCTTGACGCAATGTACTGTGACAGCCGTTCTATGTAGTCCTTGTATTCTGTCGGGAAATCGGCTTTCAGTTCGTCATGCTCCTGCTTTGTCAGTAAAACATTTTTGTATTTGCCATAGGCGGCGGGGGCGGGTTGTCCGTTATCGACAGCAGTTTGCTGTTTCTCTCTCTCTATTTCTTTCTCTATCTCTAATTCTCTCTCTATCTCTATCTCTGGTGGACAAATGTCCACGATACTCCCGGACATTTGTCCGCCGCTGTTCCCCGCACACTCTGGAAGTGCCTTTTTTGCCTGTATTTCAAGCCTTGCCCGGCGTTTCCGTTCTCCCTCGGTAGAGGACTGTCCTATCAGCAGTTCAATGTTGCTCATGTAAAGTGTTCCGTTCTCCAACGGCTCGACAAGCCCTAATTTCTGGAAAATCTGTAACGCCCGTTCCACTGTGCCGACTTGGTGGCGGGTAATGGTGGCAATCATCTGGGCGGTGTAGGGGATATGCTCGTCAAGCTGCAATTTCCCGCCATTCTTCAGGGATTTTAAGTACAGCTTCAGCAGGATATTGGAATAAATTACGCCGTCCTGCATACTCTCCAGAAGTATGATGCTGTCCTCGTCAAAGTAGCTTTCTTTCAGTTTCAGGTAATAGTATTTTCGGTTATCTGCCATGTTCCGGCTCCTTTCTGGCTCGTTTGGATATAAAGGGCGGGCAGTCAATGATTACCGCCCGGAAACTCTGCTTGCAGGTGCGGCGGCACTGGCGGCAGAGGGGATTGTAGGTAATACGGTTTCGGTCATTCAGGAAGAACGCCCATTCTAATTTCCGTTTTTTGCTCATTCTTGGCATGGTGTGGCTGCTCCTTTCTGCCGTTCCTATGGGTGTAAAATGTCATTCCTACGGTATGACATGGATAGGCGGCATTTTGCGTATGGTTTCGGTGTCATTTTGGCTGTTTTTTCCCTCTGTAAGCGGCTTAAAATCAGCGGTTGGTATTACGGATAGTGCAAGGGTGGCATGGCTGATTTGTAGCGTTTCGGTATCAATCCGGATAGTTTTTCAGCGGTCAATTTCCGGCTTTTTATCCGGGTACAGCTTTCCGGCGGCTACGGCGGCATGGCTCTTGATTTTAATTTCCCCCCGCTGTTCGCTCTTTTTGGCGTTCTTGTAGCCCTCGTCAGAGAGGAAAAAGCGGTAGCGTTCCCCTTTATACCCTACGGGGCTGTCATTGTTCAGAACGTCAAGCATTATCATGTGGCGGGTTTCTTGCATGAAACGCTCAACCCCTGTCAGGTCATGCCCCTGTATAGGCGGCTCTTTTACCTGTGCCTTTGCTTCGGCAAGCCGCCGCCTGATAGAGTTATCCCGCTTTTCCAGAAAATACGCCTTTGTGTCGGCAATGAACCGGGAACATTCCGGCTCTGGTATCTTTTTCAGTTTGTCTATGGTGTTCTCCACGATTACCCGTGTCAGGGTATCTTTGATTACTGGTACAATCTCTTTCAGCCCGGTAAGGGTTTCCTCTTTGGTGGGGGCGGCGTACTGGTAAATCATTTCAAGCTCACTGTTTGTAAATTTCATGAGGTGTCCTCCTTTTGGATATGGCTCTGTTTTTATGGGTTCAGCGGTCAAACTCCTGTCTTTTCTCCTTTGTCTGCTCCTGATGAAAAATGGTGGAGAGATTGGACTTTACCTTTTGCAGTTCTGTGATTTTGGCTTTCTGTTCCCGGTAAGTGCCATAAATGGCGTTCTTCTCGGAAATCAGGGCTTCATTTTCTGCTTGCAGCTTGGGAACGGCGGGCAGCTTCTTTATGCCATGCTCCCTGAAATACCGTACTGCCGCTTCATGGCGGGCAAGGTCGGGGCGGTGCTGCTCCCAGTACTGCTCCGGCTTCTTTGCTGCTTTCAGCCCGTCATGGGCGGGCTTGGTCTGGCGGTAAACGGTTATCTGGCGTATCAGTTCTCGGTTGACCGCAATCCGGCGTTCCAGTTCTTTCAGGCGGCTTCCTGCGGTGTCAAAGGCGGCAGCGGCTTCCTGCAAGGCGGCTTCCAGTTCCTCCGGGGAAGTAAAGCCATGCTCGCTTAAAAAATTCACGGTCTTTGCCGCCTGTTTCAGATTGTAGATTTTCGCCCAATTTTCATACCCCTTGCCTTTGCCCTCGGACATCTTCTTTTGAAAATCAACCATGCCTTGAATAGCGTCACGTTTCGGGGTGCTTATAGCGGCTTTGTGCCGCTGTAAGCGGGCTGAAATACTGTCCGGGTATTCCTGTCTGCCTTTTTCTGTTTGGGTGGCTCTGGCGGCGTTTTCAGCAAAAGCGGCAAGGGCGGCAGTCTTGTCAAAGTCCGTTCCCAACTTCCGGGCTGTGATGGGCTTGGTTCGGTCTGGTGTAAGATAGCTGTATCTGCCCCGGCTCTCCTTGACTTCAATTCCATATTCCTGCATGAGAACGGAAGAAAATTCCTCAAAGGATTTTGCTTTTGTAAGTGCCGCCCGGACTGACTGGCGTAAACGGTCTTTATCGGTTTCAAACTTGGTCTGCCGGGGCGGTGTTTTGCCTGTGGCGGCTGCGGCTGCAATCTCCTTGTCAAGCTGTCTTTGCCCCTGTTTTTTCGCCCAATACTCACGCTCGGTCACTTTGTCCTTGCTGCCGGAAAGTAAATCTATCTGGTGCAAGCCCGCCCGGTGGCACATCTCCATGACTTCGCTTCGGAAGTAACGGAAAGCGGCGGCGGTGCAGCGGTGCTTTGCCCCGGCTCTGGTATCGCTTGGTCTGTCCATGTAGGGCTTGCGTTCCACCTCGGCAATCCGTAAAGAGTTAATCACGATATGCACATGAATGTTGCCGGAATGGTTATGCCCGTCCGGGTGGGTGCAGACAATCGCCTGATGTCCGGGGAAATGTTCCTTGCAGTAGGCAAGCCCCAACTGCTGTGCTTTATCTACGGTCAAGCCGTTGTCCGGCACATCACGGGGGTCAAAGCTGATAATGTAGTGGTGGCTTTTTATATCCTCCCTCTGGTTGTTCTTGCCGTATTTCATATTCGCCCGTATGCAGGAGAGTGCAAAATCCTCATTCCCGCAATTCAGGGTTTCCATGTAGTAATCGGTGCGGGGGATAAGCCGCCCGTTTTCATCAAGGACGGGCTTCATGGTAAACTCGTCATGCTCAAATGTAAGGTATTGTTCGGCTGCCCCATAGTCGGCGTTCTTAGAACTGATATGTTTTATCGTTGCCATAGGCTTCCCCAATCACTTTTAGAACGTCAAATTTCAGGGCGGCAAGGTCGGCGGCGGCTTCCCTTAGTTCTTTGGAAAGCCCCTGATAGGGTGGGCTGCCCTCATTCAGATACCGTGCTATCTGGTTTAGGTTGCTGCCGATTTTCCCGTACTGTGCCACAAGAGAGGAAACGGAAGTAAGAAGTTCCTCGCTGTTCTGGCTTACCCGGATAACGGGGGTAATGCGGCTGTAAAAAATGGCTTGCCGGATATACTCGGACTGGCTCATGGAGAGGGTGGAACAGCGTTCTTCAAAGTCGGCTCGCTCGGCTTCTGTCAGCCGGGTTTTTATCACGCAATGCCTTTTAGGTGTGCGGTAAGTTTTTTGTTTCATGGTAGAGTATCACTCCTTTCATTTTTCTGCCCGTTAGGGCGTAATAGCAGGGCTTGGGGAAGGCACTCCCCAACAAGTAAGACCGGGGTAACAAATGGAGCGAAAGCGGAATTTGGTACACTGGTCGATACTTGCTCTTAGAAACTGACGGATTCCGTTATACTGCTTTTTTCCGATTCCCTCGGCAGACGGGGCGGGGATATTCCCGGCTTATGCGGCGGTATTTTCTTCCGGGGCATGGCGGGGAATACCCGAAAAGGGCGCAAAAAAACAGGAAACCTTTTTCTCGATTTCCTGTTTCGTATCTTCGCCAGTAACGGCGGTTATCCTGTTGTGGTTTCCCAAAGAATTATGTAGGCTTGTCCGGCTCTTTTTCAGTCAAAGCGGAACTGGAACAGGGCAGTGATAAGCCGCTGTTTTATGCTGTCCTCTGTGTCTATGTTGATATGCCCGTTCTCAAGGGCGGCAAGCCGGATTCTCTTGCTGTAATGCCGTAAAACCTCGTCCACGGCTTCCGGGTCGCCGCTGGTTGCCCGGACAATCGTTTCATAGGGTACAAGGTTAGGGTTCCCCATGCAAAAGCACCTCCATTTCCTCCTGCAACATCTGCAAGGCACTGTGTAAATGGTGCCATACCGTACTTTTCCCATTCCCGTATATTTCCCCGATTTCCCGCTGTGTATAATTCCCAAAAAAGTAAAGGTAAATGACTTCCCTCTTTTTCTCCGGCAGGGATAGCAGCGCGGCGGCAAGCTCCCCATTGGTGAGGGTGATTGTCTGACCGCAGATTGTAACGGGGTATTGTTCGTAGGGTGATTTGAGAGCTTCATCTGATGTGTTTAGAGGATAGAATTTTTCTTCTGTGAGGTATTCAAAGGATATTTCTCTTTGCCGCCGCCTGTTCCTGTCGCGCCATGCGTTGATAGCGGCATAGCGGATAACGACTATGCAAAAGCCGTTGAAAGAATACATGATGTGTTCCTTGTATGCTTCTGTGCAGGTCATAGAAATTTCCTCCTTTCTCCCACATGGGGCAGTGCATGGTCTACAGTTGCATTTTTATGATGATAAAGGGCGACAGCATTTTTTGCTGTTGCCCCTTGTCTACTCAACTGCGAAAACAAACGGGGCTGTCAACGGCGGGCGAAGCCCGTTCATCTTGACCGTTGACTGGCTCGGCTGGTTTTGCTATTCATACTTTTTTAATAACTGTTTAAATATTACGATACCTATTACAATTTGAAAAATTAAATAGCCGCCCAGATATAGCACTATTAAGCGTGAATTATCAATGACTTCAAGTTTTCCCAATATGGAGAAGATGATTATTGAAATACTAACTGTCATAAGCCCGATAGCATACGCATAGCGCCCGGATTTATCTCTTAACTTTGATTTTAATTCATCGTGAAGTTCGATTTTTTCATTTTCTATTTTTTCTTGATACCGTTCTTTGTTTTTAGGTGTATTCCAATAAAAATATTTATAAGTCATAACAGTACCAGAACAAATGGCTCCGGCAGCAAAACCGATAAGCAAACTGTCCAGCACACTATCAGTTAGCAGTGCTACCCCCAAAAGAACAATGCCTCCCGAAATAAACAAAATACCCTCTAATAAATTACCTTTTTTCATCTTTGCAACTCCTTTCATGAATAAAAATTTCTTCAATTTGTTTACCGAAAAAATCTGATATTACAAAAGCTAATTCTAAAGAGGGATTATATTTCCCCGTTTCTATTGAACTGACGGTTTGCCTTGAAACTTTAAGTGCTTTTGCAAAATCTTCTTGATTCATGCCTAATCTTTTCCTTAATTCTTCAACCCTGTTTTCCAAATAATATCACCTCCGCTTTGACAAGGTTCCTTTACATTTTCATTATAGTATGATAAGACGGTTTTGTCAAGTTTCCTTTACAAAAGTTTTTCTTATAAGTTGCACGGAATAGTGGGTAGCTACCTATCAAAATTTTTGTGTTACTTTATCGCACATGAGCATTTGCCCGTCAAAATGACACCAGATGCTCTCCCATCCCGTGTCTGAGTAATAGGCATGAGGGCGGTAACAGTCCAGGAGGACAAAACTGCCCATACCGGCCGTCTGCTTTTTCCCCTCACATTCCAGTATAAACTGCCCTTTTTGTACGTACATCAGCAAATAGCTGTCGTAAGAGGTCCTGCGCAGCTCATAATGGGGGTCATAAATAAAGTGTCCGGTGCATATTGGATAGAAAAATGTATTTCGTGCCACCGCACTGGGAGAATAAACAAAATATTCCGATTCCGGCGCGATCCGGTTTTCGTTTACTTTCACGCAGCATTCCTCCCTCCAGGCCCGTCATTCTTTATAATGAAAATAGTCGCTGTTTTTATATTCCTTCGGCGACATCCCCACCACATTTTTAAATACACGGGAAAAATAATACTGGTCTGAGTACCCCAGATTCTGAGCCACTTCATAGATGTACATGTCGGTGGTGCGCAGCATGGCGCACGCCTTTTTCATCTTCAGATGTATAAAGAAGTCCAGAGGCGCATGGCGGGTATATTTCTGAAAAATAGAATTCAGGTAACTCCTGGACAGCTCAAATTCATCCACGATCATCTTAAGCGTAAGATTTTCATTTAAATGCTTGTACATATACCGGATCACATTGGTCACGTGCCGGTTCTGCTCCTGGGTCGAATTGTGCTTTTCACGGTCGTAGGTCTCCGCCAGAATCAGGGACAGAACCTGTGAAATATAGATGAAATTGCCCAGAGTATAGTTCGCCTCCAGAACCCGGAACAGCAGCTCAAACAGAAACAGCATACGGTTGGTGGCATTCTGAGAGTTCAGTTTTACCACACGATACTCCATAAGGGGGAAATACCGGACGTCCTCTCCCTTAAAATGCACCCACAATATACTCCATGGATCTTCCTCACACGCATAGTAACGGTGTCCCGTAAACTGCGGAATACAGAACGCCTCATTTTCATGGAGCACATATTTGCTGCCTGCTGCTTCAATGGTACCACTGCCCTCCATGCAGTAAATGAAGATAAATTCTTCAATTCCATCTCTTCTCTCCCGGTAATGGTGCGCCGCACAGGGGAAAAATCCCACATCGGTCAGATACATTCTTCTTACCTGAGGATGCTCCACATAATCCCGGAAGGATTCCGTAGGAAGCACAAACATCCGCTCTCCCTTAAACCCGTCTCTTTTCCATCCCATAAAATTATCCATGAATGGAGAATATCATATTTGCGGAATATTGTCCATCTTTATTCATGATAAGGCATTTCTATTTCTATTTTTGCCATGATAAAATAGCGTTATAATTAAAGTAGAAAGAGGGATTTATTATGGCAAAACATGTAAGAATCTGGGAGGAGGATTGTATCATCCCTACCTATTCGATGGCTCCTCCGGAAAAAAGTCCTTTATTTATTGAAAAAAGAGCTTATCAGGGAAGCACGGGCAAGGTATATCCCCTTCCTGTCACTGAGAAAGTATTGGACGATAAAAAGGATGTATCCTATCGTGCCGTATATCTGGAAAACGAATATCTAAAGGTCTGTGTGCTTCCTGAACTGGGCGGCAGGATCCAAAGGGCCTACGATAAGACGAACGGATACGATTTTGTCTATTACAATCATGTGATCAAACCCGCCCTCGTCGGGCTCACCGGACCATGGATCTCCGGCGGAATCGAATTTAACTGGCCCCAGCATCACAGGCCATCCACCTACTCTCCAGTCGATTATACATTTACCTCCAATGACGACGGTTCCTGCACCATATATGTCGGTGAGACGGACAAGATGTATGGCACAAAAGGGATGGCCGCTATCTCTCTTTATCCGGGAAAGGCCTATATTGAAATCAAAGGCCAGCTTTATAATCATACGGATCTTCCCCAGACCTTTTTGTGGTGGGCAAATCCCGCGGTTCCGGTTAATGATGATACGTTTTCTGTCTTTCCTCCGGATGTTCATGCCGTCATGGACCATGGAAAACGGGCTGTTTCCACATTTCCCATCGCCACCGGTGAGTATTACAAATGCGACTATTCCGCAGGCGTGGACATCTCCCGCTATAAGAATGTAAAGGTTCCGACATCCTATATGGCCGCTCACTCCGATTATGATTTTATCGGAAATTACGATGAGAATCTGGAAGCGGGACTGCTCCACGTCGCGGATCACCATGTCTCTCCGGGCAAAAAACAGTGGACCTGGGGAAACGGCGACTTCGGCCGTACCTGGGACAGGAATTTAACGGAAACCGACGGACCCTATATTGAGCTGATGACCGGCGTATTCACCGACAATCAGCCTGATTTTACATGGCTGAAGCCTCACGAGGAAAAGACTTTTGTACAGTATTTCATGCCCTATAAAGGGGTGGGACGGGTAGGAAACGCCACCAGAGAGGCAGCCGTAAGCCTGTCTGAAGGCACGGATGGGACTGCCGTTCTAAAAGTTTACACGACTGGTGTATATGAACAGGCAAAAATCCAGGTTACACAGAAAAATCCCCGGGCCCTTCTTTATGAGAACACCGTGGACTTAAGCCCGGAAACAAGCTACGCAGCTTCCTTCCCCGCGCCGGACAGGCTGAGCGGCTGCACCGTGACGGTTTCCTGTGGGAATAAAGTATTAGTGGAATACACCGTCTATGAGAAACAGCCCGAGCCGATACCAGAGCCAGCGGAACCGATGAAATCCCCGGAGGATATGAAGTCCACGGAAGAGCTGTATCTGGCCGGGACTCATTTGGAGCAGTACCGTCACGCCACCTTTGAACCTGCGGATTATTATCTGGAGGGGCTGAAAAGGGATTCCACGGATATCCGTCTGAATAACAGCTACGGCCTTCTGCTCTATAAGAGAGGGCATATCAAAGACAGCATCCCTTATTTCCGGGCTGCCATTAAAAAGCAGACGTGGAAGAATCCGAATCCGTATTATGGAGAGTGCTGGTTTAACCTGGGTCTGGCCCTGATGGCCGACGGTCAGAAGGAAGAGGCTTACGATGCCTTCTATAAGGCCACCTGGAGCGCGGAAACACAAAGCTCCGCCTTTTACTGGCTGGCCTGTCTGGCCTCGGAGAGGGGCGCGTACGAGGATGCACTGGATTTTGCCTCTAAGTCCATGCTTAGAAACTGGCATAATATGAAGGCCCGATCCTTAAAAGCGGCTCTCCTCCGTAGGCTCGGGCTGGATCCCTCCACCCTGTTAAAGGAAAGTCTTGGGATTGATCCGCTTTATATGAGCTGCCTTTATGAACAGGCTGTATACGACGGCCGCTTTGACTACTGGAAAGAAAAGATGCGCGGAGAATCCCACAATTACCTGGAGGTCTCCCTGGACTATGTAAATGCCGGCTTCTATGAGGATGCGCTCTGTGTTCTCAATGCCTGCAAAGACAGCAATCCCATGTGTCAGTACTATCAGGGCTATATCTATACCAGACTGAACGATCCGGATAAAGCCATATCCTGCTTCACCCAGGCGGAAGCGGCCTCGCCGGACTACTGTTTCCCCAATCGTGTGGAGGAAATACGTATTCTGGAAACAGCGGTCGGGTTACTGCCTGAGGCGCCCATGGCTCACTACTACCTTGGAAACCTGTTATACGATAAGAAACAGTATGAATCCGCGATCGCACACTGGGAGAAAGCCGTGGAACAGAAAGACGGTTTAGCCTTAGCCCACCGGAATCTGGCCATTGCCTGCTATAACAAGCTGCAGGATGGGGCCAGGGCTTTAAAGGAGATGAAAAGGGCCTGCGCCATTGATCCTGACTATCCGCGTTTTCTGTTGGAATACGACCAGCTGGCGGCCAGACTGAACCAGTCTAACCCAGAGAGGCTGGAACGGCTGGAGTCCCACCCTGATCTGGTCCATGACCGGGACGATTTGTATCTGCGCTATATTACCCTGCTGAACTGCACCGGAAAATGGGAGGCTGCCCTGGATGCGCTCTGCACCCACCGTTTCCATCCATGGGAAGGCGGAGAAGGCAAGGCAAGCGCTCAGTATCGCTATGCGCTGATCCGGCTGGCTCAGCGTGAGCTGGAGGCAGGACGCCCTCACGATGCCCTGACCTGTTTGACGGCGACACTCTCCTATCCGGAAAACCTGGGTGAGGGAAAGCTGCCCAACGTGCCTGACAATGAAGCCCACTATTACATGGGAATCGCTTACCGTCAAATGAAAGAAGAAGAAAAAGCCACTGAGTATTTTCTCCTGGCCGCCTCGGGTCCTTCAGAACCGGGAAGCGTACTATACTATAACGATCAGCCTTCAGACTTTATTTTCTATCAGGGTCTGGCAAATCTGGAACTGGGACGGCCCGAAGCAGCCAGAAAAGCATTCCATCAGCTGATCTTTTATGGAGAAAAACATTTATTTGATGAGGCAGCCTATGACTTTTTTGCCGTTTCCCTTCCTGAAATTGAGGTTTTCCAGGATGATATTCAGCTGCGCAGCACGCAGTACTGCAATTATCTGCGGGCGCTCGGAGCTCTGGGACTGGGTGAAAAGGAGAAAGCAGCCGGACTCTTCCGGGAGCTGCTGGAGAAACAGGCCGACTATCAGGGCGCACTGGCCCTGCTTGCCAGAGTGGAGTAGACAAAAAGAGTGTCACGTCAACGATATCGGCTGATGTGACACTCTCTTTATTGCAATGCACAGAAAGGCATTTCCACGTATAGCTTTCTGCACAGGCAAGAAAAATTGGACCATTTCACGTAAAGCAGAAAAAGCAAAATCCGAACCTACTGTTAAAAAGTTCAGCACAAAAATAAAAGGCCTGGTATCTACCAGACCTTTACCGTGGAGCATATGGGATTCGAACCCACGACCTTTCACATGCGAAGCGAACGCGCTCCCAGCTGCGCCAATGCCCCTTACCTTGCACAGTATAGCACGATTATCCAAATTTTGCAATCCTGTTTCTGCACGATTTTTATATCGATTCATAACAAGAGCGGCCGTATTGAAAATCCAATGACCTGTTTTCAACACAGCGCTCCTCCCTTTTCCCTTACTGCTGTTTTAACTCACTCATCCGACCTTCAATTTGAATTTCTTCGCGTCTTTTTCGGAATCCACTTTTTCAATCATCGCGCCGAGCCCCTGAAGCTTCTCTTCAAAGCACTCGTAACCACGCTGTATATATCCGATCTCTTCCACAATTGTATAGCCATCCGCCGCGAGTCCCGCGATCACAAGCGCGGCTCCCGCACGCAGATCAGGCGCGTTTACAGATGCACCGGTAAGCTTCTTGACGCCGTCGATAACGGCTACGTTGCCTTCTACTTTTACGTTGCCGCCCATACGGGACAGTTCATCTACGTAGCGGAAACGATTCTCAAAGATACTCTCGGTTACAACACTGGCTCCTTCCGCAAGCGCAAGCGTTACCGTCATCTGCGGCTGCATATCGGTTGGAAATCCAGGATACGGCAGTGTCTTGATATCGGTATGTCTCTGAAGGGTCTTGCCTACCACGCGCACCGCGTCGTCAAATTCCACCACTTCACAGCCCATCTCAAGAAGCTTGGCTGAAATAGCCTCCAAATGCTTCGGTATCACATTCTTTACGGTAACGTCACCGCGGGTAATCGCCGCAGCGCACATAAAGGTGCCCGCCTCGATCTGGTCCGGAATAATGGAATACTCCGTGCCGTGAAGCTTTCTTACACCCTTAATACGGATGGTATCCGTACCGGCTCCCTTGATGTTGGCGCCCATACTGTTTAAGAAGTTCGCCACGTCAACCACATGGGGTTCCTTAGCCACATTCTCCAATATGGTCTGTCCTTCTGCAAGGGTTGCCGCCATCATGATATTAATGGTCGCACCCACAGAGACCACATCCAGATAGATATGGCTGGCAACTAAATCAATGGCATGCGCAATCACCGCACCGCGCTCGATCTTCACTTCCGCACCTAACGCGCGAAAGCCCTTTAAATGCTGGTCGATCGGCCTGCTGCCAATGTTGCAGCCGCCCGGAAGCGGCACCTGAGCGCTCTTATACTTGCCCAGCATAGCCCCAATAAAATAATAAGAGGCTCTGATTTTACGGATATATTCGTCATCCACGGAAACTTCGTGGATGTACTTCCCATTAATACGGACGGTATGTCTGTCAATACGCTCAACATCAGCTCCGATTTCCTCGATGGCTTCCAGTAATACATTGATATCCCTGACGTCAGGAAGATTCTCGATAACAACGTCTTCGTCCGTCATGATGGAAGCAGCAAGAATACCCAGGGCAGCATTCTTGGCTCCGCCGATGGTTACTTCTCCAGCCAGCGGATTGCCGCCTTTCATAATATATTGTTCCATTCCACACCTCTGATTATGATCTAATCTATTACAAATTTATTAAGTTTTTCTTTTGTGTCTTTAATGATTATAACATATCCTGCGGATTTGTAAAGAGAACGCACTTTCTTATTCCGTAAAAACGCCGCAGACGAAGTCATTTCCGACATTTGAAAAATACTGAGAGGCGTCGTTTAAGCCCATTTTACGGGCTTCCTTTGTCGTTGGGCTGTAAATGGTTACATTATACTGATCGTATCCGCTGATCAGCTCGTAACCGCCGTTTTCCGTATAGACGGCCACCGGACAGCCCCTGCTGATAAAGTACAGAACCTGATTTAAAATACAGCCGCGGGCATCCAGCATCAGGATTCCATCATCGTAATGCATGCTTCCGCTGAATTCGTCCATATGGCGGATCAGCAGGGCTCCCTTGTTCTCCGGATCCTTGATGCTGCGGGCTGGCGAACGGTTTACACGGTTCCAGACGATCTCCTGGTTTTTGTCCGTCACCACGCCCATCTTATCGTATGCCAGATTCAGCGCCTCCGTAAAGCTCCGGCTACTTCCCAGATAATGGCCGGCGCCATAGGCGTAAAACAGGCTTTCCGATGGCCCCGCATTTGATTTTAACTCCACTACCTCGGCGGACTCATACGCCATCTTTTTCGGTACAGAAACCTTCACATCGTGAGATGCAGCCTCCTTATCGAGCTGCACAAAATACAGCTTTCTCCGGTCTTCAGATGCATACCAGCCGATCCCCTTTAACGGATCTTCCTTCAGCTCCTCATTGCAGACAATAATATCATCTTTTAATTTCGTATAGGACTGGTCTCCGGTCCCCGCGATCTTCGTCAGACGAATCCGGTTCTCCTCTACCTCCACATCGGCAATATACGTATCGGGATACTCGTACTGGTTGACGATCGCTCCCGTATCGTCCATGATCTCCAGGCGGTACATGGGGGCATCCTTTACGCGTCCGTTTTCAATCCACATATCGCCTTCCCTCGCCAGGCCATAGATGAAATCATCGCCCACGAAGCCCAGAGGCCGGCAGAGACTGCCGTCTTCCCCGGTAATCTCCTTCTTGCTTCCCGTATCTAAGTCCATCAGATGGATCACCCTGGAGCCGTAGGGATCACTGCCCTCCTGCCATGCGAAACGCCGTTCGCTTCTGCTCACCGCGAAGCTTCCATCCGTCAGGGAATCTGCCAGAACCATGTATTCGTTGCTGTTTAAATCGATGCCGTAGACGGCGTGGTCCGCCATCATATACAGCATACCGTTGCTTCCCAGATGAGCCAGCTTATCGATATCACCTTTCAGCATCTCAAAGGACTGGGTCACGGGCGTAAAGAATTTCTCTTTGATGGCGTTCTCGTCGCTGCTGTACTGGTACATGGCGATTCCCATGGCCCCCTCATGAATCCCCCGGTTCATATATCCGTAAACGATAAAATTCACATCGCCGTCATCGCCGATGGAGAGAATCCTGATATCGTGCTGGTCGTAGCCGTTACGGATCTCATCTTCGTCGCCGCTGCGGAAGGAGAATATCTTGACTGCCTTCTCGGAGGACTGGTCATAGGACCACAAGTCTCTATTGACCACATATGCGATATGGCGTCCATCCGGGCTCGCTTCCGTCCGGACTTCACTGTCATTCATGATCCCCAGCATAATACGCTTGCCGGAAAACAGATCGCGCTGTCCGGAAAAAATCTGGTTGGTATTTCGCTCAAAATCCATCAGATAAATGCGCTTGCTGTCCCACTTCATAGTGAAATCATCTTCCACCTCGTAAAGCTCGTTGATTCCATTTTCCGCAGTCCTCGTTATCTGGTAATCCAGGCGGACAGTACACATAATTCCGTCTAAATCTTTCAGCGTCACACGGATATCCCCAACAGGCTTTACGTCCAGGCCGGCCCAGGTAAGCTGGGAAAAGCTGGATCGTATGGTCACGTGACCCAGAGAGCTGTTGTCCTCCGTCGCATTTGTCTCCAGATACGTCGTCAGCTCTCTCGCCTGATCGTAGTCAAAGGTCTTCGTGGTGAAGTTTACGGCGAAATCTATCATATCCTTAACATTCTCATTGTCCGTCCACAGGATACGGGTGTAATAGCGGACCTCGCCCTGTTCCGCCGTGTCCAGAGAGAGGATCAGCAAATATTCCCTGTCCTTGGACAGAAGATTCTGAATAGGAAGCACAGCCGTCGTCTTCCCATCCGCCGTATCCCATTCAGTCAGGCTGGTGCGTTCCACAAGGCGCTCCAGATTTAAGCTTCTCACCTCATAACTGATCCCGCGTATGCTGCCGCCAAAGTCCGCGATCCTGATATTTAACGCGCGGTCAGACGGAAGGACGGTAAGCGAATCTCTCGCCACCGCCTGCTTCATATCCTGTGTATAACCGTGCAGAAAATTAACGTCTCTCCCGAACATGGTAGCCGAGACCACCGGAAGAGCCGCCTCATCCATGGCAGTGTAAACAATGGAGTCAGGTTTTTCCGTTCTTTTCTGATTCCACACAAAGTAGATTGCGATCGCCGCAATAAATATAATAAATAGTATTCCTATCTTTTTTCCTAATCGTTTCATGTCAGACTTCCTCTATTTTCCCTATGTTTCCCTTTTATTCTATACAATATCCAACAAAACTACAACTTAAAAGTTTATTAACCTGCAGCCGGGAAGGGAGATAAAGCCGGCATTCTCCGAAAATATCAGGATTTTCTTTGATCCGGAATCGGTACAAAGAACTCACTGTAGTCAGCTCCGAATATTCGTTTTAACGCCATCATTTCCGTGGCCCGGATATTTGCCAGGCCGACTTCGATTTTCGCATAGCTTCCCCTTGTTATATTGCACTCCATCAGCTGCATCCGCGCCACAGTCTGTTCCTGCGTAAGCCCCGCCCGTTTCCGTAATTTTCTGATATTATAACCGATTACAATATCCTGCTTAATCTTCTGCTCCATCTCATTTTGCTCCTTATAACGAACATTTTCAATTGATTCTATCTTATCCTGGTTCTATAATTGCTCTATATACGGAGCATTATTCATTTACTATTTTAATCCAGTCATATTTTGTCCGTTTATGTAATATATTAGTGATATAGAAAGGATTGATACGGCATGATAAGAAAAAACACGGGGGAACTCACACCAAAAGAAGAAAGGGAGCTGCTGCAGGAATTTGAACGTGTGGACAGGTATTGTGACTCAGTGATACCGCCTGCTCCAAAAGGTGAATTCGAAAAAATAATTGAAGAGATGAAAAAAAGGAACATTGTTCCACAAATCAGGGAGGAATTAAGAAAAAGATTTGGAAAATAGTGAATTCTGCAGCGGATGGCCATTTTACATTCCAACTACATAAAATATTTGACATCACATGATCCGGATTCTATACTATAAGTCTGAAAGCCGCAGCAAAAAACTGACTCTGGTTTCTGAAGCGCGGTTGATAACAACGAGTTAATCCGGCGCATGTGCCATTGTGCTGCACTGCGCGGAAAGGATGGGATGATGACTGACCGTTATGTACTGGACAAGTCTGTGAGGACAAACGACGCGGTTCGGGCGTCCTACAATGAACTGACGGCGAAAACATTCGGATTTACGTTTGAAGAATGGTACCGCCAGGGGTTCTGGACTGATAAAAACGTCCCTTACACGCTGCGCGACGGGACGAAAGTGATATCAAATGTATCCGTCAACCCCATGGATATCCTGTGGAATGGGGAAATGCGGAGGTATGTGCAGCTGGGGACTGTCATGACGGATCCGGAATACCGTGGCAGAGGGCTGGCGCGTTTTCTGATCAGTGAGATTTTAAAAGACTGGAAGGACCGGTGCGATGCCATGCTTCTCTTTGCCAATGACTCCGTTCTGGACTTCTATCCCAGATTTGGCTTTATCAGGGAATCCACGTACCAGTTCCGCCGGCCGGTGATTCCCAACCCCGGCGGCATGAGAAGGCTGGATATGGAATGCAGTGCCGACAGGGAACTGCTTCGTTCCTGCTATTTGAAATCCAATCCGTTTTCACAGCTGACAGTCGTAAATAATTTTGATCTTCTAATGTTTTATTCTATCAGTTTTATGAAAAACTGTATATTTTATTTGAAAAAATTTGATGCGGTTATAATAGCGGAGTATAAGGATATGGTAATGACGTGTTACGATATCTTCTGCGATCCCCATCAGGAACTGGATGCCATTCTCTCCGCGGCGGCAAAAGAAGACACTGCATTTGCAGATCTGGACTTTTCGCCAGTATCCGGGGACACCTGCGTTCCCGCAGAAGAAGAGGGGGACACGCTCTTTTTGCTGAAAGGAAAAGAGAATATATGGAAGGGAAGGCAGCTCACCTTCCCGCACCTGTTTCATACTTAGAGCATGTTTGAATAATGCTTTCCGCCAGAGACGTGACAGTGACAACGACGGCGCAGCAGATCTGCGACCAGCTTCCCAGACGTGAAACGGAATAAGGCCCGGGATATCCTGTAATAAAAGGAAATCCCGGGCCTTATCCCATATCCTGCTGCCATAATCCCTGGTCCGTTATCCAAGGTCAGTCCAGGATGTGACTCTTTCAGAAAAGCAAAGCTTTAAAAACAGAACCCTGTACGGCACCGTCTGCGATGCATCTCATTCAAAAGCAGAATCTTTACAATATCATTCAGCCAATTATTTCCCGGATTCTGAGGCGGGCGCGGCGGCTGCGGCGGACGTGGCGGCGGTCCCCATGGCGGCGGGCCCCACGGTGGCTGAGGCGGGCGCGGCGGCTGCGGTGGCTGCGGCGGGCGCGGCGGCTGCGG